>CAZGNV010000100.1:0-1974 GCA_964527835.1 uncultured Desulfosarcinaceae bacterium | reverse complement strand
TGCATTGCCGGATGGAAAAACCGGCAGCCACCTGGATTACCTGAAAGTTTACATAATATATCTTATCGGACGTTAATGAATTTTCAAATCTGGCCCCCACCCACCGGATTGGAAATAAAACCGACAATTCTCTGCTTTTAATGGGGCGTGTGGCTTGATGTTTGATACGGTTGACCATGCAAACTGATGACCCTGGCATCCTGCGGAAAGTTTTCACCGTTTCCGAATTGAATGCCGATATTAAAAAATTACTTGAACAAAAGTTTCCATTTATTTGGATTTACGGTGAAATATCTAATTTTCGCGTTCCCGCCTCTGGACATTTTTATTTTACCCTCAAAGATGCCAACTCCCAGATCAGCGCGGTCATGTTTCGCGGCCAGCAGCGTCAACTTAAATTTCGCCCCGGCGACGGCATGGGCGTTACCGGCATGGGCCGTATCAGCGTTTATGAACCCCGTGGAACTTACCAGGTCATCCTTGAATACCTCGAACCGTCAGGCATCGGCGCGCTGCAGATGGCCTTTGAAAGACTTAAAAAACAACTGGCCGCCGAAGGTCTTTTCGATGATCAGTACAAACAGACCCTGCCCTTCATCCCTCGCAAAATCAGCCTGATCACCTCACCCACCGGCGCGGTTGTGCATGACCTGCTGAACATTATCCAGCGTCGATTTTCCGGCATCCAGGTTGAAATCATACCGGTCAGCGTTCAGGGGGATGTCGCTGTCGACCAGATCGTGGCCGCCCTGGCACTGCTCAACATCCGGGCGGACTCCGATGTGGCGATCCTGGCACGTGGCGGCGGATCATTGGAGGACCTGCAGGCATTTAACTCCGAGCCGGTGGCCCGGGCCATTTTTGCGTCGCAAATCCCCATCATCTCAGCCATCGGCCACGAAACCGACTACACGATTGCCGATTTTGTGGCCGACCTGCGAGCCCCTACACCGTCGGCGGCGGCCGAACTGGTGGTGCCGGAAAAAGCTGAACTGCAGCGCCGCTGCACAGAACTCAGCCGCTCCCTTAATTTGAATATTACACAATATATCAATCGTTTAAGAAACAATCTTGATGAAATGACAGCTCGGTTGAAAACCCCGCAACGGAAAGTCGAAGATTTTCGTCTCCGGCTGGACGATTACACTTCCCGATTGGAAAACATGGTGCACCGCTGGCTTGGACGGGAAAATGAGCGCTTGACCTTCTGGGCAGACCGCCTCATGGCCAACAATCCCCGCAGCCGGGTTATAAAAATTAATGAAAAACTTGATGAATTACGAAATAATTTATTTAAAACATTGTTAATCTATCTAAAGGAGCGGCAAAGTAAATTGCGCGCGCAGACCGCAAAGCTTGAGGCTTTGAACCCCCTGGCGATTCTGGCGCGGGGCTACAGTATTACCCGCACCCTGCCGGAGGGCGCCGTGGTCAAAGACGCCAACCGTGTGACCCTGGATAAGAAGCTGGAGGTGCTGTTGGCCCGGGGAAGCCTTTACTGCCGCGTGGAAGGAAAATCGACCCATGGCCAAGAAGACCTTTGAACAGGCGATGAAGCAGCTCGAACAAATTGTCCAGGAACTCGAAAGCGGCGATCTGGCACTGGAAAAAGCCATCCGGAAATTCGAGGAAGGAATGCAGCTTTCGAAATTTTGCGCCCAAAAACTGGACGAAACCGAAAAACAGGTCACCCTGCTGATGAAGGATGCGAGCGGCGGCGTTGCTGCAGTTCCCTTTGAGCCGGAAAATGATCGCCCCGCTGAATCCGATGATTAAGGCATTTCAAAAAAAACACAGTGATCTGCTGCCAGCTGAGCGCAACATGTATTTTGGTTGAATGGACACCGGGAGCGAGGCCAAAATGCATGTTGCGTGCGCCAAGCGCAACTTATTGAGAACTTACCAATGTTTGATGAAGTCGTAAAAAGTAAATTTTCTCGCTCCGCAAGCCTTTTCGGGAGCTGTTCAGGGTTT
>CAZGNV010000099.1:0-1997 GCA_964527835.1 uncultured Desulfosarcinaceae bacterium | reverse complement strand
TAAAGGACAGGTATTTCTTGAATTAACTGTTGACTAATATTTTTACATGGGAGGTGGGATGGATCAGACACTGTTGAACATCGGCTTCGGCAGCACGGTGGTTTCGGACCGGGTTGTGGCCATTGTCTCGCCGAACTCGGCGCCCATGAAGCGACTCAAGGATGAGGCGCGCGACGAAAGACGGCTGATTGATGCCACCCACGGCCGCCGGACCCGCTCTATTATCATCATGGACAGCAATCATGTTGTCCTGTCGGCCATTCAGGCTGAGACCATATCCCAGCGCTATGCCGCTGTCAAAGAGTCCTCCTGATCTGACATGCAGCCCCCGCCATTGAATAAGAACTGTTCCGAGGCTGATGACGGTGTATCCCCCCCAAAAGGCCTTCTGTTTGTCATTTCAGCACCCTCGGGAGCAGGAAAAACAACCCTGTGCCGAGCTGTGCGGGATCACTTTCCCGATTTGCAGTACTCGATTTCATACACCACCCGGCCGCCGCGCAGCTCAGAGAAAAACGGCATTGACTACCATTTCATCACTGCCCGGGAATTTGAAAACGGCATCCGCTCCGGTCGCTGGGCTGAATGGGCCCGGGTGCATGGAAATTACTACGGCACTTCGGCTGATTTTTTGGACCAGTCCCTGGCCGCCGGCCGTGATATCCTGCTGGACATTGACGTTGAAGGCACCCGGCAGATTCTGAAACGCTACCCGGACAGCGTCACCATTTTTGTGATGCCGCCTTCCATGGAGGTGCTCAGACAGCGCCTGGAAGCCCGGGGCACTGACAGCGCCGAGGTGATCGCCGTTCGGCTGAAAAACGCCGAAAATGAAATGGCTCAAAAGGACCTGTACCGCCACATCATCGTCAATGACCGGTTGGCGCCGGCCGTGGCGGAATTGATCGCTGTCATCGAGAAATACCGATCATGAATGAAGAGATTCTTTACGGTATCCATCCGGTGGGTGAAGCACTGCGGGCCAATCGCCGGCGGGTGTTTGAAATTTATCTGGACGCCCGCAAAAAATCCGATCGTCGGCTGCACATTCAATCCCTGGCAGCGGCGCGGGGCGTTGCGCTGAAAAACGTTGCGGCAGCCGATCTGCGGACCCTTGCCGGAACGTCCGCTCACCAGGGGGTTGCCGCCCGGGTCAGCCCTTACCAGGGGACTTCACTGGCGCAATTGCGGTCGACGGAATTGGCCCCGGGGGGTGTCCCCTTTTTGCTGGTGCTTGATACCATCCAGGATCCGCAAAACCTGGGGGCGGTCATCCGCACGGCCCTTTGTGTGGGGGTTGACGGCGTTGTGATTCCCAAAGACCGTTGCGCACCGCCGACACCTGCCGTTTCGAGTGCCTCGGCCGGAGCCCTGGAACACATCCGGCTGGCACGGGTGACCAACCTGGTGCAGGTGTTTAATAAACTCAAGCAAAGCGGGCTGTGGATCGCGGGCCTGCAAAAAGATGCGCCCGCTTCGATTTACGATACGGATCTGACCGTGCCGCTGGCCCTGGTGCTGGGCGCAGAGCAGAAAGGGCTGCGGCCCCTGGTGAAAAAGAACTGTGACTTGCTGGTTTCCATCCCCCAGCACGGACCGGTGGATTCGCTCAATGTGTCCGTGGCTGCGGCCGTGGCCCTGTACGAAGCCTTGCGGCAGCGGAGATGGGCCAACAATATCAAACATTGACGGTCCCGTAAAAAGCTTATTTATACCGCGAGCGGCAGCCTAATTGAAACGAACTTGATTAATATTGCGAGCGCGGGCACAATAATGCCGGGCGTGTCAGGCTCAAGACGCCGCGATGACATTGATGCTTCGTGCTCGTTAAAAAGCTTGGTGTGGAAGGATACGGCCCTATCATTGGTGAGAAAGATCCCGTTTGGAAGTTTGTATTGACCCGTAACCTTCCTGCCTGATGCGTCCTCACATTTCATTGATAAGGAGATACTATGAAAAAAGCCCCCATACCTCGTTGACAGTTAAATCAAGAGGCC
>CAZGNV010000098.1:0-2370 GCA_964527835.1 uncultured Desulfosarcinaceae bacterium | reverse complement strand
CGAAACCCTGAACCGCTCCCGAAAAGGCTTGCGGAGCGAGAAAATTCGACTTTTTACGACTTCATCAATGTTCGTCCCTTTGGTTTTCAATCTGCCCGCGCAGCCCATCGATTTTCTCTTCCAGCTGCCCGATGACCAGGTCCATTTCGTCGAGTATCTGAAGGGCCTGCTTTTTGTCTTGCCGGCTGGTGCTGATGGTTTCGATGACCGTGGAAAGATCGGAAAAATAGGCCTGAAACTGGTTCAACACCGCTTGTGCAAATCCGTTGGCCGCCGCTTCGATCAGCTCAAACAGGTAGCCAAACTTCAGATTTTCCCGGTAGTCCTTCAACTGAAAAGCCAGCGATTTTTTGGTCTCCCGCTTGATCAGTTCGATGCCGTCCTGCAAGGCGCGCGCAATTTCGCCCCGATCATGTTTTGCGGACTTTTTGAATATGGCCTTCACGTTTTTCAAAACCCGGTAAAGCCCCAGCCGCATGAGCGCCTCGGTTTTGATCTTGGTCGAATACCCCATAACGGCCACCAGCGCCGGGGGTTTGAGGTTGGCGGCATCGGCAAGGATTTCCAGCAGGGACAAATCAGCAGGTGACGGATTCCTGTGCCCGGCATCCGTCCTGCCAGACTCCGTCATGCCGATAACCTCCTGCCGAGCTTCGCGGATCATGGTGTCAAACGGCGTTACCAACGACTGAAAATAGTCCCGGATGCGCATCTGCAGGCCCTGGACAAAGCGGATCACCCGGGGGTTGACAATTTCGGTGACATGGGCGTCAAGGGCCTGCTTGAACTCCTGAAACACCAGGTAAAGGCTTTGGGAAAAATCTGCTGTTTCTGTATTGTGCTCGTCGGCAGCCGACGCCGGACTGTAGTTGTCAATGAAATTTTCGAGGTCGGCCACAATGCTGCCCGAGGCGGTGTTAAAAAATTGGTGCACTTGCTGCTGGAGTTCTTTTTTTATTTCCGGCAGGGCCCCACTGAGGGTTTTTTCGACCGCTGCCTGGATTCGATCGAGCCGCTGCTGGTGGTTTTTGATTTTTTGCAGCTGCTCACCAATGCTGTTCGAATCCCGGGACAGCACGCTGCGGTTGAGGTCCACCCAATCGTTGATGCCGGACACAATGACCCCCAGCCGTTCGACATGGTTTTTCAGCAGCAATGCAAAGCGTTTTTGCGCCAGGTATTCATTGAAAACGTGCTGAAAGCGCTCAGACTCCCGGTTGGCAAAGTCGACAAAATCTCTATCGGCCGTCCATTGCTCGAAGCGCAGCTGCTCCTTGGGCGAAAGGGGATCGTTGCGCGAGCCGAACAGGTTGAAAAGCGCCGAGAAGGCATAGACATCCGGCTGGGGTTTGATCATGGCAAGTTCCTCGCCAATGCGCGCCACCAGGCCTTTGAGATCCGCAATCGACTCATGCTCACTGAAATCGCAGTTAACGACAAACAGGATGTTTTCCAGGATCCCCATCTTCTTGATCATTGACAGGAAACGGATGTCGGCCCGGCGCAGCCCGGTGCGGCTGCTGATCACGTAAACGATCAGGTGGGTGAGCAGCAGATAGTCCTGGATCATGGCAAGGTGCCATGGGTTGGATGAGTCACTGCCCTGACAGTCTGCGATTTCAATATCGCTGGGGATGCCGCTGGTGTTGACCTCCAGCAAAACGTCCTTGAGATAAACCGCCAGGGCCTCGTCGCCCACAAATGCCTTGTGCTCCGCGAAACGTTCGTCTTCGAACAGCTGCATTTTGCCTTCATCGCCCAGCAGCGAGCTTGCCGCGTCATATCCCCTGAGATAGGATGTCAGCAGGACCGTGTTGGTATTGCGGGTATCGCTGGTAATCAGCTGCTCGGAGTCCAGCCGCGCAAGCGCCTGCTGCAGCCGGCGCCGGTCTTTTTGCCGGCGGATGTCAAATTCCCGGTCTTCGGTATGCCAGTCAGATGCTGGAAACAGTACCAGGGCCTGGCGCATATCCGCATTGACTTCATCAATGGATTTAAAAAAAAGCTTTGCCCGCAGACGGTTGCCGCGGCGCACCCGCGTGACAATGGAAGTAATCACCCCGGCGCCGCGTTTGACATAGTCCCCGTTGAAAATCGAATTTAAAAAAGTGCTTTTGCCGGACTTAATGGGCCCGACGACGGCCACCCGGATGGTGTCCTGGGCCAGCTGCTGGGGAAGATGCTCACAGGTTTGCTCCCATTCGCCAAAACTGTATTTGCCCATCCCGGGGATCGATCGGGCACTTGAAAACAGCGCGCGCACATCCCGGTTGATGTGCTCGATTTGGGCCTTGCATTGGCTGTAAGAATCCTGTTTCGCAATCGCTTTATACATAATGCCTTGTAAAAGTTAAGGTTTTGTGTTAGATA
>CAZGNV010000097.1:0-3842 GCA_964527835.1 uncultured Desulfosarcinaceae bacterium | reverse complement strand
AACTTTTTACGATTGCGTCGTAATTAAACAGCGAAAAAAAGCCTAGTCCGGCAGCAGCAGGATTTTTACCTGATGGCCGGTGGCTTCAAAAAAACGCTGCAGGTTGTCCCGGTCAATCAGCAGGGTGCTGGTGTTGACCAGGGGATGAAACTGAAAGGCGATCTCCTGCCACAGGTCCCGGTCAAAAATGACTTCCACCGCGTGCCGCGCATCGTTGACCAGGGCCAGGACGGTCACCGACCCGGGGTCGACTCCCAGGTGTTTTTTGAGCCGCTGCGGGGAGCCGAAGCTCAGATGACCGCAGCCCACCACACCGCTCAAGGCCTTGAGGTTTACCCGCTTTAAAGCCGGAACCAGCACCAGAAAATGCCGATTGCCTTTCTTGTTGCGCAAAAAAAGGTTTTTGGTGGCCGCCGCCGGCAGCGGCGGCACCAGCCGCTGGACATCGGCAACGGTGTAGACCGCTGGGTGGTCATGGCGCTCGTATTCGATATGGTGGTCGGTCAGAAAACGGTAAACATCAACCATGAACACTTACTCCTTGACTGCCGGCATCGACCCATGGGCCCTGGCGGCGCTGGTGGGAAATATGGGCTTCATATTCAAAGCCCGGTGGGGATATTTCCCGTTGGGGCTGCCCGAATGGCACCCCGGCCAGCACCGCACCCGGTAATAGCGGACGGGCTTTTCCGGAATGGGCCCGTCCGTGGGGTACCATACCCCCGGGGCGATGGGATAGCGCCGGGCCAGTTCTTCGGTGGTGGGGGTGGAGGCCTGGGTGATCTTCGTGGAATCGGCCGGAGATGTTCCCGCTGCCGGAAGGACCCCGGCAACTGCGATCATAACAATGAGAAGAACCGGCAGAAAACCGATGGATTTCATTTTGTCCTCCTTTCCTTAAAACTTAAAAGGCCATGGTTTTATTTCCTCACCGGGCAGGCCACCCAGTGATCCGCGCCCACCTGTTCCAGGGCCGGAATCGCGTCACGGCAATCGGCCCGGGCGAACATGCAGCGCGGATGAAAATGACAGCCCGGCGGCGGATCGATGGCGCTGGGAATCTCCCCGCTGGGAATGGGATGGGTTCGCCGGTAACGCGGATCGGGGACCGGGACTGCCTCCAGCAGGGTCATGGTGTAAGGGTGGACAGGGTTTTTGAAGACCGCCTCCAGGGTGCCGATCTCCACGATTCTGCCCAGGTACATGATCGCCACCCGGTCACAGATGTATTTGCAGGTGGCCAGGTCATGGGTGATGTACAGGTAGGTCAGGTCGAACTCATCCTTGAGCCGGGCCATCAACTCCAGGATCAGGGCCCTGACGGATACATCCGCCATGGCGATGGGCTCGTCGGCAACCACAAAATCCGGCCTGCTCACCAGGGCCCGGGCGAGGACCACCCGCTGGCGCTGCCCACCGGAAAGCTGGTGGGGATACTTGCGATACAAAAAATCCGCCGGCATCAGGCCTACTTTTTCCATCAGCTCCAGGCAGGCCTGCCGGCGCTCGGCCTTGCTGTATTGGGTGTGAATCACCAGGGGATGTTCAATGGCGTTGCCGATGGACATGCGCGGGCTCAACGATGCGTAGGGGTCCTGGAAAACCACCTGCATCTTTTCCCTGAGTTTGCGCATTTCCTCTTTCGGGTAGGCAAAAACCGACTTTCCCTTGTAGACGATGTCGCCGGCGGTCGGCTCCAGCAGGCGCAAAATAAGCCTGCCGGTGGTGGTTTTGCCGCACCCGCTTTCGCCCACCATGCCGAGGACTTCGCCTTTTTTAATGGCAAAGGAGATGCCGTCCACGGCTTTGACAAACCCTCTTTGCTTGGCGAAAAACCGGTCCAGCAGGCCCTTTTGCAGGGGAAAATATTTCACCAGGTTGTTGACGGTTATCAGATCCTGCACGATTTCCTCACCTGTAAAGCCAGCATGCCACCAGATGCCCGTCCTTTTCCACCGCCGGCGGCTTGCGCCTCCGGCAGACATCCATGATCCGCGGACAACGCGGATGAAACACGCAGCCTGGCGGCGGGTTGACCAGGTCCGGCGGGCTTCCCGGCATAGTCTGCAGTTTGGGCTGATCCAGCTTGATGTTGGGAATCGACGATAAAAGCCCCTGGGTGTACGGATGCAGGGGATTGGCAAAAAGGGGGCCGGCTTCGGCCATCTCGGCCATGTTGCCCCCGTACATGACCGTGATGCGGTCGGCCAGCTGGGCGACGTTGCCAAGGTTATGGGTAATCAGGATGATGGTCAGGCTGAACTGCTTCTGCAGGTGGGCCAGCAGGTCGAGAAACTGGGCTTCCACGATGACGTCCAGGGCGGTGGTGGGTTCATCGGCGATCAGCAGTGCGGGGTTCAGGATCAGGCCGAGGCCGATCATGATGCGCTGGCGCATGCCGCCGGAAAGCTGGTGGGGATACTCCAGCAGGCGATCCGGGGATATGCCCAGGCTTTCGAGCATGCTGCGCGCCCTTTCAAGGGCCTGTTCCTTTTTCAGGTGCGGGTCATGGGTGAACATGGTCTCCAGGTAGTGCTGGTCGATGCGAAACAGGGGATTCAGCGAGGTCAGCGGATCCTGGAAAATCATGGCAATCTTGCGGCCGCGAAGCTGCAGCAGCTCCTTTTCACCCATCCGCACGATGTCGCGTCCCTGAAAAAACATCTGGCCGCTGACAATTTTTCCCGGGGGCCGCAACAGCCGCAGGATGGAAAACCCCAGGGTGGATTTGCCGCAGCCCGATTCTCCCACCAGGCCCATCACTTCGCCTTCGCGCAGCTGCCAGCTGACATCATCCACGGCGCGCACCGTACCGATGTTGATGGGAAATTGCACGGTCAGGTTTTTTATTTCCAGGATATTCGCCACGCCTTAGCGCTCCAGCAGCCGGGGGTTCAAAATTTCGGCCAGGCCTTCGCCCAGCATGGTGAATCCCAGGGCCAAAGTGGAGATCATCATCCCCGGAAAGGTGATCATCCACCACTGGCCCGAGGGCAGGTATTTTTTGCCCATGGACAAATCCATTCCCCAGTCGACAATCGAGGGCGGCAGGCCGAGGCCGAGATAGGTCAGGGCCGCTTCGATCATGATGGCATCGGCGACATTGAGGGTAAAAACCACCACCGTGGTGGCAATCACGTTGGGGAAGATATACTTTCCCAGCACCACCGGGCCCGATGCCCCGATGGCCCGGGCCGCCTCCACGTAAAGCTCTTCTTTGATCTGCAGGGTCTGGCCCCGCACGAGGCGAAAATAGGTGGGGATATAAATGACCGACACCGCCAGGGTAATGTTGATGACCCCCGGGCCGAGCATGGCCGCAAAGGCAATCGCCAGGATAAGTCCGGGAAACGAGTACACCGAGTCCATGGTCAGCGACAGGATGCGGTCAAAAGTCCCCCCGACAAACCCCGAAACCAGCCCGAGGGGAATGCCGATCAGCGATGAGATCAGCGCGGCCAGCACCGCCACGCGTAAAATGGTTTGCGAACCGTAAACGATGCGCGACCAGACATCACGGTGCAGGTTGTCGGTTCCCATCAGGTGCGCCCCCCCCGGCGGAGCCAGCTGGGGTCCCGTGTCCTGGGCATAGGGGTCAAAGGGCGCGACAATCGGTGCAAACACGGCCATGAAAACGATGGCCGCAATAATCAGCGCACCGACGACCAGAATCCACCATTCGGCCCCATATTTTTTACCCATGCGCAGCAGGGGCGCAAGCCCCCGTGCAAAGCCCTGTGCAGGAGAATATTTCATATCACCTCGCAGATCCGCTAAAAACGCAGAAACGCAGAAAAAATGAACCGCAGAACCTTTGATCCTTGACGCAATTGTAAAAAGTC
>CAZGNV010000096.1:0-4154 GCA_964527835.1 uncultured Desulfosarcinaceae bacterium | reverse complement strand
AATCGCGGTAAATAACTTTTGCTAAATTAGCCTTTTTTTGCGGGATAGGCCCGTCTTTAGTATGATTTATGTTATAATATCGAAATATTATATATTGTTTGGCATGTTGTTTATGCAACACTAAGGTTGATAACAGAAAGGGAAAAACCGTTGGCTATGTATATTGTCTGCGCGGACATGGAAGGCATTTTCACCCCCGAGATATGGATCAGCTTTGCGGAAAAAACCGGCATCCAGGAACTGCGGTTGACCACCCGCGATATTTCCGACTATGACGTTCTGATGAAACGGCGTCTGGCAATTCTGGCCGCCAACAATCTGACATTGCAGGACATTCAGGCGGTCATTGCCGCCATGGAACCGCTTCCCGGAGCGCGCGAGTTTCTCAACTGGCTCCGTTCCCAGGTGCCCCTGATCGTCGTTTCCGACACCTATGTTGAATTTGCCGGGCCGTTGATCGAAAAACTCGACCGGCCCACGCTTTTTTGCAACAGCCTTTCGGTGGACGCCGACGGGAAGATTACCGGCTACAATCTGCGCCAGCCCGACGGCAAGAAAAAAGTCGCCCTGGCGCTCAAGTCACTGAACTACCGGGTCATTGCCGTCGGTGATTCCTATAACGACATCACCATGCTCCAGGCCGCCGATCACGCCGTCTTATACCGCCCGCCGGACAGCGTCAGGGAGCAATACGGTGATTTTCCGACGGCCGTCGACTACGGTGAGCTGAAAAGCGAGCTGCTCAAAATTATCGGAACCTGAACGGCTCAGCCGCAACTGAATCGCAGCAGGAGACCACGATGCCCCATCACCGGACAACGGTCCGCGTCATCTACGGTGATACCGACAACATGGGCCAGGCCTATTACGGCAATTACTTTCGCTGGTTTGAAATCGGCCGCAGTGAAATGTTCCGCTCCCTGGGTCTTTCCTACAAGACTGTTGAAGATCACGGAATCTATCTGCCCGTTGCCGAAACCCATTGCCGCTACGCGGCACCGGCCAGATATGACGACGTCCTGGTAATTGAAACCAGCGTGGACCGCACGATCAAGGCCGGCATCAAGTTCGATTACCGCATCTTTCGTGAAGACGGCAAAACCCTGGTGGCCAAAGGGTACACCAGACACCCGTGTGTCAATAAAGAGGGCAAGGTGGTGCGTCCGCCGGCGTTTATCAGGAAAATCGTAGAACAAGCTGGAAAGCTTGAAAAATAGAAAGCAAGAAAGCTTGATAACTAGAATGAAAGGGGCACCATGGACGTCGACATTGCAAGGTTTGAACGCTGTCGCCTGATGGTGGTGGGCGATCTGATGCTCGATGAATACGTGTGGGGCAAGGTGGATCGCATTTCCCCGGAAGCACCGGTGCAGGTGGTGTCCGTCAACAACGAGCAGTACACCTTGGGCGGCTGCGGCAACGTGGTCAATAACCTGGTGTCCCTGGGAGCGGCCGTTACGGTGCTAGGAGTTGCCGGCACCGGCCGCAATGCCCGACTGATGCTCGATAAATTTGACAAACTGGGTGTCGACCGCCGGGGCATCATCCAGGAGCCCAAACGTCCCACAACCCGAAAAACCCGCATTATCGCCGAACATCAACAGGTGCTGCGCATTGACCGGGAGACCAAAAAAGAAATTGCCCCGCAAACCTTCGAGGCGCTGGTCAAACTGGCCGAGGAAATCATTGCCCAAACCGATGTCATCCTGATTTCCGATTACGGCAAGGGCCTGATTACCCGCCCGCTGGTGGCCCGGCTGGCCGCCCTGGCAAAAGCCAGCGGCAAAGTCATCATTGCCGACCCCAAAGGGCTTGATTTCACAAAATACGCCGGTATCTCGCTGCTGACTCCCAACCGGCGTGAGGCTTCACTGGCTTCGGGCATTGAAATCTCGGATGAAAAAAGCCTGGCGGCCGCCGGCAACCGTTTGCTTGAAAAATCCGGTATCGAGAAAATTCTGATCACCTGTGGCAAGGACGGGATGGTTTTTTTCGAGCCCGCCAAAAAGCCGGTTCACTTCAGCACCCGCGCCCGGGAAGTATACGATGTCTCCGGTGCCGGCGACACTGTCATCGCGGTTCTGGGACTGGGCATCGCCGCCGGACTGTCTTTCAAACACGCCATCTCTCTGGCCAACACTGCCGCCGGAATCGTGGTGGGCAAAGTCGGCACGGCGACGGTTTCGCGCCCGGAGTTGTCCCGGGCCCTGAAATCCGGGGAGGCAGACACCCTTTCCAAGCAAAAAACGATCGACGAACTGGCGCAGCTCTGCCGGCAGCTGCGCAAAGATCACAAGCGCATCGTGTTGACCAACGGCTGCTTTGATCTTTTGCACGTCGGCCATATTCAACTGCTGGCAAGCTCCAAACAGCTCGGTGATGTGCTGATTGTCGCTGTGGATGATGATCAATCCGTAACAAGCCTCAAAGGTGCGGGCCGGCCCGTCATCGACTCTGCCCAGCGGGTTCGCATCCTCAGCGCCCTGGACAGTGTGGATCACGTCGTGGTCTTTGCCACCCGGGACCTGGACAGGATCATTGAGGCCGTCCGGCCCGATGTTCTGACCAAGGGCAGCAATTATAACACTGCAAAAGTTCTGGGGCGCAAAATCGTCGAAAAGTATGGCGGGCGGGTGGAATTGATACCGGTCACCGAAGCGGTCTCTTCCAGCCAGATTATCAAAACGATTCAAAACGGGTAAACCCGGTTTCGCGCGACGGCCATGATCCAGATTCGCAACCATCCCGAAGGCATTGTCTTTGACGTCCTGGTGCAGCCGCGTTCGTCGAAAAACGCGATCGTCGGTGAGCACGCCGGCGCACTGAAAATCAAGCTGACCACCGCCCCGGTGGACAACGCCGCCAACCGGATGTGCGTCAAGTTTCTGGCCAAATGCCTCGGCGTTTCAAAAGCGCGTCTTGAAATCATCACCGGCCACACCGGCCGCCGCAAGCAGGTGCTTCTGCGCGCCGGGAAACAAAGAGCTTCGCCAAACGAGTCCGACCACCTCAAACAGCAGCTTGAAAACCTGATCGGGCCCTGATGGGTTTAAACCGGACCCGCTTGACACAAACCCCTTGACTAATTATTATAGATTCGATACAAACAGCTTTCATGATGCGGGGTGGAGCAGTCTGGTAGCTCGTCGGGCTCATAACCCGAAGGTCGTTGGTTCAAATCCAGCCCCCGCTACCACAATAAAATCAAGGGCTTAGGATAACTCCTAGGTCCTTTTTCTTTTTCAACAGCAACTTTTTGCGCAATATAATCCCCAAGCAATGCTTCAATGATTGGGTTGTTTTTAAACAATGATAGAGCTAAACAAAAGCTGCGAATTAAGTAGGGTTTGCTTAAATAAATATAAATACTTGAAATAATTTTAATAAAGTGCTATTTGATAAGCCAAAAGTGAAAGGAAAATAACCGATAACCTTCAAAAGCCGTGCACTTTATTTAAACCTGCCATGTATAAACACAACTACAAACAGCTTGAGTTCGAAGATTTCGCTTTACCGTTTAGCGGCGGACTTCGCAGCGACAATCGTTGGGTAAAAATAGCCAAATTCATTCCCTGGGAAGAATTTGAATCACTTTATTGCAAATCTCTATCCGGATCGCACATGGGCTCGCCTGCTTTGTCGGTTCGCATCGCCATTGGCGCATTGATCATCAAAGAGCGTCTTGGAACCAGTGATGAAGAAACCGTAGAGCAGATCCGGGAAAATCCTTATCTGCAATACTTTCTTGGCTTCAAGACCTACAAGGACGAAGCGCCATTTCATCCGACGATGTTTGTACATTTTCGCAAACGGATAGGCAAAAAGACACTTGCCCAGATTAATGAAGCCATAACCAAAAAGGCGCTTGCCGAAGCCATGAAATCATCGGAGAAAAAACGTTCTGATGATAAAGATGACAACCCTGGATCACCAGCGTCGAGCAACAAAGGCAAGCTGCTTGTCGATGCTACCTGCGCACCTGCTGATATTACATTTCCAACGGATCTGAAAATTTTAAATACTGCCAGAGAAAAGAGTGAAGAAGTTATCGACATTTTACACCGCCCGTTGAGAGGCAAACAAAACAAGCCACGCACCTATGTTGACGATCGCCAATATGGAGCCATTCGATGATCGCCCTAATGGAGCCACCC
>CAZGNV010000095.1:0-4905 GCA_964527835.1 uncultured Desulfosarcinaceae bacterium | reverse complement strand
TTTGGGTCATCGATGTCCTGAACCTTATCAGTTGAGCGTTAAGAATCGCAAGCTATTTTAGCGCGCTAGTAATATTTCTTGCGATTTAGCGAAACCCTGAACGGCTCCCGAAAAGGCTTGCGAAGCGAGAAAATCGACTTTTTACGATTTCATCAAATTTTAATTATTGTAAAATAATTCTCGATCATGGAAATCACTTTACATCGAGCGGATCTCCTGGCGCATGAAGACCGTATAGGACACGGCAAAGCAGATGATGGTGATCGCCACCAGCGAGATGAGGTAGGGAATGACAATCAGGATGCTCTGACTCAGGGGCAGGGGCCCTGAAAAGCGAGCCATGGAAAGATTTTCCATGGGGCCCATGGAAATGATGGAACGGGTGGATCTGCGCATGGGATCGATAATGGTGGCCGTGGCATCCATGTAAAGCTTCATGGGAGAGGTCAGTTCCACGGCCTTGACGAGGCGGGCCTGGCGCATCACCGTCGCAGTGTCCGCGCCAGGAGTGTCACCGGCCAGGGCATTGCCCAGGATGCTGGCGCCGATGGATACGAAAAACGAAAAAAAGATCCACACCGCCAGTGCCGCCAGTGCTGAGGTGGCCGTGGAGCGGAATAAAATCGAAAAAAGAATGGCCACCCCCAGCCAGAAGGCAATATAGATGATGCTGACCACCAGGTAAATGAGGATGCGCCAGATTTCTTCAATTCCCGGAACGATCCCCATGACCAGCAGGCCCAGCCCGGTGATCACCAGCACGATGGATACCAGCATGATGGAAATCATGGCCACCCCCGCCAGAAACTTGCCGTTGATCACAACATCCCGGTAAATGGGCTGGGACAGCAGTTTGCTCAAAGTGCCCTCGTTGCGTTCCCGGTTGATGGTGTCAAATCCCAGGATCAGTCCCACCAGCGGTCCGAAAAAAGCCACGAACTGCACCAGGGAAAACATGGCCCCCGGGGCCGTAAAAAGCATCAGGAAGATAAAGCGCGGTTTGGCGACGCCCTCCAGCTGCTGGCGGATGTTCAGCCCCACCATGTAAGCGGTAATCAGGCTGACCATGGCGATCAGGGCAAAGATGATGGTAAACCGGTAGCTGCTGAAATGATCCGCCAATTCCTTTCTGAATATGACCTTGATCCCTTGCACCGCTAAGCCTCCTGGAAATATTTCATGTAGATTTCTTCCAGTGTATATTTTTCCTGGCCGATGCCCAGCTTTTCCTTGGCCAACCGATCCATGGGGCCCTGGGCCACCATGCGTCCCTTGATCATAATTCCCACCCGGTGGCAAATTTTCTGCACCTGGTGCAGCAGGTGGCTGGACATCAGCACCGTCATTTTGTTCTCATGGCACAACCGCTCAATCAAGTCCATCATGCGATTGGTGGCATCCGGGTCCAGCCCGAGGGTGGGTTCGTCCAGAAAAGCCACCTTGGAGTCCTTGATGAGCAGTTCCGCGATGCCCAGGCGCTGCCGCATGCCCCGGGAATAGGCCCGGATCTTTTTTGCGGCTTCATCGGCCAGTCCGACGGTATTCAGCGCGCTGCGGATGCGCTCATCGGCCTGCCGGCCGCTGATGCCGTTTAATTCACCGATAAAACGCAGCATCTGCACGGCGTTCAAGTCCGGGTAAAATCCCATGTTTTCCTGCAGGTAGCCGATTTTGGATTTCACTTTTATCGGGTCCCTGACCGGGTCCAGTCCCAGCACCCGGGCAGTGCCGCTGGTCGGTTCGGTCAGACCCAGCAGCATCAGCAAGGTGGTGGTCTTGCCGGCCCCGTTGGGTCCCAGGAATCCGAAGATTTCACCTTCGCCCACTGCAAAGGAGAGTTGATCCACGGCCACCGCCCCGTTGTATTTTTTTGTCAATTCATGGGTTTCAATGATTGCAGGGGTGTCCATTTTAGCGCCTTCCTAACCAGCGGAAAACTCCGAACAATCCAATGATTACCGCCACGATGATTCCGATGCCGATCCAGCCCCAGGCGGCCGAGGCTTTGACGGTGGTGCGAAATTCCAGGGTTTTGGACGCTTTTTCACCATCGATTTTGATAGTTACCGAGTAGTCACCCACCAGGGCATCCTCGTAAGGGGTGATGGTCATCTCGATTTGTTTGAGATCTCCCGGCTCGATGGCATCTATTTTTTCGGGTTTGAACTCAACCTTCCAGTTTTCCGGCTTGAATGACATGAACTTGATGTCATGGTTGACGGCAGAACCGGAATTTTTAACGTAAAAGGAGATATTGGCCGGTTTGCCGCGCCGGGCGTCCAGCGACAGCAGGCCATTGGCCGTGCCGACTTCCAGGCCGTAGGTGCCGGTCAAAATGACGGTCAGCTCGGCTTCGCCCTTGGCATCTCCGGAGCTGACCCGGATGTTGATGGGGTATTCGCCGGCAGGAGCCATGAGGGCGGGTTTGACCTCCACGGCGATGGTCTGGCTCTGATCAGCTTTGAGCCGCAGGCTGGTGATGTATTTGGATTCATAGGCCGGTTTGAAATTTACATCCCAGCCCTTGGGACCCTGGGCAAAAAGATTGAAGACATCGTCTTTATCCAGCTTGCTGACGACTTCCACGGAAAACTCGAAAGTGGCATCCGAAGGTCCGCGGATTTCAGGATAGGAGGTGGTCAGCTTGACGCCGCGGTCCTTTTTTTCATCCTTCTCCTTGGCGCTGATGGTCACTGTGATATCCTGGGCCATCTTGAATTTTCCATCCGTGGTTTTGGCCTCCACCCGGAATTTATATTTTCCCGGGGGGGTATCTTTGTCAGGCTCGGCTTCGAAGGTCAGCGTGCGGTCATCGCCGGAGGCCACGTGAACACCAGTGACAGTATAGCGGTAGGTCTTGATCTTTGTCTTCCAGCTGTCCGGTTTTTTGGAAATCCAGACATCCACGTTCTCATCGCTTTTGCCCCGGTTGTGAAAGATGAGGTCCATGCTGACGCTTTCGTCCGGCGAGATCTCGACACCCGGGTACTCGGCCGCCATGGTGATTGACCTGGCGGGCCGGTTGTCATTCTGCGTTTCCGCGGCACAAAGGCTCGGAGCGAGCAACCATGCCATGAACAGCAGCGAAATTAAAAATCCCATGTGACCCGATTTAACAAGTTTCATCTGAATCGCCTCCTTAGCTTAAAAACATGATCCGGTTCGCATCGCTGGACCCATACCCGTTGAAAGATGGTCTTTCTACAATTCGCCTAAGGGGTTGTCAACCTTAAATATTGGGTTTTACAATCAACTTCGCGCCGAGTTGCCGGCTTTGATGAAATTCCGAGCACCCCGGCAAGTGTTGCCCAGCGAAAAAATAATACATTTTCCGATATCATCAAGGTGGGCTAGCCGGCGAAATTTATAATTTTATTTTTTTTGCTTGCCTTTTGTGGAAGAATTCTGTAATATACGAATAGAAGAATTCGAGAACAGGTGGAAAAGGGGGAAGCATGCGCAAATTGGCAGTGGCCATGGCCAAGGGCGGGGTGGGCAAAACCACCACCGCTGTAAACCTGGCCCATGGACTGGCCGGAAGCGGCCAGCGGGTGTTGCTGGTGGACTGCGACACCCAGGGCCAGGTGGCCCGGTTTCTCGGGGTCAAACCTTCCTGGGGGTTGAATGAATTCATCACCGAACGCCGACCGGACGGCAAGCCGATGTCCCGCAACGATGCCGTATACCCGGCGCGGAGCAACCTGTGGATTCTCGACGGGGGCATCCGGCTGGTGGAATTGAAAAACTGGCTGGGCGAGCAGCCCCGGCAGACCCGGCAGACGGTCCTGGCCCAGAAACTGGTGCCCCGGCAGGGAGCGCTGGATTTCTTGATTTTTGACTGTGCCCCGGGCTGGGACGTGTTGAGCGTCAACATCCTGATGGCCGCCGAGGAGGTGCTGTGCCCCGTGGCGTTGCAGGGACCCGCGCTGCAGGGGTTGAAAACGTTTTTCAGGTACCTGCAGTCCGCCCAGAAGCTGAATCCGGGTCTGCGCCTCAATTACGTGCTGCCCACCATGTACGATCGCAGGACCCGCCACGGCCATGAGGTTTTCGGCCAGTTGAAAAAATATTTCAGCCGGCTGATATGCGACCCCATTAATTACAACGTGCGTTTGTGCGAGGCCCCGGCCCATGGCAAGAGCATTTTTGAATACGCGGCCAGCGCCCGGGGGGCTCGAGACTACCGCAACCTGGTTGAAAGGATATTGAACCATGACCACCGGCAGGAAACACATCCCTGATTTGTTCGCTGAAGAACAGCTTGATCCGGTCAGCGTTGCCACCGGTCCGGCCGGGCAAGGTGCAGTGCCGCAACCGCCGGCACCCGGCAGCAGCGGTGCACCGGCCAAGAAAAAAGCCGGGTTTTACCTGTCCGAAGAGCTTCTGGATCGCTTTGCGCTTAAATTCTACGAACTGAAGCTGGCCGGCGAGTCCGTGGACAATAAGTCCGCCCTGCTGGAACTGTGCCTGGCCTTTGCCCTTGATGACCTGGACAAGGGACAGAAGAGCCGGGTGCTGCAGCGCATCCATACCGGCGACAGGATTTAAAAAGCCATGCAAATTGATTCGCACTATGTCGGAGCGGCGCTAAAAAACCTTATTATTCGAAAAAAACGTTAATCACTGCTATTTTGGCCCAACGGGAACAAGGAGGCCGGCTTTGAAAAAACGAACCAAAGACAATATTTATACCGCTTTTATCGGTGAGGCCAAGGCATATTTCAGATTGCTGGCATATGCCCAAAGGGCTGAGGAAGAAGACGTTCCCCAGATTGCATTGTTGTTTCGGGCCATCGCCGCGGCGGAAAAAGTTCACGCTGCCCGCCATTTGAGCCTGGTCAAAGATATACTTGTCAAAGTCCAGGACATCGATGACCCAAGTCTAACGGTAAAAAAGTCCAAGAC
>CAZGNV010000094.1:0-7510 GCA_964527835.1 uncultured Desulfosarcinaceae bacterium | reverse complement strand
TGTCCTGGCATTTTTTACCGTTAGACTTGGGTCATCGATGTCCTGGCATTTGACAATTATCTCTCTCTTCGCCTGATCTTCAGATAAGACTCAGGGGTTGCTGTCAAGGGCTGGTTTGGCGGCCGCAAGCGAAAGAACGGCAATGACAGTTGATTCAGACAATTACAGGTTCCAGCGGGATCGCCAGAGGGCCGGAGCCGGCGGCAGGCTGCGCGCTTTGATTGCCGGCATACCGCCGGGAAAAGTTGCCGGGCTCGGCCGGCTGTTGGGACGGTGCGTATATGGGCTCGACATCCCTCACCGGCGCATTATCCGGCGCAACCTGGAGTTTGCCTGTCCCCATTGGTCCCCTGAAGAGGTAACCCGGGTCTGCCGCGCGGTCTTTGATAATGTGTGCACCACGCTTCTTGAGACCAGCCAGCTGGCCGCCATGTCCCGGCAGGACCTGCTGGAGCGGGTCGAGATGGTGGGTGCCGAGCATTTAACGGACGCGATGGCAGGCAACAAAGGACTGATCATCGTTTCGGCCCACCTGGGAAACTGGGAAATGGCCCTGCAGTATGGGTGCTGTTTATTGCGGCAACCTGTTGTGGGGGTGGCCAAAAAAATCCGCCTGGAGGCCCTGAACCGCCTGGTTCACCGCCTGCGCTCCCGTTTCGGCATCAAAATCATCTATAAAAAGGGGGCCCTGCCCGAAATGCGGGCGGTTTTGCGCCGGGGGGGGATGCTGGCCCTGCTGGTGGACCAGAGTCGACGCTCGGAAGGTGTGGAAGTCACATTTTTCGGGCGCAAGGTGACGGCCACGCCGGCGGCCGCGTTTCTGGCCATTCGGTGTCAAAGTCCGGTGGTGCCCGTATTTTGCGTCCGTCGGCCGGGTGGGCAGCTGACCGTCGAGATCAAAGCGCCGCTGGAAATAAAGCGCAGCGGGGATTTGCGTACCGATGTAATCGTCAATACCCAGCGGATCACCGACGTTGTGGAGCAGCAGGTGCGCCGCTATCCGGAGCAGTGGCTGTGGGCCCACAAACGCTGGAAAAAATTCTATCCGCACCTGTACCCGGAATATGTGGAGCGTCGCAGGCGGCGCCATATAAAAAAAGGACGTTAGATCACTTCTTCGTAAATTTCCTCCAGGCGGGCAACCGTCTTGCGGACATCAAAAATTTCTTCCACCAACCTGCGGCCATTGACGGCAAATCCGGCGGCCAGGGCAGGGTTTTCAATGAGCCTTGCCAGGGCGTCGGCCAGGGCGACCGCATCGCCTTCGGCGACCAGGATTCCGTGCATGCCGTCTTTAAAGGTTTCGGCAATGCCCGCGTGATCGGTGGTGATGACCGGCAATCCGCTGGCCAGGGCCTGCTTGGTGACCATGGACAGCTCATCGCGTTCGCCGTGCCGTCCCGTCAGGCTCGGCAGAACGAAGCAGTGGGCCCGGCGGTATTCTTCGCCCAGCGTCGCGTAGGGGACATAGCCTGTGATCTTGACCCGGCTGTCCAGGTCCAGCCGCCGGATGCGCTGTTCAAGATCAGTGCGCAGGGGCCCATCGCCGATGATGCGGCAGTTGAGGTGAGCGAAGCGGTCCTTGAGCCGTGCCATGGCTTCGATGAGGTAGCGGATGCCTTTTTTTTCCACCAGCCGTGCCACGGTGAGCACCGTAAATACCGCAGGATCGGGTTGTTCGCGGCGCATTGGAAATTCTTCCGGGTTGATGCCTACATCCAGCACCCGTATCTTGTGCGCCGGGCATCCAAGTTGTTCAATTTCAGCGCCCATTCCCCGGGACAGCACCAGAAAGACGGCCCCCTGGCTGAAAATTTTGCGGCGCCCTTTTTTGCGCCGGATTTTGGGGATGTCATGCCCGTAGAAATAGGTGACCAGCGGGATGCCGAAATGCCGGGCCGAACGGGCCAGCCTGGCGGCCATACCGCCGAAATGGGCATGAATGACATCGGGGGCCTCGCGGGCGATTATTTTTTCATAATAGGGCATGCGTTTAAATAACGGAAAGCAGATCTTGCGGTTCCAGTAACGGACCAGCCGGCTTTCAGCGGCCAAAGAATAGATGGGCGCAAAGGGAAACACCTCCAGGTTGACCGGCTTTTTCTGGGTCAGCACCGCCGCCCGAAAGCGCCGCAGGTTGATCAGCTGGTCATAGATGAAGGTCTGGGTCGCAATGTTGTACTGGGTGAGGGCAAAAAGGACTTTTTTCATTTTTCGCCCCGCTGCAGCCAGGTTTTAACCAATCCCGCGACCCGTTGAATTTCAGCATCCGCAATCCAGGGAAAAAGCGGCAGGGAGATCACCTGCGCCGTGCACTGTTCGGTGGCCGGCAGCCGCGGAGAAGGCGCCGGTCGGCTGGCGAAAGCCGGCTGGCGATAAAGCGGCAGGGGGTAGTGGACATTGGTCATCACATCGTTGGCTGCCAGAAAGCGACCCAATTCGTCGCGGCCGGCAACACGGATGACAAACAGGTGATAGACATGGGTGGCAGCCGGCTGTTCGGCGGGCAGCACCAGGGGCAGGCCGCCGAGAAGCTCATGATAGACGGCTGCTGCCTGACGTCTTTTGCGGTTCCAGGCATCGAGGTGTTTGAGCTTGACCCGTAAAACGGCGGCCTGCAGCTCATCGAGCCGGCTGTTGTGGCCCATGAGCAGGTGCTCGTAGCGATCGCGCTGGCCGTAGTTTCTCAGCATCCGCATCCGGTCGGCCAATTCGGCGTCATCGGTGGTGACCATGCCCCCGTCGCCGTAGCATCCCAGGTTTTTGCTCGGATAAAAGCTGAAGCACCCAAGATCGCCAAGGGTCCCCGTCTTTTTTCCCCGCAAGTCGGCACCATGGCTCTGGCAGGCGTCTTCGACGATAAAAAGACCGTAGTCGCGGGCCACGGCGGCAATTGCTTCCATGTCCGCCGGATGTCCGAAAAGATGCACCGGCAGGATCGCCCGGGTCCTGGAGGTGATTGTCGGGGCCAGCTTCTCGGGATCCAGGGTGTGGGTGCGGGGGTTGATGTCGCAAAAAACCGGTTGGGCTCCCGCCGCGACAATGGCCATGGCGGTGGCTGCAGCCGTGTTGGCCACGGTGATGACTTCCTGGCCCGGGCCGATTCCAAGGGCTTCCAGGGCCAGGTGCAGCGCCGCCATGCCAGAGCCGACCCCCACCGCAAACCGGGCCCCGATGTAGGCGGCAAATTCGCGCTCAAAGGCCGCCACGTTTTCTCCCAATACGTAAAAGGCCCCGTCCAGAACCCCGGCCAGAGCGCTGTCGATCTCGCTTTTGATGCTCTGGTATTCACGCTTGAGATCCAGCATGGGAATCGTCATGGCTTCAATCCTTCATCGGGCGTCTTGTTACCAGTAGTGCTCCCGGCAGCGGTCATAATAGGCCACTGTGCGGGCCAGTCCCTCGTCCAGAGTCACCGTGGGCTGCCAACCCACAGCTTGCTGGATTTTTGAAAAATCAGCGTAGTAATCACCGACTTCGATGTTTTTCTTGTCCGCCGGAAACTCCACCGTGCGAATTTGTCCTTTGCCGGCTGCGACGATGGCTTTTTCAGCTGTCTGGCGCACCGAGACGGGCTGTCCGCTGCCCAGATTGTACACCTGGCCGTCGCACTCGTCGGAAGCACCGACGCGCAGCAGGGCCTCCGCCACGTCATCGATGTAGTTAAAATCGCGCAGCTGGTTGCCCGGACCGTAAATCGGGATGTCTTCGTCGTCCATGGCCAGGCGAACGAACCAGTTTAAAAATCCCTGTCGGCTGTGGCGCATCTGGTGCCGGGGACCATAGGTGTTGGTCAGCCGCACCGAGGTGGCCCGAATGCCATGGTACTGACTGTAAAGCAGGTGATAGGCCTCCCCGGCAATATTGTTGATTCCGTTCACATCCGTGGGCTGCATGGGATGGCTTTCATCCACCGGCAAATACCGGGCACGTCCATACTGGCTGCGGGTGCCGGCGAAAACGACCTTGATGCCCGGATTGTTAAGACGGCAGGCCTCCAGAATTTTCAACTGGCTCAGGCAGTTGATTTCCAGGTCCGTGAACGGATCGGTCATCGAATCGATGTGGCTCAGGGTGCCGGCCATGTTGAAAAGAATGTTCTGGCTCTGCACCAGGTACGACATGGAATGGATATCGCGGACATCGGAAAAATTGACTCGCACGCGCTCCTCAATACCGGCGATGTTGTACGGGTTGCCGCCGTAGGTCGGGATGAGGGAGTCGACCAGCAGCACGGTTGCCCCCATTGCAACCAGCCGGTGAGCGATGGTGCTGCCGATAAAGCCCAGTCCGCCGGTGATCATCACCTTTTTTTGTGAATAAAAAGACTGCAAATCCATATGCTTCATCCTTTTGCATCCAGCATGCGGCGAAAAAAAGATTCGGTTTTGGCGATCATGGCGTTTTGATTAAAGTGGCGTTCGGCCAGCATGCGGCTTTGCCGTCCCATGGCCGGCAGCCGGTCCGGGGCCGCCAGCAATTGCTTGATGGCGGCGGCCAGGGCGGATGCGTCCGCCGGCGGCACGAGCAGACCGTTGCCCCCGTGTTTTATGGCTTCGGGAATGCCGCCGACCTGGGTTGCCACAACGGGTTTTCCCATGGCCATGGCTTCGAGAATGGCCGTGCCGAGACCTTCGCGCAAAGACGGCAGCACGAAAAAATCAAAGATGCTCAAAAGTTCGGGCACGTCCTCGCGGTAGCCGACAGTGATGACGTACTTTTCGATGTCCAGTGCCTTAAGCCGGCCGGCCAGTTTTTCGCGCCCCTTGCCGACAATCACAAACCGGCAGTCAACGCCGTTTTTGACCACGGCGGCAATCGCCTGCAGCAGGTGTTCGAATCCCTTGCTCTGGTGGATGCGGGCCACCGTGCCCACCACCGGTATCCGGGCGTTCAAACCGAACTCGCGCAAAATTTCCGGGGATTTATCGCGAGGGCGGAACCTGTCGGTGTCCACCGCACTGTGAATCGTGACCACGTTTTGAGGGTGCATGCCGCTTTGAATGAGAACCTGTCGGATGTAATCGGAGATGGCGATGACCCGATCGGTGAGATTGTTGTAAACAAAACGGCTGAATACGCCGCTTTTCAGCGGCGAGCTGTTGTGTTTTGTCCTCAGCAGCACCCGGGTGCCGGCCAGGCGAACGGCGGCAACCGATATGATATGATCGCGGTACCCATGGGTGTCCACCAGGTCCACCCGGTGTTCCTTGAAAATGCGTTTGAATTTAAAGACAGCCGTGAACTGATGGGTGCCGTTCATGGGCACCTCAAACACGGGGATATCCTGGTCGCGCAGTTTGGCGGCCAGAACGCTGCCGGGCTGGCAGATGGCCAGCGGTTCAAACCGGCGCCGATCCAGGTGACCGGCAATCAACAACGTCCTTTTGGTCTGTCCTGTCCAGCTGCGCTGTTTGTCAATAAAGGCGATGCGGATCAATGTTTAGCTCCGCCGGGTCTGTCCGGTTTGGGTGGAGGTTGACTTTTCCGAAAAAGGGTTGATGGCGCTCGAAAATGACTTTTACGGGATCATCAGACTTGTCCATGTATGGCAAAAAGACCCCTGGGTGTCAAAATGTTTTGGTCCTTGGGCACTGGAATTTTAGATTTATTTTATACTTGCCATTGGCTGCCAACTGCACTAATAGATTCGATGGAATTGCAAGTGGATCTGATGTTGCAACGAAGCCGAATTTTTTATATGAGCATTTAAGCCATTGAAATGATATGGAATAAGTTTATGGGAGGGTCAAGATGGCAATCAGTGCGGAACTTTTAGAGATTCTCGCCTGTCCCAAATGCAAGGGCGATATCCACCTGAACCCGGCCGGTGACGGTCTGATCTGTGACCATTGCCGGCTGGTGTATGAAATTCGGGACGATATCCCCATCATGCTCATCGATGAAGCTAGACCACTGGAGGATGAACCGCCCAAACCATGAGCGTGCCCGGCAAACCGAAACCGGCGAAACTGGTCATCGGGCTTTTTATGCGCGAAAAAGCCTTGCTGGAGCCCCTGGCCGCTGAGTTGAACGCTGCCTTCGGTGCTGTAGACCTGGTCAGTGCGTGGATGCCTTTTGATTACACGCATTATTATGAAGCGGAGATGGGAACACCGCTGTTTCGGCGTTTGCTGGCCTTTAAAGAGTTGATCGAGCAGCAGGATTTGCCGCGGATCAAACTCGCAACCAACGCGCTGGAGCGCCGTTATGTGCGCGACGGCAGGCGCCGGGTCAACATTGATCCTGGATATCTGCTTTATGAGCGATTTGTACTGGCCTCCGGGAAAAATTTCAGCCACCGGATTTATATCGGCAGCGGCATATATGCGGATTTGACCCTGATCTATCAAAAGGGCGATTTTCAGAAGCTTCCCTGGACCTATCCGGATTATGCCGACAGGCCCATTGTGTCCTTTTTGCGGCAGGTGCGCGGGAAATATGGGCTGGATTTAGCGTCTTGAGGGGGTCAAATTCGAAATTTTGTCATGAAAGGGTTGATGCCGCTCGAAAACGACTTTTAGAGGACCGTCATTATTGACGACAACCATTCGGGAGTGGATCTGATAATATCATGATCAAAAGCATGACCGGTTTTGCGGCGGCTGAAAAGAGCGCCGGGGATGTGACGGTGGCCGTGGATATCCGCTCATATAACGGCCGGCATCTGGATTTGGTGGTGCGCCTGGCTTCAGGATATCAGGGATTGGAAGAGAAGGTAAAGGGGCTCATCGCCACCAGGATTTTGCGTGGCAGGGTTGAGGTCCGCATTCAGATCAAGGATGCCTCCGGGCAGGCGGCGGCCGTGGAAGTCGACATGGAACGGGCCCAGGCGGTTTATGCCGCCCTGGAACGCTTGCGGGCCGAACTGAATCTCGGCGGGGATATCGGTCTGGATCATTTGCTGGGCGCCGGCGGTATCATCAGGCCGGCGGAGACAGTCGATGACCCGAGCGGTGTCTGGCCGCTGCTGGAAGCCTGCCTCGGCAAGGCCCTCGACGATCTGGATGCCATGCGCAAAAAGGAAGGCGATTTTATCGCCGCTGACCTCGGCACCCGGCTCAGTGGGATTGACAACAGCATCCGGGCCATCAAAAAGGGGTCCGGCATGCTGCTGCAGCACTACCAGCAGCGGCTGACGGAGCGCATCGCGGCTTTGACCCGTGACACGGTGGAGATCGATCCCGGCCGGATTGCCCAGGAGGCGGCCTTTCTGGCCGACAGAAGCGACATCTCCGAAGAGCTGGTGCGGGCTGCCAGCCACATCGAGCAGTTTCGCCATATCATGGGTTCGGATGAGCCGGGAGGCAGAAAGCTGAATTTTTTGCTGCAGGAGCTTCACCGCGAATTCAACACCATGGGATCCAAGGTCGGACAGGCCGAAGTGTCCCACAGGATCGTTGAGGTCAAATCCGAACTTGAAAAAATCCGGCAGCAGATTCAAAACGTGGAATAGGAGATACTATGAAAAAAGCCCCCATACCTCGTTGACAGTTAAATCAAGAGGCCT
>CAZGNV010000093.1:0-7902 GCA_964527835.1 uncultured Desulfosarcinaceae bacterium | reverse complement strand
ACCTTGCCAAGGTCGAAGTCGCGGGTTCAAATCCCGTTTCCCGCTCCATTTTTTTTGGCGGCATAGCCAAGTGGTAAGGCAGCGGTCTGCAAAACCGCTATACTCCGGTTCGAATCCGGATGCCGCCTCCAAAAAAATAATAGGTTTGCTTCTATTTTAAGATAGATGCAAACCTTTTTTTATGTGCTGCTTTAATTATAAGGCCCAATCGCAACTTTTTTTAGTTGCCCAAAACATCAGGTGTTTTTTATCAGCATGGTGGAGGGATCCAGGCGCAGATCGATGGATTGCGCCAGCAGTTTCTCTCCCTTGAGCGCCTTGACGTGGATCTCTTTTCCCTGGGGAACCAGGGCAACGGCAATTTCGAATAGATCCGAAACCCGCGCCAGTTGCCGGGGCAGGCCCGCCGGGCCCGGCTCTTCATGGCGATGGGTGCGGATGGTGAACCAGGCATGCATCTGGTGGCTTTCAACGAGGTTTTTGAACTCCGCAAGCGGCTGATGCACGGATTCGTCAAATGGAAGCCCATCGACGATGATCATCCGGGGTGTAAAAATATTCTGCTCCATCAGGTCGGCCAGCCTTTCCTGCAGCTTGGGCACGCTGAACCCCTCCACGCGGAAGGTCATGATGAACCGGTGGGGCAGGATCGACTCCCACAAGGAGGTGATTTGGTCCACATGATATTGATCCGCAATGAGGTTGAACACTTCCTTGTACCACAGGCTGACCTTGTTGACCGGATCGTCGAGGCTGATGTGCAGCACGTTTTTGCCCCGCAGCAGGGCGTTGAGTGAAAGTTGGACGAGAAACGCCGTTTTGCCGACTCCGGCGCGGGCCAGCACAGCGCCGAACTGGCCGGGACCCAGCAGGTCTTCATTTTCCTGATCGATGAGGCGCAGTGGATTTCGCAGGATCATATCTTTTTTCAGCATGGTGAAATACCTTTCCTTGATATAAATAACACCGGCCGGTGGATCCGATAAAACCGGGCGGCTGATGGAGCCGGTGAGCTTCGCGTTGCCGGGGTCAAAGGCTGGCAGGGGCTGCCGGTGAGGGTTTTCAGGCGACATTTTTTTTCTCTTCAGCGGCCTTTTTAATCAGCTCCTCGGCGATGCTCCGGGGCACCTGCCGGTAAGTGGCAAACTCCATGGTAAACTGGGCCTGGCCCTGGGTCAGAGAGCGCAATACGGTAGAATAGCCGAACATTTCCGCCAGAGGCACCTGGGACTCGATGACGCACATCACCCCTTCATCCTGGGCACCGACGATCATTGCCCGTCGCTGGTTCAAAGACCCCATGACAGCCCCCTGAAATTCGGAGGGGGTTTCAACCACCACTTTCATGATTGGCTCGTGAATGACGGGTCCGGCTTTCGGATAGGCCTGCAGAAATGCGCCCCGGGCGGCAGCCTGAAAAGCCATTTCCGAGGAGTCCACTGCGTGAGACGCTCCGTCGTCAATGACGATCTTAATGCCGGTTACGGGAAATTCCATTTTGGGGCCTTTGGCCAGGCACTGTTTGAAGCCCTTTTCACAGGCGGAAATGAACTGGGTTGGGATGGCGCCTCCCACCACCCGGTTTTCGAAGATAAAATCCGTATCGCGGGCCGGTTCCATATAGCCGGCTACCCGGCCATATTGTCCCGCACCGCCGGTCTGTTTTTTATGGATGTAGTCGAAGGGGGCTTTGCGAGTGATGGTTTCCCGATAGGCCACCCGCGGCATGCCCGGGGTCACCCGGGCACTGTATTCGCGCAGCATGCGCTCGATGTAAACTTCCAGGTGCAGCTCTCCCATGCCCGATATGATGGTCTCACCGGTTTCATGGTTGGTATGGACGCGAAAGGTCGGGTCCTCCTTGGTAAACCGGGTCAGCGCCTTGGGCATGTTTATTTGTGCTTTGTTGTCAATGGGAACCACCGCCAGGGAAATGACAGGCTGCGGCACATACATTGAAGTCATGGTCAAGCTGATTCCCGGTGATACAAAGGTGTCGCCCGAGGCGCAGTCAATTCCGAACAGGGCGCCGATATAGCCGGCCGGGATGGTGTCGATATCCTCCATCTGGTCGGCGTGCATGCGCACCAGGCGGCCGACCTTGACCTTCTTGCCGGTGCGCACGTTGACGATGGCATCTGCACGGGCCAGGGTGCCCTGGTAGACCCTGATGTAGGTCAACTGGCCATAAGGCCCGTCTTCCAGTTTAAAGGCCAGTGCCACCAGCGGTTGCTGACGGTCGTTGGCCAGCAGCACCGGAACTTCTTCATTGTCCATGTCAAGGGCGTAGTTTTCAACATCCGCGGGGCAGGGCAACAGATCGGTGACAGCGTCCAGCAGGGGCTGGACGCCCTTGTTTTTATAAGCCGAGCCCATGAAGACCGGGGTCAACTGACGGGTCAGCACTCCGTTGCGCACGGCTTCGAGAATCATGGCCTCGGAGACATCCTCTTCTTCCAGCAGAGCTTCGGTCAGACGGTCGGAAAACATGGAGGCCGCATCCAGCAGCTCTTCCCGTTTTGCTAGGGCTTCATCAGCCAGTGCCGGGGGGATTTCTTCAACCCGCACCTCCTGACCGTTTTCACCATCGAAATACACGGCCTTCATCGCCACCAGGTCCACCAAACCGGAAAAATCGGCTTCAAGACCGATGGGTATCTGCATCGCCACCACATTGTGTCCCAGTTTTTCCTTGAGCTGGTCCATGACCCGGTCCGGGTTGGCCCCGCTGCGGTCGCATTTGTTCACAAAGGCGACACAGGGCACCTTGTAGCGTTTCATCTGCTGGTCGACTGTTATGGACTGGGACTGGACGCCACCGACGGCGCAAAGCACCAGGATGGCGCCGTCTAAAACCCTCAGGGAGCGTTCGACTTCAATGGTGAAATCCACATGGCCGGGGGTGTCGATGATATTGATCTCATGTCCGTGCCATTCACAATAGGTGGCTGCCGAGGCGATGGTAATTCCCCGCTCTTTTTCCAGTTCCATGGAATCCATGGTGGCGCCGACCCCGTCCTTGCCTTTAACGTCATGAATGGCGTGAATGCGCTTGGTAAAATAGAGAATGCGTTCGGTCAGGGTGGTTTTGCCTGAATCGATGTGCGCACTGATACCAAGGTTTCTAACTTTTTCCATCTCTTTTTTCATCTCTGGGTTTCCTTTAATCACTCCGGTAATCACGGCGGGGTCGTCCGGGTCTGAAACGGGCAGCCGGCAACCCCGTCTAAACTTAAACATAAACAGCTGCAGCACCATTAAAAAAAAAACCCGCATGGCAGGATTTCAAACCCGCATGGGGAATCAGTGACTGGGCCAAGTATCAATGAAGTGCCATACAATAAGGGCCCAGGGGGCATTTGTCAATAGAATAATTTTTTCCGAAAAGGGTTGATGGCGCTCAAGATTCAGGTTTTGCGATTGCGTCATCTTTGCTCATTCCATGGTATAACGTTGACACTTTTGCCGGCGGCGTGATACAGAATTTGCAACATCCACTTCTATAACCACCACTTGCGCCAGGGGAGATTAATTCCATGCTGCTGCTGGAAGGCAACGATCTGTGGGTCAATCTGAAGACCTCTTTTGTTGATATCGACGAGTTGATGCTGTTCTTAAAGCAGCAGAAGTTCAGCGGCTACCTGCATTTCGAGTTTTCCGACAGCCAGTGCGCCCTGTTTCTGCAACAGGGCGATGTAGTCAACGGGGTTGTGGCCCTGCCCGAGGAGCGAAATGTCGGGGAGCGGGCGGTCAGACGCGTCCTGGTTCGATCCCGGCAGGATAAAACCGGCACCATCAGGGTCACCCAGGTGGCCCTGCAGCACATGGCGCTTTTATCCGAGGTGTACGGGCTGTCCGTCCGGCTACTGCACAAAAATCTTTCGGCGCAATATTCCGACCTGCAAAAATTTATTGAAAAACTGCAGGCCGAAAGCTTTTCGGGATGGATCGAAGTGTGGTTTCCGGTGGATGACAGACATGGAACCGTTTTTCTGGAAGACGGCCGGCCCCGGGCCATTATGACCGTCGAACTGCTGGTTGACTTGAAAGAGCAGACTCGGGCGCAGCTGAAATTCATGGCGTCTTTTATCGAAAAAGCTCAGCGTTCAAATGTGCGCTACAGCGCCTTTGTGGCCGAGTGAGCGTCAAACAGGGCGCTGCTGCGGCTCACCGGGCGAACAGTTTCAAGCCACCTGCGGCCAGGCAGGCCATGGCGGAAATTTTCAGGAAAACATGCAGGATATAGCTGAACTGAAGCCCGAAGAGCGGGATGAAAAACAAGGCGGCATCTGACAGAAAAAGCAGGGTGATGGAAGCGATAATAAATCGGATTGCCAGCTCCACGATACCGCCTTTGTATTTGCGGCGCGCGGAGATGAAGACAAACAGGATAACCAGATAGACAGCCAGGGTCAGAAGGACCAGGAGTGTCAAGGTGGTCGAATTGAAGGTGAGATTCGGCATGGACCCTCCTGCAATGGATCAGCGGTTCAGTCTGGCGAAAGTTTCGAGCAGATAGTTCCTCAAGGCGGTTTTATTGGCATAGCGATCAATGGTTTTTATTTCGGCGGTGATCTTGGCCAATGCCGCACGACGCAAATTTTCCCCCAGATAACGATCAATTTCTTCCAGCAGATATTGAAAAAGTTCGCAAAAGGCTTCGATAAAAAAATGACGCTGGCCCGAGTCCGGGTAATATTGCGACATGTTGCTCAAAATCATTTCTTTTCGCAAACGGCCGGGAATTTCCAGGGGGACCTGGTCAAAAAGGTTTTTCAGATGACGGCTCAACTTATGCCCGGCGCGTTGGACGGCATTCGCCGCTGCAGCACCCAGTTCGTAGAACAGGATGTGCGATATGTCAACGTAGATTTCAAGCAGGCTGTCGAGAATTCGTGCAATCTCGTTATACTGTTTATCCTCATATTCGATGATTTCCCTGGATTGGCGTATAATGCCGGCGGTATTGAGCTGATAGAGGATATTGATCACCTGGGCTTGTTCTACGCCGCTGAATTTTGCGATCTGGGCAATGTTGCGGGTGCCGTCGATCAGCGAAAAAATGAACCTGTGCCGATGCGTCAATGTTTGCAGGATTTTATTTTTTTTGGATTCCGCGTAAGGAGACAGGCGGTAGATGATTTTACGGCCGGCAACTTTGCTGGTAAAGTCAGCGATGCTGTATCCCTGACAGGTGGCAATCCGGGCGATATTGAGGGGATCAAAATCTACAATCGCTTCGCGGTCAACCGGTTTTTCCAGGAAATAGAAATAACCCTGTCGCCAGTGAAAAATATCGGTCAGGATATGCTCCACCTGAACACAGAGAATTTCGCGCAGCAAGCCGGGGTCTAAAACTCCTTTTTCCACCAGGTATTGGCCGATTCGCTTGCCGTGCTGCCGGGCATCGGCCGCCATTGAATCCAGGATGTCAGCGGACAGCTGTTTGCGATCCAGGATAAAAGTGCCGATTCTTTCTTCGCGTCGCGTTGTGCCGGCCTGAACCAGCCGGCCCTGGTTGAACACCAGGTTTTTGGAAATGCCATTGGTCTTTAAAGCGCCGATGCCATCGGCTTTGCTGGCAAAAACCGCATGCAGAAAAAACAGGAAAGGCACCTCGCGGATGAAACCACCGCAAAATATTTTACCGGCCGTGGGTTTTAAAATCAGCGGCGGTTGATAATCCAGCCAGCTGGCAGCTCCCCATTCCTCGGCGGCTCTTTCAAAATCATGCTGGCGGAAATATTCTGTTCCGCGCAACAGATGTTCGTAAAAAGAATGGGCGGGAAACTGATTTTTTGTTAAAAGTTGAATTCTGTGTTTCATGGTGCCACCTGTCTATGGTTCTATTTTTACATTTTTTCATATAAAATCAAGAATTTTATTCGCCGACAGTAATTTCTCGTTTTCAGAAAAAATATTTGATAATAGAAGTTGCAGCTTCGACAAGTGGAGGAAAATTATGGAGTGGTCACGGCAGTATGGGTCCAAGGTGGTTGAAGCGCCGGAAGCGGTTTCAAAAATCGTCAGGGGCAGCCGGGTGTTTATCGGCACCGGCTGCGGGGAACCCCAGCATCTCATCCGGGCCATGGTCAGCGACGAAAACCTGCAGGATATCATGGTCTACCAGATGCTTTCCTCAACCCTGGCGCAATTTGTCGATGAGGAGTCCTTTAGCCGACGGTTTTCGTTAAAGCTGTTTTTTATCAGCCGCACCATGCGCAAGGCGGCCTTTGAAGGCAAAATCGACTATATTCCCGCCTATCTTTCCCAAATCCCGCGGCTGTTCGCCAGTCACCGCATTGGCCTGGATGCCGCCCTGGTCCAGGTCAGCCCGCCGGACAAATATGGTTATTGCAGCCTGGGGGTGTCGGTGGACATCACCCGTGCGGCAGTTGAAAATGCAGGTCTCGTCATTGCCCAGGTCAATCCCGCCATGCCCCGGACCTGGGGTGACAGCTTTGTCAATGTGGATGATATCGACTGGCTGGTGCCGTATGAAGAACCGCTGGTGGAGGCCCTGCCAACGATCAAGGACAATGAAATTTCCCGCCGGATCGGACTTTATGTCTCCCAGCTGGTCGATGACGGCGCCACCCTGCAGATCGGCTTCGGCAATCTGCCCTATGCCATCCTGCAATACCTGGATGGAAAAAATGACCTTGGCATCCATACCCAGTTGATTACCGACGGGCTGCTGCCGCTTTTTGAAAAAAAAGTGATTACCAATAAAAAGAAAACCCTTTTGCCGGGCAGGGTCGTCACCTCCCTGTGCATGGGATCCGAAAAAATTTACCGTTATGTGGACAACAACCCGGCTTTCTATTTCCGATCCTCGGAGTTTGTCAATGATCCGACGGTCATCGCCCGCAATGACAACCTGGTTTCCATCAGCTCGGCATTGGAGGTGGATCTCACCGGTCAGGTGTGCTCGGATTCCATGGGGTACCTGTTTTACAGCGGCATCGGCGACCAGGTCGATTTTTTACGCGGCAGCGCCATGTCCAAGGGCGGTTTTTCAATTATTGCGCTGCCATCCACTGCCCAGAACGGCAAGGTATCGCGCATTGTTCCGCATCTCAGTGAGGGGGCCGGTGTGGCCACCACCCGCGGCGATGTTAATTTCGTGGTGACCGAGTACGGCATCGCCGAGTTGCAGGGCAAGGGGATTTACCAGCGCGTCATGGAGCTGGCCCAGATTGCCCACCCGAAATTTCGCGAGGAGCTCATCGAGGTAGCCAAAAAACGCCATTACATTTTCGCCGACCAGCTGCCGCCGTCCACCGAAGACCTTCTGTTTCTGGAAGGTTACAAGGATACCGTGCTGCTGAAAAACGGCAAAGTGGTTGAATTTCGCCCGTTGCTGCCCTCTGATGAATTTGCCTACCGCAATTTTTTTTATTCGCTGCAGGAAAAGACCATTTACATGCGGTTTTTTTATAAAATGAGAGTATTTTCCCATGAAGTGGTCCAAAAACAGTGGGCCAGTGTGGATTACCATAAAAACATGTCGATTATCGGACTGATCCAAAAAGGCGGCCACAAGGAAATCATGGCCATCGGCACCTATGCTTACGAAAGCGACGAGCGGGCGGAAGTGGCCTTTGTGGTCAGAGAGGATTTCCAGGGACAGGGGGTGGCCTCCCACTTGCTGGTCATGCTCGAAAGGATCGCCAGGGAAAACCATTACAAGGGCTTTTGTGCCACGGTGCTGCGGGAGAACACCGCCATGCTGCGTGTTTTTAAAAAACGGTATCCGAACGCCAGAATCAAGGTCAACAGTGGGACCGACCTGCGGGTCGAAATGGACTTTGACGACGCGGCAGACGATAACAATAAGGACTCGCAATAAAAGATTTAGCTTGATAAAATGCCGTATATTTTGTAATTTAAGAAGTATAA
>CAZGNV010000092.1:0-8812 GCA_964527835.1 uncultured Desulfosarcinaceae bacterium | reverse complement strand
CGCTCAACCCTTCACAGCTCTTTTTCCGAAAAGGGTTGATGTCGCTCGAAAATGATTTTTACGGGACCGTCATATTTGGTTTTGATTTATTTTGATTCCAGTCCTTTGACCAGCGCCCAAAGGGTTCGATTGTACGGGGTTTCAACCCCGGCGCGGGCCCCGTATTCCACAAATTTGCCGTTCATGAAGTCGATTTCCGTGCGGCGGTTGGCCTCGATGTCCATGAGCATGGAAGGCTTGTGATCCCCCGCATTGCGCATGTAGTCCATGGCCTGGCGATAGTAGTCCCAGCCCACAAAAATTTCATTGGCCCGGGCCACGGTCAGGCATTCTTTGACCAGGCCGTCTACGATCTGATACACGATGGGATCATTCATGGCCCGGGACATGGTCAGCCCGGTGACAGCACAGACCGGGTTCATCGAAGCGTTCATCACGGTTTTGCGCCAGACCATGGCTACGATCTGCTCGGTGTGCTCGGTGGTCAGTCCGCAGTGGGAAAGGCGTTGGGCCAGGGTGACTGCCGCAGAACGCGAGTCGGGATCCAGCTCCTGGATGTAATGAGGGGGGTGATGAAAGGGCATCTGCACATGGGCCGGGCCCTTGAGGCCACAGCCGTAGTTGACCACCGCCCGCATTACGGGGGTTTTGCCCAGGATTTTGGCCACTTCCAGTTCGGTGTCGATGCCGTTTTGCCAGCTGACGATAACCATTCCCTCGCGGTAAAAGCTCTCGATGGCCGAGGCGATCAGCGGCAGGGCGTTGGCCTTGACGGTGATGAAGATCACATCCGGATCGTGATCGGCAAGCTCATCGATGTTGGTGCAGGTGCGGGTCACTTTCTGCTGGAGGCTCTCAGCACCTTCGATGATGATACCGGTATCCAGTGCAGGCGCCAGCAGATCCGGGATGACATCACACAGGGTGACCTCATAGCCGCCTTTGGCCAGAAAGGCGGCCACGATACATCCCACCGGACCCGCGCCGATCACGGCAAAAGACCGGGGATTAATGTCGGACGTTGCGTTCATTTTCACCTCCCCCCATCACAGGGTGAACTTTCCAGGCTCAATCACTGCCGATGCCATTATGCCGCGGCGGCCGCATAGCCCAGATCAAAGGCCTTGAGGTTGGTGTCCAGAAAGGCTTTTTTGGTTTTGGTGCCCATGGCCGTTTTTACTTCCTCGACCGACAGCGGCAGGATGCCGGTTTGAATCAAGGCTCCCAGCAAAACCATGTTGACAGCCAGGCTGTTGCCGGCTTCTTCGGCCAGGGCCGCGGCGTTGAAGGCGATCAGTCGAGCCGTTTTTTTACCGATCAGTTCCTGGAGCTTTTTGAGGTCCGGGTACACCCCCTGGCCGATGTTGACCGTAAAAGGCATCAGCGGCGCCAGGTTGGTAATCACAACGGTGTTGGCATTGCACTTTTTGATGGCTCGCAGGGTTTCGGCGGGCTCGAAGCCGACCAGGATGTCGGCTTGACCATCGGCGATGATGGTGCTTTTGGCATCTCCGAACACCAGCGCCGATTCGACCACGCCCCCGCGTTGCGCCATCCCATGAATTTCACTCATGTGCAGCGGTATGCCCGCAAGCAGGGCCGCTTCTCCCAGAACACTGGAGGCCAGCAGATTCCCCTGTCCCCCCACGGCAACGATGACTAATCTTTTTGTTTCCATGAATATATCGTCCTATTTAAATATATTAATTATTTTCCATCCATCAATATTTTCTTTACGCTATGCCCTATGCCTTGGCCTTTACCGGCAGGATTGCATTTTCCGGGCAGATCTGGGCACAGACCGCGCAGCCCGTGCACAGGTTGGCATCGATTTTCACCCGATCGTTCCAGATGTAAAACGCGGGGCATGCCAGTGAATTGATGCAATCTTTATGGTCTTTGCATTTTTCGCTGACGCGAAACGGTTTGTGCTTGGGAAGTTTCAGGGCATTGGCATACAGGGCGCATATTTCTTCGGATATAATGACCGAAACCCCCTTGTAATTAATGGCCTCCTTTATTGCCGCAATGCTTTTCTTGACCTTGAAGGGTTTGATGACCGTTACCTGCTGTACGCCGATGGCTTTGACCACCGCTTCAATGGATACCCGGCCGTAGCCGTCCATTTGCAGCCGGGTCATGTCGACACCGGGATTGGGCTGATGTCCGGTCATGGCCGTGGTGCCGTTGTCCAGAATCACCAGCGTGAGGTTGTGGTTGTTGTAAACGGCGTTGATCAACCCGGGAATCCCGGAGTGGAAAAAAGTGGAATCCCCGATAAACGCGATCACTTTTTTGTCGGTGGTGCGCGAAAATCCGCCGGCGGTGCCCACCGAAGAGCCCATGCAGATGAGAAAGTCGGCCGAGGAAAGCGGTGGCAGCAGTCCGAGTGTGTAGCATCCGATATCCGTGGGGAAAATGGTTTCCATGCCCTCGGTGGCCTTCTTGATCTCGTAGTAGGTGGCCCGGTGGGAGCATCCCGCGCACAGGGTGGGCGGGCGCTGGGGAAGCTCCGGCACGTCGGAAACATCCGGAACCTGGGGCGGCGTGTATGCCAGGTCGAAGCAACCGGCGATGCCCCGGGTGACCTGGACCGGGTCGTATTCGTACAGCCGGGTGAGCGGCGCCTGGGTTTTGCCCCGGATGGGCAGGGTCAGTTGCTCTTCCTGGGCAAACGCCTTGACTGCCTCTTCCATGTAAGGTTCGCCTTCCTCGACGACCAGCACCTTCTCGCAGTCCTTTAAAAAGTCTTTAATCAGCGCTTCCGGCAAGGGGTGGGAAAATCCCAGGCGCAGTATTTTGACCTTGTCCGCGGCGTTGAGCGTCTGCAGGGCATCGGACACGTAGTTGTAACTGACGCCGTTGCAGATGACCCCCAGGGAGCCGTTGCCTTGCGTAAAATTGTATTCGGACTGTTCGGCCAGCTGCCGGGCGGCGTCGTAATTTTTCAGCAGTTTGACGTGCAGTTTGCGCGAAACTGCGGGAACCGTCACCAGGTTGAGGGGATCTTTTTGAAAGTCGCCCTTGGGCACCCGCGGCCGCAGCTTGCCCAGGGTGACGATCCCGGTGGAGTGATTGATGCGGGTGGTGGTTCTGAACAGCACCGGTTCGGCCAGTTTTTCGGAAAGATCAAAAGCGTAGGCAACCATTTCCTTGGCTTCTTCCACCGATGAAGGCTCAAGCATGGGAAGTCCGGACAGTTTGGCGTAGTAGCGGTTGTCCTGCTCGTTCTGGCTGGAAAACATGAACGGGTCGTCTGCCGACAGGATCACCATGCCGCCCTTGACTCCCACGTAAGCCAGGGTCATCATGGCATCGGCGGCCACGTTCACCCCCACGTGCTTCATGACGCACATGCTGCGCACACCGGTATTGGCAGCGGCCGCGGCGACCTCCATGGCCACTTTTTCGTTGGTGCTGTATTCGAAATACAGGTCGCTTTCCCGGGAAATCTGGAAGAAGTTCAGGGAGATTTCCGAGGAGGGGGTTCCCGGGTACGTGCTGGTGAAGGCCACCCCCGCCTCAATGGCACCGCGGGCGATGGCTTCATTGCCCAGCAGCAGCATTTTTTCTCCTGGTTTGTCCGTCATTAGTTTGTGCATGGTCATTTCCTTATTCTAAGTTGATGAAAACGTAAAAGTCGATTTTTTCGCTCGGACAAGCCTTTTCGGGGACCTGTTCAGGGCTTCACTAAATCCCAAGAACTCGTCGCCAGCTCCTCAAACAGCTTGGGATTTTTAAGGTTCAACCCTGAACAGCTCTTTTTCCCGAAAAGGCTTGAAGTCGCTCAAAAATGACTTTTTACGGGCCGTCAAAGTTCAGGGTTTGCATTTCAGATCACGCTCCTTTGAATTCCGGTCGTTTGCGGCCGACACTGGACAGGCCTTCGAGGGCATCGGCCGTGGCAAAGATTTCATTCAAACGCCCGAGTTCGATTTCAATCGCCTCTTGCATGGATTTGCCGACCTGGGCGTCGATGATTTCGTTGCTGATTTTCAGCGCCAAAGGCGCTTTAAACCCGATGAATTTGGCGGTTCGGGCGGCCAACGCTTCAGGAACCCCTTCGGGCGGCTTGCCGGAAAGCAGCCGGGTCACATTGTCCGCGCTGCAGGCCTGGGCATAGGGCTTGAATTTTTCCGGGATTTCGCGCCGGCGGTATTTATCCGGACGGCCTTCGGCCACCACCTCTTTGATGGCCGTTTCGACTTCCGCCGGCGTGACCAGCCGGGTGACAATGCCCAGGGCATGGGCATCGGCGGCGGAGATGGGCGCGCCGGTGAACACGTAGTATTTGGCCAGTTCCGGGCTGGTGATGCGGGCGGTGCGCAGCATACCGCCTAGTCCCGGATAGATGCCGATGCCGGTTTCAGGAAAACCGAAAGACCCTGCCGGGGTGGCGATGATCGCCTGGCAGGCCAGGGCCAGCTCGCTGCCGCCGCCAAGCGACAGGCCGTCGAGCAGGGCGATGGTGAGTTTCGGGGAATTTTCGATTCTCAGAAAAAGCTCATGGCCCCTGCGGGTGAAGGCGATGATATCGTCGATTTTGCCGGCCTTGATTTTTTGCACAAAATAGCGGATGTCCGCCCCGGCCACAAACGCCTTGCCGGCCCCCTGAAAGACGACGGCCTTGACTGCAGGATTTTCCTCGGCTTCAGAAAAGCGCGCGTCCAGCTGGGCGACAACGGTTTCATTCAGGGAATTCATGGCCTCGGGACGGTTCAGGGTGATAAAGGCGATGCCGTCTTTGACATCCAGGTCGACGAACCGAAACTCAAAGGGTTTGCCAAGCTCCTTTTGCCGGGCCAGGATTTGCGGCATCTTGAAATCCTCATATTTTTCGGCGATCGCCGCTACAGCGGCATAAGTCCGGTCAATGCCGATTTTGTTCATGATCTCAAAAGGCCCCATGATCCAGCGAAGACCGATTTTGGCGCCCCGGTCGGTATCTTCAATGGAGGCCACGCCTTCATCCACCAGGGAGGCCGCCACCCCCAGGCAGACCCCGTAGAATCGATCGGTGATGGCGTCAATCTTGCTTTCGTCCACCGTGCCGGCCAGATCCCAGTTTTCATTTTTCTCCATCTGGGCCTTGAGAATGCCGGCGGTGGCATAAAACGGGCCCAGCTCGTTGCCCAGGGTGGTGGAGGCATGCACGGCGATGGGGATGCCGGTGACGTTCATCAGCTCGAAGGGGCCCATGCCGATTTTAAAAGCGCGTTTGGCGGCCTCTTCGATGGTCGCGATGTTGGCCAGGCCTTCTTCGAGCATGCGTGCCGCCTCATTGAGAAAGGGAACAAAAAAACGGTTGACGGCAAAGCCCGGGGCGTCTTTGACCACGATGGGGGTTTTGCCGTGCAGGCGGGCGACCAGCAATGCCTTTTCCAGGGTGTCGCTGCTGGTCTGATCGTGGGGAATGACCTCCAGCAGGCGGTTTTTTGCCGGGTGATAGAAGTAATGCAAACCGATGAAGCGATCCGGGCGCGATGTCTGGGCGGCAAACTCGTGAACATAGAAGCTGGAGGTGTTGGTGGCCAGTATGGTTTTTTGGGAGCACAGGCCGTCGAGTTTTTTAAACAGGTCGGATTTTACCTGCTTGTCTTCAAACACCGCCTCGATGACGACATCCGCATCGGCCACTTCGGCGAAGTCGGTGGTTCCCCTGATCCGCGCCAGGGTTTCATCGACCTGCCGGGGGCTAAAAATTTTGCGTTCCACCCCTTCGGCCAGGGTTTTTTTGATGATGTCCAGGCCGCGCTGCACGTACTCGTCCTTGATGTCCACACAAACGACGTTAAGTCCTTCCTGGGCCATTTTCTGGGCGATGCCGCTGCCCATGTTGCCCGCCCCGATGATTCCAATTTTGCTGATCGGCGACATATAGACTCCTTTACTTGTTTTTCCACACCGGTTTGCGTTTTTCTTCGTAGCTGGCGATGCCTTCCAGGGTGTCTTCGGTTTTCATCAGCGTGTTCAGGAAAAGATCGCTGACCCCGGCCAGGGCTGTTTTGAAATCCAGTCCCAGGTGCTGCTTGACGGCCCGTTTGTTCAAACGGATGATCAGCGGGCTGTTGGCCTGGATTTCCTTGATGATCTTTTCAGCGGCCTCGCCGAGTTCTCCGTCTTCAGCCACCTGGGCGATCATGCCCATGCGCTGGGCTTCTTCAGCCTGGTAAAATTTTCCGGTGGTGCAGATTTCCACCGCCCGGGCCGGGCCCACCAGCTGGGGAAGTCGCATGGCCGCGTATGGGGGAAAAAAGCCGACTTTGATCTCCGGCTGGCCGAAAGTTGCCCCTTTAGCGGCGATGATGACATCACAGGCAATGGCCAGCTCCATACCGCCGCCAAGACAAAAGCCCTGCACGACGGCAATCAGGGGGACTTCGAACTGCTCGGTGAGTTCAAAAATGCGGTTGAAGGTGGAAATCATGCCGTCGACCTGCTCGGGCTTGTGGTCGGCAACTTCCACCCCGGTGCAAAAATGCTTTCCCTCGGCATCGATGACCACGCACTTGAGCGCATCATCGCTGAGCAGGTCCGCCAGCAGACCATTGAGCTCGTCCATCATCTCGATGTTCATCATGTTGAACTTCGGCCGGTTGAGCGTAATGCGCGCCACCCCGTCTGCCTTTTCAAATTTCAGGTTTTTCAGTTCGGACATGATCTTTTACTCCTTTTGAAACACGTAGTTCAGCTGCCCGTTGGGCAGCCGGTTGGCCACGGTTTTCAGAGGCATGCCGATCTCGACCGCATCGTCGGCAAGCTCATTGGCCAGACGACCGAAGACCTTGTAATTGCCATAGTCCAGAAGGGCAATTCTGTAGGGAACGTCCTCCTGGAACCCGATGGGGGCGAATTCCAGCTTGCTGTACGTGACAAGGTTGCCCGTGCCGTCAATTTCGAACCAGTCCATGTTGCTGGTCAGACACTGGCAGCAGTCCGCCCGGGGCGGGAAAAACTGCCGGCCGCAGTCCCGGCAGCGGGTTCCCATGACCTTGCCGTCTTCCAGGTAATCGATAAAATCATTGACCTTGGAAATGGCCGTAAAACTGACGGTGCCGAATTTTTTAAAACGATCATCGATCTCTTTTTTGCCCATGTTTCATCTCCATTTACTATTTGATGAACCCGTAAAAGTCGATTTTCTCGCTTAAGCAAGCCTTTTCGGGAGCTGTTGCGGGTTTCGCTATCCGCCTGAGGTTTACCTGCCTTAGGAAGGTTTACCTGCCTCAGGAAGGTTTACCTGCCTTAGGAAGGCGGACAAGAATTCGTTGCAAGAACTCGTCGCCAGCTCCTCAAACAGCTTGCAATTTTTAACGCTCAACCCTTCACCGCTCTTTTTCCGAAAAGGGTTGATGTCGCTCGAAAATGACTTCTCACGGGACCGTTGCTATTCACTCATCACTTGTCACTATCTTTTATCGCCCCAGGATGGTCACGTTCCCGTACAGTCCCACGCCGCCGATGTTATGGACCAGCCCGATCTGCGGGTTTTCCACCTGGATGTCCCCGGCCTCGCCCCGCAGCTGCAAAACCACGGTCCGCACCTGGGAGCCTCCGGTGGCCCCGATGGGATGGCCCTTTGACAGCAGGCCGCCGTCCACGTTTACCGGGATGCTGCCTTCCTTGTAAGTCTCCTTGCTTTTGATCAGCTCCTTGCCCTCGCCGGGTTTGGCAAAGCCGAGATCTTCGTAGGCCATCATTTCAGCAATCGTGAAGCAGTCATGAACCTCGGCGACATCAATGTCCGCCGGGGTGACACCGGCCATTTCGTAAGCTTGGCGGCCGGCCTCGCGGGCAACCGTCAGTCCCGAAAACAGGTCTCTGCCCGCCAGGTTGACACTGGTGGTGGCAGCTCCCAGGCCGAGTATCCAGACCGGCTTTTTGCTGAAAGCGTTCGCTTTTTCCTCGCTGGCGACGATGATGCAGGAACTGCCGTCGGCATTGGCGCAGCAGTCGCCGACCCGCAAGGGGCTGGCCACCGGCCCGGCCATGCGGTTTTCCGGATCGCTGAACATCTCCAGGGTAACCGGCTTGCGGTAAACGGCGCGTTCATTGAGCTGGCCGTAGCTGGCGGCCTTGACCCGGATGCGGGCCAGATCCTCGGGGCCGGTGCCGTATTTTTCCATGTGGGCACGGGCATACATGGCGTAATAGGCCGGCATCATGGTTCCGAAAGGACTTTCCCACTGGATGTCGGCGCCGCGGCCCATGCGCTCCTGGGATTCCGAGGAACTGATCTCAGACATTTTCTGAAATCCGATTACGGCCACCATGTCGTGCAGCCTGGATTCAACCAGCGAATAGGCCAGCCGCAGGCCCATGCTGCTTGATGAACAAAGGCTTTCCACGTAAAAGGTGGGTTGGGGGTTAAGCCCCAGGTACTCTGCAAAAACTCCAGCCGGTGAGCGCTGCTTGTCATACTCGGGGGCCGAACAGATAACCGATGCGCCGATATCTTTGGTCGAGACCCCGGCATCTTGCATGGCTTCCTTGAATCCTTCAAAGGCCAGCTCGCGGATGGAGCCTGGATAGGAACGTACAAAAGCGCTCTGGCCGACACCGATGATGGCTACTTTTCCCATGAATTTTCCCTTTTTGTTGGCGATTGATACATGATGGTCCCGTAAAAAATTCAATTTTTCGCTTGAGCAAGCCTTTGCGGGAGCTGTTGCGGGGTTTCGCTAAATCCCGAGAATTCGTCGCCAGCTTCTCAAACAGCTTGGGATTTTAACGCGCAACCCCTCACCGCTCTTTTTCCGAAAAGGGTTGATGTCGCTCAAAATTGACTTTTTACGATCGCGTCATATTATGA
>CAZGNV010000091.1:0-9534 GCA_964527835.1 uncultured Desulfosarcinaceae bacterium | reverse complement strand
AAAGCAGTTTGTCAGATCCGGACAATCGCAGCCTTTTTTTGCGGGATAGGCCCGTCTATCAAAAACAAAAGATGAAATCTCAGATAGTTATCATCTCAAAGCATTTGTGGCCATCGCTAAAATCTTTAATTTTTTCGTCTGCTTTAATGTTGCCGATCAATTTACTCAAAAAATAAGCCTCCAAGGAGAATCAAGCATCCCCTCGGAGGCTTATTTCCGGTACTTTCTTGAAACCCTTCCTCATGGTATCACCAACAAAAGGCTCTTAGAGAAGGATGTAACTGCTGTCAGGTACTTTTCAGATTCAACAGGCGACTCGGAAGAAAGTGAGATTTTGGTGTAAGAATAGAGATAGAAGGCAAAACCGATCAGGTAGTATCCAAAAGGCGAGCGCGAGAATAAAATATTTTCAGATTTTTTTAGCAAAGATGCGCATGGTTGTCAACCAAAACTTGTCAAAAAATGGAAGTATGATTTTTCACCCGGACTCATACGAAATCCTGTTGTCCAGTTGGAAATTTTGGCTTACCCAAGGCCAGTGCTGCATGGGTTACAAACAAAACGCCGCGCCTACCACCACTGGGGATTGTCTTCGATGAAGGTTTGCAGCGCATCGTATTTGGGCGCCTCGCCGCGAGTCTGGTAGAGGCTTTCCAGCGAACCCCACCGCCCCCACTTGGTGTACTTTCCGCAGTTCAGATAATGGGCAAACAGGTGTCCGCCGGCATCACGCCAGGCGCTGAGATAGTCTGCATAAAGCGTTGCCATTCTCGGGTCGCGGTTGACCGCATCGAAGATTGAATTGAGATAAGCGTTATTTTCTTCTCCGTATACCCCGACAAGGTGCTGGCCCCCTTCGTAAGCCACAAGCTCAACGCCGTACGAGTTTGCGACGGCAGCCGATTCATTCATGTCTGCGATTGCGTCCGGCAGGGCGATGTCGGTGAGGTAGTCGAACACATCATCGACATGCATTGTGCCGAGCGCTCCGGGAGTCCCGAGAGCACCCCCAAAATACGGGGCGATTGCCAGCACATCCGTGCTTGAGGCTGCATTTTCGAATTCCAGCGCTGTCGTTGATACCCAGGAATTTGCAGCCTGGGACCCCATAACGCGCACCAGCCGGTCGCTGGCAATCTCTTGCGACCAGATGTCAAAAATCTCCACTGACCGACGGGAATGATATCGAATCTGGGATTGATAGGGGCTGTCTCCCAGCCCCAGACGCTCTCCTTCGCTGCGGGCGTAAGCTGACTGTGAGAACATGCTGTTCCAGACTTCGTTCGAGTGCTCGACCCAGGCATGCAGTCCGGGGGCCAGGCGCTCATCGACAACCTGCGCAAACTGCCGCACGAAGTTGTCATCAGCGGTGTGGGGCAGGGTAAACCACGGATCGGCGGATAAAAGATTGGCAAGATCCACCATGATCTCCACCGGAACACCATCGGTTACATAGCGTGCGTCATCAACTTTTGGCCGATCCGTCCAGCTCGTTATATCGGCGTCGTTTGTGGCCATCCAATCCATGAAGCGCAGCACTTTGTATGTTGCGATACTGCTAAGAAAAAGGGGGTGAAATGGCACCTGACGATAATTTTCTTCGAATGAAATACACCTTGCGCCAGCAGCGCACGTAAATGCGTCTTCACAATAAACCCGCGGGTCATTCTCACAACGGCCGCCGGGCACGATGACACGAATGTTTCGCAGATAATTGTCCGGGTTCACCGAGGTGATGTCGATTTCGATCCCACCGCTGTCTGATGCCACCTCAAGCACATCGCGTCCCGGTGTTGAAGCGGCCACGCTGTGTTGCGCACCAGAGTATTGAAGCGTCCCCTGCCCTTCGTATAGAACAATATACGTACCGCTCGGAAAGCTTCCCGGCGCAAGATCCCAGAGCAGGAGCGTTCGGGCGATCTGCTCGACCTTTAACGAACGGACCCAGCCGTGTTCGTCAACGTCGATTTCACGTCCGTCATCCCATGTGTAACCACGACCGGAAATCCAGTTTCTGGAAGCCAGAAAGACATTCACAAACGCCCATTCAGGGTTGTAGTCAACGATTGAGGACAGGTTTGTGCCCAGCGGTGAATCCGTATTCTCCACCGGCGCCTGGACAATATTTGCATCGCGCTGTCCATCACCATTTCCGGACGAACCTCCGCTGTTGCAGCCCGATGCCATGAAAACTGCCAAAAGCATGCCGATCAGGATGACAGGCGTACGATGTGGGCTCACGGTCACTTCCTTTTCATATGCCGGGATTTTTTAACGCCAAACCCCACCCAGCTCTTTTTCCCAAAAGGCTTGATGTCGCTCGAAAATGACTTCCAACGAAGTCAACCCAAGTTCGTTGTTCATAGGTTGCCGCTAGCGGCATAAACAAGCTTTTTACGGGACCGTCAATTATAACTGTACCCGATCTTGACCTTTCCCTCAACTGAAAACAGCCGGTTTGCGGCATGATTGACAGTAATGTCAGCTTCTTGCCGCGGCCGGCAGAACCACAAGGTAAGCCACCGCTGCCAGGATCATCAGCAGGAAAATGCCGAAGCTGACTGCGACTTGAGCGGCAATCACCGCCGTCAGCACCGAGGCGCACCCGTTGACCGACCAGGCGTAAGCCCGCTGGACCGAACCGCTTAAAACATCGCGCATCCCCAGGGCAAACGGCAGTCCCATCAAAAATCCAACGGGCAATAAAAAAAGCACCAAAATCAGATAGCGCAGGGGAGCGGAAATTTTCAGAATCTGGGCAGCCAGCAGTTCCAGGCCGACGGCCGTCATGACCAGCCCGATGATCAATGCCGGCAGGGCCAATCTCATCCGGACGGCACCGGGCGGGGTTTTGTGCACCCACAACCCGCCCAGACTGGTGAAGATCAAAATTGCGGCCACCACCAGGGTGAAGCTGATCACCGGATCGCCGGTAAAAAGGACAAACCGTTTGATGAAAAAAAGCTCCGCAAACATGAATCCGGCCCCGACACCCAAAAAATATATCAGCTGGGACCCCGTCGGTTTGCGGGCACTGCGCGTAATTACCAAAAGAGGCAGGAACAGCAGAAAAATCGCAACCAGGAGCGCTTCAATAAAGACCACTGTGACTACGATTTCACCGGACATGAAAAGGGCATAAAACCTGTTTCCCAAGGTCTGGTAAAGTTCCTTGAGCCGGTGCCATTTTAAAAAACGGGCGGGAAAGGGGCGCCCGTCCGACTGGGGGGCAACATCAAGCAGGTATTGGCGGAAAAAATCCTTTTGCTGACCGGAGCGGTAGGCCGCTGCCAGCCGGCTGATCTGCTGAAAGTGATAGGGCTCGTCAAAGACATTAAACCGGTTGGCCGCCCCGGGGGGGATCCCCGCAAAAAACACCGCATCAAAATTCATCTGTCTTGCAAATTTCATGAGGCGCTCAACATTGAGAACCGGTTTGGAAACCAAAAGCGTGAAAGTGTCCCAGTTGCGCAAAATTGCCAGGTAGCGGCGAGGATGCTGGATGCCGGCCCTTTCAAGTGCCTCGTAGGCCGTGCCCCAGAGACGCAGGCAATCCGACGGCGGCAGCAGCAGTTTGCGGGAGACAATCAGCACACCGGATGGCGTCAGATGCTCAAAATACTGCCCAAACGCTTCTTTGGTAAACAGGTGATCCTGGTCCAGGGCCGCGGCGGCCGGAATCGAGGTTCCCCAGTTTTCCACCTGGATGATATCATAGCGGCCGCGGGTTTGGGCCAGAAACACCCGGGGGTTGCGGTTGATCACCGGCAGATCGTAGTGCCGGCGCAGCGTTTCGGCAACCGCAGGATTGTCGGCGATGACCGTCAGGTGCCGGGCGCCCGATGCAATGGCACACGGCAGGGCAGCGCCGCCCCCGTGTTCGATCAGCAAAACGTTTCGGGCTTTCGGTACCAGATGATAACCGCTGTAGGAAAGCAGGTAGGTGGCAAAACGGGCGTCGTTTTGCCCTTTCAGGTCGTACAACACAAACCGGTGGTCACCATCTTTGAAAATCGCATCCTGGGCGGGCAATGATTCCGTGTATTTGAGGCTCACACCGGGGGCAAAGCGAATATAGGGGGTGGCAATGCGGTCAATTCTGCCCCGGATGCCGGTGGCGGTGGCCACAATTCGAGTTTTTGGAAATTGAAGCATCTGGGAAAGGGCCTTGTAAGGCGAGGGCGCCACCCGGATCAGAGAACCGCCATGGGCCGTCAGCAGCAACGCGGCCAGCGCAATCACCCCGAAACCGCCCACGGCGATTACAGCCCGCAAACCGCGCCGGTTTGAGCCCCCGGCCCTGTTTTTGCTGAAACCCGTCACCGATGAGAACACCACCAGCACCTGGGGAAGTGCTGCCGCCAGAATGATGAGTCGCCCTTCGCCGAGCAGGGGCAGCAGGGGCACCGGCAGCGCCGCACCGCAGGCCGAACCCGCCATGGAGGCAAAGTAAACCAGGCCGGTTTTTTCCGGCACCGTGGTGTAGGCCAGGCAGATAAGCAGGCCGGAAAAAAAGAACGGCAGCGCCAGCAGCAAATAGGCGGCCAGCAGGTACAGGCTTTGTGCCGGCTCCACCGCAAGCCTGAAATAGTCCAGGGGCAGATGGTTCAATGCCAGAAAGGACAAAATCGTGCTCAGCGAGTAGAGCCAAACGATGATGTCAACCGTTGCTTCGGACGGCGGAAGGGCCGGGCGATATTTCCGGCGCGCATCCGCCAGACTCAGGAAGGTGCCGCTGAGGGCGAATCCGAAAAGGGCGATGCTGATCACCATAAACGACAGATGATTCCACTGGGCAATGGAAAACACCCGGGTCAGCAACACCTCAAAGGCCAGGGTGGACAGCGAAATAAAGAAAATGGAAAACAGCAACATGGTCCGTCCGTCAACGGTCCAGCGCAACCCCTGTCATGGGAACAAACAGCACGCCGGTAATCTGGCGGGTGGTGTAGTCGTCGCCGCGTTTGGTGACCAGGGTGAGGTTCTGGGACAGAAAAGGGTTTCCCAGCGGCAAAACAAGGCGTCCGCCATCTTTGAGCTGCTTGAGCAGCGGCGGCGGAATGTGGTTAACGGCGGCGGTGATCATGATGGCATCAAAAGGGGCGGCTTCCGGCCAGCCGAAATAACCGTCGCCGTGACGGGTTTTGATATTGGTAAAACCGAGGACTTTCAGCCGCCGGGTCGCCTGCAGGTGAAGCTTTTTCTTGATTTCAACTGTATAGACCTGCCTGACAATTCTGGCCAGAATCGCCGCCTGGTAACCCGAGCCGGTTCCGATCTCCAGCACCCGATGATCGGGGCGCAGCTTCAAACTTGCCGTCATGAGGGCGACCACGTAAGGTTGTGAGATGGTCTGGCCCTCGCCGATGGGAAGGGCGGTATCCGCATAGGCCCTGGAAATAATGGCCCGGGGAACGAAATTATGCCGGGCCACCTCCCGCATGGCGGCAATCACCCGCGCATCGGTTATTCCCTGCCCTTCGATAAAGCGGGAGACCAGTTGTTGCCGGGCTCGGCGGTATTGCGGTGAATCCGGTACAATCTCGGCCCCAGCAAGCAAAGGAGCCAGCGCCAGGCAGCAAAGGATGAGAAGGGGTTTTTTCATGGCAACATCCTCCGTTTCTAACCTCTATGGCCTTTCGCTCGATTAAGGTATAACACAAATATTTATGACGCAATCGTAAAAAGTTGATTTTGAGCGCCATCACCCTATTTCGACCCGCCATTTGCCCCATCGCTTCAAAAGATGCTTGATTCCCCTTCGAATGCGTCCTATGGTGTTCGATGGAGGTAACATGCCCGCAATGGACAAGGAGATCACTGATGAAGACCCGATTGACCATCCTGTGTGAAAATTCGGTTGGGGTGCCCTTTGATGTCATTGGAGAGCATGGTTTTGCCTGTTTCGTGGAAACCGAAGCGGGCAATTATCTTTTCGACACCGGCCAGGGATATGCCATCGTTCAAAACAGCCTGGCCCTCAAAAAGGACCTTGGCTCCATCAAGGCCGTCACGATCAGCCACGGTCATTACGACCACACCGGCGGGCTGCCGGCGGTGCTTAAAATCAAGGGGCCGGTGGACATATTCGGCCACCCGGACATGTTTGCCGAGCGCATCTGGTCAAAAAAAAACCAGACCCGCTCCATCGGGATTCCTTTTCAGCGCAGCTATCTGGAATCGCTGGGAGCCCGTTTCCGTCTGCATACCGATATGGTGGAAGTCGGCCCCGGCATTTACCTGACCGGCGAAGTTCCGCGCACCAGCGACTTTGAAAAGGGCGATGCCAACATGACCCTCAAGATGCCCGACGGGCACGAGGAACATCCCGATCCCCTGCGCGACGACCTGTCCATGGTCATTGATGCGGACCAGGGGCTGGTGATCGTGCTTGGTTGTGCCCATGCCGGCATGATCAACATCATCAACCATACCATTGACAGGCTGGGCCGCGACCGCATTTACGCCATTATCGGCGGCACGCATCTGGGATTTTCCAGCGAAGAGCAATTCGACGCGACTTTGAAAGTCCTCGACCAGTACCACATCGAGCACGTGGGGGTCTCTCACTGCACGGGGCTGGTCAAGGCGTCGCTGCTGCACGCCCGGCTGAAGGAACGCTTTTTCTTCGGCACTGTGGGAGCAGTGCTGGAGGCATAGGCGGGTGCTGCCGGTTTTTGCAAAACCATCAATTTTTGTGGTAAAAGGGTTGCGAGGATATCAATATCTGATGAAGCCGTAAAAAGTCGAATTTTCTCGCTTAAGCAAGCCTTTTCGGGAGCTGTTCAGGGTTTCGCTATCCGCCTGAGGTTTACCTGCCTCAGGAAGGCGGACAAGAATTCGTTGCAAGAACTCGTCGCCAGCTCCTCAAACAGCTTGCAATTTTTAACGCTCAACCCTTCACCGCTCTTTTTCCGAAAAGGGTTGATGTCGCTCGAAAACGACTTCCAACGAAGTCAACCCAAGTTCGTTGTTCATAGGTTGCCGCTAGCGGCCTAAACAAGCTTTTTACGGGACCGTCAATATCTTAATTAAGGAGAAAAAAAATGGCTGTTGAAGTAATCATTCGGCGCACTTTCAAGGGCGATGAAAAAGCCAGAGAACTGGCTCCTCTCATCGTGAAGTTAAGATCTTTGGCAACCATTCAGCCCGGCTACATATCCGGTGAGACGCTGCGCTGCATCGACTGTGAGGGGGAATACCTGGTGATCAGCACCTGGAACAGTATCGAGGACTGGAACCGCTGGCTGCACAGCGATGAAAGAAAAGCGATTCAAAGCCGCATCGAAGCGCTGCTGGATGAAAAAACCGAATACCGCATATACGAACCCCTGGTGGGAGGCATCATTCCGCGGTTTCAGCCTCCCCCCCCAGTAAGGCGGATCAGCCGGCCCGTTTCATTTTTTCGCGGGCGCCGCGCAGCAGGTGGCGCTGCTGAGCAGACAGCACGGCCTTGCGCATGCGAATGGACCGCGGAGTGATCTCCACCCGTTCATCTTCCCGGATGAAACTGATGGCCTGCTCCAGAGTCAGCGGCCTGATGGGTGCCAGGGTGAGATGATCGTCCTTTCCGGCGGCGCGCATGTTGGTCAGTTTTTTTTCCTTGCAGGCATTGACGTTGATATCCTGGGCCCGGTTGTGCTCGCCGATCACCATGCCCTCATAGACCGGGGTGCCGGGGACCACAAAAAGACGGCCCCGGGGCTCCAGGTTGTGCAGGGCGTAGGCAACGGCCGTTCCGGTGCGGTCAGCCACAATGGAGCCGGTAAAACGAATAGCGCACTCCCCTCGAAACGGTTCATAACCGTCAAACAGGGAGTACATGATGCCGGTGCCCCGGGTGTCGGTGAGAAACTCGTCGCGGTAGCCGATCAGGGTGCGGGCCGGCACGGAAAACTGCATTCGTACCCGGCCGGTGCCGTTGTTGACCATGTTGGTCATCTTTGCTTTGCGCAACGCAAGCTTTTCGGTCACCACGCCGACAAAGCGTTCTTCGCAGTCCACCAGCAGCCGCTCGACGGGTTCGAGTTTGCGGCCGTTTTCAAAACGGTAAATCACCTCGGGTCTTCCCACGCAAAATTCATAGCCTTCCCGGCGCATGGTTTCGATCAGGATGGCCAGCTGAAACTCGCCCCGTCCCTTGACAAGGATACTGTCCCGCTCAACGGTTTTTTCCACCTCGATGGCCACGTTGACCAGGGTTTCCTTCACCAGGCGCTGCCGCAGCCGGCTGGACTGGACGTATTTTCCCTCCCGGCCGCCGAAGGGCGAGTTGTTGATGCTGAAAATCATGGAGACCGTGGGTTCATCGACCCGGATGCGCGGCAGAGCGCGGGGGATGTCCTGGTTGCAAATGGTGTCGCCGATCTTGACGTCTTCAATGCCGGCCAGCACCACGATATCCCCGGGCTGAACCTCCTCAACGTCTTTGACCTGCAGGCCTTCATAAACCTGCAGTTTGGACACTTTCAGCGGCTGGCTGCCGCCGTCCTCGCCGATGCACACCAGGCGGTCCCGGGACCGGGCAGTGCCGTTAAATATTTTGCCGACAGCCAGCCGCCCCAGGTAATCCGAATAGCCCAGGTCCGACACCAGCATCTGAAATGGTGCGCCGGGATCATGGGCGGGGCCGGGGATCGTATCCAGAATGGTTTCAAATAGCACGTGCAGGTTGCGCCCCGCTTCATCCAGACTTTTGACGGCCACCCCGTCACGGCCCACGGCATAGAGCACCGGAAACTCGAGCTGTTCATCGGTGGCATCCAGATCGATCAGCAAATCGTAAATCTCATCGAGAACTTCCGGGGCCCGGGCGTCCTGGCGGTCGATCTTGTTGATGACGACAATGATTTTAAGACCGGCTTCCAGGGCTTTTTTCAGCACAAAACGCGTCTGGGGCAGCGGCCCTTCCGAAGCGTCCACCAGCAGAATCGCGCCATCGGCCATGGACAGGGCGCGCTCCACCTCCCCGCCGAAATCCGCATGGCCGGGGGTGTCGATGATATTGATGCGCACTCCCCGCCACAGTACCGAACAGTTCTTGGCGGCGATGGTAATTCCGCGTTCTTTTTCCAGATCCAGGGTGTCCATCAGCCGTTCGTCAACCTGCTGGCCGGTCCTAAACAGGCCGCTTTGACGGAACATGGCATCCACCAGGGTGGTTTTGCCGTGATCCACGTGGGCGATGATGGCAATGTTTCTCAGCTTATCGTTTGTCAGCAGGTCGGACATGGTTGGCAACCGTTCCTTATGTAGCATTATTTGTTTAAATTGGTCGAAAGATGCATTATAACCATCCAGACCCCGATTACAAGGTTATTGGCCTGAATTAGGGAATAATCCGAAACAATTAGATATGATGAAAACGTAAAAATTGGGTTTTTAGCGCGCAGCCCCTCACAGCTCTTTTTCCGAAAAGGCTTGAAGTTGCTTGAAAACAATTTCTCACGTCGCTGTCAGATATGGTGATACCTAAAATGTGATGAACTCGTAAAAAGTCCGAAAAGCTTCTATCTATTTGAAAAAATTTTAAAA
>CAZGNV010000090.1:0-10558 GCA_964527835.1 uncultured Desulfosarcinaceae bacterium | reverse complement strand
ATCATGGGCGGCTTTGGCGCAAATGCGGACTTTTTTCGATAAGCCTTCGCGGTCACGATAGCCATCAACCGGCGAAATGCATCAGGACAAAAGGAATCTGGGCATGACAACCCTTGATCCGGAACTCGGCAAATTCGGCATCACCGCACGTCTGTTTCGACTCGTCAGTGCCATGCCCAAGGACCAGCAGCTGATCCTGCTCAAGCAGCTGGTCGGCAATAATGTCAGTCGCCAGCTGTACAAACTGATCGTGGAAATGACCGAAGAACAGCAGATTATTCTCCTGGAGCATATGGGCCGGCAACCGGAGGCGGAACATCCAGTGCACACCATCAACCTTGAAGAAACCGGGACCTCCATGCGCGAAAATCTGCGCAAACCCTGTCTGATCAATGCCAGCTACCGCATTCATAATCGTAACTATCAAAGCTACATCCTGGACATCAGTATCGGAGGCGTATTTATCGAAACCGATGAACGGGTGCCCCTGGGCAGGGAAATGCTGCTGAAATTTTCCTTGCCCAACCAGACGCAGCCGTTCAGCGTCGCCGGCAAAATTGCATGGAGCGGACCCAAGGGGTTCGGCGTCAAATTTGATAAAATTTCTCCACCGCAGATGAGAGCGTTAAGGTCATTTATCGAACAAAATGATTAATAAAGAGGATTTATGAAAACACTTACTATTTCAGTGCTGCTCTTTATCAGCTTGCTGTGGGTCTGCCCCGGGACAGCCAAAATTTATACCTGGACCGATGAAAACGGCATCAAGCATTTCAGCAACGAGCCTCCTCCGGATGCTGGGGACGTTCAAGTCATGGGGCCTGAATACCAGCATGATGAAGCGGCGGACAAAGCGCGGATCGAAGCAGAACGGGAAGACACCCAAAAGCTCATCAAGCAAATAGACGAAGACTACGAAAAACAGGAGGAGGAGAAAAAGCGCCAGGCCGAGGAGGCCGAACGAAATCGCCCACCGACAAAACAGGAAAAGATCAATGCTGAAAGACAAAGGCTGGAGGCCATCATCAAGGACCTTGAAGCCAAACCCCTGGAATACTTCGGCTCCCAGAGAAACAAGATCAATCGGCTTGGCTATTACCATTACCGGCTGGAGACCCTGATGAACAACCCGGATGAATATTTTAATAATCCGGTCGGATTCGAGGGCAACGTCAAGCCTGTTGAGAAAAAACGGAATAAATAGCCACCAATTGACTTTCAGGTTTTACTTGCATTTTTAATCAAACCTGTCATAAAATAATACAAGGAGAACGGATTGCGCCTCCGGCGTAAACCGGCCAAGGGGGAAAGGGGGGACAAAAATGTTTTGTCCCCTTTTTATGTCCCCGGTCGGCCCGGCCCGGCAAATTCCCGTCCGGACGGGGTGGGGAGGCCTTTATAATTAACTGGGTATTTATCAATCCAGGAGGGAGCGTTATGAAACGTTTTTTGTTGCTTTGGGGTGTGCGGGCTGTCGTTGTGGTTTTTTGCTTTCTGATTCCCTTTGCCGCCCAGGCCCAGGAGCCCAGCACCGTAACAGTTGCATCGGCGGTCATCTGCCAGCAAATCGTCAATCGTGAAGCCGTGGACGCCGGCACCAGTTTTGCCGTATCCGCCGGCAAACTTTACTGCCTGAGCAAAATAGCCGATATCCAGGATTCCACCCAGATTGTTCATGTCTGGTACTACGGCGACACCGAACGCGCCCGGGTGACACTGAACGTCAATCCACCGAGCTGGCGCACATACAGCTCCAAGATTATTCAGCCCCATGAAATCGGTGCCTGGCGGGTGGAAATTCAGGACAGCTCCGGCAACGTGCTGGAAACCGTCCCGTTCGAAACCACCCCCTAGTCCATCAACTCTGCCGGCCCGCTCGGCTTGACAGCCTTGGAGCTGCCTCCCGAGCGGGCCCCAAGCAACCGACCGGCCGTTTGAAGGCCGAACCCATCAAAAAACCTCAAGTTCGGCGTACGGGTACCGATATACCTCCAAGGCAGCCAGACCGGGGCCGGCCGTGGCGTCAACAGCACCCGATTGCTTTGGCCACCAGCATAACCTATTGAAATAACATCTTGTTAAGAAGAAAGCGCCCGGCCGGATACCCTTTTGCATATGCAACCGTTGGGCGCAAAATTTGAATTAAGCTCCAAATTCTGCTAGAATAATAAGATTAATTGAAAATCGGGGTTCTTGACCGCCGGAGTGCAAATTCCGCGGGTTCAAGCAATCGGAGGTAACCATGCCAATTGCCAACATGCTCAGCATCACATCAAATCCGTTTTTGTCCATGTTGATCTGGATCGTTTTGCTGCTCGCCGCCCTGTATTTCGCCCGTAAGCCATTTCATCGTGCTGTGGCCTCGCTGAGCCGGATTATATACAACGCCATGCGGCTGACAGCGGCTTCGGTGCTTGCTGCCGAAAAAAAACTGGCCCAGCGCAATCGTGAGGTCTTGATGGCCGCCGGACTTGAAAATGCCGAACGGCTGGTGGAAAGGGAATTCGACCGCATCAACGCCGCCGTGATCCGGGACCTGGAAGGATATCCGCACCTTCATCGTCAGGCATCGGAGCTGGTTACCCGCCTGGACGAAGACTACAGCAAAAGCGCAGATGTCACCCCCTCGCTGCCCAACTGGATACCGGTCATTGAGTCGATTGCCAAAATCGAGCACAGCGGCGATACCATGGTCGCCAACATGCTGGGGGAAATCAACCGCACACTGACCGAACAGCATAAAAACGCCATCGACAATTACCGCAACTCCAGCGCTGCGCGACATGCCATCTTGAATAAAATGTTGCCGGTCTGGCGCAGGGTTCAAAAAAGCCTTAACGACATCAGCAAAGCCATTGCCGGTCTGAACCAGCGTGCCAAGAGCATCGACCGCTACATGGATGAATATGATCAGATCCGCCAACAGACGGACAAGGCCGCCCGGATGCTGTCCTCCTCCTCGTTGACCCAGTTTTTCATTTCCGGCCTGGTGCTGACCATCGCTTTCGGGGGGGCCCTGATCAACTTCAACCTGATCGCGCTGCCCATGTCGGAAATGGTCGGTGGCGCCAGTTATATCGGCCCTTACAAGACCTCGGATGTCGCCGGTCTGGTCATCATCCTCGTGGAATTGACCATGGGTCTTTTTTTGATGGAATCCTTGCGCATCACCCGCCTTTTTCCCATCATCGGCAGCATGGACGATAAGATGCGCCACCGGATGATCTGGATGACCCTTGGATTGCTGGCGATCCTCGCAGGGGTTGAATCCGCCCTGGCGTTCATGCGTGACCGCATTGCCCAGGACATGGAAGCCCTGCGGCAAACCCTGGCCGGGGTCGAGCAGGCCCGGGAAATGACCAGTATGATTCCCACCATCGGGCAAATGATCATGGGTTTTATCCTTCCCTTTGCCCTGGCGTTTGTCGCCATCCCGTTGGAATCCTTTATTTCATCCTCGCGCACCGTGCTGGGCGTGATCGCCTCCGGGGCTTTGAAATTATTTGCATTTTTGCTGCGACTGATCGGCAACATCGGCTACTACACCGGCAGACTGGTCATCAACCTGTATGACCTGGCTATTTTTCCGGGCATCTGGCTGGAAAGCGTGCTGGTCGGCCCTCGCAACCGGAAAAAACAACCCGCTGCCGAGGATCTTTTTGAAGACAGCACAATTACGGAGAAAGCCGTCGACAATCTCAACGATACCATTGAATACAAGGAGCCCCCGGAATGAAACGATTCATCGTTAGCGCTGTCATCCTGCTGGCCATAATTATGGTGGGCTGTTCGGACCCCAAAAGCCACTCCAAGGGGGTGTACATGCTGCTTGACACATCCGGCACCTATGCGCTGGAATTGAAAAAAGCCCAGTCCATATTGAACTACCTGCTGGGCGTTCTCCAGCCCGGGGACACCCTGGCGGTGGCCCGGATCGACACCGGCAGTTTCAGTGAGAAGGATATTATCGCCAAAATGACCTTTGACGGTCGTCCATCGGTGGCCAACAATCAAAAACGCGCCTTTCTGAAAACTGTCAACCAGTTTGTCGAATCGGTCAGAAGCAGTCAATACACCGATATCTCGGGCGGCATCCTGCAGGCCATTGAATACCTCAATGAGCAGGGATCAGGTCGCAAATATATTCTTATTTTTTCGGATTTGAAACAGGAACTGGCCAAAGGTTACAAACGCGATATTCCTTTTCAACTGACGGGATTCAATGTGATCGCCCTCAATGTGACCAAGCTGCGCTCGGACAACATTGACCCCAAAGAATACCAGGACCGGGTGGAGAAATGGCGCCGGGAAGTGGAAAAAGGCGGTGGCCACTGGCGGCGAATCAACGACCTGGAAAACCTGGATCACATTTTTGCGAAATAAACTGCGGCATTCATGTCTCTCCCATCCCGGCGCCCGCTTTTGTTGATCCTTCTTTGCTGGGCACTTGTATGCCCTGCAAACGGTCCTGCCGACACCCCGTCAAATGACTATCCGCAGGTGCAATCCAGCCGGCTCGGGAAAATCGCTGCCGCCGGCCTTGCTGAATTAAGCGGTCTGGCCGCCTCCCGGCGCAACGACCAGGTGTTGTGGGCCATCAACGACGGCGGCAACCCTCCACTGCTCTATGCCCTGGGCACCAACGGCGCCCATCTCGGTTCTGTCCGCATTACCGGTGCCCGCAACCGGGACTGGGAGGACATCGCCTCGTTTACCCTGGACGGTCGCAGCTATCTTCTGATTGCTGATACCGGGGACAACCATGCCCAACGAAAACTGAGCGCTCTTTATATCGTTGAAGAGCCCCCGCTGACCGGCCGACGGCTTGATGCCGGAGCCAGGGCGAACATCACCGCCCAAATTCGTTTCACCTATGAAGACGGCCCCCGGGACTGCGAAGCCGTCGCCGTGGATGTCGCGCGACGCAAAATTGTGCTGCTTGCCAAACGCACATTTCCCCCGGTGCTCTATGAACTGCCGCTTGTGCTGACTCCGGGCCAATCTCCCGCCGTCGCCCGCCGCCGGGGGACGGTTGCAGACGCCATGATGCCGACGGCAATGGACATCTCCCGCCGGACCGATACCGCCGCCGTGCTAACCTATAACCGGGTCTACCTGTTCGCAGGACAAAGCGCTCAACTGTGGTCGCAGATTTTTTCCCGCCCCCCGAAGGTCCTGGAATTTCCCGCACTCTGGCAGCAGGAAGCGCTGTGTTTTAGCAGGAACGGCCGCTACCTCCACATATCCTCCGAAGGACGCCACGCGCCCCTGCTGCGCATCGATCTGACCCGTGTTTTCCCCTGATCGTCCCGGAGTGAAAAACTTGCAGCCGGTTTGAAATTCCCGAAATTTTGTAGTAGTAAGTGAAACCTCTTTGAAATCAAATTCCGGCGGCCATGACGGCAAGGGGAGAATTTTTTTGAGTGATCCACCATCGATAACGGCTCCCGCGGGCAAATCACCGTTTGCAATCCGCAATGTTCGGTTGTTTATCGCCTTTCGCGTGTTTTTCAATTCCCGTTTCTACTATCCGGTCTTCACGATCCTGTTTCTGGATTTCGGTTTGAGCCTGGAGCAGTTCGCCCTGCTCAATGCCGCCTGGGCGGCCTCCATCGTCATGCTTGAAGTGCCCTCGGGTGCGCTGGCCGACACCTTTGGCCGCCGAAACCTGCTGGTCTTAACCGGAATGCTGATGGTGGTTGAAATTGCCCTGCTGTGCCTGGTTCCGCTGGGAGACGCCGGTCTGCTTTTTGCGGTCTTTATGATCAACCGCGTTTTGAGCGGCGCCGCGGAGGCCGCTGCCAGCGGGGCGGACGAGGCCCTGGCCTATGACAGCCTGAAAAAGGAGGGCCGGCCCACAGACTGGCCCTTGGTGCTTGAAAAGCAAATGCGGATTCAGTCCATGGCCTACATCGGGGCCATGAGTCTGGGCGCGGCGGTTTATGACCCGGCCCTGATGCAACAGCTCGTTAGCTGGCTGGGAATAGAGGTTTCACTGACCCAGCAGGTTACCCTGCGCTTTCCGCTGTATCTGACTTTCGTCATGGCGGTTCTGACCCTGCTGACCACCCTGAGGATGCGCGAAACCCGGCCTTCGGATACGGCCGACTGCACCCGCAGCGAAGGATGCAAAAGCTCGGTCTTCGAAGCCCTGCAACTGACCTTCCAGGCCGGCCAATGGATATTGAAGACTCCTTTTGCCCTGGTGGTCATTATGGCGGGGCTGCTGTTTGACAACTGCGTACGCATGATCATCACCCTGTGCAGCCAGTACTACCGCCTCATCAGCCTGCCCGAGGCCTCCTTCGGCCTGATCGGGTCGGGATTCGCCCTGCTGGGACTTTTCATTCCGCGCCTGGCTTTAAAAATGGTCAAACAGCATTCTCCGGTCTATAACCTGGGAGTCATGGTGGCGGTCACGGCAGCCGGGTTGATCGGCATGACCTTTTTTGTTCCGGTGCTGGGTCTGCTTCCGGTGGCCCTGCTTTCCAGCGTGATGTACCTGGGGCGCTTTTTTCAGAGCCACTACCTCAACCGCATTACGGACTCGCACCAGCGGGCGACGGTTTTGAGCTTCAAAGGACTGTCCTTTAACCTGGCTTACGGTCTTATCGGGGTGTTGTATTCACTGCTGCTGGCTTTCCTGCGGCCGTCAATCATCACTTCGAATCCCGGTATCGGTCGTCAGGCTTTAGAAAATCAGGTGTTCATCAAGTCCATGGCATGGTTTCCATGGTATTTTCTGGTTACCATGGCCGCCCTGGTGATATTCGCCCGCTGGCAGCTGAAAAATACCTCGGTCCACAAAAAGATCGGGTAAATGAGATTGCCTTCCTGCGAAAAAAATTTATTGCCTTTGAAAAAGCCAGGCGAATCTGCTATGAACTGAGTGCAATATGGACGTTGGTGGAGCGTCATTTAAGCACCAAAAACGAAAGGTGAAAAATCATGGTCGGCCCCCATAATGACAACCACGATGATTTTGTGATCCGACGCGACGATGACGATCAAAACCCCGATGATCTAGGTCGGGAAGCGGACTATGGCAGCAGCGGCGACATTTACCGGAAAAAATCCATCCTGCCCTATGTCATCGGCGGCGTGGCAATTCTTGTGCTGGTCGTGGTGGTGACCTTGATGCTGGCAGGTCCCCCCAACGGCGCCGATGCGAACCGGATGCAGGCCATGGAAGCCAAAATCCGCGGGCTGGAAAAAAGACTGGCCACCATCGGCGCCATCGACCAGGCGCTGACCCGGCTTGACACCCAACAGGAGAAATTGGATGCGCTCACCCGGCGTCTCGATCAGTTTGAAACCACGGTGAACACTCAGCTGGATCAGGTAATCAAAGAGTTGGGCATCCTGCACCAAAAAACAGACCGCCCGCGGACAGCGGGCAAAACGGCTGGGCGCAAGACCGCCGGGCCGGCAAAGACTGTATCCGCCAAAAAACGGCCGCAATATCACACGGTGGCGGCCGGCGAAACCCTGTACCGCATCAGCCGCCGCTATGGACTGACGGTCAAGCAGCTGCAGCAATACAACAATATCGGCCCCAAGGCGGCCATTCATCCCGGCCAGAAGCTTAGACTATCCCCCCCGCCAAAACCCTGAACCCTGCGGTTTTTACTCGCAACGGATCGCATCTCCACTTCCCGGCGATTTAAAAATTCATCAAGTTTTTTTGATAAATGCCGATAGCCTGAATAATACCACCTGTATCAGGTTAACGGAGCCGTCATTTGCAGACAACCATGAATAAAATAGCACCGGGCGGCCCGCCTGCATATGAACCCCGCACCGGGGGTGTGCCGGACGGGCAGTGGATAATCAACCTGTTTTTTACTCCCATCATCGCCCCCATGCTGCACAGCCGGTGGCTGGCACGTATTCTCGTTGCGGTCGGTGTCAGCCAGATTCTGCTGGTCGCCAGCGGTTGGGGTGGATGGCAATGCCCGATCCGCAGCACTGTCGGCATTGCTTGCCCGGGATGCGGCATGACGACCGCATTGGCCCTTTTGTACCAGGGCAACTGGCGGGCGGCCATGCATGTGCACGCCTTTGCGCCCCTGGTATTAATCGTTTTGGTCCTGATCACCCTGGCCGCTATCCTGCCGGCGCGACATCAGGGCCAATTATCACAGGCAGTGGCGAGCATTGAGCGTCACACGGGGATCAGCGCCCTGGCCTTGTTCGGCATGCTGGTATACTGGCTGCTGCGGTTATAGGGAACTGACATTTTATAAACAAGGGGAAAGATCATGACACTCGCGCTGGGAATCGCATTTCTGGTCGTACAAATTTTGAGCCTGGTGGCCTTCATCATCGTACTGGTCAAGTTATTCAAGCAGGAAGGCGCCCTGAAGGGAATCTTTGGATTTTTTTGCGGAATCTACACGTTTATCTGGGGTTGGATGAAACACAAGCAATTGGCCATGACCAAGGTGATGGTCCTGTGGAGTGTTCTCATTGTAGCCTCAATGGCCCTGCCGGGCATTCTGGCCACTAGCGGAGCCTATGAGATGCTGGCCTACATGAATGCGCTCAATGGGGGAGGGCCGATAAAAATAGACGGCAAACAAAGAGCGAAGATATCCCTGAATCGCAGGGCTGTCCGGTCAGCGAACAAATTCAGAGGCCCGGTTGTCAAAAACAAAAACGGCAAACAACCGGCTGCCAGTCACGCAGACTGGGACCGCCGGGCAATGGCATTGTGGCAGAACGGCAAATACACAAAACCGCACAAGGCCATTGATTACTGGAGCCGCTATATGGGCAAACATCAAAACTCCGCCGAGGCTTACAACAACCGTGGTCTGGCCTTTTATGGGTTAAAGCAGTATGACTGGGCGATCAAGGACTACAACCAGGCGCTCAAACTGGATCCGGCTTTCACCACCGCCTATAACAATCGCGGCAATTCCCATTATGCGCAGGCCAAATACAAACTGGCACTGGCGGATTTCAACCACAGCCTGCAGCTGAACCCCGGCTATGCCAGCGCATATTACAACCGCGGTCTGGTGTATTACCAACTGGAAGACAACAGCCAGGCATGCGTCGATTTTCAAAAGGCCTGTGATCTGGGAAACTGCGATGGGCTGAAATGGGCCGTCAAAAAAGGGCTCTGCAAGTAGGCCGGCCGGAAGCCTGTTGCCAATTATTTTAACCGGTTTATGCGGGAAAGGCGGAAGCGTGGCAGGCGGCGACCCGTGGGGCTTTGTAATCATGGCCCCAACGGATCGTCGCCGTTTTTTTTGAAGTTGGACTTGGAGACCTCCCCAAACGTCTTGATTTCAGAAGGCAGGTCCTCCACTTCAATGGTCGGATCAACCCCCAGGGCGAAGGCCCTTTCGATGACATTTTCAAGCTGGATGACATTGCCCGGCCAGTTATAGCGCAGCAACAGGTCGAGGGCTTCGGCCGACACATTCAAAACTTTTTTTTCACGATCCCGGTTGAACTGATCCAGAAAGTGATTGATCAGCAGGCAGATATCTTCCTTGCGTTCCCTGAGGGCAGGCAGCTGAATCGTCACGTCACTGATGCAGCCAAGGAAATCCTTATCCAGGATCTGTTGCCCGCCGGCTGCCTGCAGCTGTTTGCTGGTGGCTGCAATCAGCCGAACACCGTCATCGGATCCGGCACTGAGGTCCTGGTAGACCCGGCTGAGTTCAACCTGCATGGACGGCGCAATATCGGTAATTTCATCAAAAAAAATCGTCGCCGCCCTCGCCGATTGCAGCAGATCCATTGCATGATCATGCAGCCGGTCGGCAGCAACCCCCCTGGTCAGGCTTTTGCAGTTGACGGCAACAAAGGACCGATCCTTGCGCTCACTGCTGCGGTGGATGACATGGGCGGTCAATTCCTTTCCGGTCCCGCTTTCGCCCTGGATCAACACATTGGGGCTGCCGGAACGCATGCGGTCGATCTGCTCGTAGATTTCCTGCATCTTAAGGCTGATGCCCACCAGGCTGGCGTACCGGTGCCGCTGCTTGAGGCGGGTTCTGAGAATGATATTCTCCTGCTTCAGTCTTTTTTCTTCAAAAATTTTATCAATTACGATCTTGAGAACATCCAGCTTGAAAGGCTTCTGGATATAGTCATAGCTGCCGATTTTCATGGCTTTGACGGCCGATTCCATGGTTCCATGACCGGTAACGATGATCACCTCGGTTTCAGGCCGGTATTCCTTGATTACTGCCAGCAGCTCGAGCCCGTCGATGTCAGGCATTTTGAAGTCGGTAAAAACGACATCAAAATCGCGCTCCTTGATAAGTTCCAGTGCCTTCAGACCATTGTCGACGACGCTGATATGATAATTAAAGGCGCTCAGGTACTCTTTGACCAGTTCCAGGATCGTTCGGTCATCGTCCACAAATAAGATTTCAAAATCCTCCATGGTTCCCTCCACCAGCACTGACAGATGTGTGACTGCCGCCAGCCGGATTTGCCACCAACTTCAATACGGGAATGACTTTTTTTAGTGGACCATCAAAATTGATGAACTCGTAAAAAGTCCGAAAAGCTTCTATCTATTTGAAAAAATTTTAAA
>CAZGNV010000089.1:0-10906 GCA_964527835.1 uncultured Desulfosarcinaceae bacterium | reverse complement strand
TGCTGAGAATCATACCGGTTTCCAGAAAACACCATCCCCCGGCCAATTCACGTCGGTTTTTAGGGGCCGCAAAGTTATCAAGGTTCTGGCAAACGAAACCAGACTGAGCGCAACATGCATTTTGGTTGAGCGTCATTGTCCATTTGGGGGAAAAAGCCAGCGGGTCGGTGGGCGTTAAAAATTGCAAGCTGTCTGAGGCGCAACGCGCCGAGTTCTTGCAATTTAGCCCACCGCTGCGCTGGCGCCCCAAATGGACACAGAAAGCGATGCCAAAATGCATGTTGCGCGGCGTGAACTGCAACTTTTTGAGATGACAAGAGCTAACAAGTAATGAACTACGACATCGTCATTCACAACGGCACCATCCTGACCGTCAACCCGTCTTTTGACATTATTGAAGACGGGGTTGTCGGCATCCGCCAAGACCGGCTGGAACTGGTCGCCTCGAAAACCGACGCCCACCCCCTGCCCCGGGCCGCAAAAATCATCGATGCGGCCGGCGGCATCATCATGCCGGGGCTGGTCAACACCCATACCCACCTGCCCATGTCCCTGTTTCGGGGCCTGGCCGACGATCTGGCGCTGGACATCTGGCTCAACAAACACATCTTTCCGGCCGAAGCCCAACACCTCAACCCACAGACCGTCCGCTGGGGGACGTTGCTGGCAGCCGCCGAAATGCTGCTGGCCGGCACCACCTGCTGCTGCGACGGCTATTTTCTGGAAGACATGGTGGCCGCAACCCTTGCTGAGACCGGCATGCGGGCGGTCGTCGGCCAGGGCGTCATCGATTTTCCAGCCCCCGGAGTTGCCGACCCGGCCGACAACATTGCGGCGGCCTCAAGGTTTTTGCATGCTCGCCTCAACGCATCTGCGCTGGTCACACCCTCTGTTTTCTGTCACAGTCCGTATACCTGCAGTAAAAGCACACTGCAGCAGGCCAAAGCGCTGGCCGAAAAAACCGGTGTGCTCTTTCAGATCCATGCCGCCGAGACCCGGCCTGAATTCGACCGGATCCAGGCTGCCCATGGAACGACCCCCGTGGGTTACCTGGATTCCCTGGGACTGCTCGACTCCGGCACCCTGCTGGTCCACTGCACCTGGCTCACAGAGGAAGATATCGAGATGATCGCCAGGCACGGTGCGCGGGTTGCCCACTGCCCGGAAAGCAACATGAAACTGGCCGCCGGCATCGCACCGGTGCCGGCCCTGCTGGCCGCCGGCGTCACCGTCGGCCTGGGAAGTGACGGCTGCGCCAGCAACAATGACCTCAACCTTTTCCATGAAATGGGCACGGCGGCCAGACTGCACAAGGCCGTCAGCGGACAGCCCACCGTCATGGACGCCGCCGCAGTGGTTAAAATGGCCACCATTGAAGGGGCCGCTGCCATTGGACTGGACGGCAAAACCGGTTCCCTGGAAACGGGAAAACAGGCCGATGTGATTGTGGTCAATACCCGCCGGCCGCACATGACCCCCATGTATCACCCTGAATCCCACGTCGTCTATGCCGCCGGAGCCGCGGATGTCAGTCACGTGATGGTGGCCGGCAAACTGCTGGTCGCCGGGGGCCGGCTGACCGGGATGGATCTGGATGAAATCCTTGCCCGTGTGAACCAAATCGCTTTTAAAATTCGTAAAGGAGCGGCCCCATGAACCTGGAGGAACTGATCCAATGCGCGCGCGGAGACAGGCCCGCCGATCTTATGGTCACCAATGCCCGGATGATCAACGTTTTTGCCGGACGAATCGTCAGGACAAGCTTCGCTGTCTGCCAGGGCCACATTGTCGGTTTCGGCCCCTACCGGGCGCAAAAAATCATCGATCTTGACGGCCGCTTTGTGGCTCCCGGCTTTATCGATCCCCATGTTCACATCGAAAGCTCCATGGCCTGCATCGGCGAATTTGCCAGGGCCGTGCTGGTCCGCGGCACCACCACTGTGGTGGCGGATCCCCATGAAATCGTTAATGTGCTGGGCGTGGAGGGCATCAATTACATGCTGGCCAGCGCCGCTGACCAGCCCATGAACATTTACTTTACCCTGCCTTCATGCGTGCCGGCCACTGACATGGAAACCTCAGGGGCCCGGCTGGCAGCCCCGGAGCTGCAGCCCCTCATGGGCCATGAACGGATACTCGCCCTGGGTGAAATGATGAATTTTCCAGGAGTTATTGCCGGAGCCCCGGAAGTCCTGGCCAAACTGGAGATGGCCCGGCACCACGCCAAACCCATTGACGGGCATGGCCCCGGCCTGACCGGACAGGACCTCAATGCCTACTTGGCTGCCGGCATCGGCAGCGACCACGAGTGCACCGATGCCCGCGAGGCTGAAGAAAAGCTGTTGGCCGGCATGCAGATCATGATCCGCCAGGGCAGCACAGCGCGCAATCTGCGCGACCTGCTTCCCATTGTCAATGCCGGATGTGCCCGCCGATTGATGTGGTGCACCGATGACCGGCATCCCCATGATCTGCTCGATGACGGACATATCGACGCCATCGTGCGTGAAGCCGTCATCCGGGGCCTCGACCCGGTCCTGGCCATTCAGATGGCCACCATCAACCCGGCCGAATATTTCGGCCTGAACCGCCTGGGCGCGCTGGCTCCCGGAAGACAGGCGGATTTCGTGGTTTTTTCGGATCTGGCTGCACCGGTCATTGAAGATGTTTACTGCCGCGGTATCTGCGTGGCCCGCAACGGAATGATGCACCCGGACATTGAAATTGCACCTCCGCCGCCGGTGCGCCCCTCAATCAATGTCAACACCGCTGAGATTGATTTTGCCGTTCCCGCCGCGACAGAGCGCATGCGGGTTATCATCATCGTCCCGGACCAGGTCATTACCGGTCAGCAGGTGGAAAAAACACCGCTGGCCGATGGCCTGGCGGTCGCCCGGCCGGGTCGTGACCTGCTGAAAATCGCCGTCGTGGAACGGCATCATGGCACCGGCAATGTCGGCTTTGGATTCGTCAAAGGGCTGGGGCTGCAAAAAGGCGCCCTGGCGTCCAGCGTGGCCCATGATTCCCATAACATCATCGTTGCCGGAACCAATGACCATGACATGCAGACCGCCCTGGCGGCGGTCATCGACATGGGCGGCGGGCTGGCGGCAGCTGCCGACGGCCGCCTGCTCGCCTCCCTGGCCCTGCCGATTGCCGGGCTGATGTCACCGCAGCCGATTCAGCAGATCCGCACCCGCATGGATGCGCTGATCACCGTCTCCCGCCAGCTGGGTTCAGGGCTGCAAAATCCGTTTATGACCCTGTCTTTTCTGGCCCTGCCGGTAATCCCGGAGCTGAAAATAACCGACCGCGGCCTTGTGGATGTCAAGCGTTTCGAACCGGTATCCCTGTTTGTGTGAATCGCTGAACAGCTCCCGCAAAGTTCTGTGGAGCGAAAAATTGAACTTTTTACGGGACCATCAACTTTTGCAACATTAAGGTTGATTCTGCTTGCGGTCTTGATTTAATTGCCATTTACGATCATAATGCAGCGGAACCGGAAAACGGCGCAACCGAACCAAGGGAGGAAGAGCATGCCCAAACTGACAGTTGAGGACCTGAAAAAGATAAAGGAAAAAACCAGCCGGGAGATGGCCCTGCGCGGAGGCCCGGCCACCGTCAGAATTACGGTTCACATGGACGCCTGCGGCATTAAAGCCGGAGCCCGTGAAGTGATGGAGGCTCTGCTGGAAGAAAGGGCCCAAACCGACCGGCAGGATATCTGGGTGGTCACCTCCGGCTGCCTGGAAAAATGCAGCAGCGAGCCCAATGTGACGGTTGAGATTATGGGCAGCGAGCCGGTCGTCTACCAGCATATGGATGCCGACAAGATCCGCCAGGTTTTCAGACGCCATGTTCTGCGCGGCGAAGTCCAGAGCGACTATACCCTGGCGAAAAAGTAAAAAAATGTCCGTGGCCCGTTGTGGGTTGTCCGCTGTATCAGCGGACAAGAATCTTTTCAGCAACTGGCAACAGACAATTCACAATGGGCGCCCGAAGGTTTCATATGAATGTCGACGGCAAAAATATTCGCACCATCTGGCCGGACAAAAGCGGCCAAACCGTCAAGATCATCGATCAGCGAAAACTTCCCCACCGGTTCGTTATCGAGGATTTGCGAACCGTTGACGATGTCATCACGGCCATCAAGGACATGTATGTCAGGGGGGCGCCCCTGATCGGGGCCACCGGGGCCTATGGCGTCTACCTGGCAGTGTTGAATGCCCCCGGCGGCCGGGCTGACGAACAATACCTGATCCGCGAAGCCAGGCGGCTCAAATCCGCCCGGCCGACCGCCGTTAATCTCGCCTGGGCAGTCGACCGCGTCCTGGCGGATACATTGACCGCCGGCAAGCCCGGTGAACAAATCTTGCGGGCAAGGCGCAGCGCCGACGCCCTTGTCGCGCAGGAGGTGGAAAACTGCCGCAAAATCGGGCAGCACGGACTGCCGCTGATCGAAAACATCAGCCGCAGCAAGAACGGGGCGGTTGTCAACGTGCTGACCCACTGCAACGCGGGCTGGTTGGCCTGTATCGAACACGGCACGGCCACCGCACCGGTTTATGCCGCCTTTGACAGCGGCATCGACATCCATGTGTGGGTCGATGAAACCCGCCCGCTGAATCAGGGGGCGCGGCTGACCGCCTGGGAGCTTGGAAAACATGGTGTCGAACACACCATCGTCACGGACAACACCGGCGGTCACCTGATGCAGCACGGCATGGTGGACCTGGTGATTGTCGGCACGGACCGGACAACGGCCAGCGGGGATGTGGCCAATAAAATCGGGACCTACCTCAAGGCCCTGGCCGCCAAAGACAACGGGGTGCCTTTTTACGTGGCCCTGCCCTCGAGCACGTTTGACTGGCAGCTCAAAGACGGTGTAAAGGATATTCCCATCGAACAGCGCAGCGCCGACGAGGTCAGGCATGTCTGGGGGCTGGATGGGCGAACCCCCACCCGGGTCCTGATCTGCCCCGAGGCCAGCCCGGCGGCCAATTTCGCTTTCGATGTCACCCCAGCCCGGCTGGTGACCGGCTTTATTACCGAACGGGGGGTGTGCCGGGCAACCCCGGAAGACATCCGGCGGCTGTTTCCGGACAGATCAACCTGATCAACCAGTAAACTTGACGGTCTCGTAAAAAGTCGTTTTCGAGCGCCATCAACCCTTTTCGGGAAGAGAGCCGTGAAGGGTTGAGCGTTAAGAATCGCAAGCTGTTTTTGGCTGTTATTAATCCTTTTTGCGATTTAGCGAAACCCTGAACGGCTCCCGAAAAGGCTTGCGGAGCGAGAAAATGTTCCTTTTTACGGTTGCATCAAACCGAGCATGCTGACAGAACTTGAAAAAAAAATTGTGGCTTTTATCCAGGAGGAGATCCCGGTTACCGAGCGTCCTTACCTTGCGATTGCAAAAAAGCTGGGCATCAGCGAAGAAACCCTGCTGGAAAACCTGCGCAGCCTCACACAACGGGGAATCATCCGGCGCTTCGGAGCCACCCTGCGCCACCAGAAAACGGGGTTTACGGCCAATGCCATGGCCGCCTGGCGGGTCGACGAAGAACGCATTGACGAGGTGGGCGCAAAAATGGCGTCTTTCAGAGAGGTCTCCCATTGCTACCGGCGCAATCCCACCGACCGATGGCCCTACAACCTGTACACCATGATCCACGCCGGCGATGAAGCCTCCTGCCGGGAAACCGCCCGCAAAATGTCCAAAGCCGCGGGCGTCGACCGTTACACGCTGCTTTTCAGCCGCCGGGAGCTGAAAAAAACGTCCATGGTCTACTTTCCAACGGATGAAGACGACTAGCCCCGACGCACCGCATATTCTGCTGGTCAATCCCTGGATCCATGATTTTGCCGCCTATGATTTCTGGGCCAAGCCCCTGGGGCTGCTCACCCTTGCCGGCATATTGCGGCAGCACGGCATGGCCGTCTCCTACGTGGACTGCCTGGACCGGTTTCATCCGCAGGCTCCGGCAAAAGACCCATCGGCGCGCTACGGGCGCGGGCCCTATCTGAAGTCCCCCATTGCCCGGCCGCCGGGCTTAACCGACGTGCCGCGCCGCTATTCGCGCTACGGCATCCAGCCCCGGTGGCTGAAGGAAGATCTTGCCGCCCTCAAACCGCCGGATCTCATTTTGGTAACATCACTGATGACTTACTGGTATCCGGGCGTCCAGGAAACCATTGCCGTGCTGCGCTCGGTTTTTGACCGCCCCCCCGTTGTGCTGGGCGGCATCTACGCGCGGCTGTGCCCCGATCACGCCCGCCGCCGCGCCGGGGCCGACCGGGTTTCATCGCTGGCGGCTGAAAAAAACCTGTTTGCCATCGTAAAGGAATTTACCGGTTATTCGGTGCGGCCCGAAATTGATCCTGAAGACCTGGATTCTTATCCCTACCCGGCCCTGGACCTGCAGCCGTGCATCAATTACGTGCCTCTGCTGACATCCAGGGGCTGCCCGTTTCGCTGCGCCTACTGCGCCTCTCACCTGCTGGAACCCGGACGCCTGCTGCGCAGCCCGCAGTCGGTCATCGAGGAGATCCGGTACTGGCATAAAAAGCACGCCGTCGTCGATTTTGTCCTCTATGACGATGCCTTCCTGGTGGATGCCGACCGGCACGCCAATCCGATTCTGGAAAAAATTCTGCGATCCGGACTCCGGCTGCGGTTTCACACCCCAAATGCCATTCACATCCGGGGCATTGACGCGCAGACCGCCCGGCTGATGTTTCAATGCGGATTTAAAACCCTGCGCCTGGGCCTGGAAACCGCGGACTTTGATCACCGCCTCAATCTCGACCGCAAGGTCTGCGAACAGGAGTTTGAACAGGCGGTGGGTTTTTTGAAAGCCGCCGGTTTTAGTCCCGGACAGGTCGGCGCCTATTTGCTGGCGGGACTTCCCGGACAGGCATCGGCTTCCATCGAGCAGTCCATCCGCATGGTCAAGCGCTGTGGCATCACCCCGATCATCGCCCACTACACCCCCATTCCCGGCACCGCCCTGTGGCCCCGGGCGGTGGCTGCCAGCCGCTACGATCTTGAATCCGACCCGGTGTTCACCAACAACGCCGTCATGCCCTGCAGCAAGAAGCCCTTCGACTGGCAGACCGTCTCCCGCCTGAAAAAGCTGGCCGCCGGCTAAAAACCCGCTCGCAATATGCACTTCGGCCTCGCTCCTAGTGTCGATTTGGGGCGCCCGCCACGGTAAACATAATCGAAGGTGTGAATTGACCGGCGCATGATATTTTCTGGACAAACTTCTCAACAAATTGCGCTTGGCGCGCACAACATGCATTTTGGCCTCGCTCCCGGTGTCCATTTGGGGCGCCGGCGAATCGGCTGGCTAAATTGCAAGAACTCGGCGCAAGCGCCTCAAACAGCTTGCAATTTTTAACGCCAACCGATCCGCCGGCTTGTTTCCCCAAATGGACAATAACGCTCAACCAAAAAGCATGTTGCGCTCAGTCTGGTTTCGTTTGCCAGAACCTTGATACCTTTGCGACCCATAAAACCGACGTGAATTGGCCGGGGGATGGGGTTTTCTGGAAACCGGTATGATTCTCAGCAGCTCCATATTTTCGCAGTGTCCCTTGTTTGGGATGAATGGCACGGGATCAATTGAAGTTGGCAGCTGGTCGCGCCTCGTCCCAAACAAGGGACACGCTGCAACGGCATGGTTTCATACCGGTTGGAAGAAAATATCATGCGCCGGTCAATTCACACCTTGCTCAAAGCTTTGGCGATTGGCATTGAAAGAAAAGACCAAATAGCAGAGGGCAAAACTTAAGATTGCTATTTACATCAAACAATGCTACAAATGGAAACGTTAAAATCCTGCATCCAATGCAAGGAACCCCGCCATGGGACCATTTGACTTCAGTGCTGCACCCGGACAAGAACAACCCCGTTTCTATTCTCCTGCTCGAAGAAAGGTAAAACCATGCTGCGTCTGATATCCGCTGATTTGAAAAAAGACAAAATCGAAACCCTGGCCGTGCCGGTCTGCGAGGACAAAAATATTCACTCTGATGCCACCCTGCAGGCCATCATCCGCAGGGCAAAAAAACTCAAGGAATTCAAGGGCGAAAAAGATCAAACCGTCACCCTGTACGACCTGCCCGCAATCCGCGCCCGGCGGGTGGTGCTGCGCGGCCTTGGCAAGGCTGGCAAGCTCGACGCCGAAACATTGCGCGCCTTTGCCGGCAGGGCGGTCAAAGACTGCATCCAGAAAAATCTGCCGGCGCTCTGGCTGGCGGTCCCCGACAAATGCCCGGCCAAAGTGCCGCAGCCTTCCATCGTGACGGCCATGATGGAGGGCGCCTGCCTGGGCAATCACCGCTTTGACCGCTACCGGCAGGAAAAGAAAAAAAAGGCGCTTAAATCCCTGTATTTTATTGCCGATCCAGCCACAGCGCGCAGGCTCAAACCAACTGCCGGCCGGGTGGGCAAAATCTGCCAGGGCACCACCTTGGCCCGGGAATGGATCAGCATGCCTGCCAACGACAAAACCCCCGAGCAGTTCACCCGCATGATCGTCCAGGAGGCCAAAAAACAGGGGCTCAAAACCCGCGTGCTGCAGGAAAAACAACTGCAGCAGCAAAAATTCGGCGCCCTGCTGGCGGTCGCCGCCGGCAGCCGCAGCAAACCGAGCCTGGTCATTCTCGAGCACCGGGTGGCCGGAGCAAAAAAATCGGTGGCTCTGGTGGGCAAGGGGGTGACCTTCGATGCCGGGGGGCTGAACATCAAAACCGGCGGCTCCATGGCTGACATGAAATCCGACATGTCCGGGGCCGCGGCCGTGGCGGCCACCCTGATCACCGCCGCCCGGCTCAAGACAAAAATCAACCTGACCGGCATTATTCCCATCGTCGAGAACATGCCCTCGGGGACTGCGATCCGACCCGGCGACATCATCTACAGCTATGCCGGCAAAAGCATTGAGATCGGAAACACCGATGCCGAGGGACGGCTGATCCTGATCGATGCCATGGCCTATGCGATCAAAAAATTCAAGCCGCAGCTGCTCGTTGACATGGCGACCCTCACGGGCGCCTGTGTGGTGGCCCTGGGCGAAAAGATCGCCGCTGTGTTCAGCCATGACGACAAACTGGGCGCGTCGATCACGGCCGCCGGCCGGACCACCCATGAACGCTGCTGGCCCATGCCGCTGCCCGAAGATTACAAGGAACTGCTCAAAAGCGATTTTGCGGATCTCAACAACATCAGCAGCACCCGCTGGGGAGGTGCGATCACCGCCGCCCTGTTTCTTTCCGAGTTCGTGGGCGAAACCCGCTGGGCTCACATCGACATTGCCGGCCCGGCCTATGCCAAGAAAGAAAGTGCTTACTGCGGCCCGGGCGGGACCGGTTTCGGCGTCCGCCTGCTGACCGAACTACTGGAGAATATCCAATGAAAGTCCTGCTGTTGTACCCGGCATTTCCGGACACCTTCTGGAGCTTCAGATACTCGATTAAATTCATCCGCAAAAAAGCCGCCTTCCCCCCCCTGGGGCTGTTGACCGTGGGAGCCATGCTGCCGGAAACCTGGGACCTGCGACTGGTGGACCTCAATGTGACCCAATTGACCGACAGCGACCTGGCCTGGGCCGACTGTGCTTTGATCAGCGCCATGGTCGTGCAGCGAAAATCCGCCCGCGACACCATCGCTCGCTGCAAAGCGGCCGGCATCACGGTGGTGGCCGGAGGGCCGCTTTTCACCGCCGAGCATGAATTGTTCAAGGACGTGGATCATTTCGTGCTCAATGAAGCCGAACTGACCCTGGCGCCCTTCCTGGCCGATTTTGAGCGCGGGTGCGCGCAACGCGTCTACCAGGATGCCCGTTTTGCCGACATCCGGCACACCCCTGCTCCCCGTTGGGATCTGATCAACCTGAAACGTTACGCCTCGATGAGCATCCAGTTTTCCCGGGGCTGTCCCTTTAACTGCGATTTTTGCAATGTGACCCTCCTGTTCGGCCATCGGCCGCGCATCAAGACCGCCGAACAGATCACTGCCGAGCTCGACGGCCTTTATCGGCACGGCTGGCACGGGCAGGTTTTCTTTGTCGACGACAACTTCATCGGCAACCGCAAATACCTCATGGAACGGCTGCTGCCGGCGATCGCGCAATGGCAGAAAGGCAAAAAAGGCTTCACTTTCAACACGGAGGCTTCCATCAACCTGGCGGACAACGTCCAGTTGATGGAAATGATGGTCCAGGCCGGGTTCGATACGGTCTTTATCGGCATCGAGACCCCGGATGAACAGGGACTGTCCGAGTGCAACAAAAAGCAGAATAAAAACCGGGATCTGCTCGAAAACGTCAAACGCATACAGCGCACGGGACTTCAGGTGCAGGGGGGATTTATCGTCGGGTTTGACTCCGACGGCCCGTCAATTTTTCAGCGCCAGATCGATTTTATCCAGAACAGCGGCATCGTGACCGCCATGGTCGGACTGCTGCAGGCACCGCCGGGCACCCGGCTGTATGAACGCCTGAAAAGCGAAGGCCGCCTGCGCGGGCTGGTGTCCGGCGACAATGTTGACGGAACCACCAACATCATCCCCAAGATGGACATGGGCCAGTTGATGAAAGGCTACCAGACGATCCTGAACAATATCTACCACCCGCGAGCCTATTACAGACGGATTCGCACCTTTCTGCGGGAATATCAGGCCCCCAAAGTTTCAGTCCGGGTGGACCTGCAGCGCTTTCTGGCATTTTTCCGCACGGTGGTGCGCATCGGTATTTTCAGCCGCGAGCGGATGCAGTACTGGGGCCTGCTGATCTGGACCCTTTTTCGCTGCCCGCGGTTTTTCCCGCTGGCCATCACCCTGGCGATCCACGGCTACCACTTCCGCCGCGTCTGCAAACTGTAAAAAAGAAGTTCCCAAAGTTGA
>CAZGNV010000088.1:0-11771 GCA_964527835.1 uncultured Desulfosarcinaceae bacterium | reverse complement strand
CAATACCCACCTTATTTACCTTTCTTGACTACAACTAATTTGGAGATGATCCAAAATTTTTTAAGCCAACCACCAAAAGGAGGAATCATCGTGAGCAACGTCGATAAATTCAAGCAGATGGGCAAGGGACTCGATCTGGCCCAAGCGATTTTCGAGGCGGATCGCTGCCTGCTATGCCATGACGCCCCTTGCTCCGAGGGGTGCCCGGCCGATACCCGACCGGCGGAGTTCATTCGTAAACTGCGGTTGAAAAACATCACCGGAGCCATTCGCACCATCAAGGAAAACAACATCCTGGGCGGGGCCTGCGGTGTGCTTTGCCCCACGGCGCGCCTGTGCGAGGAAAAGTGCAGCGCGGTCTTCAAATCTGAAAACCATCCCGAAGGCGCGGATCGTCCCATCCAGATCGGCAGGATCCAGCGGTTTTTAATCGAGCATTCCTGGCAGATGGATTTCAAGGTCTTTGACGAAAAACCGGCACCGCGGTCCGAAAAAGTGGCGGTGGTCGGTTCCGGCCCGGCGGGACTGAGCTGTGCGGCCGAGCTGGCCAAAGCGGGTTATCCGGTGACTGTTTTTGAAGCTCGGCCCGAACCCGGCGGGGTGCTGCGTTACGGGGTTGTGTCCTACCGTTTTGACATGAACTTCCTTGAACATGAACTGCAGGACGTCAGGGACCTGGGGGTGCAGTTTGAGTGCAACCGTCCCATCGACGGCCAACAGGGCGCTGAAAAACTCTTGCAAGACGGTTTCAGCGCAGTGTTTCTGGCCCCCGGGCTCTGGGCGGCCGCCCGCCTGAAACCCGGAACGGATTCCATCGACGGCCTGTTTTCATCGGTCGATTACCTGTCGGCCCTGCGCGACGGCCGGTTTGAAGACATGGAAGCCAGGGTAAAGGATAAAACCGTGGCAGTCATCGGCGGCGGTTCGGTGGCCATGGACTGCATCATGTCAGCCGCCAAACTGGAACCCAAAGACGTCTACCTGGTTTACCGGCGTTCCTACCGGCAGATGCCGGCCGAGGCCGATGAATTGATTGAGGCCCAGCAGGAAGGTGTTCATTTTCTGCTGCTCAACCAGCCGGTGGATTATGTGACCGATGAAAACCGTCGGCTTACGGGCCTCAAACTGGTTCGCACCCGCCTGGGGGCGCCGGATGCCTCGGGTCGGCGCAAACCGGAGCTGATTGAAGGCTCGCAGTGGATCCTGGATGCCGACGTGGTCATCGAGGCCATCGGCAATCAAGCCCCTGAAGATTCCACCGACTGGTATCCGAATGTTGCGGTGACCGACAAAAAGCTCATCAAGGCCGACCCTGAGACCGGCAAAACATCGGTGGACGGCATTTTCGCCGGCGGCGACATCGTCCGCGGACCGGACCTGGTGGTCACCGCCGTAGCCGACGGCAAGGCGGCCGCCCGGGCGATCAAGAAATACCTGGCGAAGTAGGTGTCAAAGAATTAGGAAGGTTAACAAGGGAAAAACAGCCCTGAACGGTGAGCTTTGCATCCCTGAACCCAGAACCTTGAACCTCTGAACCCTTCATATAGGAGGAAGCATCGTGACCAGCAACATTGATTTATCCATCGATTTTTGTGGGTTGAAATTCAAAAACCCCTTTTTACTGTCTTCATCGCCGGTTTCCAACAGTGCCGAAATGGTGGCCCGCTCCTTTGAAGCCGGCTGGAGCGGGGTGGTTTTTAAAACCCTGAATTCGGACCGGCTGCCCATCATCCATCCATCGCCCCGGATGCACTGTCTGCATCTGGGCAGCGCAAAGGAAATGGCGGTCCAGAACGTGGAGCAGATTTCCGACCGGCCCCTGAAAGACAACCTGATGGAAATGCTCTACCTGAAAAAGCATTATCCGGATCATCCCATCATCTCCAGCATCATGGGGTTTTTCCTTGACGAATGGGTGTATCTGGCCAAGGTGTCCGAAGACAACGGGGCCGACATGCTGGAGCTTAACTTTTCCTGTCCCCACATGTGCATCGAGGGTGCGGGGCACAAGGTCGGGCAGGCCTTCGAGCTGCTGGAGGGGTTCACCGAGGCGGTCAAAAAGGCGGTCTCCATTCCGGTAATGGCCAAAATGACCCCCAACATCACGGACATGAACGAACCGGCCATGTATGCCAAAAACGGCGGTGCAGACGCCATTTCCGCCATCAACACCGTGCGCGGCATCTCCGAAATCGGCCTGGACGATTTCGTGCCCCGGCCCAATGTCTTCGGCAAAGGGGCCATCAGCGGAACTTCCGGGCCGGCGGTCAGACCCATCGGATTGAATTTCATTGCTTCCATGGCCAAAAACGAGGCCCTGGGACTGCCGCTGTCGGGCATCGGCGGCATCGAAACCTGGGTCGATGCCTTGGAATACATTCTGGTGGGGGCCTCAACGATTCAGGTCACCACGGGAATCCTGCATTACGGCTACCGCATTGTTGAAGATATGATCGAAGGGCTTTCCGACTTCATGGCCGGCAGAAAAATTACCGGGGTCGCGGAACTGGTGGGCAGGGCGCTGCCCAACCTGCACGAAACCGATCATTTTGAGCTGGATCGCCAGGGGATTACCCAGTATGACCTGGAGCGCTGCATCGGCTGCGGCCAGTGTTACATCGTGTGCCGCGACGGTGCCGGTCAGGCCATCGAGTGGGATGCGCAAAAACGGCGGCCACAACTGATTGAGGAAAAATGCCTCAGCTGCATGATTTGCAGTTTTGTCTGTCCGGTTCCCGGGCTGATTACTTTCAAGGAAATGCCGCCGGAATGGAAGCGGCGGGAAACCGAGGTCATGGATGCCAACCTGGAAAAAGAACTTAAACTGGCGCCATTTACAAAGGAGGGTCCAAATGCGTGTACTGTTTAAAGGTGGAACCGTTGTCAACGCCACCGGCCGTTACCTGGCCGATGTGTTTGTCGACGGGGACAAGATCAAGGCCATTGGAACCGATCTGGACAACCCGGCCGATGAGGTTGTCGATGCCAGGGGGAAATACATCCTGCCCGGCACCATTGATCCGCACACCCATCTGTCAATGCCGTTTATGGGCACTTACTCCCAGGACGATTACGAAACCGGGACGATTGCCGCCGCCTGCGGCGGGGTGACCTGCGTGGTGGATTTTGACCTCCAGCAAAAAGGAGAAACCCTGCTTGAGGCCCTGGAGCGCAAAAAAGCCCTGGCCGAGGGCAAGGTCTGCGTGGATTACTCCCTGCATCCGGCGGTGATGGATCCGCGGCCCGAGGTTATTGAGGAGGTCAAAAAGGCGTGCCGGGATTACGGCACGCCCAGTTTCAAGATTTTCATGGTTTACGACTTCCGGGTGGATGATGGCACCATGATCAAGCTGCTGGAAGAGACCAAGAAATACGGCGGCCTGGTCCAGGTGCATGCGGAAAATGTCTACATCATCCAGCATATGAACGAGGTGCTGGAAAAAGAAGGCAAACTGACGCCTTATTATCATGCCGTCAGCCGGCCGAACATCGCCGAAGAAGAGGCCGTCAGCCGGGCCGCCAAGATGGTGGAGCTGACCGGATCGCGGATTTACATCGTCCATTTGTCCTCCAAGGAGGGCCTGTGGAAGGTCAAAGAAGCCCGGGACCGGGGCATCGATGTTTTTGCCGAAACCTGCCCCCAGTACCTGCTGCTCGACGAGGAGCGCTACAAGGAGCCGGATTTCAACGGCGCCAAGTACGTCATGTCGCCGCCGCTGCGGACCAAGGAGAGCAATGCGGCCCTGTGGGGGGGCTTGAAGGGCGGTGACCTGCAGGTGGTGGCCACCGACCACTGCCCCTTTGATTTCAACGGCAAAAAGGACATGTTCGGCAAGGATGACTACAAGAAAATTCCCAACGGGGCGCCCGGAATCGAAACCTTGCTGATGCTGCTGCATTCCGAGGGCGTGGTCAAGGGCCGCATCAGCCTCGAGCGCATGGTGGAGGTTCTTTCCACCGGAACGGCGCGGATGTTCGGGCTGAAGGAAAAGGGCGAAATCGCCGTGGGCAAGGATGCCGATATCGTGGTTTTCGATCCGAGCTGCAAGTTTACCATCACCCATGAAAAACTGCACATGAACGTGGACTACACCCCCTTCGAAGGTTTTGAAGTCACTGGCATGCCCAGTGTGGTTTACTCCCGGGGCTGCAAGACCGCCCAGTGGAACGGCGAGCAGATGGAATTCGTGGGTCAGGTGGGCCACGGCCGGTTTGTCAAGCGTGAGCCCTTTGAGGGGTTTTGAAATTCGCAAACAGCTCCCGAAAAGGCTTGTGAAGCGAAAAAATTGACTTTTAACAGGCGCATCATTAAAAAAGGCGTGAGAAATAAAGATTTCCCGCGCCTTTTTTGCTTTTAAAAGATTTGCAACCGATCCCTGCATGCAGTACAATGAAAATGTTCCCAAAAAGTAAATTGCCTTCCTGGATTAGCATTCGGCGGAGACATTACCGATGCCAAAAAACAAGAGCGATAAAGCAGCGGAACAAAGCGTGGGTGAAGCGGAACAGCGCTACCGCGCGATTTTTGAAAACAATCACGCCATCCTGCTGTTGATCGATCCTGAAACGGCCACCATTGTCGATGCCAACCCGGCGGCCTGTGTCTATTACGGATATCCTCGACAAACTCTCACCACCATGTCCATCACCGACATCAACACCCTTTTCCGGTCGGAGGTGTTCGCGGAAATGGAGCGCGCCAAAATCCAAAGGCGCAAGTATTTTTGCTTTCAGCACCGGCTGGCCGACGGTTCCGTGCGTGACGTGGAAGTCTACAGCGGACCCGTTAATATTCAGGGAAAGCCCCTGCTGTATTCGATCATTCACGACATCACCGACCGTAAACTGGCGGAGGAGCGGCTGGCGGCCAGCGAGCATCTGCTGGCCAGCGTGTTTGACAGCATCCAGGACGGGATCAGCATTCTCAATCCGGACCTGACCATTCGGCGGGTCAACGGCGTCATGAAAAAATGGTACGCTAAGCATTTGCCCCTGGAAGGCAAAAAATGCCATGCCTGCTACCATGACAAATCCCGGCCGTGTGATCCCTGCCCGACGATCCGTTGCCTCGCATCAGGTCGCACCGAAAGGGAAATCGTGCCTGGTCTGCAGGGCTCCTCGGTGCAGTGGGTCGAGCTGTTCAGTTTTCCCATGAAGGATCCGACTTCCGGACGGGTCACCGGTGTGGTGGAGTTCGTCCGGGACATCACCGAACAAAAACGGGCGGAGCTGGTTCTCAGGGAATCGGAAGTAAAATTCAGAACCGTTACCGAGCAGTCCCCCAACATGATTTTTATCAATAAAAAGGGCCGTGTTGTATACTGCAACCGGCGCTGCCAGGAAATCATGGGATATAGCGCCGAAGAGTTCTATGCGCCGGACTTTAATTTTTTTGCCCTCATCGCCCCCGAATCCATCGATCGTATCCGTGAGAACTTTCAAAAACACATGACCGGCCAGGAGGTCGATCCTTATGAATATACCCTGCTGGATCGAAACGGCAACCGCATTGAGGCCATCATCACCACCCGCCTGATCCCCTATGAAGGCGAGATGAGCATCCTGGGCATTGTGACCGATATTTCCGAGACAAAGCGGCTGCAGGCCCAGCTGCTGCAGGCCCAGAAAATGGAGGCCATCGGAACCCTGGCCGGGGGCGTCGCCCACGACTTCAACAACCTGTTGATGGGGATCCAGGGCCGAACTTCCTTGATGCAGGCGGAAATCGATCCCGCCCATCCGTTTTACGAACACCTCGAGCAGATCGAAAGCTGTGTGCGGGGGGCCGCTGATCTGACCAAACAGCTGCTGGGCTTTGCCAGGGGCGGCAAGTACGAGATCAAACCCACCGATCCCAATGAACTGGTGGCCGAAAATGTTCGCATGTTCGGGCGCACAAAGAAGGAAATCAGCATTTACCAAAAATACGTCGACAGCCCGTGGACGGTGGAGGTGGACCGCAGCCAGATCAGCCAGGTGCTGTTGAATATTTTTGTCAATGCCTGGCAGGCCATGCCCAATGGAGGAGATCTGTACATCCAGACCGAAAACGTTACCCTGTCCGAAAAGGCGATCCCTGGTGAAGACATGCAACCCGGCCGTTACGTGAAGGTGTCGATCACCGACACCGGCATCGGCATGTCCGCTGCAAGTCTGGAAAAAATCTTCGACCCTTTTTACACCACCCGGGAAAAAGGACGGGGGACCGGGCTGGGACTGGCCTCTGCCTATGGGATCATCCGCAATCACAACGGCTGGATCACGGCTGAAAGCGAAAAAGGGCGCGGCTCGACGTTTACAATTTTTTTGCCGGCCACCGATCGGATCGTGGCAGCGCCGCCGCCGACGAGAGACCATATCCTGCCGGGGGCTGAAACGGTATTGCTGGTTGACGATGAGCAGATGATCCTCGGCGTCGGCCACCGGATGCTGGAAAAAATGGGCTATACCGTGATCACCGCCGCCAGCGGCATCGAGGCCCTTGAGGTTTTTAAAACCCGAAAAGATGATATCGATGTGGTGGTGCTGGACATGATCATGCCTGATCTTAGCGGCAGCGATACCTTTGACCAGTTGAGGCAGCTGGACCCCCAGGTCAAGGTTCTGCTCTCCAGCGGATACAGCATTGATGGCAAGGCGGCCGAAATTCTCAAGCGCGGCTGCCGGGGGTTTATTCAGAAGCCTTTTGGCTTGCAGCAGCTGTCCCAGAAAATCCGCTCGGCTCTGGATGACAACTGAAGGTACCATCCAGGGCCGAGCGGGCAAATCCGCCTGACGAACGCATCAACCTTGCTTATTTCTCATTGGCCGACTGCAGCATGGCATGCAGCAGCACGTTGGCGCCGGCTTCACAGTCTTCCCAGCGACTGTTTTCCACTTCAACGTGGCTGCGGCCGCCGAGGCTGGGAATAAAAATCATGGCTGTGGGGCACACCTGGTTCATATAGCTGGCGTCATGGCCGGCGCCGCTGACTATGTGCAGGCTGGGATAGCCCAAGGCCTCTGCCGTGTCCAGGATCAGCTGCACCCGCCTTTCATCGAACGGGGAGTGCTCTACCCGCCAGGTTTCCTCGATTTTAATCGGACAGCCCCGGCGTCCGGCAATATCCTCAAAGTCTTTGCGGACCAGCTCCCAGGCCTTCAGGGCAAGGTCGTCATCCCAGGAGCGGATATCGACGGTAAAATGAACCCGGTCCGGGATGATGTTTCTGGAGTTCGGATAGTTTTGAATTTCTCCCACGGTGGCCACCATGTTGCCGCCCATGCGCTCGGGCAGTTGGTTGACTTTTAAAATCATTTCAGCCGCCGCGCACAGGGCGTCGTGGCGCCCTTCCATGGGCGTGGGACCCACCTGGTTGGCTTCGCCTTCCAGGTAGACGTCATACCAGTGCAGGCATAAAATCCCTTTGGGCGCTCCGATGATTCTGCCTTCCCTTTCAAGAATCGGCCCCTGTTCGATATGATACTCATAATAACAGTGAACCGGCCATTTGCGGCAGGGGACCGTCCCCTTGTAGCCGATGCGGATCAGCTCATCTTCGAAGCGCTTGCCATTGATATCTTTGCGATCGTAGGCCCAGTCCCTTTCAAGCGCTCCGGCCCACACGCCCGAAGCCACCATGGCCGGAGCAAAACGCGATCCCTCCTCGTTGGTCCAGTCTACGATGACCATCGGACGTTCGGTTTCCACCTGGTTTTCGTGCAGGGTGCGCAGGACCTCCAGGGGGCCCATCACCCCCAGGATGCCGTCAAAACGGCCGCCCTTGGGCTGGGAATCAATGTGAGAGCCGCTCATGACCGGCGGCAAGTCGTTGTTTTTGCCGGGGCGCCGGCCGAAAATATTGCCCATTTCATCGATGGTGATCTCCAGCTGCAGCTCTTTGAGCCAGCTGACAAAAAGATCCCGGGCCTGTTTGTCCTCGTCGGTAAGGGCCAAGCGCTGCACGCCCCCGCCGGGGGTGGCCCCGATTTTCGCCATTTCCTCCAGCGTGCTTTGCAGACGTTTTCCGTTGACGCGCAAGTCTTTCAGATCCATCAGGTTTCCTCCTCGTAATCAAAATAATCGTATCAGCACCACGCCGGCCACCAGCAGGGCCACGCCCAGCATGCGCAGCCCGCCGGCTGGATGCATCGGGTATCCCAGCCAGCCGAAATGGTCCAGAACCAGCGATGCGATCATTTGGCCGGCAACGATCAGCGCCACCATGGCGGTGGCTCCCAGCCGTGGGGCCAGCACAATGGTGGAAGCCACAAAAAACGCGCCGATCAAACCGCCGCTCCATATCCACCAGGGGTAGCGGGAGACGGCATCCCCGGCCGGCCAGGGAATTCGCAGCGCCAGGGCGTAAATGACCAGCCCGACGGTACCCACCGCAAAGGAGATGGCGGCAGCCAGGATGGCCGAGCGGCTCAACAGGTTCAGCTGGGCGTTGATGCCCGCCTGGGTCGGCAGACAGAATCCGGCCACCACAGCCAGCAAAATGTATGACAGCAGTGAGATCCTTGAAATCCAGTTCCTTTCCCAAAGCTGTTGGAAGCTCTCCGGGGGTTGGTGTAATTACGAAAACACAGACCGGGCCGCCAGTGGCTTTTGTATACCATCGATGAAAAATAGCAACCCTGTTTTTCCATATTTGCTAGCGATCATTCTGGTTTAAGGGATTGTGCCGGTCAGCAGGTAAAGCTTCAGCCCACCGTGGGAAAAGCGCCTGCGTTTGAGCTGGAACGGGGCTTGATCGGCCAATTTTTTTTCCGCTGCGATCAGCACCAGCTTCCAGCCCTTGAAGTCGGCAGCCAGTTTTCGGCAGACGGCTTTAAACAGCCGGGCGCCCTGCTGCCGGTTTCCCATCCGGTGGCCATAGGGAGGATTGATGGTGATCAGGCCGGGACCGCCGGCGAAATCGAGAGCGGTCAACTCGAAAAAATCGCGGTTGCCAACGACCATCGCGTCGGCCAGTGCATGGCGTCGGACGCACAATTGCAGTCGGTGGCAAGCCTGTGCATCGAGGTCCGAGGCAAAGATCAGTGGTTTTTTCAAGGACAGGAAATGGTTTTCGGCCTGCCGGCGCAGGTGCTCAAAGCGTTTTTGGCGGTACGAGGGCCACCCGGCGAAGGCGAAATCCCGGTACCAGCCAGGGGGGATGTTTTTGGCCATCAGCGCGGCTTCCAGGGAAAAGGTTCCGGTGCCGCACATGGGATCGACCAGCGGCTGTTGTGGGTCATAGCCTGCCAGCATCAGGGCGGCGGCGGCCAGGGTTTCTCTCAAGGGTGCGGCGCCCGGGTGCTTTTTGAGGCCGCGTTTGTACAGATTGGCGCCGCTGCTGTCGATGGAAACCATAAAACGGTCATCCAATCCGCGCACAAAGATTCGCTGGGGTGATCCGGCTGCCAGCTCCGGCCGGTTGTCGTCTGCCGCAATTTGCAGGCGTTCGGCAATGGCTTCTGAAAATCGGCTTTCAATCGCTGCTGTGTGATAGATCCGGCAGTGGCGGGTGGTGGCATGGATTTGTGGCAAACTCCGGCCGTCAAGGTAGAGCTCCCAGGGGATGGCGGCGATCTGTTTTTCGAGTTGCCGGAAATTGGTGCTGGTAAAGGCACTGATGCGCAGCAGGATGCGGCTGGCGGTGCGCAAATGCAGGTTGGCCAGGTAGCAGTCCGGCAGATGACCGCTGAATTCCACCCCGCCTTTGACCACCGCGGCTTCCTGGAAACTGAACGGCAGGGCGGTCATTTCCTTGAAGCACAGGGGTTCAAAACCGGCGGCCACGGCCGCAAAATAGCGGCGCGTGCGGCCGATGACATGTCGCTTGATGCGTTTGAACAATGCCGGCTCAACGGAAACGGACATGGGATACCTCAATTGATCAAAGAGGAACTCGGACTCAACAATTCGATGAACTTAATAAATTTAACCCACTTAATCAAGCCGATCGCCTTCAGTGGCGGTTCCGGTCATCCATTTTTCCGCTGACAACTTCCATTGACATTGGCCCCGCTTTACGGTAACAGGATGCGATAAAAATATGATTCTATGGACAAGGAGGAACAATGGCAGGCATCAACAAGGCGATTTTGATCGGTCGACTGGGCAGTGATCCGGAGGTCCGGTACACCCCGAGCGGGGCGGCGGTGGCCAACTTCAGCATTGCAACCTCGGAGGAATGGAAAGACAAGGACACCGGTGAGAAAAAAGAGCGCACCGAGTGGCATCGGATTGTGGCCTGGAGGCGGTTGGGGGAGCTGTGCGGCGAATACCTGTCGAAGGGACGGCAGGTTTACATTGAAGGACGCATCCAGACCCGTTCCTGGGAAGACCGGGACGGCAACAAACGCTATACTACCGAAATAATTGCCAGTGACGTGCAGTTTCTCGACGGCCGGAGTGATTCCGGTTCCGGCCGGGCGGCGGGACCAGCGGGCGCTGATTTAGGAGGAGCGCTGGCACCGGAAGACGACGATATTCCCTTTTAGCCGGGCAGATGGCTGCATTCGCTGCCGGCAGGCAAGGTGGCCGGATGCAGCCCCGCATCAGCCAGGTGCCAGGATGGAAAGACGGGGGACAGCCGTTTTTTTACGGGGTCAACCTCCGGATTGTCTGTCAAGGGGCCGTTCGTGGGGTTGGATGGTGTGTCAGGACTTGTCTTTTTCTTCTATTTTTTCCGGTTCCTTTTTTTCATCTTCCGATGAGGCGCCTTTAAAATTGCGGATGGCCTTGCCCATGCCAGCACCGATTTCCGGCAGCTTGCCGGCCCCAAAAATGATCAGGATAATGACCAGGATGATAATCAGTTCCGGCATTCCGATTCCAAACATGTTTCCTCCTATTCCCCGGGCCTGGTTTGTTTGAGTTCATTTAAAAGCTGTTTGAATTCCTTTGATTTCGTATAGCGGTCAATGCTGGCCTGGTAGTCGATCCATTTTTTCCAGGAATCCAGCCAGGACTCGTTGTGCCAGTAGCAGTCCGGGTCTCCTCCGCCCTTGAGCCGGGCAATAAAATCAAGATACTCCTCGGCGCAGCCCCCGCAAAAATTGTACGGCACCTGCAGCTGATGGTGATGGCGTTGACTGGCCGCATCCGCTGCGCCGGCACTGATCTGGGTGCCGCATTTCTCACATTTAAGGGAACACTGGGTGCACTGCAGCACTTTGCGCACAGCAAGCACCTTGCTTTTTTTGATTAACGCGGATTTTTTGGCCGCGCTGAGATCTTTTTTATTTTCAAATGAGATAATGTCGGCCACGGGCACCCCAAAAATTTAAATGGTTTTTGTGCCGGCCAAAACCGCCGATTTCAAGATGGGCAGCATGCCCCGGCCCACTGAATATAGCACCGGGCCGGTGAGGTGTCAATCATTTCGGGGGGCGCGGCAAATGTTTTCAGCCGGCTGGCTAAAACCCACGGGCATTGAACCGGCGGACCGCGGCGGCTTGCCAAACGCAGTTGGGCGTGTTAACTTGATCAAGTCGTAAAAAGTCGAATTTTCTCGCTCCGCAAGCCTTTTCGGGAGCCGTTCCGGGTTTCGCTAAATCGCAAGAACTCGGGCTAACGCCCTCAGACAGCTTGCGATTCTTAACGCTCAACCCTTCACGGCTCTCTTCCCGAAAAGGGTTGATGTCGCTCGAAAATTACTTTTTACGGGGCCATCAACTTTATCGCTGATAAAATGTTTTGACAGTCACGGAAAATCGACTTTTTAGGGGTTCATCAAATTTTAGCTTTGGTTCTTCTCCAAATCAGTTGTAGAAAGCCTGATAGATTTTTAATGTAAAGT
>CAZGNV010000087.1:0-12985 GCA_964527835.1 uncultured Desulfosarcinaceae bacterium | reverse complement strand
AAGCAGTTTGTCAGATCCGGACAATCGCAGCCTTTTTTTGCGGGATAGGCCCGTACTAAAGGCACCTTCTTGAGGATATCCTAGCGGGTGAATTCAAGGATGGGCTCTTTTGATGCCATGTTGTTTCCCCTGCGGGAAAGCCGCAGGACTTCAGATCCTGTGTTGCCAAGGGTTCGCGGTATCAGAATACAGATTCACTCTTGGCGCCTTGGCTCTGAAGCCCTCCGACTTTTGCAACCTTAAGGTAAAGTTGTCAATCAGCACGGTTTTATTTGCAAAAAACATTGCTTTATACTACAAAAATTGTATGCCGACAAAACGTGTGGGGGACATAAATCTTTATTACGAAATGGCCGGTGAAGGCCCGCCGCTTGTATTTGTGCACGGGTTGGGATCGAGCAGCCGGGACTGGGCTTTCCAGGTGGACTGTTTCGCGGCCGAATACCGGGTGATAACTGTTGACGTGCGCGGGCACGGAAAGTCGGACAAACCGCCGGGACCTTACAGCGTGCCCATGTTTGCCGCCGACATCGCGGGGTTGCTGAAAGCACTGCAAATTCCGGCAGTGCACGTGGTGGGCCTTTCGATGGGGGGCATGATTGCGTTTCAATTGGCCGTCGATACGCCGCAACTGCTCAAAAGCATGACTATCGTCAACATCGGCCCACAGCTCATTGCCCGCACGGCCAAGGAAAAAATCCAGTTTTTTATCAGAACAATGATCCCCCGGATGCTGGGAATGCGCAAAATGGGCCAGGTTTTAGCCAGGCGGTTGTTTCCGCGTCCGGAGCAGGAAGCCATCCGCCGGGATTTTATTGAGCGCTGGGCCGAAAATGATAAAAACGCCTACCTGGCTTCATGGAAGGCCCTGGTAGGCTGGAGTGTTGCGGCGCATCTGGGAAAAATGAACATCCCCGCCCTGGTCATTGCCGCCGATCAGGACTATACCCCCGTCGAACACAAAAAAGCCTGGGTTGCCCAAATGCCCCGGGCCGAGCTGGTTGTCATCGCCGATTCCCACCACGCCACCCCGGTTGACCAGCCGGACAAATTCAATCAAGCGCTGGCCCGGTTTCTGGAGCGCTGGGCAAAAAACCCGCGCTAGCCCGGAAACGGACTAATAGTAGGACCAGATCGTGCGGTAGGCGGAAATGTCCTCGCCGTCGGCTTTGAGGCGCTTGAGGTAATCGTAAATGGAGACATCCTTGTAAATATAGGTGTTGGCCAGGGCCAGTTTTTTCTCCCACGGATGGAACTCATAAATGCGACGGCCGTCCGGCGTTATGGAAATAATATCGTGATGCTGGGAGGCTTTGAGATAGTTTTTGCCCAACCCGGGAACGTTGAAAACGATTTCATCGGTGCGCACCGTACCCGGCATCAGGCGTGCCTCTTCATTTTGTTCCTGCATCAGCCGGGCCATGGGCACGCGGAAATCATTGGTTTCCGCTTTTCCCTTGGTGTTAAAGGTGTAGTACGGAGTAACACCGATCACGCGCAGTTGCTGGCGCAAAAAGCAGGCTTCAAACTTGCGTGAATTGTAATAGGTGAAAACCAGCTGGTTATAGACCTCCATTCCGTTGCGCCTGAATTTTTGAACCGCCTGCATGGATTGCGGGGTAATCTCATAGGGATGCTCGAAATGGGTGATGATGACGACTTCCCTTTTGCCGGGAATGTGAAAGCGGCCCAGTCCGCGCACCAGGGATTCATTGATGCGCTGGGGCAGGGTCACCGGAGTCCGGGTGCCGATGCGAATGCGGATGATATTGGGGTTGGCGGCCACCCTGGCCACGATGGATTCGAGCTTCTGATTGGACAACAGCAACGGATCGCCGCCGGTGATCAGCACCTCATTGATTTCCGGAGTATTGTTGATCCAGTCTAAAGCCGCATCAAGTTTGGATTTGGGCAAAATTGCCGATTTCGAGTAGACGTCCTCTATTTCCCAGTTGCGCTGGCAGTAGACACAAATCTGGGGACAGGTCATCACCGGTTTCAGGATGACGATGTTGGGATAGCGCCGGGTAATGCCCTCGATGGGCGAGGTGTCATACTCGAGCATAAAATCCATGGACTGCTCCCGGCTGTTTTTATGCTCGGCCAGTTTGGTCACATAATGCAGGCTGGGGAGGACCTGGGCCCGAATGGCTTTATCCCGGCGGCTGTTGGAATCAAAGTCCATCAGGGAGATATAATAGGGGGTGATGCCGAAGGGAATCTTCAAATCACGGGCGCGCTGGACAGCCTCGTATTCGTCAGCACTCAATCTGACCAGTTTTTTAAGGGTGTCGGCATCGCGCACAATGTTTTTAAGATGCCATTGCCACTTTTCCCACTCCAGATCGGTGACCCCGAAAAAATTGATGATGCGCGCCCGGTTGCGGCTGCGACGCCGGACCGCCTCGTTTTCAAGTCCGCTGGTGTAGTTGTTCATGAACTTCTGAGATGTGCGTGCCATGCGGGAAAGATCCACCGAACGCATCCGGGCGGCCTTGCGGCCGGCATACTTGCTGAAAGCCGGTTTTTTGGCATCGTAGATGCCGGTTGCGCCCACCACCCCTTTTACCAAGTGCTCCAATTCCGCAAAAAAACCGGCTGCCGGGTGCTGGAAATTCGCACCCTCCCCGGCTGTCAACAGGGTAATCAGGTATCCCAGAAAACTGTAGCCGGCCATCTTTTCACTGCGCTTGGAAAGCAGCTTGCGAAACACGTTAATGGCATCGCGCACCAGGATGTACTCCAGGGGCGGGATGTCCAGGTTGTCGGTATAGGTTTCGGCCAGCATGTCCGACAGCCAAATGCGAATGGCGGCTCTTTTTTCATCGATGCTCCCGGAATCTTCCACAATTTCCATTAGTTGTGGTGCAATGGCTAAAATGTTGCGCAAGCGGGTCCTGATTTGTCGTTTCGTCATCATCGCCTGTCAATCAGGTCAAAACCGGTCTTTTTTGCCGGGCGGCATCCAAATTGACCGCTGGTCCGGATCTGACTCTGCGTTTTGGGGGTTCGACTATAAACGTGATAAAACAGCGTAGCATAGGCCGCCAAGGCAGTCAAATCAACGCGATCGACCAACGGGCATGACCAGCAACGGTTCGTGTTGCCGGGGAATATCCATTGCCTGGATGAGCTGGACATCGGCGAAAGCTCCCACGATGCCGGCTTTCAAGCCAAGCGTCTCAGCCTGCAGAAATATGTTTTGCCCCACGTGGCCGGCTTCGATCATGGCGTAGCGAACGCCCCGCTTGCCATACTTCGAGCAGATCCGGTCATACTCCGCGGTAATCACGAAATTCAAAGGGGGCTGGGCCATCCACATCTGGTGCAATGATGCCCTGGCGATGGGCACCCTTCTGTCGCCGACAGCCGTCAGTTCGATGCGGTGGCCGCCAGGCAGGTAGTGGTATATTCCCGCATCAATCCCGGCCACGCTTTTTTCTCCGACCACGGCATAGATATCAAGTGGATAGAGCGCTCCGCCGGATGGGGCGGCTCTTTTAAAACCGTGATCTTCGGTGATTCCCTGGGCGGCAAAGAGCAGCTGGGATAGCTGCTGGATGGTAATCGGTTGCGGGCTGAAGGAACGTACGGTTCTTCGGCGTTTGATCGCTTTTTCGACAGATGCCTGACCATCCAGATCGGGTTCGGGAAGGATCATGACAACCTCCTTTGGGCTGTTTTGTTTGAAAAAAGCCAGAATCGCCCTCACGGGTGCCGACAGATGCAGCAGGGCCAGGTTTGCCAGTACAAGTTTCAGAAAACTTCTTTTTGATTCGCCATCCATGGATCGCCGCCTCCCTCGCCCCTGCGCCTATAAAATTATCCCATGGCCGGTTAAATGTAAAGATCAGGCCTCCTGTTTTCCAATGAATCATTTAGATGTTGACAATGCCGTTTCGCAATGTGTAGATACAGGCAGGATCCATCTAAGCAATAAAAACATTGCGCAGCAATATAATTATTGCGCCTTTCCCCTTTTGCCGATATCCCTGATTGAATCGGGCTGCAGTGAGCAGAACGGTTTATCTGATTAAAAATATTAAATATTTTTCATACAATAACTTTCATAATCTGCAAACCAGGCGGTTTTTGTTACTGGTATAGTTGTTGCATTTTAGTCACGAAGTCTGTTTCCGCATTATAAGTTTATTGTTCCCAATATATTTAGGAGGATAAACTTGGATAATAATTTTCAGACATCCCCTGGAAACAACCCTTCAGCAAAAAACGCTTCCAAATCATCCCGACTCAAACGGCTCAATGTTACCCACATTATTTCGTTTTTCATCCTGTTTGCATTATGGATCATTTTCTCAGGCAAATTTGATGGGTTTCACCTTGCCATGGGCCTCATCTCCAGCGCCATCGTCACCGGATTTACCGGAGACCTGATGTTCACCTCGCAACAGACGCGGGGGATCTTTCGACTGTGGCTGCGGATGGCCGGCTACATTCCATGGCTGCTTTACCAGATTTTTCTGGCCAACCTGCACGTAATGTACCTGGTGCTGCATCCGCGCATGATGGAACTGATCAATCCCAAAGTCATCCAGTTTGACAGCCGGCTGACAAGCGACTATTCGCGCATGGTTTTTGCCAATTCCATCACCCTGACGCCGGGCACGATTACCGTGAATGTGAACGCCCTGGGTCGCTTTTCAGTTCATTGCATCGATGACCCCTCCGGGCAACCGCTTCCGGGAGAGATGGAAGCAAAAATTGCAGCCGTCTTTAAAGAATGATGGAAACATTATTTTATTACAGCGGTTTTTACCTGAGTCTGATTATGCTGCTGCCTCTGTATCGGGCAATATCCGGGCCAACGGTCATGGACCGCTTCGTCGGTGTCAATGCCATCGGCAGCAAAACAACGGTTTTGCTGATTATCATCGGCTTGATCTTCGGCCGGGTGGACATGTTTGTTGATATCGCCCTGGCCTATGCCTTGCTGAACTTTATCGCCGTGCTGGCGGCTTCCCGCTATTTCCAGAAAAAAAAGGGGCTGTATGAAGAGTCCTCCAAGTAATCGCCTGCAAGGGAGACCGATGAGATGAATATTATGGTGATTCTGCTTTTATTTACGGGTCTGTTTTTCTTTACGGGAGGCTCCATCGGTATTCTGCGGCTGCCCGATTTTTATTCCCGTCTGCATCCGGCCGGCAAATTGGACACTGCCGGCCAGTTTCTGGCCATGTCGGCCATCGCGCTGTATATCTTGCAGGACCTGACGTTGCACACCCTGCTGACGGCAGCCAAAATCATGTTGATTGTCATTTTCGTTTATCTCACCAGCCCGGCGGCCACCCATGCCATCATGGATGCCGGCTTCAGGGCGGGGCTGAAACCCTGGACAAAGGCGGACCAATAATGATCTGGCAGGTTGAGCTTGTCGTTTTGCTGATTGTTATCATTTGCGGGATCGGCGCCATCACGGTCAAGGATCTGCTGGGGGCCGCCATCCTCTTTGGTGCTTACAGCTTCATGATGTGCCTTTTGTGGGCCATCATGGGGGCGGTCGACGTAGCCTTTACCGAAGCGTCCGTCGGCGCCGGGGTAAGCACGGTGCTTTTCGTTGCCGCCGTATTTCGGACCTCGAGGAGGACTAAGGATTGAAAACCCTGGCAGGCATCATCGTTCTTTTGTTCGGCAGTCTGCTCATATACTGTACGCTGGACTTTCCATCCTGGGGGGATCCGTCGGCGCCGGCCAGCATGCATGTATCGCCCCGTTATATCGAGCGGACAATGGAAGAGACCTCGGTTCCCAATATCGTCACGGCCGTGCTGGCGGACTACCGCGGCTACGATACCATGTTTGAAACCGTGGTTATTTTTACCGCTGCGGTCGCCTGTTTTTTCCTGCTGCGGGTTTTCGTGAGCATCGAACCCGAATCGCGACTGTACCGCCACATTCCCACCGGCATTACCCTGCGCATTGCAAAGGATCTGGAACCCCCGCAGGAGTCCCAGGAATTCGAAAGAATCGATTCGACCTGGGTCCCTTACGATGTGGTCGTCAAAACTTCCTGCCGCATCATCGTGCCCTTCTGCCAGCTGTTTGCACTGTATGTCATCGCCCACGGCCACCACAGTCCGGGGGGAGGATTTCAGGGCGGCGTCATCCTGGGAGCTTCGATCATCCTGTTCGCCATCTCCAACAACATGCGAACCAGTTTGACCCGTTTCAATGAAAAAACAGCCGTGCTGCTATGCGGGCTGGGGGTTTTCATTTACGCCGTCACCGGAGCTTTGAGCACCCTGCTGGGCTCCAACTATCTCGATTACGGCGCGCTGTCACAAATTTTCGGCGTCGACCCGGTCGCGGCCAGATCCCTGGGAATATTGTTTGTGGAAATCGGGGTCGGGATCACCGTGATGGCCGTTGTCGTCACCCTCTATTACAACCTGGCCTCGGCCGGCAGACAGGATGAGGGCTTGTAAAAGTGACCGAACTGCTTCCCATCGTCATCGCCAAATTAAATTACTGGGCCTACATCGTTCTGATGATGATCGGCCTGTGGGCCATGATTGCCAAAAAGAACCTGGTCAAAAAAATTATCGGCATGAATGTTCTTCAAACCGCGGTAATTTTATTCTTTATTTCCATCGGCGCCAAAAAAGACGCCACCATCCCCATCATTGCCCACGGGCATGCAGGGGAAAACCACGTTGCCCGGGCGGCCGAATATATCAACCCCCTGCCCCATGTGTTGATGCTCACAGCCATCGTGGTTGCCGTCGCGACCCTGGGGGTGGCCCTGGCCCTGGTGATCAAAATTCACCAGCAATACCAGACCCTCGAAGAAAATGAGATCCTGAGCCGGTTGCAGGATGAATAAATTCTAGGGGAGAGCTAAATGGTAACCAAAGAAGATTTAAAGCAGATCGTCATGCTCACCTACCTGACGGATCCGATGCTGGAAAAACTTGCTCAAATTATCGATGTGCTCAAATTCGACAAGGACGAAACCATATTCAAAGTACATCAACCGGCTGAGCGGTTTTTCATGCTGGCAAGCGGCAAGGTTTTGCTCGAACAGAAAATTTCAGACAAGGTCACGACAATCGTCGGCTCCATCAAACCGGGCTATGCTTTCGGTTGGTCGGCTTTGATTGAAAATGGGGCCTACACCACCGATGCCGTCTGTGATGAGCCCAGTGAGGTGTTTTCCTTTAAACGCGAGAAGATCCAAAAGCTTTTTCAGCAGGATCCTGAAATGGGGCTTATTATGCACCAACGGCTGCTGGTGATCATCAAAAAACGACTCGATTATCGCACCGAACAATTTTACCAGGCAATCAGGCACCATCCGGACATGCAAAAGCTATTCAGTAGTTGACAACGTTATAATTGAATCATGAGCCATCAGTTTCCCGCCATACTTGTCGTCTTGCCGCTTGTGGTGTCCTTTTTCATATTTTTTTCCGGCTGGTGGGTGAAAAGGGCCGGTTTTCCCCTGGCCGTCGGTGCCCTGCTGGGTTGCTTCTTGCTGTCCGTTAGTATTCTGATAGCGGTGCTTGGCAAAGGCCCTATCCATTACTGGCTGGGGGGGTGGGAACCCCCGTGGGGGATCGAGTACCGCATCGACCATCTCAACGCCATCATGCTGGTTTTGATCTCGACCCTGGGCCTGCTGGTGGCCGTTCATGGGCAAAAAAGCGTGCAACGCGAGCTGCCGGAAAAAACCGCTTTGTTCTGGAGCCTTTTTTTGCTGTTTGTCACCGGTCTGCTGGGCATTTGCATCACCGGCGACCTGTTTAACCTCTTTGTGCTGCTGGAAGTCACCTCCCTGTCAGGCTATGCGCTCATCGCCATGGGAGAAAAAAGGGCCATGTTCGCCAGCTTCCGCTACGTTGTCATCGGCACCATGGGCGCCAGTTTTTACCTTCTCGGGGTGGGCTATCTGTATATCGCCACCGGTTCGCTGAATATGGCCAACCTGTCGCAGCTGCTGCCCAAACTGATCGATTCCAAGGCAGTCCTGGCCGGATTTGCCTTTATTTTAATTGGGTTGGGCATAAAGATGGCCCTTTTCCCCTTGCACGGGTGGCTGCCGGATGCCTATACCTATGCCCCGTCGGCTGTCAGCGCCGTTGTGGCACCTTTAATGACTAAGGTGATGGCCTACGTCATCATTCGCGTAATGTTCAGCGTTTTTCGCGCCGAATTTCCAATTTCAATCCTGAAGGTCAACGATCTGATGGTCTGGCTTGGAACTTTGGCCATCTTATTTGGCGCCGTGATGGCCCTGTCACAGCGTGATTTCAAACGCATGTTGTCGTACGTCATCGTTGCCGAAATCGGATACATCGTCGGGGGGATCGGAGTGGCTAATGTGACCGCCATGCAAGGGGCGATATTTCATATCGTCAACGATGCCGTCATGATGGCTTGCCTTTTCCTGGTGGCCGGCCTGATCATGTACCGAACCGAGGGGCATCTGATTGCCGATTTCAAAGGCATCTTCACAACCATGCCGTTGACAGCCTTCGTTTTTACAGTGGGGGCTTTAGCAGTCATCGGTGTGCCGCCGACATGCGGGTTTTTCAGCAAATGGTATCTGCTGCTGGGGGGCATCCAGGCCCGGCAATGGGGTTTTGTCGCCGCCCTGCTGGTGTGCACCTTGATTAATGTGGCTTTGTTTTTCAGGGTTTTCGACAGGGGCCTATACGTGCATTCTCATCAACACGAGCCGGACAGCACGGCAGTTGCGAATAATCCGGGTGCCGGCGAAGCACCGCTGAGCATGCTGGCGCCGGCTGTCATCCTGGCCTTGGCCATATTGTTGATCGGAATTTTTAACCAGTATATTTTGACCCACGTGATTCGTTTTGCCGTCCCCGCGGGAATCTGAAACGAATCACTGCAAGCGCAGCCCGGAGTGGAAACGATGTCGGAGTTGTTTTCCATAGCCTACAGACCGCTGTGGGCCGTGATCATCCCTTCCGCCGTTGCCCTGTTAATATTATCGGCGGCAAAACGGCCGAACCTGAGGGAAAGCTGGACCTTTTTGGGCAGCGTGGCCCTGTGCTACACCGTGTTGTCCATATCCCCGTTTGTATTGAAACACGGTCCGATCCAATTTATCGGGTTCAATCTTCTGCCGAACATTGATTTTGCTTTTAAGGCCGATGCGCTGGGTCTCATTTTCGCCACCACCTCTTCATGTCTGTGGATTCTGGTTTCGATTTATTCCATCGGCTACATGCGCTCATTAAAAGAACACGCCCAGACGCGGTTTTACTTCTCATTTGCCCTGGCCCTGGTGGGCGCCATGGGCATTGCGTTTGCATCCAACCTGGTCACCATGTTCGTTTTTTACGAAATACTGACCATTTCAACCTACCCGCTGGTGGCCCATGAAGAATCACCGGAAGCCATCGCGGCCGGTCATAAGTATCTGGCCTATCTACTCACCGGCGGTGTCTTTTTTCTGCTGGCAATCCTGGTAACGTATTCCCTGGTGGGAACCACTGATTTCAGCCACCAGGGAATTTTAAAACCGGCCCTGGGGTCGACTTCGAAATTAACCCTGCAAATCGTATTTTTCTTCTTTTTGCTCGGATTTGCCAAGGCGGCCTGGATGCCGGTGCATGCCTGGCTGCCTTCGGCCATGGTGGCCCCTACCCCGGTCAGTGCCCTTTTGCACGCAGTCGCAGTGGTAAAGGCAGGTGTTTTTGGAATCATCAGGATCGTATTTTATCTTTATGGCCCGGATTTGATGCATGAACTTGGTCTTGGATTGACACTCGCCTGTATCGCCTCTTTCACCATAATAGTCGCCAATCTTTATGCCATCGGGCAGGATAACCTCAAAAGACTGCTCGCATATTCCACCATTAACCAACTGTCATTCATAATATTAGGGGCTGCAATGCTTAGCCCCAAGGCTGCCATAGCTGCCATGATCCATATTGCTTTCCATGGCTTTATGAAAATAACCCTGTTTTTGTGCGCCGGGGCCATAATGGTGGTAACAGGAATAAAGCAAATAAGCCGGCTGGCAGGCATAGGCAGGGCAATGCCCATAACAATGACGGCATTTGCCGTCACTGCATTTGGCATGTGCAGTATCCCGCCGGTGGCGGGATTCATCAGCAAATGGTATTTCTGCCTGGGCACCATCCAGGCAGACAGGATCGCCTTCTTGCTTGTCGCCATCACAGCTTCCATCCTGGACCTCGTCTATTTTTTCCCCGTAGTCAGGACCGCCTTCTTCGACAGGGCAGCAGAAGTCAAGGAAAAAGAAACCGCACGACCGTTATATCTTTTTATGATTATTCCTCTATCCATAACCGGGATTTTCTCGATCATATTTTGTCTGTTCCCAAATACGTTCCATATATTGGACTTGGCGCAAATGGCAGTAAAAAATATCTTCGGAGGCCTGTGATAATGAAAATAACGAGAGATTTTCTATTGAAATTCTATTATATTTTTTTTGTTGGTGGAAGTCTTGTAATGGGCTTTTTGCTGCTTTACTTTGATAAGCTTCATTATCACTTCCCGTTTCAGTATATACCTGGATTTTTTGCCATCTGTGGGTTCGTATTTTGTTCTATTTTGATTCTGGGAGCCAAGTTGCTGGGCATCTGGCTTGTGCGACCCTTGGATTATTATGAGAAACGCCGAAGGAAGTAGTTAAAATGCTTGAATGGATACATCCGGGGATTGTCATTATGCTTGGTGCTTTCCTGACGCCATTTCTTATCAACAGGAAAGTCAAGCAAACATACATCGTTCTGCTGCCCACAGCGGGTCTGATGATCCTATTGCTGACATCGATGGGAATTTTTGGTTCCATTCCTGCCTACCCTGGAGCCCTTCATAAATGGCGCATCCCATTTATGCAGTACACGCTCGAACTGGGACGCATAGATAAGATGAGCATGATTTTCGCGTATGTTTACGTGGTCATTGGGATCGCCATGCTTATCTTTGCACTTCGGGAGAAGAATGACTGGGAGCATGTATCGGCCTTGATTCATATTGGCAGTTCGGTTTCGGCGATTTTTGCCCGTGACCTTTTGACCTACCTTTTCTTCGTTGAAATCGCAACCTGGTCAGCGGTGTTTCTCATCTGGTTTCGCGGAACGAAGACAGCAAAAGCCTCTGGATTCAGGTATTTTTTATGGCACGTCGTAGCCGGCGGTTTTCTTTTGGCAGGTATCATCATCCATGTGCAAACAACAGGCTCAATTGATTTAGATCTTATGCCTTGGGGATTTGACTGGTCTTACATTGCCTATTATTTCATGATGATCGGGTTTCTGATAGATGCGGGTTGTTTTCCGGTCCATTCATGGCTGCCGGATTCCTATTCAACAGGAGGGGTTACCAGCGTTTTATATGTGACCGCCTTTAGCACCAAGACCGGGATATACGGCTTGATAAGATGTTTTCCCGGGGTGGAACTGCTGATATGGCTGGGGGTCATAACTGCCGTTGTCGCCCTTTTCCTGGCAGTGCTCGAAAATGACGCCAGAAGGTTGTGCGGCTATCACATCATCTCCCAGGATGGATACATGATATGTGGGGTGGGAATAGGAACCTATCTTGGGATCCTTGGTTCTGTTTCTCATATAATCTGTCACATTATATACAGTTGCCTGCTTCTCATGGGGGCAAGCACGGTGCTTTCGGTAACAGGAACGTGCAAATTTACCAATACGGGAGGTCTCTATAAATATATGCGCGTCTCCTTCTGGCTGTATTTGATTGGCGGTTTTTCGATTTCCGGAGTGCCGCTTTTCAATGGGTTTGTCAGCAAAAGCATGACCATCGAGGCTGCCGAGTTAATCCATCAACCCATTGCTTATCTACTTCTTGAAGGCGCCACGGTCGGAACTTTTTTGCATACCGCCATAAAACTTCCCTATAATTTGTGGTTTCAAGGAAGAAAGGAGCCGCCAGCGGATATAAAGGTAAAACTAAAGGACAGACCTGAAAATACGCCTGTAAACATGCTAATTGCCATGAGCATCCCCGCGATGCTTTGCGTTTTGATGGGCGTCTATCCATATTATCCATTTTATGAGATGCTTCCTTATCCAGTTGAATTCGTTCCCTATACCATTTCTCGGGTTTTCTCAATCGGTCAAATGTTTGTATTTACTTTTTTGGCTGCCTGGCTTTTAAGAACATTAATTCGCGGCACACCTACCTATACACTTGACTCAGATTGGTTCGGCAGAGTACCGGGCAATGCACTCATTGCATTCTGCAAGGAGCCATTGTTGGCATTCGGATCATTTCTTGACAAAAGCATGCTTAGAGCTGCCAATGCTGTCATTACATCTGTCCGCAAGCCAACACTTGCAGTGAGGATGACTCCGGCTGGAATCGGTCCCGGGGTAGCAATCATACTAATTATATTTACCTTGTTGGCGGTTTTTTTAATGAACCGGATTTAAGCATCAGCAACTGTGCCTGGCTGCATTTTTCAGGCCTGTTTTCAAAGAGACAAATCCGGCGGCTCTTGGGTTGATTAAGATGAAAGAAATGGATAAGCAAAACCCTGGCATAGATTGGGCTTTAGTCGGCAGTATTCTCTTCTGGATCATAATAATAGCTGCCTTCATCACGATCATATCCTCTGGCAAGACAAGAATACCGCATCCTGTTTTAGCGGTCACCGAAGCTTCAGCAAGTCATAAAAACCTGATCATAACCCATCGAAAAGGGGATCCGGTGAGGCTTGCAAATACAAAATGCATTTGGACACCTGATATTTCTTCTCCGAACCTCACCGAAGACGCTGGCTTTTTGGTGCTTGCCGGCAAAGAAATCAAACTGGGCATAGTCTCGAAATTGGAACCCGGAGAAGCGGCGAAATTAGAAAACGAAATAAACATGAAAGCCGGAAGTGTTGGAAGAATACTTATCATGGACCTGATGAGCGGGCAAAAAATATTCAGTCAGACAGTAGTAAGTTCTCAATAAGTTCGGGATAAGGGCGCACTTATCCACCGGGTTGAGGCAT
>CAZGNV010000086.1:0-13249 GCA_964527835.1 uncultured Desulfosarcinaceae bacterium | reverse complement strand
TTTTAAAATTTTTTCAAATAGATAGAAGCTTTTCGGACTTTTTACGACTTCATCATATTTTGACGGTTTCGTAAAAAGTGGCTTTTTACGAGTTCATTTTGTTGGGCTGGGCGTCATTGTGCGTCTTTGTGGCCGCTTTAACGGCGGCAAACCGTCCGGCCCGCAGTTCCTGCACCAGCTGGTTCTCATCCTGGATGTCTTTTTCAAAATCGGTCACCCACGTGCCGATTTCATCCACCCGGTGGGCGTCACTGCCCCCGGTTCCCGGCAGCCCAAGTTTTTCGGCCACCTTGCGGGCCATGTCGTTCTCGTCGGCGGACAATTTCCCGTTTCCGATTTCAACGGCATCGACAAATTCAAACACCTTGCGCTTGCAGCCCTGTTCCACCGTCATCTGGAGCTGACCGATGCCAAAGGTTTTAAACCCGCGAAACGGGTGGGCGGCGATCATGAAACCGCCGGCGGCCTTCACTTTTGCATGCAGCTGCTCGATGGTCAGCAGCTCCTTGATATCCTCGTAAAACCCGAACACCAGAATGTCCCCCTGGTTGGTGGTGTACTCATTGCCCCGGAAGATCCTGATGCCCCCCTGCCGGGCCAGTCTGTCCACCTCGGCCGTCTCCCAGACCACCTGGTGTTCCGTCAGGCAGATAGCGTCGAGCTTCAGTCGGACGGCCTCCCGCACCAGTTCGTCCGGATCCAGGTAGCTGCAGGCCGACCGCGGGGCCGTATGAACATGCAGATCGATGCGCATGGTTGATATTCCCTCTAATTCTGATAGGCGGAATTTTCTTCAATCCAGCCCTGCATAAATTCCTGCTGGTCCAGGCCGGGCTCCTTTTCGAGTGCCTGCCACAGGGCATTGCTCAGACGGGCTTGGTCCAGACTCCGGCCGCACTCGATGATCAGCTCGGCAAAGTGCTCGCACCCCTTGCGTCCGATCTCTTTCATGATCCGGCGCTGCCAGCCGTTTTCGCGCAGGGACATGCCGACAGCGTTCTGCAGCAGCCCCACCGCCTGGGGACAGACAAAGGTGGTGTAACGCTTCATGATGCCCTCGATGGCCAGTATCTGCCCATCGCTGATGCGCACATCCAGGTTGATCTCCATGCTGTAAATGTGATCCACCTGGACGGCGTTGAACCGGATGGTCCGATCATCCGGAAATTCGGCCCCGATCACCTGGCTGCGGTTGAACATAATCATCGCTTTTTTTCCTCCCCTAAAGTTCAACCTTCATCGAGCGAAAAATGAATTTTAAATATTACCCTTGCTTTTTCATTTTGTTTACGATCGATTAAGGTTCAAGGCCCTGCATGATGGGGCTGTCGTCCTGAAAGGCCACGCAGCTTCGCACCAGCCGGGGGTTGTTTTTCACCATCTCGCGCAGGTTGGCTATTTTTTCCTCGCCTTCCAGGGTTTCGCCCACCTGCAGCACCGGCCGGGTAAAATAAAGAATAATCGCATTGGCGCTTTCCAGCACCGCATCGACGAGCACCGGACATCCCCCGGGGCCGCCAAGCAGGCCGGCGACGATTTTGCGCAGTCCGGAACCCACCCGCACCCCTTCAATTTTTTTGATCAGGTCGGCCGCCTGCGCCCAATTTGCGGGCACCAGCCGCTGCAGCCGGGCCCGGGCCGAAACGATCTCGAGATCCGGCGGCTGAACCGTCAAGGTGACCTCGGCGCCGAGCAGATCATCGGTCAGCCGCCAGCAAACCTCCAGGGACCCGTCGGACCGCGGCATCACCTCAACCACCTTGTTTCTGATGAAACGGATTGTCATCGCTTTTCTCCTGTCTTGCGCTGCTGCTGAATTTTTTTCAACTTCGCCCACAGCTCCTTCACCTGTCGGCGGGTTTGTTCCAGCGACCCCGAATTGTCGATTATCAAATCGCAAAACCCCTTTTTTTCTTCAGCCGAAAGCTGGGAACGGATCATGTTCATGGCCATTTCGGCGGACAGTCCGTCGCGCTGCATCAGGCGCTTTTTCTGCTCTTCTTCGGTGGCATAGACCATCAACAGGTTGTGAAACAGCGGGTGCATGTTGACCTCGATGAGCAGCGGCACCACCGCCTGGATAATGGCGTTGGGGTCCTCGCCGGCGTACTGTTGCACCAGTTTCATGAATTCTTCGCCGATCCGCGGATGCTGAAAGCTTTCCAGCTTTTTCTTCTTCTCCAGGTCCTTGAACACGATTTCGCGCAATTTTTCGCGATCCAGTGTCTGGTCCTCGCGCAGCACCTGCTTGCCGAAATAAGCGACAATGTCCTTCCAGGCCGGCTTGCCGGGCTCCACCACCACCCGGCTGAGAACATCAAAATCAATGGTGCGCGCGCCGAGCTCTTCGAGCATCTTGGCCACGGTGGACTTTCCCGTCGCGATACTGCCGGTCACCCCGAGCAGCAGCCGGTTGTCATTGCCCCTGAGCATGTTGATGGTTTCTTCCCCGCCATAAACCGCCGGAAAGGCGTGGGTCACATCGCTCTCGGCGCCCGCGTAGCTGATGGGATACCGGATCCCGCGGCGGTAAAGGGCCTCCATGCCGGCCAGGGCCTTGTCCATCATTTCAGCCGGGATGGCCATCACCAGTTCATCATCCTGGGCGTGACCGTAGCGGCGCTCGCCGTAGCAGGGAATGGTCAGCGACGGTTTGCGGTCCAGGTAACAGCGGGCAATGGCATCGGAACAGGAACTTTCTCCAACGCAGTAAAATTGCATCACCTCGTAATCTTCGAACTGCAGGGAGTTGATCAACAGCATTATCTGGGCCGGATTGGCATAAATCAGGACGATGTCGGGATCGAAAGGGTTATAGACCAACGGGGCCAGGGCAACGGCCTCGTATTTGCCCACCGGCAGACGCGGAACACCGTTTTCATACTTTTTGCCGTCCGCCCGGCTCTTGGTCCAGACAATGCTGCGAAACGTGCCATCCTGCATGTATCCAGGCAGATCGGCAAGCCCGATGATGGAAGGGCACATCGCGTTCATGAAATCGGCAGCCTCGGCCCCCACGGTCCAGTCGAAATTACGCACCAGATTGGTCAATTGACAGAGGGTGGACTTGACGCTCAGTCTGCGCAAAAAAGGAATCTCGGAAAGGTCCCGGCGGTCTTCGAAAAGCTTGAAGGCCACCGGAAAGGACTTCAGGCGCATCAATTGTTCCAGCCTGCGAATCGGTTTTTCCCAATCCCGGGCAGTGCTCATTTTTCTCTCCTTCGCAAAACGATAAGCTTGCAAAAATGATGTCGCTGCAAAAAATGGGCGCATTAAAAACATGCCCCCTGCACCCGAAACGTTCAATCGCTGGAGTGCAACAGGTTATATTGGCAGAGTTGCAGGCATTGTCAACGGTTTTCTTTTTGCGTTGAACAGTGGTAAGCAAATATGGCATATTAAAATGATTGGTTCAGGGTTCAAGGGTTAACAGTTGATATTGAAAATTTGAACAGCGCTACCGCAAACCGGCAATAATTTCGGCTTGCGCATACAGGGATAGCGGCAAAAGACTGATCCATGGAGGAAAAAGTTAGATTTACGGCCGGGGATCATGATCTCGAGGGGTTGCTTGAAAAAAACAGCCCTGCCAGAGGCGCTGTCATCACCCATCCCCATCCGCTCTACGGCGGAGACATGTACAACAACGTGGTCGCGGCCATCGGCGGGGTCTATGGTCGGCTAGGGTGGACCACCCTGCGCTTCAATTTAAGGGGCGTCGGCAGCAGCGGAGGGAAATACGACGATGGCATCGGCGAGCAGCGCGACGTGCAAGCGGCCGTCTCGTATCTGCAGGGCCTGGGCATCAAGAACATCGATCTGGCCGGATATTCCTTTGGCGCCTGGGTCAATGCGCTGGCGGCCGGCAGCCGGGTGAAACCGCGCAACATGATCATGGTGTCTCCGCCGGTGGCGTTTATCGATTTTGCCGCCATTGCGGATCTTGACAGCCTCAGACTGATCGTTTCCGGCAGCCGGGATGACATCGCCCCGGCGCAGATGATCGAACAATCCCTTGCGCGCTGGAATCCGGCCGCGCGCTTTGAAGTCATCGCCGGTGCAGATCATTTTTTCGGGGGACACCTGGAGCGGCTGGAAGCCGTCCTGCAGCATCACCTCGCAAACCGGCCTCAAGGGCAACTCTGATTGGCAAGGGCATGATAGCTTAACGCCGCAGCTCATGGCTGAGCTGCCGCGCCATGATGCGCTCATAAAGCAGCGGGGCAAAGCGGTTGATCCAGTACGACAGCTTGCCAACCGGTGTCAGGACCAGCATCGGTTTTCTTTTCAGCGCCCCCCGGTAGATGGCGTCGGCCACCTGGCCTGCGGTTGTCGGCTTGCCGACCATGGACTGGGGATGATCGGTCACCTGCCCGTCGCCTCCCAGGGCCCGTCTTTGAAGATTGGTGGCCACAAACCCGGGGCAGACCAGCATGATATGAACACCGGTTTTTCTGATCTCCGCGCGCAGGGAGGTGAAAAACCCGTGCAGGGCGTGTTTGCTGGCACAATAGCCGGTGCGTCCCAGCAAAGGGGCCACGCCGGCCAGACTCTCAATGACGATCACCACGCCGCGCCGTTGCAGCAGGCTGGGCATGGCGGCCGCAGTGCAATGCAGGGCCCCGAAAAAATTGACGTCCATCACTTTGCGGTAAACGTGCATCCGGGTGTCCGCAAAAGCGCTGCGCTGGGTGATGCCGGCATTGTTGACCAGCACATCGATGCCGCCGTAATGGTCGAGGATCTGCCTGATAGCCGCCGTGCTTTGATCTTCGCCGGCCACGTCGCAGCGAAGCGCCAGGGCTTCGACGCCCTGGCCGCGAAGGCTTTCAGCCTGCGCCTTGACCGCCGCCGTGTCCATGTCCAGCATGCCGAGCCGGGCCCCCGCTTCGCCAAAGCGCCGGGAGACCGCCGCCCCGATGCCGCTGCCCGCTCCGGTGACCACCACCACCTTGTCTTTGAAGGTTCTATTTTTCATTCACGGACCGTCGTGAAAAAATATAGGCGGCGATCAGCCCGGCGATGATGTGCCAGATTCCCCACCAGGCGACAATGATGGCCATCCCTCCCAGGCCGCCGAAAAAGTTGAACACCAGCACCAGTCCCAAACCGGAATTCTGGATCCCCACCTCGATAGACACGGCCCGCGTGTCGGCTTCGCCGAGCTTAAAAAGGCGGCCGGCCCAGTATCCCAGGTTCAGTGCCAGGGCATTGTGAACCAGCACGGCGAAAAACACCAGGCCCACATAGCGGATAAAATTCTGCCAGTTGACAGCCAGAGCGGCGCCGACGATGGCGATAAAAAATACCAGCGAAAAAATTTTAAACGGCCGGCGGATTTTATCGGCCAGGGTCGGAAAATACCTCGAAATCAGCATGCCCACACCCAGCGGCACTCCCAGGATGATGAAAACCGTGATAAACACGTCCACCGGGCTAAGGCTGACCTCCCGCAGGATACGGTCGGTGGCGGGATTGAGGCGGCCCCAGAAAGACAGGTTGAAGGGGGTCATGATAATGGCCGCCACGGTGGAAACCGCGGTCATGCTGACCGACACGGCGCAGTTGCCGCGCGCCAGGTAAGTCATGATATTGGAGAGATTGCCCCCGGGACAGGCCGCCACCAGGATCATGCCCAGGGCAACCGAAGGCGGCGGCCGCAGCACCAGGGTCAGCAGAAAGGTAAAGGCCGGCAGCAGGATAAATTGCGCCGTCAGCCCGATGCCCGGAGCCTTGGGCGCCACAAGGATGCGCTTGAAGTCCTCCAGTTTCAGTTCCAGGGCCACGCCCAGCATCATCAGGCCGATGGCCGCATTGATTACAAACAGTCCCTGGGGATTAAAATTAAGCCTTACCGAGTCAATGGTGGCGACATCCATGGCAGCCCCTTTCCGTCAGCGGTCATGCTACATCTCGAGTTTTCCGGTGCGCGCAGCCGTCCAGAGCCAGTTTCCGGGAGGATCCACGTTGGCGTCTGCATCGACCTGGGCATGAATCACCGCGGGTTTGCCTGAAGCCAGCGCCTGCTCGAGGGCCGGCCTGACCTCTGATCCTTTGCTGACATACTCGCCGTGGCATCCCATGGCAACGGCCAGCTGGTCGTAGCGCACCGGCGCATGCTCGTGACCGAACCAGGCGGCCGTCCTGCCGAACATGCGCTGCTGGGCGGTTTTTTCCATCCCGTAAGCCCCGTCCACTGCCACGATGATGATCACCGGCAGCTTGTTGCGTACAGCGGTTTCAAGCTCCTGGAGGTTGAAGCCGAAAGCGCTGTCACCGGTCACGCAGTAAACGGGAGTGTCCGGCCGGGCCAGTTTTGCGCCGATGGCATAGGGCAGACCGGTGCCGAGATGGCCGTAGTTCATGGAATAGATCACCGTTCGCGGCTTGCGGGCAAGGTGGTAATGAATGTCCCAGAGAGTCGTGTTGCCGCCGTCCATCACGAAAATGGCATCTTCGTCAAAAACATCATTGCAGACCTTTAATATCTGGCCCGTCAGCATGGGAGAGCGTTCCATATCGGCCACCGCCTCGTCAAGCTCTTTGCGCCACTCATCCTGGACGGCGCGAAACTCGGTGATTTTGGGGTGCGGGTCACGTTGGGCGCTCAGCCCTTTGACCTCCGCCAGCAGGTGGGCCAACACCACCCGCGCATCTCCAACCAGTGGCACATCCACCGGCCGGTTCAACCCCATGTGCGTCGGCTCACTGTCGATCTGAATCAGTTGCTGGTTTTGCGGATCGCCCCACATGGGCGGCCGTCCCCACATGTTCAGCTCCCCGAGCCGAGTGCCGACGGCCAGCACCACATCGGCCTGGCTGTTGGCCATGATTCTGGAAAGGCAGGTGGGATGGAAGCAAAGCGGGTGCTCATCGGAGATGATTCCCCGGGCCCGGATGGTATTGGTGACCGCAGCGCCGAGGTGCTCGGCCAACTGCTGCATGACATCTCCGGCTGCGGCCCGTTCGGCGCCGTTGCCGCAGTGGATGTTGACCAGGTCTGCTTCGACCAGCAGGCGGGCCGCCCGGCGGACGGCGTCCGGATCAAAGCCGGCCGGCTCATCAACCCGATAGGTCTCGCGCTTCCAGATCGGAGCCTCACCGGGATCGCAGCGCTGGCCAAGGATATCCTCGGGTATCAGGATGTGCACCGGGCCGGGCCGGCCGGAGGTTGCCACCCGGAATGCATGGCGCACCATGTCGGGGATGCGCCTCCAGTGATCGACCTTCCCGTTCCACTTCACCGCCGGTTTGAAAATCTCAAGATGGCGGCTCACCTGCATGCCACCCTGCTGAATGTAGGAGTCGGAAATTTCACTGCGCCGGGTCGTGGTAATGGCGATAACCGGGCTGCCCTCGGCTTCGGCACACATCAGGCCGGCCAGCAGGTTGGCGGCCCCCGGTCCGGCGCAGGCCATGACCACCGCCGGCTCCCCTTTGACCCGGGTATATGCGTCACAGGCATGGGCGGCAGCGGCCTCATGGCGCGGCACGATCAGCTGAATCCCCAGGTCCTTGCCAAGGCGCTCGAGCGCCTCGATGACCATCATGTAAGTCCCATCGGTAATGGCGTGAATATATTCCACCCCTTCGGCATGCAGGCATCTCACCAGCAGTTCGCCCCCCGTAATTTCAGCCATGTTTTTCTCCTCATTAAAGATTATGAATCCGGAAAAAGTCTTTTGTGAGCGACTTTGAGCATTTTGGGAAAAAGATTGCCGGGAGCCTGAGCGTTAAGAAATTCAAACTGTTTGAGGGCGTTAGCCTGAGTTTTTGAATTTTAGCGAAGGCTTCCGGCAATCCCCAAAATGCTCACCAAGCGAACAAAAGGGATTTTTCATGAAACAATCAAAAATTAAAGCTCCATCAGCTGGCCGCCGGTGACGTTGAGGGCCTGGCCGGTCATGTAAGACGACTGCTCGGAGGCCAGAAAGGCCACCAGGTTGGCGACTTCATCCGCCGTCCCGAGCCTTCCCAGGGGAATGGTCTGCACCATCTCTGCTTCCCGCGCCTGCTGTGTTGAATCGAGCACCCGGGCTTCCAGTTCGAAGCGCCAGCGGGTAAAATCGGTGGCAATTACCCCCGGGCAGACTGCATTGACGCGGATCCTGCTGCCGGCCAGCTCCCGGGCCATGACTTTTGTCAGCATCACGACCCCGGCCTTGGACACCGCGTAGGCCCCGTTAAACAGCGGCGGGACCTTGGCCGCCCGGGACGCGATGTTGATGACGGCCCCGCCGCCCGACATCATCAGCGGCACGATGGCCTTGGCAACCCGGAAAACCCCATGCAGATTGACGTCAATGGTCTTCAGCCAGGCCTCCTCATCGTAGGTGTGCACCGCACTGGGCACCCCCAGCACCGTGCCCGCATTATTGCACAGGATATGCACCTGTTCAAATTGGGATGCCACCGCTGCCGCCATCTGCTGGACAGACTCCGTATGGCTGACATCCACGTTGACGGACAGGGATTTTACGCCGAACCGGTCGCTCAGTTCCCGGGCCAGGGCTTGCATCTCATCGCGCGTGCCGGTAGTCAGAGGGTTTTTCTCATCAGGCCCCGGGACCAGGTCGGCAATCACCACATTGGCGCCGTTGCGAGCCAGTTTTTCGGCGATCGCATACCCGATGCCGGACTTTTTACCGGCCCCGGTCACCAGGGCCGTCTTTGCGTTCAGGTCTGAATACATCCGCACCTCCTGCCACGGGAAAAATTTCCCGCTGAAGGCAAATGCCGTTTTATTGCCCGCACCACCTCCGCGCCAAACCGCAGACAACGAACACAAGGCAGGTTCAAGTTCCGGATGAATATCATTTTTTTAAAAACGAAAGTCAATATATTTTCCTCGCAGCGCCGATTCCCTCCTTGACGGTCGTTGCTGATTCCGATATCCTATCAAAATATTATAGATTCAACACTGAAGGCTTGCTTAAGCGAGAAAATTGACTTTTACGGGTTCATCAACTCTGACGGCGCCGGGACAAGCCCTTTGTGAACGACTTTGAACATTTTTGGATTTCGGTCGCATCTAAAACAACAATGGAGACCGGGAACGGATTATGAAGCTTTCGACACGCAGTCGCTACGGCACCCGCCTGATGCTGGACATGGCTCAACATTATGGACAGGGACCGATTCAACTGGGAGAAATCGCCAACCGGCAGGATATTTCATTGAAATACCTGGAACAGATCATCCGGCCGTTAAAACAGGCGGGCTACGTCAAAAGCTTTCGGGGCGCCCGGGGCGGCCACATGCTCACCCGCCCTCCGGCGGATATTACCGTGGGACAAATCGTAACCCTGCTGGAAGGCGGGGACTCGCTGATTGCCTGTGACAAGGACCCGCGGACCTGTGAGCGGGTGACAAGCTGCCTGACGCGGCATCTGTGGCGGGAGGCAGCCGACGCCGTGTTCGAACGATTGAACGCCATCAGCCTCGCTGATCTGCTGGCAATGCAAGAGGATGTCTGCAAGCCAGGCAGCCTGCCCACATCCCCCGGCGCTTCAGCAACATCAAGGTAATGCCGCTGGCATTCAGGCAGCTCAGGGGCCGGCACCGTTCTCAAGAATTCTTTTCAACCGCCGCATGTCCTTTTTCAACTGCTTTTTAATTTTGTGTCGGACGACCACCGCCGCCAGCTTTAAATGCACCAACTCCAGGTGACCAACGGCAGTCAGTCGCGTGCCGCCGTCAAAGTCCTCGAAAAAAAGCGTACTTTCGCCGCTTACATCGCCGGATGTGATGCGGACGGAATATCTTTTATCGGGGATAAAATCAGTTATCTGCCCCTCGGTTTCAATCCGCCGGCCCATGAACCGGTTGACGCAACGGTAGGTGGCACCGATCTGCATGGGACCCGGAGAGGTCATCTGCAACTCAAGGATATCGGATTGCCATTGTGCATTGTTTTCGATATGAGAAACAAATTCAAAAACCTTTTCAACGGGTTGATAGATGAGCACACTGTTTGTAAACTTCATGGGGTCACTCCTGCGTTCATGGATTCTCACAGGCTGGTCTGCCCTATCGCAACAGTATAAGCAGAACAGAAAATTTTTCAAGAACCCCTCCGGCCTCACCAGGAAAAAATCAACCGGTTTGCCGATTCAAAAAGACCTTTATTCCTGCTGGCTTTTTGGCAGCACTTCTGGTACACAACCGGGACAACAGCCTTGGTTGCCATGTTGTTTATGCAACATTAAGGAATATTTTTAACCGCAAAACACAGTCAGGAAAAAAAGTCATGGGTCGTTTCAAAAAAAGCGCGGGCTGGGTGTCGCTTTGCCTGACCTTGCTGGTTCTGGTGCCCGCCGCGGCAGCACTGGATTTGCCGGATTTCAAGTCTCTGGGGCTGCCGAGTTTTAAATACGGCAAACTGAAACGCGACCGGGAGGTTAACGAGACATTTCAGACCTATAAGGTCCTTCCCGGCTACAGGTATTTCACCACCGGCCAGGGCAATGTCCCCAATGCGATTATCGGAATTGGCGGTTCGTACAAACTGCGTCCGGGAATGTGGCGGGAAGTTCATCTGACCACGCCCCTGCTCAGGAGCTGGGTGACTCAAATGGACAACATCTACGGATATCCGCCCTATGGCTCCATAATTTTTGACAATCAGGGCCGACGGATCGGAATCTGGTATTCAAGCAAACAATGGACAACGGTCATTATCGAAGACGACAATGAAGTTGCCATTCTGACTCCCGAACCGCCGGGTTTCAGGGGGCGCCAGTAGGCAAAAACATCCTGTGCTGATGACAGGTAAGGGCGTTGAATGATGAAAAGCCGCCCTCACATCCGGGCACGCCATCGCTCACTGCTGCAAAAGGCCGTTCGCCGCGGGCATGTCGAACTGGTCACCACCGCCAGCTCCCTGATGGAAAACGAGGAAGGAAAAAGCTGGTACACAACCCGTGCGGCCATCATCACCTTTGAAGAATGCTGGCCCCTGGGCGCCGAACTTGTTTTCAACAGGAAGTTTCACAGCAAAGTGGCTGCGCTGATAAGGGTGGCCCGCACGGCCAAATGCCGGGATGCCACGGGTCTCGGTTATCTCGCCCACGCCCTTTGCGAAGGCGACACCTCGGTGCTCACCGGCAGCGCCGACGACAGACATCTTAAAATCGTTGCCGGCTCCATCAAGCGTCCGGATGACTTCTGGCAATGGGTTGCAGAACAGGAAAAATCCGACCGCCAGGCGGCATTAATTGACAATGCCGGGCGCTTCAAAAATGAGGGCCTGCCGCGCGACAGGGCCGTTGTGCGGGCGGCAGCCTATCTGGCGGTGTCCGGACCCATCCCTCCAATCAAGGTTGTAGCCCCGCCGGAAGAAGTTTTCCCTTTCTGGATCGTATTTGACCGCCACACTGCCGTCGGAAAACTCGTCCTGCGGGATGTCGCCAGGGACCTGCATATTGCCCTGCCCCAGCTGGAATGGTCCTGCTTTTACTTTGAAGGGGCAAAGGCCAACGCACAGATTGACTCCCGCTGGTGGAAAAGGTATTGCCAGTGGCGATTCAAAAAGGTGGGGCTGCCGGCCGAAGAAGCCCATCTGCTCTGGGAGCCGGCCCGCCAGCAGGTCGTCGAAGCGCTGGCGCACGCCAGCCGGCAGCTGCAAAATGAGCTGTACCGCTGGAAAATAGTCAACCGGCAGCGCGTCGAGTCCTTAAAGCAGCAGGCACAAATTTTTATCGAACATTTTGGCGATATCCGCCGCAGTCAGCTCGAAATGTTTTAGGGCCAAATTTTGATGGTCCCGTAAAAAGTTAACTTTTCGCTCCGCAAGCCTTTTCGGGAGCTGTTGCGGGATTGCGCTAAATCCCAAGAACTCGTCGCCAGCTCCTCAAACAGCTTGAGATTTTAACGCTCAACCCCTCACAGCTCTTTTTCCGAAAAGGGTTGATGCGCTCATCAAAATTAACTTTTTACGGTTGCGCCAAATCTTGATTAACTCCCAAGTCTGATTTTCTCGCTACCTGCGCCGGTAGCCGACCCTAATCCCGATGGAGCTCAGGCCGCCGGTACGGCGACCGTAAATCCCGGACCGGTGGGCACGGGATTTATAAAGGCTGCCCAGGCCCTGGTGATGTCCGCTGCGGTGCATCCGGCGGTCTTTAGGATAGCGGCGTTTTGTGGAAAAATAGCTGCTGCGCCGATCCTGTCTGCCATAACCGGCACGCTGCCTTTTACGAAGGCGGCGGTCGATGGGCAGGATGTGAGGAGGGCCAACATGAGGGGGACGGATATGCGGCGGACTGACGTGCGGTGGACGGCAAGGGTTATACGGGAAAACAGGGTAGCAGGGATAGGCATAGCCTGAATAAAAGTACCCTCCACGGGAACCATCGGAATCTGCAATCTGCCTGGCGGCTGTCAGCAGGTTCTCGGCCTGCCGCAGCTTTTCCCGGGCCTGCTGCTCGGCCTCGATCAATCGGCGCCGGGCCCGTGCCTCGCGCTGCCGCTGCTGGGCCTCCTGTTCGGCTTTTTCGAGCCGCGCCAGCTGCAGCAGATACTGTCGGTCAGCCTCCCGGCGGGCACTGTCAGCGGTTTCATCAAACGCCAGCTCCCTGGTTTTGGCAATGACCCGGGCACCGTCACGGGGAGCGTAATTTGTAAAATGCCGCACGCCGTTTTCATCTGTCCACTGGTAGATATCCGCAGCTGCCGTAACGGCAAAAAAACAGCTCAACCCCACGATCAGATATAGTTTTAAAGCTTTCACAAACTTAATATAACCCCGATTGCATAAAAGTCGAGCAGCAGGTTTTATTTCACCGCCGCGGCGATCAACTCCCAGGCCTCCTCGGCACTTTCGACATAGGTAAACAGTTCCAGATCGTGTTCGGAAATGGTTCCCTCTTCCACCAGAGCGTCAAAATTGATCACCCGCTGCCAGAATGCCCGGCCGAACAGCAACACCGGAATGGGATGGACCTTGTGGGTCTGGATCAAAGTCAGGGTTTCAAACAGTTCATCCAGGGTGCCGAACCCGCCGGGAAAAACCACCAGGCTTTTGGCACGCATCAGAAAATGCATCTTGCGAATGGCGAAATAATGGAACTGGAAGTTTAAGTCAGGTGTGATATAGGAATTGGGAGCCTGTTCGTGGGGCAGGACAATGTTCATCCCGATGCTGGGAATCCCCGCCTCGTGGGCCCCGCGATTGGCCGCCTCCATGATGCCCGGCCCGCCGCCGGTAAGCACCACCAGTTTATCCTTGCCGGTATTGCTGGAAATCAGG
>CAZGNV010000085.1:0-13422 GCA_964527835.1 uncultured Desulfosarcinaceae bacterium | reverse complement strand
GCTGTGCTTCATGGCGGGAGGTGACCAAGGTCGTTAGAGGTAAGAACGGGCGCCGAGGTAGTGGCGCCGGTAGTAGGAGTTTGACAGCGACGACATTTTAATGGCGCGGCCCCTTCCCGGGGCGTGCAGAAATTTGTCATTGCCGGCATAGATGCCCACGTGGGAAACCCGGCGGCCGCCGGAGGTGGCAAAAAAGACCAGGTCCCCTTTGGCCAGCTGCCGGCGACTGACCGGTTTGCCGATGCGCCACTGCTGGCGCGATGAGCGCGGCAGATCAAGCCCGTTGAGACGATAGACCACCATGGTCAACCCGCTGCAGTCAAAACCGGTCCGGGCGGACTGCCCTCCCCACCGGTAGGGCACGCCGATATATCGTTTGGCGGTGCTCACGATGGCCTGCCGCAGTTGCGTTTCTGCCGCCGGATCACCGCTGGCGATGCGGTAATCCCGGGGAGTAACAATGTAATAACGGTCAATGATGCCGGCGCTTTTCAGCGCCTCGGCCCTGCTGCGGGCCGCGTTTTTGGAGGCGTAGTTGCCAAAGCGGACCTTGTAAAGCCCAGCGCTGTGAAGAAAATGGTAGGCGTTGATCCCCTGCCTGCGCAGCCCGGCAGTCAACCGCACGGCATTGCTCTGATTTGAAAATGCGCCGACCTGGATGCTGTAACGCATCGGGGCAAGCTGCCTGGCAGGGGGCGCCGGGGGGGCGGCTGCTTTTTGTCCTGCGCAGCCGGCCATGGTAAGCACAATCAGAAAGGTGGCAATCACCGCTGCCGGCCGGCAGCGGATCATGTTTGTTGGATAGATGCGGCGGTTATGCATGGGTCTTCTATTACTGCGAGACTCCCACCAGCAGCTTGACGATGACCGGAAAAGCGACAAAGGTGCCGATGGAGCTTCCCAGGTTGGTAAAAACCACCACCAGCAGGATGCGGGTCACCTTGTTTTTCCAGAATCCCCTAATTGACAGAATGTCTTCAGGCAGATCTTCCAGGTCCTTGACCTTGGGCTGCCGGGAAAAAGCTTCCACCAGCCCCGAGACCCATCCGGCTGCAATCATGGGGTTGAGCGATGTCAATGGGGCTGCCAGAACCGAAGAAACTACCGTCATTGGGTGGGCCAGGGCAATGAGGGCCCCGATGCCGGCCAGAATGCCGTTGGCGGCGATCCACCAAACGATCATGTCCTTGCCGGCCGCAGCACCGCCAAAGAAAAATCCGGCCGCCATCATCGCCAGGATGCTGGCCGGGATGAGCCACTTGAGGAGGCCGGCGATCTTTTTTTTCGGTGGCAGCTGTTCCAGGGCCTGGATGTCAATGGCGGCGTTCCAGTGTTTTTTGATGCCCGCCACATGGCCGGCACCGACAACGGCAACAATTTTTTCACCGGGGGCGTTGCGGATTTTAGCGGCCAGGTAGCTGTCGCGTTCGTCGATGAGAATCTGTTTCAAAACCGGCAGGGATTTGGCCACCTCGGCCAGCAGGGTTTCAAGGACATCGGCCTGCTTCATCTTCTCAATGTCTTCTTCACTGATTTCCTCGATTTGGCCCAGTGACAGAACCAGCTGGAACAGCAGTTTTGCCTTGCTCCACAGGCCCATGGCACGCCAGACCCGGGAAAGGGTGGTGCGGATATCCCGGTCGGCCAGCCATATTTCAGCGCCCACCTGTTCAGCGGTTTCAATGGCGGCGAGCATTTCAGCGCCCGGCTGAATGTCCAGCTTTTTGGCAATCCGTTTCTGAAACGAGGCCAGCAGAAGGTTGGAAAGCAGCAGAAAGGATTTTTTTTCCTTGATGACCTTGACGATGTTGGTTTCCTGCCAGCGCTGCTTGCGGCGGATGGACTCGAACCTGGACGGGCACAGCTCGATGCACACCGTATCGGGCTTTTGCTCTTCGATGACCCGGCTGACAAGCTCGGTGCTTTGCCTGGAAACATGGGCGGTTCCCACCAGAATCACATTTTTTCCATTGGTTTCAAGATGGTGGATCATCTGCGCGTCAGTCGTCATATACATTTTCCTTTATTTAATCTTTACAATATATTACATACTAGCCGCGAAAGCAAGATTAAACCCTGATCGTAAGCCGGATGAAAACAGATCAGCGCTGGTGACGGCATGAACTGCAAGCCAGGGAGTTTACAAATGACTGCAACCCCAACCGCATCTGATGAAGCTTACCGCATTGAGCGTGAACCATACTATCTGCAGACCGGCGGCGAGGTCGCCCTGTTCGAGGCGGCCTTTAATGCCGGTCTGCCGGTAATGCTCAAGGGCCCCACGGGCTGCGGCAAGACCCGTTTTGTGGAACATATGGCCTTTCGGCTGCAACGCCCGCTGATTACGGTGGCCTGCCATGAAGATCTGTTTGCCTCGGATCTGATCGGCCGCTACCTGCTAAAGGATGACCAGACCATCTGGATCGACGGGCCCTTGACCCGGGCAGTGCGCATGGGAGCCATCTGCTACCTGGATGAAATCGTGGAGGCCCGCAAGGACACCACGGTGGTCATCCATCCGCTGACCGACAACCGCCGGCTGTTGAGCATCGATAAAAAAGGCGAGGTGCTTCAGGCCCACCCTGCCTTTATGATGGTCATCTCTTACAACCCAGGCTATCAGAGTGTTCTAAAGGATCTCAAGCAAAGCACCCGCCAGCGGTTTGTTTCGCTGGAGTTCGATTACCCGCCGGTTGAAAAAGAGGCTCAGATCGTGGCCCACGAGGGGAAGATCGAGCTGGATACGGCCCTGAAGCTGGTGACGCTGGCCGGAACCATCCGCAACATCCGGGAGCAGGGATTGACGGAAGGGGCCAGCACACGGCTGCTGATTTATACGGCCTGGCTGATCGGAAAGGGCATTTCCCCCGTGCAGGCCTGCCGCAGCGCCATTTGCCTGCCGTTGACCGATGATGCCAGGCTGCAGGAAACCATGAACGACCTGATTGAAGATGTGTTCTAGCCATGGAAGACAGCCTTGAAACCCTGTTGGCCGCCGATCCGCAGCTGGCCGAGGCGGTCAACGCCCGGTTGCTGGCAAAAAATCCCCCGGTCGATAGACAGACGGTCGCAATCCTGGTGGACGAATCCATCCGCAGCCTGTGCCAGGAGATTTCTTTCGGCCGGGCGGTGGGACTGGGTCTGGCCGAGCTGGCCGGCAGGGTAAGCCTGGCGCAGCTGCTCGAATACCGGGATATTGTGCGCCGGGCCGCCCGGCAGGGCCCCACCCTGGGACGCATCATGGCCACCCACCTGCCGGCGGTGTTTTTGCATGGCGACCGGGCGCTGCTGAACCGTTTTCTGGCGACAACCCGCATCATGCGGGCCAAGGGCACCTATACCCTCAACCGTCCGCTGGCCGCACTGTCGGCCCTGCTCGAGGCGGGAGATGAAACATCCGCCCGCGCCTACCTGGCGCTGCTGGAGGCCGCCTTTTCACGGGATCTGAATTACAACCAGTGCCTGCGCATGGCGGCCCTGCTTGCCGAGGCGGCCGGTGCTTTCGATGGGCACAAAAGGGCCTGGCAGTTCGAGGCCCTGCAACGGGTGATGCTCACCGATCATCAGCTGGCCCAGGCCCTGCTGGAAGGCATGCAAAAGGGACTGCGGCGGCTGGACCGGTCGGCCCTGGAAGATTTTGTGGGCCTGGGGCTGGAAAAATACCGGCAACATACCCGGCGGGCCATCCGGTTTTTGGCGTTGGATTCAAAAGGCGGGCGCGACACCTGTCAACGCATGCAGATCTGCGTGGGCCTGGACGAGGTGCAGCCGCGCCTGGATCGCTACCTTAACGCCCGCACGGCAATGCCCCTTGCGGTGCGTCCCCTGTCGGCCCTGCCCCGCAAAATTGCACCGCAGCCCAACTCAGCCCCGGCAGTGTGTTCGGACGGGCGCTTTATCTATCTGCCGGATGAAATCGGCATTTTTAAGCGGCGCGGTGAAAACCTCGATCTTTACCGGTGCCTCACGCGTCTGGAGGCGGCCTTTTACGAGTTTGCAACCTTTGATTTCGATCTTGAAAAGGCCCTGGAGCACGGTCTTGCGGGATCAGCGCCACAGATGCCCCCGCAATGGAGACCCGATTTTGTCGACTGCCTCACAAAACTGCAGCGGGGCGACGGCGAGGCGGCCACCGATGCAGACAGTTGCGACCTGCAACGGTTTTTCAGCCTGTTTCCGGTACCGGCCCTGGCGGCCGATCTGTTTGCCATCTTTGAATTGGCGCGCCTGCGGGTTTTGCTGCAGCGGCGTTATACCGGGCTTGTGCGGCGCGTCATGCCGCTGCTTCAGCAGGAGGCGCTGCGCCTGCTGGGCCGGCACCGGGGCGCGCATCCCCTCGGGGCGCTGTATTTGCGATTGATATTGGACGGGCAGCCGGCCGGTGTCGGGCAAAGCAGCGCCCGGCCCAGGGCGTTTGCTGAAAAAGCGGCCGCCCTATGGCAGGCAGCCGGCAGACAGCCGCTGACGGTCGAAACCGGGGCGCGGATCGTTTTTGAAGCCTTTGACGAGGCTGCTGCCCTGATCGGATGCGCCAGCGGCGGTCCTGCCGCCTGTGATTGTTACCGGCCGTTGCCGGTCCCGTTTGGATGGCGTCCCCGGCCGGAATGGTTTAGTCGAGCCCAGCCGGAGATTGATCGGCTGGCGGCCCGCTTGAAAGCCGCCCTGGCCCGTCGGGGCCTGGCCATTTACAGGTCTGAGCTGGCAAGGCGACTGCGGCAGCAAAACGGGCATCTCACGGCCCGGGACATTCAGGAGCTTGCAAGAGGTTTGCTGCCTGCCGGGTTAGAGCTGGAGCGCCTGCTCGAGGGTGCTGACTGTCGTCGCGGTCCTGATCCTGGCGTGGATGCCGGGGGCCATCCGGTTTTCTGGTACCGGGAATGGGACTGGCGCCTGGCGGACTACCTCCAGAACCATGTGCGGGTGGTGGACCGGTCGGTTGACGGTTCGACCAGCGATTTTTTCCGACAGGTGCTGCGGCGCCACCGGGGATTGATCCAGCGCCTGCGCTATGCCTTCGAAATGCTTAAACCCCAGGGGTTGACGATTTTGCGGCAGTGGCCGGACGGCGATGAATTTGATTACCGGGCCTTGCTGGATTATGCGCTGGACCGGCGCGCCGGTCTGCTGCCGTCCGAACGCCTGTATATCAAGCGGGTCAAGCAGCGCAGAGACGTGGCCGTGCTGCTGCTGGTGGACCTGTCCCGTTCAACTGCCAACCGGGTGCCGGGATCGGCGGCCACGGTTTTGGAGGTTGAAAAAGAGGCCATCGTGGTCCTGACCCAGGCCCTCGAGGTCCTGGGGGATGCTTTTGCCATTGCCGGCTTTTCAGGAAACGGCCGGCTGGCAGTGGACTATTTTCGGTTGAAGAATTTTGATGAAAACATGAATACAGCGGTCAGGATGCGAATCGGCGCGATCAGTGCCCAGAGAAACACCCGCATGGGAGCTGCCGTGCGCCATGCCGCCGTTGAGCTCGAGCGGGTGTCGGCCCGGGTGCGCCTGCTGATCGTGCTGGGTGACGGGTTTCCCAATGACCTGGATTACAAGCGGCGCTATGCCATCGAAGACACGCGCCGTGCCCTGGTTGAACTGAAAGCCAAAAATATATATACCCATGCCATTACGGTCAACCAGGCTGCGGACCCACAGCTGGATGATTTGTACGGTCATATTCATCACAGCCTGATTTCCGATGTGCGCCAGCTGCCGGATAAACTGGTATGGCTGTACGGCCGGTTGACCCGGTCCTGATAACCGCGGCAAGAAGCAATCAAGCTGGAGGAGCGCCATGTTGCTGTACGACGACACATACGCCTGGGAAGGCTGGGGAGGGCAGCTGCGGCTGGCCAGCGGAAAGTGCCACCTGCGGATTTTTGATCTTTCAAAGGGAGACAGCAAGGGCCTGGCCCACCTGAAGCCGATGGTCGTCATCGTCTGCGATGTTGCCGGAAGCCCCATGTCGGTGCGCAGCTGTGCGGGGCACATCGCCACGAAGGTGACCACGGAATTCAACATCGATCCCAGCCGGATGCTGTATGTTGAATATTATCCCTCTAGTGTCTATGGTGAGCACGGCGAACGCCGGATTGAAGAACAATATGATGTGGTGGATTTTCGCTGGCACAACGACAAAGCCATGCATCCCCGCTGGCGGCGTCTGAAACCGCCGCTGCTCGATGCCATTCGGGCCCTGGTGGAAAACAGCGAGTAGCTCAGTGCAGCGGAAATACGGCAAAGATGACCGCACTCCAGACGGAGTGCGAAAGGATCACCGGCGCCAGATTGTTCAGACGCCAGTACATTGCCCCCCAGAACGCACCGGCCACAGCGGCCGCGCCGATGAGCATGAAATTCAAGGACCAGATGTGAACCCCTGCATAGATGGCGGTTGCCATCAACCAGCCCTGCCACCGGCCGAAGCGATCCATCAGGTTTTGCTGCAGGTAGCCGCGCCAGTACAATTCTTCGGCGGGTCCGGTGACGAAGAAAAGCAGCGGGGCGATTTGCCACAGGGCAGTGCCGGTGCCCTTCTGGTAAATGCTGCCGATCTGCCGTTCGGCAAAAGGCAGCAAGGGGGCCGACAGTTTTTTCCCGACCCAGAATATGGCGTACAGCAAAACGGCTGATCCCAGGCCCAGAACGACCGCCCGCCCGTTGAATTTCAGGGAGATCTTATTGAGCGGCTGCAGCACCAGGGAGATGGCCGCCAGCAGGGCTGCGGAGATGGAAATCTTGATCCAGAAATTGGACCAGGTCAGGTAGAAGGTGACAAACCACAGGCCGGCTGCCAGTACAACCGTGCCGGTGACTGCGAGCGGCTGAAATTGACGGGAGGTCAAAACACACCCGCCAGCACCAGGGAGATGACCAGCAGCAGGCCGAATACCGTGTCCAGCTGGGCCGTGCGGGCATCGGCATCGGCCGGCACCTGTCTTGTCATCTGGCGGATCAAGCGCAGGGCCAATGGCATCGAGAGCAAGACGAGCAGGGGCCACAGGCCCAGCGGGCCCCACAGGGACATCCCGAGGACTCCCAGGTAGGCCAGGGCAATCAGCAGGCCGAACAGCAGCAGGCCGTTGCGTTGTCCCAGAACGATGGCCAGGGTCAAAATGCCCTTGCTGCGGTCATGGGAGATGTCGCGGATATTGTTGGCCAGCAGCACCAGCGCAACCAGCAGTCCGAAAGGCAGTGAAATCCAGAAAGCCTGCATGCTGAACACCCGGCACTGGACGAAATAGGCACCTGCCACCATCAACGGCCCCCACATCAGAAACACTGAAATCTCCCCCAGGGCGCTGTACTTGTATTTCAGGGGCGGGGCCGTGTAAGTGATACTGGCAAACGCCCCGATGACGCCGATGACCAGCAATTGCCAGCCGGACAAGGCTGCGAGCCAAATGCCGATCAATGCGGATAAAACATACAGCATTGCGGCCACCGTGGCCACATGCCGGGAGGCCAGCTTGCCTTCCACCAGGGGGTGGGGCCGATACTGGGCGGTGGCAGCCTGGCGGGTGTCGACACCGCTTTGAACGTCAAAGTAGTCGTTGGTCAGATTGGTGGCGGCATGCATCAAAATTGTGCCCAGCAGGGTCAGCAGGTAAAGTCCCCAGGAAAAATTGCAACTCAGCGCGGCCAGGGCACTGCCGACGCTGACAGAGATGGCGGTCATGGTAAAGGACCAGGGGCGGCTGGCCAGAAACCAGTTGCGGTAGATCTTCACGGGGTTCAGCTTCCTTTCCAAAAGGCGGTTGTTGTCTCCCGGTTGGGAAATTGGCAGATGCTCTGGCTGGCAAAATAATGGGGACCGGCGGTTTTTGTCAAGTCAAAAGGGACATTCCGACAATGACATCGGCTGGCACCGTTTTTCTATGGCTCCAGCTTGGCCGCTTCAGCCTGCTGCCGGGCCTTGGCAGCGGCATCTGCCGCTTCTTTTTCCGCAGCCCGGGCCGCGGCCAGCGAGGCTTCGGTTTGCTTTTTCAGCCGCTCAATTTTTTTTCGAAACTGCTTGCGCTTGTCCCGGGTGCTGCTGAGACGGCGGATATACTCCCGGTTGTGCTCCAACTCCTGTTCCGCCTTTTTGACGGCCTCCTGCGCCCGCTGCTGGGCCTTGCGGGCCTCGATTTCAGCCCGGCGGGCCTGGCTGCGCTTTTGCTCCAGTTCAAGCTGTTGCTGGGCCTTTTCCTTCTGACGCTGAATTGCTTCAAGCTCCTGCGGTGTTTTTTTGCGGTAGGGCAGCACATCTTTAATGCGGGCATTTTGCGGCGGGGGCTGATCGGTGATATGCAGCACGCCATCGCCATCGGTCCAGGTGTAAAGTTTTTGCGCTCCCAGCGGCGCCGTGACGGCAGCAATCAGCAGAGTCAAGACGATTATCCGAAAAATTTTCACCGCTTCCTCCTGCGATAAACAACTTTGACGGTTTCATGAATTCTGATAAAGTCACAAAAAGTGGCATTTTTCGCTAACGGGTTGATGTCGCTAAAAAAAGACTTTTTAGGGGACCGTCAATGCTGTTCTGTTCAATTATTATATTGACAATTGACGGCGGTGTCAATTTATCCCTCCAACGGCCTTCAATCCATTGACATTTTAAGTGCAATGGCGTTAAATTCAGATACAGTGATGGGCACTCAAAGGAGGGGGGATGGCAATGAAGAAAAACAGCCTCGTATTTTCAGCCTGCCTTCTGGCGACGACTGCTTTTTTTCTGATCTCAACCATGGCAGAGGGAGGAGACAAAATGACACTTCAAATTTCAAGCCCGGCTTTTTCCGAGGGACAGATGATTCCCCGGCAATATACCTGTGACGGAGCGGATATTTCACCGGCGCTTTCATGGAGCGGCGTACCCGAGGGCACACGCAGCCTGGCGTTGATTTGCGACGATCCGGATGCCCCCATGGGAACCTGGGTGCACTGGGTGCTGTTTAACATTGATCCAGCGCGAAACGGGCTGCCGGAACAAATTGCCCCCGATGCGCAAGTGCTGGGCGGCGCGCGCCACGGAACCAATGATTTTCGCCGGCTGGGTTACGGCGGGCCCTGCCCGCCGGGGGGGACCCACCGCTATTTTTTCAAGATGTATGCCCTGGACACTGAGCTTGAGCTTGAAAGCGGAGCCACCAAGGCCCAGCTGGAAGCGGCCATGCAGGGTCATGTTCTGGCCCAGGCCCAGTTAATGGGAAAATATCGGCGTTGACAGCAAGCCGGGAAGCCGGTCAGCTCTGCAGCAATAGCATTTGAGGGTGTTCCAGTTTGCCGGTCTTCCGGCGCCCGGCCGGCCCGGGCCGCAATCAGTCAGCTTTTCGGCTGCCAGAATTGCTGCAATTTTTTTTTAAGGTTGCGGCCATTTGACACCCACACCGGCTGCCAGGTTTCCGGCAGCAGACGGCGGTAACGGGAGGTGCTGTAGCGCCGGTCAATGAGAAAAACGACCCCCCGGTCGTTTTCATCACGAATCACCCGGCCGGCGGCCTGAAGCACCCGGTTGATTCCCGGGTACTGATAGGCGTATTCAAAACCGGCGTCCACGGTGGCGTTGAAATGCTCCCGGACCAACTCCCTTTCAAGGCAAATCGCGGGCAGCCCCACGCCTACCACCACCGCACCCGACAGCCGCTCTCCCACAAGATCGATGCCCTCACCGAAGATGCCTCCCATGACTGCGAACCCGATCAGGCTGTGCTCACGATCCTGGCTGAAGCAGCGCAGGAAGGCTTCGCGCTCGGGCTCGCTCATGTGCGGCGTTTGAACCATTATCTCGCTGCCGGGGCATGCCGCTTCAAAGGCGGCGGCCACCAGCTGCATGTATTCGTAGGAGGGAAAAAAAACGAGGTAATTGCCCTTTTTCTGGCTGACCAGGGTGCAGATGGCCTCCATGACCTGCCGGCAAGTCTGTTCCCGGTCTCGATAAAGGGTGGAGATGCGGTCGGAGACAAAGGCTGCAAAATTTTCATGCGCAAACGGCGATGGCAGGATCAGCCGGGCAGCCTCTTTTTTGCAGCCCAGGATTTTTTGAAAATAAGCCATGGGGGTCATGGTCGCTGAGAAAAAAACAGCTGCCTGGCAGCGGGTCAGCGCTTCTTCGAGCTGCACGGAGGGATCAATGCAAAACAGCTTTAGCCTGAGATCTTTTTCCATTTTTTCGTAACAGGTGGCATAGGTGTCATCATAGTGCTCGGCAACCCGCATGAAGCCGGATACGGTAAAAAACAGCTCCAGCAATTGTTCGCGAAATTTTGTCTTGACATTGCCCGCCAACCAGCGATCGGTGGTTTTTAAAAATTTGCGTAGCAGGGGAAACAGCTCCTCGGGGGGCTGCTTTTCATGGCGCTGAGGCGCGCCGGGAGTGCATTTTTTCCGGGTGCGCACCATCCAGGTATTGATCCGGCCGGAGCTGCGGTACACGCCTGCGACCCTTTTTCCCATGGCGCGGCGCACATCCAGAAACGACTGCTTGAAAATTTCAGCCGAAAACATTTCACGGGACCGATCCACCAGATTGTGGGCCTCATCGATTAAAAACGTGTAGCGGCCCTTTTCTTCCAGGAAAAAGCGGCGCAAAAAAACCCGTGGATCAAAGGCATAATTGTAGTCGCAGATGACGCAGTCCGCCCACAGCGACAGCTGCAGCGAAAATTCAAAGGGGCACACCCGATGATGCCCGGCGATTTCTTCCACCGCTTGGCGGGTGAAGTCATCCTGGCGGAACATATCGTTGAGCGCATCGTTGAGCCGGTCATAGTGGCCACGGGCAAACTCACATTCCTCCGGATCGCAGGTGCTGTCGGGATTAAAGCAGATCTTATCCTTGGCTGTCAATGTCAGGGATTTGAGCTTGAGCCCGGCGCCGCGCAGTTCGTCCAGGGCTTTTTCAGCCGCCACGCGGCCGGTGGTGCGGGCGGTCAGGTAAAAAATTTTTTCCGTCAGGTTTTCTCCCAGCGCCTTGACCGCCGGGAAGACGGCGGCCATGGTTTTGCCGATTCCCGTCGCAGCCTGGATCAACAACTGGCCGTCGTCTCTGATTGCGCGGTAGACGGCCACTGCCATGTCGCGCTGTCCGGGTCGATAACGGGGGTAGGGAAATGAAAGTTCGGCAATGGAGGATTCACGCAACAATCTCCAGCTCACGATGGTTTGGGCCCATTGCAGATAACCGGCGACGAGATGATTAAAAAACGTCTCCAGATCGGTCAGCACAAAGGAGTGCCGGAATTGACGGATTTCCCCGGTGTTTATCTGACAGTATGTCAACTGAGCGTCAATGGATTCCAGGCCGTGGTCCAGGGCATAGATGTAAGCATAGCATTTTACCTGGCCCCAGTGGACAGGGTTTTCATGCTCAGCGATGTGCTCCAGTTCGGCCGTAGTGGTTTTTATTTCTTCGACCAGCACCGGCTCGCGCTCCGGGTACAGACCGTCGATCCGCCCGCCAATGGTCAATGCAAACAGCTCGGTTTCAACCCGGTGAGAAACAGGCACCTCTGCCTGGTAGTCCGGCGGGCGGGACTGCTGGATTTGCTGGTGGATACGCATGGCCTCCAGGGGGCGGGTCGGTGAAAAAAAATCAAAGGCCAGATCACCGCCGCCGAGTTCATGGGCCACCAGGTCCCGGACGGCAATTTTCAATTCTTTTTTTCCCAAGGCGGTATCTGCAGCTGCAGGGCGCAAAAAGGTTGTCACAGCGCACAATGCGCGCAGCGGGTTGACTGAAATTACAGTCAACACCTCCGAGACGGCCAGTGTAAAGATTCTGGATGCTGAAGTCAAGGCGCAGGCGATTGCGTCCCATTGGGCATCCGAGCGCAACCTGACCAAGAGACCCGTCGCAAGCTCCTCAAACAACTTGAAATTTTAGCGCTCAACCCTTCACCGCTCTTTTTCCGAAAAGGGTTGATGTCGCTCGAAAACGACTTTTTACGGGATCGTCAATATTAAGGTATTGAAAAATTATGAAATTTTAGTATGGTGGGTACACGATAGATTGTAGCCGACGGTTGGCCAGCCGGGTTTTCGGTTGCCAGCCTGCTCCGGGTGGCGGATACCGGTTGGTCGCCCATTTTGCAGGAGTAGATTTTATGACAGATACAAATCAACAGTTGAAAAACAAAGTCATCCCCATCAAGACGCCGTCCCAGGTGATATTCAAGGACATCATCGGGCACAGTCCCGCCATGCGCAAGATATTCCGGATCGTTGAAAAGGTGGCTGACAGCAACACCACCATTATGCTCAATGGTGAGACCGGCACCGGCAAGGGGCTGATCGCCCGTGCCATTCATGCGGCTTCGCCGCGCAGGGAAAAGCCATTGATCCAGATCAACTGCGGCGCCACCCCTGAAGGATTATTGGAAAGCGAATTTTTCGGGTATCGCCGGGGGGCTTTCACCGGGGCGATCACGGACAAGCAGGGTAAATTCGAACTGGCCAAAGGCGGCACCATATTTCTGGATGAAATCGGTGACATGAGCGCCGATCTTCAGGTAAAGGTCTTGCGGGTGCTTGAAGAAGGAGAGTTTGAGCGTGTCGGGGGCCATGAGACGATCAAGACCGACGCGAGAATTATTGCCGCCACGCACCGGGATCTCGAAGAAGAGGTCCAAAAGGGCAATTTTCGCGAAGACCTGTTCTACCGTCTTTATGTGATTCCCATCATGCTGCCCACCTTGCGGGAGCGCAAGACCGATATCCCTTTTCTGATTTCCTATTTTCTGGAGCAGTTCAGCCGCAAAAATCAAAGCCCGGCGGCCGAGGTTTCCGACGAGGCCATGAAGATCCTGGTCAACTACTCCTGGCCGGGCAATGTCAGGGAATTGCGCAATTTGATCGAGCGGCTTGTTGTTTTACATGAAGGAACGCAAATTCTGCCCGAGGATCTGCCCGAAAAACTGCGGCTGGCAGGCGACCGCGAATTTTGCCACCGGGGGGAGCCTTCAGCCGAAGGCATTTCGTTCAATACGGCGGTCAGCGAGTTTGAAAAGGCACTGATTCTCAGTGCACTTGAAAAATCGAACTGGGTGAAAAACAAAGCCGCCCAGTTGCTCAAAATAAAACGTACCACCCTGGTGGAAAAAATAAAGCGCTACCAGCTGGAAAAAGACGACCAGTAAATTTTGATAAAGTCGTAAAAAGTCGATTTTCTCGCTTGGGCAAGCCTTTTCGGAAGCGGTGAAGGGTTTCGCTATCCGCCTGAGGTTTACCTGCCTCAGGAAGGTTTACCTGCCTTAGGAAGGCGGACAAGAATTCATTGCAAGAACTCGTCGCCAGCGCCTCAAACAGCTTGCAATTTTAACGCGCAACCCTTCACAGCTCTTTTTCCGAAAAGGGTTGATGTCGCTCAAAATTGACTTTTTACGATTGCGTCAATTTTGATGGCCCCGTAAAAAGTGGGGCTCAATAAACCAGTCCGATAGAGTTTTC
>CAZGNV010000084.1:0-13462 GCA_964527835.1 uncultured Desulfosarcinaceae bacterium | reverse complement strand
ACTATTGAAAATCTAGATTTTTTTTGCATTTACCCGAACTTATTGAGAACTTACAATATTTGGCTATAAGCCCTTGATTTACTGGCAAAAGCAGTATATGACCTTCTAATGCCCGCGTCGCGGGGTTGCAAATAACCCTCAAAGCAATATAATAAAGTATCAGCGAAACCCTGAACAGCTCCCGAAAAGGCTTGCTTAAGCGAAAAAATCGACTTTTTACGGGCCCATCAAACTTTAAGGAGACTGCAATGTATCATCACACCAATAGAATCCTTTATCTGTGCCTGCTGGTCCTGCTGTCGCTGGCTGTCGGGGCCGGCGTTGCCCCGGCCACCGAACAGCGCGATATGCAGGGCTGGGGGGAAGACGATCCTTATAACCAGTATTATGATGTACGCGAATTTGAAAAATTCAGGGCCTGGGTCATGGGTTTCAAGGAGGAGCCGCCGATGCCCGGGATGTCGCCGGCCACCATCCTGATCGTGCGCGACGGCAGCGAGGTCATTGAAGTGCATCTGTGCCCGACCTGGTTTGCCAAACCCAGGGACGTGGGAGTCAAAAAGGGCGACCGGGTGAAAATCAAAGGGGTGTGGGCCGAAATCAACGGCAAAGACGTTTTCATGGCCTCCAAGGTTAAAAAAGGCGAAATCTTTGAATTCAAAGTGCGCCTGACCAAAAACGGCAAACCCTTCTGGACCATGACCCCCGAGGAACTGGCCCACGAGAGGGCCTCCAAGTAAGCCGCTACGTGCAATCACAACCCTCTCAAGGAGAGCTGCATGAAGCCACGCGAGTGGAATCCCGGACAGCTGTATGAAATATCCGGTTATTTCTGGAAGACCAGCACCCTGCATGCGGCGGTGAAACTGGATGTGTTTACCGTCATCGGGCAGCAGCGGCTTAGCGCGGCCGACATCGCCAAAAAAATCGATGCTTCGCCCAAAGGGGTTGAAAGACTGCTCAACGCCCTGACGGCCATGGAGCTGCTGCAAAAAAACAATGCCGGATATGCCAACCTGCCTTCTGTCAGGGCCCTGCTGTCCAGAGACTCCGACGCTTACATCGGCCACATCATCCAGCACCACCACCACCTGGTCCCCTCCTGGGCGCAGCTCGACCAGGCGGTGCGTTCCGGGGCTCCGGTCCGAGCCCGGGCGTCATTTTCCGATGAGCAGCGGCGCGAAAGTTTTCTGATGGGGATGTTCAACCTGGCCATGGGCCTGGCCCCGCAAATCGTCCCGGCAATTGACTTGTCCGGCTGCCGGCACCTGCTCGATCTGGGCGGCGGCCCCGGAACCTACGCCATTCATTTTTGCCGCCACAATCCCGCATTGAAAGCCACGGTTTTTGATCTGCCGACCACCCGGCCGTTTGCTGAAAAGACCATCGCCGCCTTCGACCTGGCCCAGCGGATTCGTTTCGTGGCCGGCGATTACTTGAAGGATGACCTCGACGGCCGCTATGATGCGGTCTGGTTGTCACATATTCTGCATGCTGAAGGACCCTCCCAGTGCCGCACCATTATCGCCAAAGCCGTCAATGTGCTGGAGCCGGGAGGAACAATCCTCATCCATGATTTCTTTTTGAATGACGATCTGGACGGCCCGCTTTTTCCGGCCCTGTTCTCATTGAACATGCTGCTGGGAACCGACTGCGGACAATCCTACTCCGAAAGCCAGGTGACTGAAATGCTGAAAGACGCCGGGGTGCGGGATGTGCAGCGCATTTCTATCACCCTGCCCAATGATTCGGGGATCCTGACCGGCGTGGTTTAAACCGTACGTGGCGCCCAAGCACTGCGGGGCTTGCGGCAAACAGCTTTAACCGATTACCAGCGGAAAGGACAATCAGCCGATGGCGGAAACGCCCTTTGAGCCGGCCGGAATCATGATCCCCCGGATTTTCGGTCTGCCCGTCGCTCGGGATATCCTGTTTTCCAACCACCAGGATGTTTACAAAAAACGGGTAGAAAAACGCCAGCGCCGGCTGTTCGTCAAAATTCCTTTTTTGAAACCCTTCTTGAAAAAGGGTGAAAAAATATTGCTGGTCACCACCGGATACTCGCCTCTGGATGGCCTGGCCCAGTATCTGACAGGTTTTGTCTTCGTTTACCTCAAACGTTCCATTTTTGTGTTCACCAATTACCGCATTTTGCATATCCCCACCACCGCGGCCTATAAATACAAAAATTCCATCGCCCAGATTGTCTACGCCGGCTGCCGCTCCATTACGCTCAAGGGCGGCACCCTGACGGTTCAATTTGCCGGATCGGGCAAAATCGAAAAGTTTAAAGCCATTGCGCTGGCCGAGCGCAAAAAGATCAAGGCCCTGATCCAAAAAAAAATCCCCACTTCCGGCACTAAAACACATCTGGCCTCCCGGATCCATCTTTGCCCGCGCTGCACCCACCGGCTGGCCCCCGGCGTCTACAGCTGCAAAAAATGCCAGTTGAAATTCAAAAGCAAACTGGCGGCGGTTGCCTGTGCAATTTTTTTCCCTGGCGGGGGCTATTTTTACACCCGGCACTACCTGGTGGGTCTGCTCACCGGGCTGCTTGAGATTTTTCTGCTGGTCTACCTGTTTTTCCTGATCGATGACTGGCGACGGCAAATTGACATCAGCCTGGTCCACGCCGCCCTGGTGGCGGCCATACTGATATTTGAAAAAACCGCCACCACCATTCACGCTGCCCATTTTGTGGATGAATTTATTCCGCGGGGTAAAAAAATCCAACCCCTCCAGGCCGCCTGACAAATACCTGCCACAACACTGTTTCCATCCCGGGCTTGACAATCGGGCTTTGGCGGCATAGTTTTTGCTGTCGTAAACGCTTCGGATCGGTAAGACCAATCCGGCCGGGGAAGAAGTTGTCATTTTGACAAACAAAATTGATGACCCCGTAAAAGTCGTTTTCGAGCGCCATCAACCCTTCACCGTTCCCGAAAAGGCTTGCTCAAGCGAGAAAATTTGACTTTTTGCGACTTCATCAAAATTAGCTGCTTGCAGGGATAATTGGATGCCAAAAATGATTTGCATCGTGGGCCGTTCCCAATCCGGAAAGACCACGCTGATTGAAAAATTGATTCCCGAACTCAAAAGCCGGGGATACCGGATCGGAACCATCAAACACTCCCATCATGTTTTTGATTTTGACAAAAGCGGCAAGGACAGCTGGCGTCACAAGGATGCCGGCGCGGAAACCGTCGTCATTGCATCACCGGGAAAAATCGCCATGGTTAAAAATGATCATCACGGCAGCCTGGAGGACCTGCAAAAATTCTTTGACGACCTGGACCTGGTGATCACCGAAGGGTATAAAAACGAAAGCCGCCCCAAGATCGAGGTGGTGCGCGCCGCCCGCAATCCAGACCCGCTGCTGGCCGGCGACCCGAACCTGATGGCCGTTGTCACCGACGCGCCGCTTGATCTGCCGGTGCCCGTGTTCGGCCTGGGGGACATCACTGGCCTGGCGGATTTTATTGAGGATACCTTCCTGTAATGGACACGGCCGCCGGCTCCGCGGATTTCAATGGTCTGCGATGGCCCGAGCTGGTTTGCGGAACCCTGATTCGACGTTACAAACGGTTTTTGGCGGATGTCAAACTTGATAACGGCCAGACGGTCACCGCCCATTGTCCGAACACCGGCAGCATGAAAGGCTGTTGTGAGCCCGGGCGGGCAGTGTACCTGTCCGTTCACGACAATCCCCGGCGCAAACTGAAATTTACCTGGGAGTTGATCCAGATGCCCGCCTCGCTGGTGGGGGTCAACACCCAGGTGCCCAATCGTCTGGTTTACGAGTCCGTGAAGGCCGGCAGCGTTCCCGAGCTGGCAGGCTACCGGGAGGTAGCCCGGGAGGTAAAGATTAGCGCCAACAGCCGCATCGATCTGGGATTGTCCGGCAACGGCCGCAGGCCGTGCTACGTGGAGATAAAAAACTGCACCCTGGTCGAAGACGACACGGCCCTGTTTCCCGACGCGGTCACCGCCCGCGGACTCAAGCACCTGCACGAGCTTGAGGCCCGGGCTAAATCCGGCTGCCGGGCGGTGATGTTTTATTTTATCCAGCGCATGGATGCCCGGGTTTTCAGACCGGCCGATCATATCGATGGGGACTACGGCCGGCAGCTGCGCCATGCCGCCGCCCACGGCGTTGAAATCCTGGCCTACGACGTAACCATCGATCTGAACGGCATTCGCCTCAAGCGCCGCCTCGCCGTTGCGCTTTAGGTCGGAGGCGATGCAAAACCGCTGTCAACGCGGTCGCCTCTCAAGGGCGTGAATTGACTTTGACTGAAGGCTGTATTAAACAAAAAGATTATTTTGCATTTTACTGCTGGTTCGCGCCCAAGCCAGCGTAACAGTTTCAATTGCAGGACAAGTGGTTAGCATGCCGGAGTTTTCGCTTGAAAATTTAATGTGCCACCGCGACAACCTGGAAAACGTCCTGGACAATCTCAAGGAAGGCATCATTGCCCATGACATGCAGCGGCGCATTTTTTTCTTTAATACCGAGGCCGAACGCATCACCGGTTACAGCCGCCAGGAGGTCCTGGGCCGGGATTGCCACGAGGCCTTCGGCAGTCCGTTTTGCGGGGAACACTGCGCATTTTGTGGCGAATCCCCGGCCCCGGCCGACAAAGCCGAATACACTCTCAATCTCACCACTAAAACCGGCGAACAACGGCGCCTGGTGATGACCGTGACCAGCATGAAAAACGGCAACGGCCAGCCCACCGGGGTGCTGGCGTCGTTTACCGATGTTACCGATCTGATCAGCTTGCAGATGCGGGCCGGCGAGCTGACCCGTTTTGACCGCATTATCGCTCAGGACAGCAAAATGCTGAGCATTTTCAAGCAGATTCGGGATGTGGCCGCCTATGATTATCCGGTGCACATATCCGGTGAGACCGGCACCGGCAAGGAACTGGTGGCCAATGCCATCCACAATGAAAGCCCGCGGGCCGGAGCCCCCTTTGTTCCCATCAACTGTGGGGCCCTTCCAGAGGGGCTGATTGAAAGCGAGCTGTTCGGCCATGTCAAAGGGGCCTTTTCAGGAGCCATCAGGGACAAAAAAGGCCGCTTTGAACTGGCTGACGGCGGCACGGTTTTTCTCGATGAAATCGCCGAGCTGTCCAACAACGTGCAGGCCAAGCTTTTGCGCTTTTTGCAGGAAGGCCGGTTTGAACGCGTCGGCAGCGAGCAGACGGCCACGGTCGATGTGCGGGTGATCAGCGCAACCAACAAAAACCTCAGAGCCGCCGTTAAAAAAGGCACCTTTCGCGATGACCTCTATTACCGGCTGAACGTGATTCCCATCCACCTGCCGCCGCTGCGCGAACGCAAAATCGACATCCCGCTGTTGATCGAACATTTCTTGCAGGAAGCCGCTCAACGATACGGCCGCAAACCGCTTAAGATTTCCAGTCGCGCCATGGCACTGCTGCTGGACTACCGCTGGCCGGGCAATGTGCGCGAACTGCAAAACGCGATGCAGTTCGCCTTTGTCAAGTGCAGCTCCAACGTCATCGCGCCCGGGGATCTGCCCCTGGAGCTGCGCGAGATGGAAAACGCCTGCATCCGCCGGGGCCCGTCCAGGAAGCTGGATGCCCAAAGCGTGAACGCCACCCTGGTGAAAACCGGGGGCAACAAGGCCCGGGCCGCCAAGCTGCTGGGGGTGGGCCGCGCCACCCTGTACCGCTTTCTGGGTGAGCATCCAGAACTGCAGGAAAACCTCGATAATTTCGAATAGATAAAAACGTCATTGCCTGTACCAAGGAGACTGAAATGCTGTCACTGGAAGAGTTGAAAAAACAGACCGACATCATCAACGAGATCAACTGGGAGCTGGGGCCCGAAGAAGCGGTCAAGCTTTACCTGGAATGGGGCAACACGGACTGGGGCAGCGGCAAGTACGTCATCCGCTCCAAAAGCGATTATTCCACCTATTTCGTGGTCAACTGCTGGCGCAAGCCTTTTTACATTTACCTGCTGCGGCGCAACTCAGAGGAGGCCGTGGAGCTGGCCCGCTTCGAACTGCCGGCGCAATTCGAAAAGGATGTCTGTGAATTGAAAGGCGTCTATGCCCTGGAAGAAGACGTCAAGGCCTGGCTGAAAAAAGAACTAGGGGTTGAAAGATAAAATCGACTGCCGGATCGGCGCTAACATCAGAGCAACAGCTGATTTTCCAGGGAACGCGACTCACCGGCGGCGATGGTGCGGATGGCCGGCAGCCCGCGCACCGGGCATTTGTTTTCGCAGATGCCGCAGCCCACGCAGCGCTTGAGGTCCACCAGGGGCAGTTGAACATCGAGTTTTCTGCCATCGGCCGCCAAAACCACGTCTTTTTGCAGATAAATGGCTTTCGGGGAGGTCGGGCAGTGCTCCTGGCACACGATGCACGGTGCGTTGCCCGACCACGGCAGGCAACGCCCCCGGTCGATATAGGCCGACCCGATTTTAATGGGCCGGCTGATTTTTTCGCGGGCCGTGATTTCCCGGATGGCGCCGGTGGGACACACGCTGCCGCACAGCGTGCAGGTGTATTCACAGTAGCCCTGGACCATCGAAAGGTACGGCGTCCAGAACCCGGCCGCACCGGCCTGGGCCAGGGTGGGATTGATGGCGTTGGTGGGACACACCTTCATGCACTGGCCGCAGCGCTGGCATAGCTGGAGAAACTCTTTTTCGGCCACCGCCCCCGGCGGGCGGATCAGGCGCGGATCAGAAACGCCGGCTGCCTGTCCGTCCAGCTGCCCTAAAAAGGGAAGGGAAACTCCGGCCAGCAGGCCGGTGAGCACCGCCCGCCGACCCATATCCGGTCCCCTGGTTTTTGCAGGCTGCCAGCCGAAGCGAAACTGCAGGGCCTCTTCGGGGCAAACGTCAAAACAGTTAAAGCACACCAGGCATTCCCCCCGGTCCCAGGGCTGATCGGCCCGGGGCGAAGCGGCTCCCTGGCAAAGGCGGGTGCAACGATTGCACTGGGTGCAGCGATCCGGATTTTGCTCCAGCCGCAGGATGGCAAAACGCGAACAGATCGCCAGCAGCGCGCCCAGGGGGCACAGGTAGCGGCACCAGAAGCGCGGATGGATGCGGTTTAAAAACAAAACCAGCAGGAAAATGATGCCCATGAACCAGGCCGTCTGGTAGGCCGGGCTGGTATAGCCGAAAACCGGGGCCACCAGGATTTCAGCCCCGTAGCTGAGCAGGTTCAACAGCTTGATGTCACTGGCCGCCAGGGCTTCGAACACCGAGCGCAGCCCAACGCCGGCGGCCGGAAGCACGGCCAGGGCGGTGGAGCGAAACAGCAATGCGGTGGGATCCATCAGCCCGGCCAGATTGAGCCCCAGCACAGCGCCCAGCAGCACGCAGATCAGCACGGCGTACTTGATTCTGCGGCCCGCTTTTTTCTCGTTGGCCTGCTGCCGGTGGCTGCCGCGAAGCGCCGGTTTGAAAGCACCGACCGCATGATTCAAGGTGCCCAAGGGGCAGATAAACCCGCAAAATACCCGGCCGAGCAAAAGGGTCAGCACCACAACCGCCGCCGCCCACCCAAATCCCTCGATCAGACGATGGCCGGCCAGCAGCGAAGAAATCCCCACCAGCGGGTCCAGCTGGAAGAAAAACCTGACCGGCAGCTTCAGCCGCAGGTCCTGGTCGGCAGAAAAGGCCAGACTGTAGTTTTCATAGATATCCTGGGGCAGGCGGGTTTCAATGAGCAAGAAGATAAAAAAGACAAGAAAAAACACCTGCAGTACTCGTCGCAGCCATACCAGGCGCCGCGCGGTCACAGGAGCACCTCCCGGGTGTCGAGCCGGCTCAAATCATAGGTGCCCAGTGCCCATTTCTGCCCCAGCCGGATAAACCCCAGCTCTTCCGGTCTGATCCCGAACAGCCGGGCCGCCCGGGCGTCGACAGCCACGGGGTCGGTGCCAAGCACCAGGGTGTTTTTAATTGCCACATCCGACGGGCTGCCCCCCGAGGGTCCGTTGGCGGTCATGATCCGGATGGCATCGATGAGCGTCACATCGGGTTTGAAAAACCGCGCCAGATCCACGATGCTCTGGTGGATATCCTGGTGCAGGGACCACCGGCTGCCGGCCACGGCCCCGATCCAGTTTTTCATGCCCAAAGTCAGGGTGCTCAGAGAATGGTGCTTGGCCACCGGCAGATTGATCACCGTGTCGGCCTCCACCAGGGGGATGAACACCGGCCAGACGTCCAGGCGCTGGCCGTGCAGCTTCATTTTGCGCACCAGCGTCGAGCGCGGGTAGACCAGATCGGCCCCGGTCTTACGGGCGATCCGGCCGGCGCCGTTCAAGGCAAAACAGCGCAAGGGATCGTGAATCGTGTTGTCGACCACCCGCACCCGGCGAGCACCGGCCTCCAGGCAAAGCTCGATGACCGCCTCCAAAACCTCGGGGTTGGTGGTTGCGGCCAGCTCCGGACGCCGGGCCCAGGAAATGTTGGGCTTGATGGCCACCACATCGCCCCTGGAGACAAAACGGCCCATGCCGCCGGCAGCCTCAAAGGCCTTGCGGGTCAGTTTCTTGATGGAATATCCCGGCTGCCGGCCCACCGCCGTGATGACAAATTTGCCTTCCGCCGTCGCCGCCCGCGGTGCACCGGATGATGACAGCGGCCACGTAAGCGTCCCGGCAGCCGCCAGGCCGCCGGACAGCCGCAGAATCTTTTTGATGGATTCGCGTCGCGTCAGGGGTTGGTTGAAATTCATGCTCGGTTCTCCTGTATGATGCCGGTTTGCAGAAAACTCCATCAGCGGCCAGATCACGCCCTTTTCAAACTTACTGCTCACAAGCGCCTTTGAGCACAAGGGCGCCCACCGGGCAGACATCCGCACAACGGCGGCAGGCATCGCAGTTCGGGTCGTCGCCGATCTGACCGCCGGCCAGCGAAAGACTGGTGTTAAACCCCCGGCCGACAAAAGAAATCAACGGCTGGCCCCGGGCGATGCGGCACACGTGGATGCAGCGGGCACACAGCACGCAGCGGTTGGGATAATAGCTCAACTGCGGGTGGTCATCGACAAGGGCAGCTTCTTTGAGGTGTTTTTCAAGGCCTTTGGGTTTTAAGCCAATTTTTAAAAACCGGGCCAGGCGCTGAAGCTCGCAATTCTTGTTGGCCGGGCAATTTTTACAGTCAACGTCGTGCACGGAGAGCAAAAAGCGCAGTGCGCTGCGCTGCAGACGGCGAACCGCCGGCGTGTCGGTTTTGACCACCATCCCCGGTGCCACCGGGACGGTGCAGGAGGTGACCGGCGCAGACTCGCCTTCCACCTCCACGAAGCACAGCCGGCAGGAGGCCGGGGGGGGGTCCAGCTGCTCCATGAAACACAGGTTGGGAATGTAGATATCATTTGCCAGGCAGGCCTGCAGCAGCGATTGGCCGGCTGCGACCTTCAGCTGGCGGTCATCCACCACAATGGTAATGCTCATGGCACGTCCTCACGAATCATCTGGCTGCACTTTGCTTTGGGCCGGTCGTTCGACCACCGGCGCCAGATCGGGGGGCGATATTTTGCGCACGGCGTCGTACTGGGGCGGGCAGGCCACCATGCACTCGCCGCATTTGACACACAGGTTCTGGTCGATTCCCTTTTTGCGCGTGCTGGTGGTAAACACGGCCTGGGTGGGGCAGCATCCCACGCAGGCATCGCAACCGCGGGCGCACTGGTCGAGATCGATGTAATAGGTCATCAGCGGCCGGCACATCATGCCGGGGCAGCGCTTTTCTGCGATGTGGGCCTCATATTCATCCCGGAAATATTGCAACGATGTCAGCACCGGGTTGGGGGCGGTTTTGCCCAGCCCGCAAAGAGAGCCGGCTTTTATGTCCCCACTGAGCTGTTCGAGCTGTTCCAGATCACCGGGTCGGCCCTCGCCGGTGGTGATCCGCTGCAGGATGTCGAGCAGATGACGGGTGCCAATGCGGCAAAAAGTGCATTTGCCGCAGGATTCCTTCTGGGTGAAGTCCAGAAAATACTGCGCGACGTTGACCATGCAGCTGTCTTCGCCCATGACCACCATGCCCCCGGAGCCCATCATCGCACCGGCGGCCGTCAGGGAGTCAAAATCGATGGGCGTGTCGAGAAAGCTCTCCGGCAGACAGCCGCCCGAGGGCCCGCCGATCTGCACGGCCCTGAACTTTTTCTGGTCGGCAATCCCGCCGCAAATGTCAAAAATAAGGGTCCGCAGGGTGACGCCCATGGGAATTTCCACCAGTCCGGGATGGACCACATCGCCGACAACGGAAAAAACCGCTGTCCCGGGGCTGCCCTCGGTGCCGATGGCCCGGTACCACTCCGCGCCGTTGGCAATCACCGGCGCCACCGAGGCCAGGGTCTTGACATTGTTGATGACCGTGGGCTGCCCGTAAAGACCCTCCTCAACCGGGTACGGCGGGCGGAAGCGGGGCATGCCCCGGAACCCTTCAATGGATTGGATGAGAGCGGTTTCCTCGCCGCACACAAAGGCGCCGGATCCCCGGAAAACTTCAATTTCAAGGTCAAACCCGCTGTCGAGAATACCCCGGCCCAGCAACCCCAGCTGTCCGGCCTGCTCAATGGCCAGAGACACAGTTTTAACCGCCATTGGATATTCGGAGCGCACGTAGATAACAGCCCTGCGGGCTCCCACGGCCAGAGCACAGATGGCCATGCCTTCCAGCACCTGGTGGGGGTTGCTTTCCAGAATGGTGCGGTCCATGTAAGCGCCGGGGTCTCCCTCGTCGGCGTTGCAGACAATGATTTTATCCGGCTGCGCACTGCCGGCGGCCAGCTCCCATTTGCGGCCGGTGGGAAATCCGGCGCCCCCCCGGCCCCGCAGCCCACAGGCTTTGATCTCTTCGATGATGGCGCCAGGTGCCATGGTAAGGGCCCGGGCCAGGGAAGCGTAGCCGCCTGCGGCGATGTAATCGTAAATATCTTCCGGATCGATGTGGCCGCACTTTTCCATGATCACCCGCTTTTCCTGGTTGAAGCGGGCATACTCCATCACCGAGGGGATCATGTCATTTTCCACCATGGCGCCGTAAACGTGTTCGAACAGGGGGTCGCCGCCTTCCAGGAAGCGGGCGACCAGCATCCGGGCCTTGCCGGCGGTCACTTCATGATAAAAAATCGGCGGAAACCCGGACTGCGGATGATCGATAATGACCACCGGCTCGGCATAACAGTGACCGATGCACCCGACGGTGCGGATGCGCACGTCAAGGCCCCGCTCGGAAACCGCCTGCTCGAAGGCCAGTTTGGTGTCCAGGGCTCCGGAAGCAATGCCGCAGGTTGCCGTGCCGATCAGGATTTTCGGTGCCGGGTCCTGGCTCACGGCATCCCGCCGTTTTTCTGCCTTGTGCCGGATGGCATCGAACAATGCGTCTATCTGCTCTTTATTCTCCGGTTTCATCGCGTTTCTTTTTTCTTTGCGCCATTTCCTTTTCGACCTGTATGCGGACAAAAAGCCCTTCGACCTTGCTCGGCGCCATGTGGCCCTGGACGTCTTCGCCCACCAGCACCACCGGCGCCAGGGCACAGCATCCGACACAGGCCACCCGCTCTATGGAGAACTCGCGGTCGGCGGTGGTCTGCCCCTCTTTGATTTCCAGCTTGCGTTCAAAGTTTTCGAGTATAATGTCGCCGCCCTTGACGTGGCAGGCGGTGCCCAGGCAGACTTTAAATTGATGTTTTCCAGGGGGGTTGAACCGGAACTGGTTATAGAAAGTGGCCACCCCATAAACCTCGGTCACCGGAATCGCCAGGTAATCGGCCACCGCCTGCAGGGCTTCCGGGGGCAGGTAGGCCAGTTCCTGCTGCACCCGCTGCAAAATGGGAATCAGCTGACCCCGCTGCCGGTCAAACTGTTGCAGGTAAGCGGGCAGTTCGTTTAAAAAGATTGCTTCTTTGGCAAAAGGATCGGCATCCATGGGAAAAGGCTGCAAGCGGTTGCAGTTCGGGTTCAGGATTAAAATGCGATTGCGAGTTAAAGTTTTTCCAAAGCGCCATATGCGGCCTGGATGCGGTCTTTTAACAGAAAACAGAATTTTTCCATAACGTTGAAGCCAAATTCCTTGTTGCCGAGCATCAGGTTGTGCAGATCAGCCCCGCGCATCACCAGCAGGCGGGTCGGCTGCTGGCAGCGCGCCGAAGACATGAGCAGATGGCGCTGGCCCAGCAAAGTCGACCAGCATCCCAGCACCCGGCCTTTTTCCAGGACTTCAATGGTGACGGTTCCCTTGCGCACGCCAAGATTTACGGCCCTTTCCAGGACCACCTGCCCTTCGACAATCACGTACAGATGCTCACCGAAACTGCCCTGTTCAAAGACGTATTCTCCGGCCTGGAATTCCCGGGGCCAGCAAAGGGGCATAATCTGCTCCAAATCACCCCCGGCAAGACCCTCGAAAAATTCACAGCCGGCCAGGGCCTGCTTTATCTGGGAAGAATTCATAGGGCTCCTCCTCCTGGTTTACCTCAACGTTGCATAAACAACATGGCAAACAAGAGTTGATGATCAGTAATTATAGCCGATATCATAGTGAAAGCACCAGTTTGAGGATACCCCACTTGGTGAATTCAAAGGATGGGGTCGTTTTTGCCATGTTGTTTACCCTCCGGGAAAGCCGGAGGACTTCAGATCCTGTGTTGTCAAGGGTTCGAAGTAAATGACTACGACTTCACCCTTGACGCCTTGGCTCTGAAGCCCTCCGACTTTTGCAACATTAGGGTTTACTGGCAGTCGTTGAGTTCAATTCGCTTTAAATAACTTTCCAGCAGGCGTTTGCCCAGAGCAGCGGACAAGTTTTGATAAAAAATAAATCCATCATCCCGGTAGCGGTCGAGCAGTTGCCGAAAAGCGTGCACATTAATCTTGAGCAAATCGCACCTTCTCAGACACCGGGCCGATGCCGTGTACTGCTCGCGGTCCACCAGGGCGGCCCAACCGAACGACTCCCCGGTCTGGCTGCCGATGTGAACCTGCTTTTCATCGTCTCCCATGCTCAGCTCGATGCGGCCGTTGATCAAAATATAGAAATTCTCGGCCGGCTCTCCGGAGCGAAACAGCAGGGTTCCTTCCGGGTGGGATTCCCGCAACGTCACTTCCATGACTTTTTTAAGAAAGTCCATCTTAATGCCGCGGAACAAATCGGCCTGTTTGAGATACATGACGCCTCCTTTAATGAATTTTCGGCCTTTCAAAGCTTGACGGTACCGTAAAAAGTCATTTTCGAGCGCCATCAACCCTTTTCGGGAAGAGAGCCGTGAAGGGTTGAGCGTTAAGAATCGCAAGCTGTTTGAGGGCATTAGCCCGAGTTCTTGCGATTTAGCGAAACCCTGATCGGCTCCCGAAAAGGCTTGCGGAGCGAGAAAATTCGACTTTTTACGACTTTATCAAGATTGATGGTCCCGTAAAAAGTGGGGCTCAATAAACCAGTCCGATAGAGTTTTCGA
>CAZGNV010000083.1:0-14051 GCA_964527835.1 uncultured Desulfosarcinaceae bacterium | reverse complement strand
AAGGAAACGCGTATCCGCTGAGGGGTTTTTGAGAGGGTTATGCAAAGCTCTCATATAGTAAGGTAGCGATCCAGTTCGAATTATGGGGAGGGGTGAGGATGGGCAAATGAATAAAATTTGCAACTACAATTTCTTCAATCGAATTTTACACAAACTTGCTTTTCTTGGCCCGGGCGGATTTCGCCTGCGGCCTTTTTTGCATCGCCTGCGGGGGGTTTACATCGGCAATACTGTCTGGATCAGCCGGTATGTCTATATCGACAAGCTGCATTCGGATTCGGTGACCATCGGAGACAACGCCTCCATAGGAATGCGAACGTCCATAATTGCCCATTTTTACTGGGGCTGCAGAAGGGCTGCTCTAACGCTTTGAGGCTTAAAAATTGGGTGTTTTAAAATATGGCTTTTTTAAAAAACAAAGGGGCAAGAATTGCGGCTATCGGCACCTGCGTTCCATCATATCGCTTTGACAATATAGCTGATACTACGGAGTTTACGTCAACTGAAGTGCGCAAGGTAGTTGCCATGGCGGGTATCCAGGCGCGCCGTATGGCTGATGAATCTATTTGCAGCAGTGACTTGTGCCGGGCGGCAGCCGAAAAAATAATCAACGCGTTAGGTTGGAGGCGGGATTCCATCGGGGCCTTAATCATGGTGACCCAATCGCCCGACTATTTCTTACCATCGACTGCCTGCGTACTTCACAAGGAGTTGGGACTATCCGATGAATGCGCTGTCTTTGATGTCGGCCTGGGGTGTTCGGGGTATCCTTACGGGCTGTGGCTTGGAGCTTTGATGCTCGGCGGCAGCGGGATTCAACGGGTGCTTGTGCTCCACGGGGAAACCCCCAGCCGTTTTTCGGATAAGTCTGATCGGTCGGTGTCACTTCTTTTTGGCGACACCGGTTCGGCAACAGCGCTTGAAGCATCAGTTCCAGGAAACTTGCAAGATTGGTTTTTTAAGCTTCACACTGACGGTTCCGGATTCGAAGACATGATCATCGAGGCCGGCGGATTTCGCAACCGCTTCAGCGAGGATCATAGAAAGCATTGCGTCAGGATGAACGGCGCCAATATTTTTAATTTTACCATCAAACGGGTCCCGGCTTTGGTCAAGGATACGCTGGCTCTATCTAAGACCGCCATTGATGATATTGACTATTATATTTTCCACCAGTCCAACCAGTTTATCATCAAGCATCTGATTAAAAAACTGCAGCTTCCCGATGAAAAGGTGCCACTAACACTAAAAGAATATGGCAACACCGGCGGCGCTTCCATTCCACTGACGATCACGCAGGGAGGGCTGAAAAGGTCTGGGAAGCGAGCGCTCAGGTTGATGCTCCTGGGATATGGTGTCGGATTGTCATGGGGATCGGCACTTGTCGATCTGCCTGCCGATGCAATCCTCGAGCATATCGAGTTGGACAGTTTGAGCAAATAATAGGGCAAGCTGTTTAATAAAGGAGTCGCAAGAAATGGAAAACAAGCCTTTTTTGGATTTTGAAGATAAAAAGGTCGTTGTAACCGGCGCTTCATCGGGAATCGGGCGGGCCATATCAATAGAGCTCAGCCGCAATGGCGCTGCGCTGGTTTTGATAGGCAGAAACCAGCAGCGATTGGAAGAGACCGCAGCAGCGCTTTGCAAAGGCGATCACAAAATATTAAGTCTCGACCTGTCAAATCATTCAGAGATTGCCTCAACGATGAAAGCCCTGGCCAAGCAGGAGGGGCGAATTTATGGCTTATGCCACTGTGCGGGAATTGTGGAAACACGCCCTTTGAGTTCCTGTAAGGTTGAGGGATTGGGTGCCATGCTGGATGTAAATTTAATTGCAGGCTTAGAGCTTGCCAGAGCAGTCAGCCGCCGTGATGTGATGGAGGCAGATGGTGGTTCGATTCTGTTCATGTCTTCGATCTACGCCCGGGTGGGAGTGCCCGGTCAAATCGGATATTCGGCCAGCAAGGGAGCTGTGATTTCAGCGGCCCGGGCCATGGCGGTTGAGTTGGCAAGACGAAACATACGGGTGAATACATTGTCGCCTGGTTTTGTAAAAACACCGATGACCGAAGCGGCGCTGGCCAAGCTGTCCGAGCAGCAGATAAAAAAAATTGGGGCTCTTCATCCGCTGGGAACCGGGACCCCGGAAGATGTTGCCCGGGCTGCTGCGTTTTTACTGGCACCGCAGAACCCATGGATTACGGGGGCAGATCTCATCATTGATGGTGGGTACACGGCCCAGTGATGCCTTTCCCTTTTTACCCAATAACAGCGTCAGAATAAAATCTTAATCCCCGAAATGCTAAATGTATGTCTGTGACTAAAAAAGGACAATCGATTGAGCATGAACACTGAAGAAGCTTTAGAATGGATTGCCGACCTTTTTGAAGAGCCGGTGGAAAATATCAAACCCGAGACTCCGCGCGATGCGATACCTGCCTGGGATTCACTTGGGATCCTGACCTTGATGGCCAGGCTGGATGAAGACTTTGAAATCCTGCTGGAAGAAGAAGAAGTTCAGCAACTGCGCAGCGTCAACGATATTTTGCAAGCGCTGGAACGCCATGAAAAAATTGATTAATAGGAACCGGAGCACAATCCATCGAAGGCTGCTATGCGCTTTATACTGGTAGATAAAATCCTGGAGCTGGTGCCGGGAAAAACAATTCGGGCAACTAAAACCATCGCCGCTAGCGAGGATTTTTTTAATGATCATTTCCCGGGGTTTCCAGTGGTGCCCGGAGTGCTGCAAACCGAAATGATGGCGCAGGCTGCCGGCAAATGTCTGGATGCCGAAAAGAGACCGCGGGGAAAGGCCATGCTGGTTGAGATTAAAAAGGCAAGATTCCGCGACTGGATGAGGCCGGATCAGACAGCCATTATTTTTGCCGAAATTTTGACCAACCGTGATCAATATGCCACCGCTGCGTGCAGAATTGAAATCGAAGGCCGGAGGATCTGTTCGGCCGAGCTTTTCTTTTCTTTTGTTCCGATGAACAAATTTGCCCCTGATTTTAAGGATGAGATCCTAGAATCCTACCTTTCTAAAATACAGTAGCCTTTTGCAGAATCCAGACCCTAATTCTCGTTGAGGATAAAAATGGCTGATTTGTTTTCATTAGAGGGAAAACGGTTTTTGGTCACCGGCGGGACCCGCGGTATTGGAAAGGCAATATCCCTGCGCTTTGCCAGTGCCGGTGCCCAAGTGCTCGCCAATTTTGTCAGAGATATTAACTCAGCAGAAGCTTTGAAATCAGAAGCAACGCAAAGAGGCCTGGCAATCGATATATGCCGGGCGGATTTGACCAGCTCAAAAGGGCTCGCAAAACTGGAACAAGCTATAGGGAATGCCGATATCGATCTCAGCGGACTGGTGCACTGCGCTGCCACCGGTGTTCATAAAAAAGTGCAAGCTTTGACCACGCGGCATTTCGAGTGGACGTTTTCCTTGAATATTCGCGCCTTTTTTGAACTCATAAACCTGGTCCGGCCCAAATTGTGTGAAGGCGCCAGCATTGTGGCGATTTCATCCATAGGGGCCGTGAAGGCCATCCCTTCATATTCCGTGGTTGGCGCCTCCAAGGGTGCGTTGGAAGCCTTTGCACGGCATCTGGCCGTTGAACTGGCACCGGAGGGGCTCCGGGTCAACATCGTGCGCCCTGGCTCCGTGTTGACCGGGGCCTGGGACTCGATGCCGGATAGTAAAGCGAGGCTTGCGGATGCAAAGAACCGTTCACCAATCGGACGCCTGGTTACCGCCGATGAAGTGGCCCAGGCGGCCCAGTTTCTGTGCTCCGATGCTGCGTCCGGAATCGTTGGGCATACATTGGTTGTCGATGGGGGTGTCGGAATTGTTGAATAAGATCCTTGCGGTTAAATATCGACTTGGTCATCAAAATTTAAGAGGTTGAGTTTACAATGCTGATTCAGAAACCCCGCATACCCATGAAAGAGGTTCTTTTATATGGTATTCTGCCGTCATTTTTGAAGGTGTGGATCTACCGTCTGAAAGGCTATAAAGTTGGCAAAAAGGTTTCCATAGGATTTGGATCCGTTATCTGCGGGGAGAAGGTTTCCGTGGGCAACTTCACCTCCATCGGCTTTCTTACCATCATCCGGGGAAAAGAAATCACCATTGGAGATCATGTCTCCATCGGCTCTTTAACCTTTCTGGATACTCCCTATACGCAAATTGGAGATAACAGCAAAATAAACGAGCAGGTCTTTGTTGGCGGGCTTCAGTTCCCGGATTCCCGATTTGCTCTCGGGCGCAACTGCCAGGTGATGCAGATGACCTTCATCAATCCTGCCAGGTCAATCACGGTTGGCGATGATTCAGGCATCGGAGGCCACTGTCTGCTGTTTGGCCACACTTCCTGGTTGAGTCAATTTGAAGGGTATCCTGTTGATTTTAAGTCGATAGAAATTGGAAGCAGTGTATCCATTGCCTGGGGTGCCTTTCTGCTGCCCGGCACCATAATCGGTGACGGGGCCGTCATCGGCGCAAACTCAATGGTCAACAGAACCATCCCCCCCAAATGTCTTGCGATTGGCTATCCGGCGCGAGTTATCAGCAAGGCCCCCGATTTTCCCAAAGAAGTATCGAATGGGCAGAAGGTTGAAATACTGCAACATATTGTGGATGAAATGATCGCATTTTTCAATGGCTCGGGCTTAGACTGCAATCAAAATGGGGATGATTTCAAGGTGACCCAGGTTAAAAGAACATTTCTCGGGAAAAAGATAAAAACCTGGTGCTTAAGGGTTGCTTATGGGGGAGTTTCTGAAGTTGAAGTTTTCAGCAGAAGCGAGCCGCTGGATGTCTTGATTAGTTTGAAAGCGATAGCTGGAGAAACCAGAAAAAAGTTAAACGCCAAAAAAGTCATGTGGCTGGACATTGAAAAAAAAGAACGCCCGCTTTTCTGGAATGATCTGGGCGATGAAGTCGCCCTGTTTCTCAGGCGTTATGGGGTCAGGTTTTATCGTGTAGGAGATTAGGACAAAGGGGATTGAAAAAAGGTACAGGGTTCAGGGGTAAAGGTTAAACCAGAAGAAAGGTTAAAAGAAAGCGCTTTTTATGAAAATTGTCACCATCGTCGGTGCGAGACCCCAATTCATCAAAGCAGCCTCGGTCTCGCGGGCCATTGTCAAGCACAACCGGCAGGCTGAAAACTCATCGGCATGTTTGACTGAAGTGGTTGTGCACACCGGTCAGCATTATGATCGCAACATGTCGGCGGTGTTTTTCCGGCAGCTGCAAATCCCTGAACCGGATATTAATTTGGCGATCGGCTCCGGGGACCACGGGCGGCAAACCGGGCAGATGCTCATGGACCTGGAAGAAGTGCTGCTGTCTGAAAAACCGGACTGGGTCCTGGTTTATGGAGATACCAACTCAACGCTGGCCGGCGCCCTGGCAGCGGTAAAACTTCACATCTCGGTGGCCCATGTGGAAGCCGGCCTGCGCTCCTTCAACCGCAATATGCCCGAAGAGATCAACCGCCTGCTCACCGACCACATCGCCGCCCTGCTTTTTTGCCCCACCCTTCAGGCCATCGAAAATTTAAAAGCTGAAGGAATCAGTTCTGGACGGCCACAAAAGCTGATTTTGGCGGGGGATGTGATGTACGATTCGGTGCTTTTTAATTTAAAGCTTGCCGAAAAAAAATCGAGCATCCTGAAAAAACTGGGAGTGCACAAGGGCACCTACGCGCTGGCCACCGTTCATCGCGCGGAAAACACGGATGATGCACGGCGGCTGACTTGCATATTCGAGGCTTTCGGCCAACTGGCGGCCAATGGGATCCCGGTTGTCATCCCCCTGCATCCACGCACACGCAAAATTATCAATGCCGCCGGATTTGGCGCCGGAAATTTACAAATCATCGAACCGGTATCCTACCTGGACATGCTGCTGCTTGAAAAACAGGCAAAAGTCATTTTGACCGACTCCGGCGGGGTTCAAAAAGAAGCTTACTGGATGAAGGTGCCCTGCATCACCCTCAGGGACGAGACGGAGTGGACCGAAACGGTTGAATCCGGCTGGAATGTGCTGGCAGGAGCGGACACCGACAAAATTGTCGACCTTGCCAGGGCTTGTGAATGTCCCGCCGGCCAGGAGCCGCTTTTTGGCGACGGCCACGCATCAGAAAAAATTGTGGCGGCACTTGTAACCGGGCAGGACCGGGAGGCGGAGTGCTGCGCGCCAGGTGAAAGGTGATAAAGAAGGTATCAGGTGCATGGTGCAAGGTACAAGGCAGGGGAACTGAAGGCTGATTTTAAAAAGGGGAAAGATAGAAACCAGGGATGATGGGGACGCGCAGAAAATTTTTAAAAGAGCTGGTGGTGATAATGGGAACAATCTCCTTTGCGCCCAGGCTGTGGGCCAAAAATATGCCTGGTAAAAAGACCGGCGATCGGACCGCCTGCAGCCTGTACCGGGCCGTCAACGGCCGGGCGCAGGAAAACATGGCCAAGGTCATCGAGCTGCTGGGCGGCATTGAAAGCCTGATCGGCGCCGATGACGTGGTGCTGCTCAAGCCCAACGTACAGTGGTTCAACCAGGGGGTGCCCAACCTGGCCGCCGTGGCCGCGTTTGTGGAGCTGGTGATGAACCGGCCGGGGGGCTTCGATGGGGAGGTGGTGATCGCGGAAAACTGCCACCGGGGCAACAAGCCGTGGCAAAGCGCCGGCTGGACCAGGGCCTATGTGCGCAATTGCGGGCTGCAGCGGGTTCGCAACTTCAATGATCTTTGCCGGCATTTGAAAGAAAAATACGCCGATCGTTTTACCACCAGACATCTGATCGATGTGGATGCGGGGGGCCGGCGGGTGTTTTCCCCGGCTGACGGCCCGGGGTATGTGTACTGCGACGGGACGGGGGGGGTGCCCCTGATTGCCTTTGACAACGGCCTGAGCGGTGAAGACCGTCGCGAGGTGATCATGACCTACCCGATTATTCAAACCGACCGCGGGACGATTATCGATTTTAAAAACGGCATCTGGAAAAACGGGGCTTACAGCGGGCGGGTGCTGCGGTTTATCAACTTTGCGGCTTTAAACCATCACAGCACCTACTGCGGGGCCACCAGTGCGATTAAAAATTACCTGGGAGTGAGCGATCTGAGCGGGGGGCCTGATCCGCACAACGGCGGCAAGCTGACGGCAAAATACTACAATTTTCATTCCTTTCCCTTTGACAAGTGGGGCCCCGGGCCCCGGCCGGGGATGATCGGCGCGCAGATCGGGGTCTTTCTGAACACGGTGCGCCGGGCGGATTTGAACATCACCACTGCGCAGTGGATCGGGCTGTCCTCGCGCACCGACCCGCCGGTGGCGCAGACCAAGGCGGTGATCGCCTGCACGGACCCGGTGGCGCTCGATTACCATTGCACCCGCTATCTCCTGCATCCCAATTCGCAAATCCGGTTTCACGATCCGGATCGCCCCGGCGGTGCGCTGCATCAGTACCTGCAGGCCTGCGCCGAGCACGGCGGCGGGGTTTTCGATGAACGCCGGGTGGCGGTTAAGTCTTTTGACTTTAAAAGCGGCCGGCTGCAGACCGATGACGAACTGGTGGTTGTGGGTGAAAAGCAGTGGGGGCGCGACCCGAAGGCGCTCGCGAAATACCTGGTTTTAAGGTATGGGGCTTTTTTATTGTAATGTGCGGAATCGCCGGGATCATCGATTGTAATTCGCCGGGGCCGGATGAGAGTGTTTTACGCCGGATGCTGGGGCTTTTGCGCCACCGGGGACCGGATGCGGCCGGGATCTATCTTAGCGGCCCGGCCGGACTGGCCCATGTCCGGCTGAGGATTCTCGATCTGCGCGGGGGAGATCAGCCCATCTGCAACGAGGACCAAACCATCTGGGTGGTCTACAACGGCGAGATATTCAATTATGAGCAGCTGCGCTCGGAGCTGGTGGAGCTGGGGCACCGGTTTTACACCCGCACCGACACCGAAGTGGTGGTGCATGCCTATGAACAGTACGGCACGGACATGTTCCGGCGCTTCAACGGGCAGTTTGCCCTGGCGTTGTGGGACAGCACCCGGCAGCAGCTGGTGCTGGGGCGCGACCGGGTGGGGATTCGCCCGCTTTTTTATTGGTTGAGTGGCGGGCGGCTGGTGTTTGCATCGGAAATCAAGGCCCTATTCGCCGATGCCCGGGTCGAACGCCAGATGGACACCCGGAGTCTGGCCGACATCTTTACCTGCTGGGCGCCGGTGGGACAAAAAACAGCCTTTGAGGGGATCTTGCAGATGCCGCCGGGCTGCTGGGGGCGCTTTGACGGCCGCAAACTGGAAATCCAGTCCTACTGGCAGCCCGCCTTTAACGAGGCGGACCCCGCGCAGCGGCCGCTGGCGGACTGGACCGAAGAGCTGACGGCGCTGCTGCAGGATTCGACGCGCATCCGGCTCAAGGCCGATGTTCCCGTGGGAGCGTATTTGAGCGGCGGGCTGGACAGCACCCTGACCACCGCCATCGTGCGCCACAATTTCAACAATGCGCTGTGCACCTTTGCGGTGACTTTTGCCGATCCGCGCTTTGATGAAAGCCGCTTTCAGCAAAAAGCCGTCGCCCATCTGGGCACCCGGCATCGCAGCATCCGGTGTACGGAGCGCGATATCGGAGCTGACTTTCCCGAGATCATCTGGCATGCGGAAGTACCCTTGCTGCGCACCGCGCCGGCGCCGCTGTACCGGCTTTCCAGGCTGGTGCGGAAAAACAACTTCAAGGTGGTGCTGACCGGCGAGGGGGCCGATGAAATCTTTGCGGGCTACAACATCTTCAAGGAAGATCGCATCCGCCGCTTCTGGGCCCGGCAGCCGGACTCCCGGCTCCGGCCGCGGCTGCTGCAAAGACTCTATCCCTACATCTTTTCCCAGGCCAACGGACGCCAAAAAGCCTACCTGGAAAAATTTTTCAAAAAAGAGCTGGAAAACACCGCCTCGCCGGTCTATGCGCACCTGCTGCGCTGGCACAACACGGCGCAGTTGACGTCTTTTTTTGCCGACAGCATCGGGCAGGCCGGCGGCGGGGTGGACGGGTTTATCGAACGCTTTCAGCGGCAGCTGCCGGCTCAATTTGATTCGTGGCCGCCGCTTTGCCGGGCGCAGTTCACGGAGATGAATATTTTTCTTTCCAACTACCTGCTGTCCTCCCAGGGAGACCGCATGGCCATGGCCCATTCAGTGGAAGGCCGCTACCCGTTTTTGGACCACCGGGTGATTGAATTTGCCGCGCGGCTGCCGACAAAGTTCAAACTCAACGGCCTGGAGGAAAAGTTCATCTTAAAGCGAGCGGCTGCCGGCAGCATCCCGCAGGAGCTGATCGACCGGCAAAAGCAGCCCTACCGGGCGCCCATCAGCCGCTGCTTTGTGGGCGACAGGGCGCCGGATTATGTCGAACCGCTGCTGTCGGCAGACGCGATTGAAAAGGCCGGCTATTTTGATGCCCAAAAAGTTACGCGGCTGGTGGCCAAGTGCCGCCAACAGGAGGGACGGCTGCTCAGCGAGCGGGAAAACATGGCCCTGGTGGGAATTTTATCCACCCAACTGGTGGACCACCTGTTTATCCGCAACTTTCCGCCGCAGCCGCTGCGGGTGCCGGAGGGGATAAAGGTTAAGGGATAGCGCTGAGTGCAGGGTACAGGGTTCAAGGTACAAGGGAAGGGGTAAAGAAGACATTAGAAAATATTCATTATGATGGGCGAAAAGACATTGTCTATAGATGTATTGAAGCTGGATGCGGCACAGGAGATTGACAGGATTTGCAGCCGCATCCGGGAATTGCTGTCACGACAGCTCCGGCGCCGCGGGCTGGTGGTGGGGCTTTCCGGCGGGATTGACAGCAGTGTGACCACGGCACTGGCCGCCAAAGCCATCGGGCCGCAGCGGGTGCTGGCCCTGCTGATGCCGGAGCGGCATTCGGCACAGGACACCTTGCGGCTCAGCCGCCTGGTGGCCGATCAGCTGGGCGTTGAAACAGTCCACGAGAACATCTCGGGGATCCTCGAGGCGGTGGGATTTTACCGGCGCTACGAGGCGGCCGTACAGCGGGTGATCCCCGAATACGGCCCGGGGTGGAAGTCCAAGATCGTCTTGCCCGATATTACCGAGCACAAAGGGTTCGGTGTATTTTCCGTGGTGGCCCAAAACCCGGAGGGTGGCATGGTCAAAAAGCGGCTGCCGCTCAAGGCGTATCTTGAAATCGTGGCGGCCACCAATTTCAAGCAGCGCACCCGCAAAATGCTGGAGTACTACCATGCCGACCGGCTCAACTATGCGGTGGCCGGCACCCCCAACCGGCTGGAATACGACCAGGGCTTTTTCGTCAAGCTGGGCGACGGGGCGGCGGATGTAAAACCCATTGCCCACCTGTACAAAACCCAGGTCTACCAGCTGGCCGAGTGCCTCGGGGTGCCGGAGCAGATCCGCCAGCGGCCGCCGACCACCGACACCTATTCCCTGCCCCAGGGACAGGATGAATTTTATTTCTCGCTGCCTTATGATAAGATGGATATTTGTCTGTATGCCAAAAACAAGGGAATTGCGGCCGGGGCGGTGGCCGCTGCCATCGGGCTGACAGTCCAGCAGGTCAAGCGGGTGTTTGAGGATATCGAGCAGAAGCGCCGCACTACCCGCTATCTTCACCTGCCGGCGCTTTTGATTGAAGATATTTGCGAAATCCAAGACCGATGAGGGAAGTTATTTATGGAATTTGCCGAGATAATCCGGAGCTATATTGTTGACAACTTCCTGTTCGGTGATGACACCGGCCTGCGGGACGATGCGTCATTTCTGGACCAAGGCATCATGGACTCCAGCGGCAAAATTGATCGACCCAGGTGTGTGGCAATAAACCAGGGTGAAGGGAAAAGCCGGATCGGTTTTCGAAAAACATGCCGTTCTGATGACCCTGGCGCTGTGTTTTACGGTCAGCCTGAGCATTGAAATCCTTCAGGCCTGGATGCCGTCGCGCAGTTCGGATCTATCGGACCTGGTCTTAAACACGCTGGGGGGGTTGGTGGGAGTTGTGATTATAAAGATAAAGGGGAAAGCTACGAGGAGAAAGAATAAAATTGGCGGGTTGGGTTTTTTTTTATAAAAGCTGCAGGGCTTGAGAGGGCGTGAGAATCTTTATGCTGCGGTATGACTTGAGGGCAAGCAGGTGAAAATCCCCGGAGACAATGAGGGCCGCTTTGCCAGCCAGGGCACAGCGAATAAACATATCATCGGCTGGATCTTCTTTAACAATGATGCGCCCGGGTTGTCGTTTTATTTCGACCGCCTCGAAATAAGGCAGGATTTGCTGATAAAAAATGTAGTTGATCTCTTCTTCGGAGAGGCTGAATTTCGGGTACGCCAGCACGCGCAGATATTCGTCAACAATATCGTTTGATGCCAGGGGCACCAACCGTCCGGTTTTCCAACAAGGGATGAGTTTTGCGGGTGTGCCGCCGAACAACAGGGCCGAAATGATGACGTTGGTATCGACGACCGCCCGCACTACTTTGATCTTGCCCATTTTACAGCTTCACGGACACAATTTGGCTTAAGGCCTAGTTTATTGATTTTGGACCTTATTTGATTCAGGTCGGTGTCGTAAAATTTCAGCGGCTTGAGCATTACAATCCCGTCTTTTAGCTCAACATCAAAATAGCGGACCTCCGGCAGCTGGGCGATGATTTTTTTGGGGATTGTCACCTGATTTTTGGCTGTTATCTTGGCAAGCATAGTCAGATCTCCTTACTTCCTTACTTGACGAATTTCATAAAATACTAAAATAATCCTATCGACTTGTCAAGGAAAAAGGCCTTGCGCATGCGGTGCGGCTGCCATCGAAAAACTGGAGATGATCCGTAATTTTAAAGAAAGATTTTTTCATCCATATCAATAGGCGCTGCTTCTATGAGAAGCGGCCACCATAAAAATGATCTTTTCCTCTTCATTGATTTCATAAAAAAATCGCCAGGCTCCGATGCGATAGCGCCACGTATCCAGACTGAAATCTTTAAGTTTTTTGATATGGGGTCCGAAATGAGGATGTTGACGCAGCTGAGGGTAAACAAAATCGCTTAGCTTTTGAGCAACTTTTCTATGGCCGGATCGTTGGATTTGCTCAAGGTCTTTTTGAAACTGGCTGGTTTCGAATATGCGATATCTATTCAACGAAACGACCTTTCTGCAACCTGGCTTCCCGGGATCCCTGTTTAATGCGATTGATCAGGTTTCTATCGGCTATGATTTCAGCCATTTCTGCATCATCCACAAATTGTTGTTCACAAATTTTGTTCATCGCAGCAGTTTCGATGAGGTTTGAAAGCGGGCGATTTTCGGCCAGTGCCGCTTCCTTAAAAGTGTTATAGACATCATCTTTTAGTCGTAATGTTACGGTTTTTGACATGACAGCTCCTTTATTCTCTTGTATTCAATTGTATTCTAATTCCGTATTTGGTAATTGTCAATAAAAAAAGCAGGCGCTGCGCGCAGGGTAAGGGTAAAAGGTTGAAGAAGAGCGGCTGGGCGGCATTGAAAGCCTGATCGGCGCCGATGACGTGGTGCTGCTCAATCCCAACGTGCAGTGGTGGAACCAGGGGGTGCCCAACCTGGCCGCGGTGGCCGCGTTTGTGGACCTGGTGATGAACCGGCCGGCTGCAGGTTTATCTTCGTGCGAATCGGACTTTCGTTTCGGTTACAACAATAAATGAATCCGGTAACCTGACCAGATAGTTTTTTAAAAGTTCTGAAAGAACATGAATTTTGGACGGTGCCCGCTCATCTTCAAGGCGTAATAAGATGACACCTCGATGTAACAGACCATGCCGGTATACGGAGTCGCCAAAATCTTTATCATTTGTAATCAATATCCAATCGCCTTCACGAGCTTTTTAGATGATACTATCATCATCCATCCCTCTTGCTTCTTCAAAAACAGAAAAGACTTCATAACCATGCTGGCGTAACCATTTTGCAACCGCAGGCCCTGTGCATTCGTCAACTATAAATCGCATTAAGCGGATTCCTCAAACAATGGCATGAAATCGGTATTTTCTAAAGATTTGGTGGCAAACAAGTAGCAAGCCTGGATATCTTCAACTGTCAGCCCCTTATATTCATTCAGAATATCGTTCTCAGAAGCACCCTGGGCCAACAAGTTGAGAATAAAATCAACCGTTAGACGCGTCCCCCGAATAACAGGTTTGCCAGTCATTATTTTGGGATTCAATACGATTCTTTCTAGCAATTTTTCGTTTTTCATGGCAGCACCCCCCTGTTTTTCAATAAAATAACAAATGCACCGATTACAGTCAATAGTATGCCAAAACGGGTTGGAAGCCCTGGCTGTTCTATTAAAGATTCTTACCAGCGCGTTGGTATACAAGGCAATCAATTCTGGCCCCGTTTCGCCCGCCTTTGTCTTATCGCTTTGTCCATCTGTTAAATTGCTACGGGCTGTTTAAGGCTGCGATTCTTGAGCATCCCAAACAGCGCTTTGGCCCGGTTAATCAGGGCTTTTACAGGTTCGCAGGAAATTTTTACGGAGATGGATATTTTTCTTTCCAATTACCTGCTGTCCTCCCAGGGGGACCGCATGGCCATGGCCCATTCAGTGGAGGGGCTGATCGGTCAGAGATTTGGTTTGAAAATTTAAAGAAAGCTCTTTTCATCCACACCGAAAACCTTAGCGAATTTTTGTCTGGTAGCTTTGCGATATACAGCCCCCTCGCCTTCCCATTTTGCCACGGTTGACTGGCTTACGCCAAGCCGGTCGCCAAGATCTTTCTGAGTCCATCCACGTTCCAACCGTTCACGCTTAACAGGATTCATAAAGATATATTCTTCTGCCTCACTCTGATCATAGAGCGGTTCGCTGCGGGCCTCTGTGATTGAACGCAAATCGGATTCATCCTCGAGACGATCCAGGAGGGCTTCAAATACTTTGACAGGCAAGACGACGAATTTGGTCTTTCCGTTTTCTTTTATTGTTTGGTATTCCATAGTGTTATCCCTTATAAATATCTCCCCGTGGCCGAATTCTGACCACTT
>CAZGNV010000082.1:0-14306 GCA_964527835.1 uncultured Desulfosarcinaceae bacterium | reverse complement strand
TGCGCGAGGGCGGCCGCACGGTCGGTGCCGGAGTCGTCAGCGAAATTATCGAATAACGCCTATAAGCGCTGTGCAAAACCCCGACAGGCTTTTCGAAGCGCTTTTATAAGGAGTCCTTCTGGTGAGAGTAATTGTTACCCTTGCGTGCAGTGAGTGCAAACGAAGAAATTACACGACAACCAAAAATAAGCGCACTACACCGGACAAGCTGGCATTTAATAAGTACTGCCGGTTTTGCCGCAAGCACACGCTGCATAAGGAAACCAAATAGGAGAGTTGACCGGAGACAGATATCGTCTATCATTGGTCGGTGGGCATCGCAGCCGGTTGTGCTGACCACCGCTCAATGCACAACAGGGTGTCTGTGAATCGGACGTTTGCAGGCCAGTAGCTCCAACGGTAGAGCGTCGGACTCCAAATCCGGGTGTTGGGGGTTCGAATCCCTCCTGGCCTGCCATTTTTAGGTGAAGCTCAAAGCCTGAAAATCAAGGAATGCGACGATTTCCTTCGCTTTTGACGCTTTGAGCTTTTACCATTTTCAAGATCTTCATTGATCGAAAACCGAGGGCACCCCCAAGGTAGGAGCACAATGGGACGGATACAGCGAAAAAAACCGGCGGCAGCAAAAAAAAAGAAGCAAGCCGCCAAGAAAAAGCCAGCGGACCAGCTTCAGGTTGCAGGCAGTCCTGGGAACAAAAAGAGCTCTGCGAGTGCAAGTGCCGCCATCGAAACCAGGAAAAAGCCGGTTGCAGCCCCCCGCAAGCAGGCGGCAACGGCCAAACCCAATGATGGTATTGTTGGAAAATCGCTGCAGTTTTTAAGAGAGGTAAAGGTAGAGCTGAAAAAGGTGACCTGGCCTTCGCGGAAGCAGACTCTGGGTTCGACGGCGGTGGTCATTGTGCTGGTCATATTGATATCCTTGTTTCTGGGTGTGGTCGATATGGGTCTGTCCAGCTTGATCCGTATTGTTCTGCGATAGCTTGAGGAGATTTAACCGTGGCACTTAAATGGTACATCGTCCATGTGTATTCGGGCTTTGAAAATAAGGTCAAAGCGGCTCTACAGGAGCGAATCGCCGCCAGTCCCCATCCGGAAAAATTCGGTGAAGTACTCGTGCCCACCGAAGAAATTGTTGAACTTGTGAAGGGGAAACGCAAGACTTCCTCGCGCAAATTTTATCCCGGCTATATCCTGGTGCAGCTTGAACTGGATGATGAGACCTGGCACATTGTCAATGACACCGCCAAGGTGACGGGATTTCTTGGCGGTCGACACAAACCGACACCGCTTTCCGATAAAGAGGCTGAGCAGATCATCAACCGCATGGCCGCCGGCAAATTGAAACCGCAACCGAAGTATTTTTTCGAGTCCGGCGACGAAATTCGAGTGATTGATGGACCTTTTACAAATTTCAGCGGTACCGTGGAAGAAGTCAACCAGGAAAAAGGCAAGATCAAGGTGCTGGTGAGTATTTTCGGGCGGGCGACACCGGTGGAACTGGATTTTGTCCAAGTTCAGAAATTATGACGGCCGTTTTAAAAGTCATTTTCGAGCGATTTCGAGCCCGAGCGAGAAAATCGACTTTTTGCGACTTCATCAATTATAGGAAGGGTTAGTTAAAAAATGGCTAAAAAGGTAATGGCACTGATTAAATTGCAGGTGGAAGCCGGCAAGGCCAATCCATCCCCTCCCATCGGCCCTGCACTGGGCCAGCACGGGGTCAATATCATGGATTTTTGCAAAGCATTTAATTCCCGGACGGCTCAAGAAGAAGGAATGATCATCCCGGTTGTGATAACGGTCTATCAGGATCGCACCTTCACTTTCATCACCAAGACGCCGCCGGCGGCGGTATTGCTGAAAAAGGCCGCCAAAATCGCCAAGGGAGCCGGCGACCCCAAACGGGAGCGGGTCGGCAAGGTGACCCGACAGCAGGTCGAAGAAATTGCCAAGCAGAAAATGGTTGATCTGAATGCGAATGACCTGGATGCCGCCTGCAAAATCATTGCAGGAACCGCCAGAAGTATGGGGATTGAAGTCGGCTAGCAAAAACAATCCTTAATTCGAAACACCACCAAAGGAGATGATACGAACAATGCCGAAGCGGGGGAAAAAATATAAGGAAGCCAAACAGAAAGTCAACCTGGGGGTTTTCAGCGATTTTAATGAAGCCGTCCAGAAGGCCTTGGAATCTTCCTACGCCAAGTTTGACGAGACGATCGATGTCGCCGTAAAGCTGGGGGTCGATCCCCGGCATGCGGACCAGATGGTGCGTGGCAGCGTAATTTTGCCTAACGGAACCGGCAAAGAGGTTAAAGTGCTTGTTTTTGCCAAGGGAGAAAAGGAAAAAGAGGCCCTTGAAGCGGGAGCCGATTTTGTGGGCAATGACGAGCTGATCGATAAGATCAAGGGCGGCTGGTTTGGTTTTGACAAGGCCGTGGCAACCCCCGATATGATGGGGACCGTCGGCAAGATCGGCAAGTTGCTCGGCCCCAGAGGGCTGATGCCCAATGCCAAAAGCGGAACCGTCACCTTTGATGTCGCCAAGGCCGTGGCCGAGCTTAAGGCCGGCAGGATTGATTTTCGGGTCGAAAAGGCCGGCATTGTCCATGCGCCCATGGGCAAGGTGTCGTTCGGGGTCGAAAAAATCGTCCAGAACCTTGCCGCCTTTCTGGAAACCATTTTGCGCCTTAAACCGGCTTCCAGCAAGGGAACTTACCTTAAAGGGATTGCGGTTTCCACGACCATGGGGCCCGGGATCCGGATCGATGCAGCCCAGGTAAAGGATCTAATCAAATAAAACGTTTTCCTTGAAGGCCGCGAAGATGGATTGCGCCGGCTCCAGCAAGGATGCGCTCACAAAGGATGATGAAGCCGTAAAAAGTAGCATTTTCTCGCTTGAGCAAGCCTTCTTTTTATGGCTCCATCCTTTTGGCATGTTAAAAAAAATCATTCTGTCAAAGACCTTAGGTTCACCGCCGCAGACCCTGGCGGCGAGTGTATAATCGGCGTTGCCGGCCTGGCGAGACGGATGTATGAATGCCCCGTTTAAGCAAGTTGTGCCTGAAAACCGCCGTTGCACAGTGCTTTCAGCTCATACCTCCGGTTTTTGATCAGATAAGGAAAGGAGGTGACCCTAAAGATTGCAACTAGCCCAGAAACAACAAATAGCCGAAGATCTGCATGGCAGATTTGAAAAAGCCGCAATTGTCGTCGTGACCGATTACAAGGGACTCGATGTTGCTGCGATGAACACCCTGCGGCGCAAGCTGCGGGAAGAAAATATTGAGTTTCAGGTTGTCAAAAATACGCTTCTTACGCGGGCTGCCAAAGACACGGATGTTGACGTGATCCGTGATTTTTTCAAAGGCCCCAGCGCAGTGGCGCTCAGCTATGACGACCCGGTTGCTCCGGCAAAAGTGCTGAGCCAGTTTGCTCAGGAAAATGAGCACCTTGAAATTAAAGTCGGGGTGATGAACGGCAAATTGCTTGATGCCGTACAGATCAAGGCGCTGGCAAAATTGCCATCCCGTGAAGTGCTGCTGTCGCAGTTGCTTTCAGCGTTCAATGCGGTGCCCGCGTCCTTTGTGCGCACCATTGCTGAAATTCCAAGACAGCTGCTCAACGTATTGACGGCTCTGCGGGATCAGAAAGAGGCTGCCTGACATCGGTGGATGATGAGCCATTGGCAGGCCGCTGAGAACAAATTAAGATGAATCCGTCACGGATAATAACAATGATTGACTGGAGGAAAAATGGCGAAAGCAGACATTACCAAAGACGATGTGATCGAGTTTATTGCAAACATGTCAGTTCTGGAACTGTCAGAACTGGTTAAGGAAATGGAAGAAAAATTCGGTGTTTCAGCTGCGGCTCCAGTGGCCATGATGGCCGCCGGTGCCGGGGATGCCGCCGGTGCAGGGGAAGCGGCGGAAGAAAAGACAGAGTTCGATGTTATTTTGACTGCCTTTGGCGACAAGAAAATCCAGGTAATCAAAGAAGTGCGCGCGATTACCGGCCTGGGCCTCAAGGACGCCAAAGAGCTCGTGGACAACCTGCCCAAACCCGTCAAGGAAGGCATTGCAAAAGATGAGGCCGAAAAGGTAAAGGCTCAACTGGAGGAAGCCGGCGCACAGGCAGAAGTTAAATAGGGCCCTGGCCGGACGTCCGTTGTCCGCAACCTTGCAGCGACTTTACGGCGGGCTCCCCTTGGAGGCCGTCAGCATCGGTTGCCGGTTGGGCAAGTCGGTGCAGGACGGTTCGGCTGCGGGTATCAGCGAACCGTCCTGGCGGCTGCCGGCCTTGGGCTGCGGATGATTAACCCCACACTCTAAAATTTTGGAGATGCCATGTCTGAAAGGCTTTTGGCGAATAAGCGCATACGGAAAAATTTCGGAAAAATCAAAAAAATTGTCGACATTCCGGATTTGATCGGAATGCAGCGCGAATCTTTTCAACGTTTTTTGCAAATGGGCGTTGCGCCGGAAAAACGCCGCAACATCGGATTGCAGGCTGTTTTTAAATCCGTGTTTCCGATTAAGGATTTCACCGGCAGCGCTTCCCTGGAGTTCGTGTCTTACCGGTTCGGTGAAGTCAAACACAGCATAGAAGAATGCATTCACCGCGGGATGACTTACGAGATGCCGGTGCATATTACCGCCCGGCTGGTTGTCTACGACACCGACAGTGAAACCGGGGTTTCCAATATCCGGGATATCAAGGAACAGGAAATTTATTTCGGCACCATCCCCCTGATGACGGAAAAGGGCACCTTCATCATCAACGGTACCGAACGGGTGGTCGTCAGTCAGCTGCATCGCTCCTCGGGCGTTTTTTTCGACCATGACAAGGGCAAAAGCCATTCCAGCGGCAAGATTATTTACAGCTCTCGAATTATACCGGTGCGGGGTTCCTGGATTGATATGGAAATCGATCCCAAAGACATTGTCTATATTCGCATCGACCGGCGGCGCAAGTTTCCCATCACCATCCTGTTCAAGGCATTTGGTTATTCGGTTGAGGATCTGCTGGCCTATTATTACCGGGCAGAAAAGATCGTTGTGCGCGGCAAGAAGTTTTTTAAGGTGTTCAAAGAAGATTTTTTGCAGGGGCGACGTGCCAGCAAGGATGTCAAGGATCCCGAAACCGGGGATGTGCTGGTGAAAAAAGGACGTCTTTTCACTCAGCGGGCCATCAAACGGTTGAAGGCAGCCGGTGCAGACCTGATTCCCATCAACATTGAAGAAATCATCGATCGGGCCTTTGCGTTGAACATCACGGACCCTGCCACCGGCAAGGTCATTGTCAATGCCAACGAGTCGGTGGATGAAGAAAACCTGGCCCGGCTCAGCGAAGCCGGGATCGACGAATTTGAGCTGCTTTTTATCGACAGTTATGCCGCCGGTGAGTCCATCCGCAAAACTCTTGCGATGGACAAAGTGCAGACCAAGGAAGAAGCGCTGATCGAAATTTACCGTCGCCTGAGACCCGGCAATCCGGCCACCCCCGAAGTGGCCCAGGATTTTCTGGACAACCTGTTTTTCCGCTCGACGTATTACGATCTTTCCGGGGTCGGGCGCTTAAAAATCAATCAGCGCCTGGGCATCAGCAGCGAGGTTGATCTAAGCATCCTGCGCAAGGAAGATATCTTGCTGACGGCCAAAGCTTTGATTGAACTGCGCGACACCCAGGGGGTAGTGGACGATATCGACCACCTGGGCAACCGCAGGGTGCGCGCCGTGGGCGAGCTGCTCGAAAACCAGTACCGCATCGGGCTGGTGCGAATGGAACGTGCCATCAAGGAGCGCATGAGCCTGCAGGAAGTCGACGCCCTCATGCCCCATGACCTGGTCAACCCGAAACCGGTGTCAGCGGTTGTCAAGGAGTTTTTCGGCACCAGCCAGCTGTCTCAGTTCATGGACCAGACCAACCCCCTTTCAGAGACCACCCATAAACGGCGGCTGTCCGCCCTGGGGCCCGGTGGACTCACCCGGGAGCGGGCCGGTTTCGAGGTGCGCGATGTGCATCCATCCCATTATGGGCGGATTTGTCCCATTGAAACGCCGGAAGGCCCCAACATCGGCCTGATCGTATCGCTGAGCACCTATGCGCGGGTCAATGATTACGGGTTTATCGAAACGCCTTACCGGGTGGTGGAAAAGGCCCGGGTCACCCGGGAGGTCAAATTCCTGGACGCTTTTGAGGAAAAGGAGCACCCCATTGCCCAGGCCAATGCCCCGGTCAATGAAAAGGGCGAGTTTGTCAATCCGCTGGTCACCTCGCGGGTGGCCGGCGAATTTATGATGGTCGACCGCAAGCAGATCGAGCTGATGGATATTTCTCCCAATCAACTGGTCAGTGTTTCCGCGTCCCTGATTCCGTTTCTGGAAAACGACGATGCCAACCGGGCGCTGATGGGCTCCAACATGCAGCGCCAGGCCGTGCCCCTGTTGATGAACCAGGCCCCGGTGGTCGGCACCGGCATCGAAGAGGTGGTGGCCAGGGATTCCGGGGTGGCCGTGGTTGCCAAACGCGATGCCGTTGTGGTGGATGTCGATGCCAGCCGCATCGTGCTGCGCCATGATCCATCCGATGAGCCCAGTGAAAAAGATGTGACCATTTACAACCTTTCCAAATTCATTCGCTCCAACCAGAACACCTGTTTCAATCACCGGCCGATTGTCAAAAAAGGTGAACGCGTGCGGGCCCGACAAATCATCGCCGACGGACCGGCCACCGACCAGGGGGAGCTGGCACTGGGAAAAAATGTAACCGCCGCCTTTATGCCTTGGGGAGGGTACAATTTTGAGGATTCCATTCTGGTCAGTGAAAGACTGGTCAGAGACGGCATATACACCTCGGTGCATATCGAAGAATTCGAAGTCGTCGCCAGGGACACCAAACTGGGCAAGGAAGAAATTACCCGCGACATCCCCAATGTGGGCGAGGAAGCCTTGAAGAATCTGGATGAAAGCGGCATCATCCGCCTGGGGGCGGAAGTTTACCCGGGCGACATCCTGGTGGGCAAGATTACCCCCAAGGGTGAAACCCAGCTTTCTCCCGAAGAAAAACTGCTGCGGGCTATTTTCGGTGAGAAGGCCGGCGATGTCAAAGACACTTCCCTGCGGGTGCCCCCCGGTGTTCAGGGCATCGTCATCGATGCCAAGGTGTTCTCCAGAAGGGGGATTGAAAAAGACGATCGGGCCCGGCTGATTGAAAATGAGGAAATTGCTGCCCTTGAAAAAGACCGCGATGACGAGCTGGCGGTCATTGAAGATGTTGTCCATTCCCAGCTGGCCGATCTGCTGGTGGGGAACAAAGTGGATGCCCCCTTGAAAAAGGGCAAAAAAGTCCTGATCCCCAACGGCGCCAAAATCGACGCCAAGACCCTGGAGGGCATATCGGTCGCCCAGCTCGAAGGCATCGTGCTGAAAGATCCCCAGCTTACCCAGCAGGTGCATGACATCCTGGAACGCTACCGCGATCAGCGCGAACTTTGCCGGCTGGCATTCGATCAACAGGTCGACCGCTTTGCCAGGGGCGATGATCTTCCGCCCGGTGTCATCAAGATGGTCAAGGTTTACGTGGCCATGAAGCGCAAGCTGTCGGTGGGCGATAAAATGGCGGGACGGCACGGCAACAAGGGAGTCGTGTCCCGAATTCTGCCGATAGAGGACCTGCCTTATTTTGAAGACGGAACCCCGGTGGACATGGTTTTGAATCCCCTGGGCGTGCCGTCGCGGATGAATGTGGGCCAGATCCTGGAAATTCATCTGGGAAGGGCGGCCAAGGGACTCGGCGATCAGCTTAACGAACTGCTGGCCGCCCAGAAGATGAAGGCCCTGCGCGATAAGCTGAAGAAAATTTTTCCGGGCGCTGCCCTCAAAAAAACGATCAACCAGATGGACGACGAGCAGTTGACCGAACTGGTCTCTTATTACAAGGACGGCGTTCACATGGCCACCCCGGTTTTTGACGGTGCCAAGGAAGAGGAAATCAAGAACCTTCTAAAAGAAGCCGGCCTTGAACAATCCGGACAAACCACGCTCTATGATGGTCGCACCGGCGAGCCATTTGACGAGAAGATCACCGTCGGCACCATGTATGTCATGAAGCTGCACCATCTGGTTGACGATAAAATTCATGCCAGATCCATCGGGCCCTATTCCCTGGTTACCCAGCAGCCCCTGGGCGGCAAAGCCCAGTTCGGCGGGCAGCGGCTCGGAGAGATGGAAGTCTGGGCCATGGAGGCTTACGGAGCGGCCTATGCGCTGCAGGAATTTTTAACCGTCAAGTCCGATGACATGGCCGGCCGGACCCGCATGTATGAAAAAATCGTCAAGGGCCAGAACGTGCTGGAGCCCGGCATTCCCGAATCGTTCCGGGTGATGACCAAGGAACTGCAGGCCCTGGGGCTTGATATCGCCCTGCTGGAAGAAGTCAAATAGCTGCTGTTAATATATGACGGCGCCGTAAAAAAGCATTTTTTACGAAACCATCAATTTAAATAAAATTAGGAAAACGCCATGGAAACCCTTTATGATTTCTTTGCCAAGCCCACGGATCCCAAGCGCTACCATGCCATTCGCCTGGCGCTGGCTTCTCCCGAGCAAATCCGAAAATGGTCTCACGGGGAGATCAAGAAACCGGAAACCATCAACTATCGGACCTTCAAGCCGGAGCGTGACGGTCTTTTCTGCGCAAAGATTTTCGGGCCTACCAAGGACTATGAGTGCAACTGCGGCAAGTACAAACGGATGAAGCATCGCGGCGTGATCTGCGAAAAATGCGGTGTGGAGGTCATCCAGTCCAAGGTGCGCAGGGAGCGCATGGCCCATATCGAACTGGCCACGCCGGTCTCGCATATCTGGTTTTTGAAAAGTCTGCCAAGCAAGATCGGCAATTTGCTGGACCTGACCCTGAAAAACATGGAAAAGGTCCTTTATTTTGACAGCTACATCGTGCTGGATCCCAAGGACACCCCCCTGACCCGCGGCCAGCTGCTGTCGGATGATAAGTACCAGGAGGCCCTGGAGACCTTCGGTGAAAACTTCGAGGCGGGCATCGGCGCCGAAGCCGTCAAGACTCTGCTGGACAGCATCAACCTGGATGAACTGTACAGCCAGCTGCGCACGGACATCCGCGAGACCGGCTCGGTGGCCAAGCGGCAGAAACTGGCCAAGCGTTTAAAGATCGTGGATGCATTTCGACGCTCCGGCATCGACCCGGTCTGGATGATCATGGACGTGATTCCGGTGCTGCCGCCGGATCTGCGCCCGCTGGTGCCGTTGGAAGGCGGCCGTTTTGCGACCTCCGATCTCAACGATCTTTACCGGCGGGTCATCAACCGCAACAATCGTCTCAAACGCCTGATCGATCTCAAGGCGCCCGATATCATCGTACGCAATGAAAAGCGCATGCTGCAGGAGTCCGTTGACGTGCTTTTCGACAACGGCAGGCACGGCCGGGTGATTACCGGCACCAACAAGCGGCCGCTGAAATCACTCAGCGACACCCTCAAGGGCAAACAGGGGCGCTTTCGCCAGAATCTGCTGGGAAAACGGGTGGATTATTCGGGACGGACCGTGATCACGGTGGGCCCGGATTTGAGACTGCACCAGTGCGGGCTGCCCAAGAAAATGGCCCTGGAACTGTTCAAGCCCTTTGTGTACTATCGCCTTGAGCAAAAAGGTCTGGTTTCGACGGTTAAAAGCGCCAAGAAAATGGTTGAACGGGAGATTCCGGAAGTCTGGGACACCCTCGATGAGGTGGTCAAGGAATATCCGGTGATGCTCAACCGCGCGCCGACCCTGCATCGCCTGGGCATCCAGGCCTTTGAGCCGATACTCATCGAGGGCAAGGCCCTGCAGCTGCACCCGCTGGTCTGTACGGCCTTCAACGCCGACTTTGACGGTGACCAGATGGCCGTGCACATCCCGCTGTCGGTGGAAGCGCAGATCGAAGCCAGGGTGCTGATGCTGTCGAGCAACAACATCCTCTCACCCGCCAACGGCAGCCCCATTATCGTGCCCAGCCAGGATATCGTGCTGGGCATCTACTACATGACGCGCACCATTGCCGGGAGAAAAGGCGAAGGAAAAATTTTCGCCAACCCCGAAGAGGTTCGGATGGCCTACGATGCCCAGGCAGTGGACCTGCACACCAGGATCACGCTGAGAATGCATGGCAAACGCCATGACACCTCCGTGGGCCGGGTGCTGCTGTGGGAAATCATCCCCAAGGTCGACATCATGCAGCTGCGGCGCATTACCGTGCCCACCGAAGAAGAGGCCCAACAGGTCCTCGAGCAACTCGATGCCGGCAGCGCTTTTGTCGAGCTGGTGGCCAAATTTTCCCAGGCGCCCGACAAAGAGGACGGGGGCCTGATCGGCCAGCTGACCTTCAATGAATTCAAAGGGGTTTTCGGCTGTGAAGATGCCGATGTGGAAGCGCTTTATTCCCTGCACACGGGTGAGCACAGTCGCGGCGCGCTGCGAACCGATGAGGGGTATCATCTTTTTGAGGTGGTGGACAAAAAGCCGGCTGTCGAATTTGACATTGTCAACCATGTCATGGACAAGAAACGACTGCGCGAACTGGTCGATTATGTGTATCGCAACCTGGGCCCCAAGGCGACGGTGATTCTGTCCGATCGGCTCAAGGACCTGGGGTACAAATATTCCACCCGCGGCGGGCTGTCGATTTCCATCGATGCCATGATCACCCCGGAGAGCAAACAAAAAATTCTGCAAAAAGCCGAAAAGCAGGTGGCCGAAATCATGCGTCAGTACACCGAGGGCCTGATCACCCAGGGGGAAAAATACAACAAAGTGGTGGATATCTGGGCCAAGGCAACCGATGATGTGGCCAACGAAATGATGGATGCCATGAAAACCGCCCCGGTCTTCGACAAGCAGGGAAAACCCGTGCTGGACAAAAAAGGCCGGCCGGTGATCGAGGAGAGTCTGAACCCCATTTACATGATGGCCGATTCCGGCGCCCGGGGCAGCAAAGACCAGATGCGCCAGCTGGCCGGCATGCGGGGGCTGATGGCCAAGCCTTCCGGTGAGATCATTGAAACGCCGATTGTCGCCAATTTCCGCGAAGGCCTGTCGGTGCTGCAGTACTTCATTTCGACCCACGGGGCGCGCAAGGGGCTGGCGGATACGGCCCTGAAAACGGCCAACTCGGGGTATCTGACCCGGCGCCTGGCCGATGTCGCCCAGGATTGCGTGGTGCTGGAGCCTGACTGCGGCACCCGGATGGGCGTTGAAGTCGAGCCTCTCATGGAAGGCGGCGAAATCATCCAGCGCCTGGCAGAGCGGGTTCTGGGGCGGGTGGCGGTGGAGGATATTTTTGATCCTTTTTCTGAAGAAGTTATCTGCAAAAGCGGTCAGGAAATCGATGAGAACGTTGTGCAAAGAATTGAAGACGCCGGTTTGGCGAAAATCAAAATCCGCTCCGTGTTGACCTGCAGGGCCAGAAACGGCGTGTGTTCGAGATGTTACGGTCGGGATCTGGCCCACGGCCGACCGGTGGAACTCGGCCAGGCCGTGGGTATCCTGGCCGCCCAGTCCATCGGCGAGCCCGGCACCCAGTTGACCATGAGAACCTTTCACATCGGCGGAACGGCCAGCCGCCGGGTGGAGCAGGCCGACATTCGGGCCCGGGTTGACGGTGTCGTCAAGTTTTCCGACCTGAAGGTGGCCAAAAACTCAGAAAACCAGTACGTGGTCATGAACCGGCGCGGCGGCAAATTCAGCATCATGAGCGACAGCGGGCGGGAGCTGGAAAGTTTTCCCGTGATTTACGGTGCCCACTTGCTGGTCGAAGACGGCAAACCGGTCAAAGCCGGTGATCTGCTGGCCACCTGGGATCCTTTTACCACCCCGATCATCGCCGAAGTCGACGGAACCGTCAAGTTCGGTGACATTGTCCCGGGGCGCACCATGCAGGAAAAAGTGGACCCCGTAACCGGCAAGTCCAGCCAGACCATCATTGAATCCAAGAATGCCGATGAACGTCCCCGGATTTCCATCAAGGATAAAGACGGCAAGACGGCCAAGCTGCCCGGATCTTCGGCATTTGCCCGCTATATTCTGCCGGTCAACGCCATTTTGCTGGTCGAAGAGGGGGCGGCCGTCAAGGCCGGAGACGTGGTGGCCAAACTGCCCCGGGCCACCACGAAGACCAAGGATATCACCGGTGGTCTGCCGCGGGTGGCGGAACTGTTCGAGGTTCGCAAGCCCAAGGAAATCGCCGTCTTAAGCGAAATTGACGGTTACGTTTCGATTGCCAAAAGCACCAAAAAAGGCAAGCAGAAGGTGACAGTCACCCCGGTGGATGCCGGTGAAAAAAAGGAGTACCTGATTCCCCGGGGCAAGCACATCAATGTCTATGAAGGCGACTACGTGCGTGCGGGCGATCCGCTGATCGGAGGGGCTGCGGTTCCCCAGGACATTCTCAACATCAAGGGCGAGGTCGCCCTGGCGCGCTACATCGTCGATGAGGTCCAGGAGGTTTACCGCCTGCAGGGGGTGCGCATCAACGATAAGCATATCGAAGTCATCGTTCGGCAGATGATGAGGCGGGTCAAGGTCATCAATGTGGGCGACACGGATTTTATCGCCGAAGAACAGGTGGATAAAATCAAGTTTGAAGAGGCCAATCGCCAGGTGGTTGAAAAAGGCGGCGAACCGGCGGTGGCCGAGCCTCTGATTCTGGGAATCACCAAGGCATCCTTGAGCACCGACAGCTTCATTTCCGCTGCGTCGTTTCAGGAAACCACCAAGGTGCTCACCGATGCGAGCATTGCCGGAGCCATTGACCACCTTAACGGGTTGAAGGAAAATGTGATCATGGGCCGGCTGATTCCCGCCGGAACCGGTCTCGATGTTTACGGCGATATTGACGTTGATGTGGCCCAGGTTGAAACCGTGGCCAATGAATAGAAAATTCATAAAAATTTACAACAAAATGCTTGACATTCAAGCGTTACATGTATACATATCGTCATTTTGCTGCATCGTTAAGTAATGATGATCCCGCAAAAAGTCGATTTTCTCGCTTGGGCAAGCCTTTTCGGGAGCTGTGAAGGGTTGCGCTGAATTGCAAAAACTCGTCGCCAGCTCCTCAAACAGCTTTCAATTTTAACGCTCAACCCTTCACCGCGCTTTTTCCGAAAAGGGTTGCTGGCGCTCGAAAATGACTTTTTTACGGGATGCCAAGAACATACGATAATTGATGAGGATGATGGGGAAAATATGCCGACAATCAACCAGCTAGTTCGCAAGGGAAGAAAACGCGTCAAAAAGAAGACCAACACCCCGGCGCTTAGAAACGCGCCCCAGAAAAGGGGGGTTTGCACCCGGGTTTACACCTCGACACCCAAAAAGCCCAATTCGGCGCTGCGCAAGGTGGCTCGGGTACGGTTGACCACCGGAATCGAGGTGACCGCTTACATTCCCGGCATCGGGCATAACCTTCAGGAGCATTCGGTAGTGCTGGTTCGCGGCGGCCGGGTCAAGGACCTGCCGGGGGTGCGTTATCATATCGTGCGCGGCACCCTGGACACCCTGGGAGTGGAAGACCGCAAACAGGGCCGCTCCAAATACGGAGCGAAGAAGCCCAAGTAATAAGACTGCAACCCAAAACGAATAACGAATATTTGCGACGGGGTAACAATGCCAAGAAGAAGAGAAGTGCCGGAACGTGCTGTCATTGCCGATCCGAAATATGACAGCAAACTGGTTTCAAAATTTATCAACTGCATTATGCGTGATGGGAAAAAAAGCCTGGCCCAGGCGCTGATTTACAATGCCTTTGATATCATGGAGGAGAGGACGAAAAGCGCGCCATTGAAGCTTTTCGAGCAGGCGGTTGACAATGTGCGCCCGTTGATCGAAGTCAAATCAAGACGTGTCGGCGGCTCCACCTACCAGGTGCCCACCGAAATCCGGCCGTCGCGCCGGACGGCCCTGGGAATCCGCTGGATCATCGGCTATGCGCGTCAGCGTCCTGAAAAAGGAATGGCCGACAAACTGGCAGCAGAATTGCTGGATGCGGCCAACAATCGGGGCGCTTCGGTCAAGAAAAAAGAAGATACCCATAAAATGGCGGAAGCCAACAAGGCATTTGCCCATTTTCGCTGGTAGCGCAACATTTTTTTTTGAATGTCAATTGACCATTGAAAATTGAAGTCCAGATCGAAGTGCAGCCGGAAATTTCTATTATTCAATTGTCAATTCAATAAGGGAGGACGATCAAATGGCGAAGGAGAAGTTTGAGCGGACCAAGCCGCATGTCAA
>CAZGNV010000081.1:0-14785 GCA_964527835.1 uncultured Desulfosarcinaceae bacterium | reverse complement strand
GCCACGGCGGCCTGTGCCAGGACTGTGCCGTGTGCTCCTATCCCCACTGCCCCTTCGGTAAATAAGCTACTAAACTGTCCGATAAAAATACCCCGCTGCCTGCAAGCAGGCGGCGGGGTATTTTAATAAGGGCGATGTTAATACGGTGCGGAACTGACCACCGTGCTGTATTTTTCGATTTTGCCGGTTTCCAGGCGCATGTTATAGATATTCTGCATATCCTGGTAAACCTGGAATACCTGGAAAAATCCGTGCCAGTGGGCGTAGTCCGGCGCGTTCATGGCCGCCCCCTGGCGCGCCCTGCGGCCGGTGTGATGCCACAGATAGTACATCAGCTCCTGGAAGCCGTCCTGCCAGGGATCCTTGCCCAGCAGGCCTTTGGCCGCCAGCTCTTTTTTCATTTTGACGGCCCCTTCCCAGTACTTGTTGTACAGGGCCACCGAGTTTTCCAGGGTCTCCTCCTGGCTGCGGACATGGGTCGGGCCGTGGCAGTTGGCGCACACCTGGCGCATCCGCTTGCCGCCCTTTTCACCGTCACCCCGGTTGCCGCTGCGAACGACACTCTTTTTGTGCATCAGGTCCCACTTGAGCCGTTCCTGGACATTGTGGGTGGTGGCCAGAGTGCCGATCCCGCTCATGTGGCACACCGCGCAGGTCGGCGCTCCATAATCACCCGGCTGCCACAGCCCCGGCGGGCTGTCATATTTCCATTTTTCGCCTTCGACCAGGTATTTCTGCCCGTGCTTGCTTTCAAGATAAATCTCTATGTTGGGATGATCCGGCCCCAGGTGGCAGGCCCCGCAGGCTTCGGGTTTTCTGGCATCCTCGATGGAGAAGGTATGCCGCTCGTGGCAGACGGTGCAGGTTCCGATGGAACCGTCAGGATAGCGGGTGCCGACCCCTCCCGGCCAGGTCTGATTGATCGGCTTGTTGTCGGGGCCCAGCTCCACGGTGGTGCCGTGGCACATCTGGCAGCCCGATGTGCGGGGAGCACGCTCCAGGGGCGTCGTTCCGGGGGGTGTGCCGGTGGAAAGGGTCAGTTTCTGCCCGGCCATGAACATGGCGCCTTCATAGTAAAACTGCAGCTTGATCAGCTTGCCCCCGGCCTTTTCGGGATCCATCACCGCCGCGCTGGCCAGCTCGGCATGGCCGCTTCTGAGAAACTGTTCGACTTCCTGGGGATGACAGCGCGAACAGGTCTTGGAAGAAACCATCGGTGAAATAAAGATATCGGTGCCCTTGAGCCCCTCGCACTGGCTGGCCATGGGTGAGGTTTTTTCCACCGTGTGACAGTCGTAACAGGAGATGCCCGCATGACTCATCCGGCTGCCCCGCCAGCTGTCAACGATGCCCGGCATTTTCTTGACATGGCACTCGATGCAGCTGGCCGCCTGTTTGGAAAAACCCCTTTTGATCACCAGGTCCTTTTTGTCTGCCAGGTTGACAGGCTGCGCCTGCGCAAACGCGCAAACCGCCACTGTCATAAACAGCAGGACCAAACCCAGTATTCCAATTTTGCGAAGCAACTGGTTCATGCGATCCGCCTCCTTTCAAGGTTGATGGTCCCGTAAAAAGTTCAATTTTTCGCTTAAGCAAGCCTTTTCGGGAACTGTATCAGGGTTGATGTCGCTCAAAATTGACTTTTTACGATTGCGTCAAAGTTAAGGGTTATTTTTACAAAACAACTGTTATCCGGTTTTAAACCTTTTCTTTCTTGAAGAACTTTTCAGCAGTTTCGATCATGTCCTTGTGGCCTACGTGGGGATGGCAGTCGGCGCAGGTTTTGCTGGTCTCGCCGCGTAAAAAGGTTCGATGGGCCATGAACCCGCCGCGCGCCATACCGGGCGGTGTCAGTACATGATGACAGCGCCGGCACGCGCTTTCAAAGGTAAATTTGGTGCGCTTTTTTTCGGCATTGCCGGCCCAGTCAAAGGTGGCCCCGTCGATGTAAAAGTTTTGAATCACATCGGTGGTGCCGGTAATCGCCTTGACCATGAAAAACTCGAAAAAATCTCCGTGGGGCAGATGGCAGTCAACACACTGAGCCGCAAATCCCTGGGGATTCTGGCCGCCGTGTACGGCGCTCTGCCATGCCGTTCTAAAAGGCTTCATGATGTGGCATTTGGCGCAAAACACATCCGTATTGGTGGTTTCGATCATAAAGCCTGAGGCAAGCACCATCACCACCGTCAGCACAATGCCAACAACCAAGCCCACCACCACGGGCTTTTTAATTCCGGATTTGCCGGGTGCAGCCGCATCGGTCATTTAATCACCTCGTTTAATCCACAGGTTTGGACGTCGCCCTTAATATGTCCGGGATGGTTTCACGGCTTCGGCCCTGATCTGACAGCCACCGTATTTAAATTGTGTCTGTTGATTTAATTAACAAAGCACCTTTGATAGTCAAGCAACAAAACTGTAAAACTTGTAACAAATCCGCACCGGCGCAACCCCATGGAAAACAGACCTTTTAGGGATAGCAACTATCTGAAAATATCATGAAATAGCCTGTCGTCGGCAAGCTGGCATTTGTTTTTCAGGCGCCGGTACTGCTCCAGCAATTCCTTTCCCTGCCGGGACAGGCGCGTGCCCTCTTTGCGGTCGGCGTGCACAACCGGTGCGCCCAGGTGCTTTTCGGTGGCCTTGATTTTGCTCCAGACCGCCTTGTAAGACATTTTCATCAGCTTGGCGGTCTGGTTGATGGAGCCTGTTTTTTCGATATTTTCCAGGATTTCCATTCTTCCCTTGCCGATGATGATATTGTCATCTTCGTCAACAATCCAGTGACTTGAGCGTAGCTTGAGCTTGACCATCCTGCCAGATTTTCAATAAATTTCAGCGATTTGTTTTATCGTTTTCAGGGAAAACCGGAAGCACCTATCCACTCACCTGGAATTTATAGCCCACCCCCGGGACCGTGACGATGTAGCGCGGTTTTTCAACATCGGATTCAATCTTTTTTCTGAGGCGCTGGATGTGAACATCCACCGCACGGCTGGTCTGGTAAAGTTGGGAATCCCGCCAGATCTGCTTCTGGATGAATTCACGGGATAAAACCTCATCGGGGTAGGAAACAAAAAGCTCCAACAGATCAAATTCGGTGCGGGTCAGTTTGACCTCGGCGCCGCGCAGCGAGACGGTTCTGGACTTAAATTTGACCGCCAGCTCGTTGACTTCATAGCGGTCATTGACCAGGCTTCTTTCAACCCGCTTGAAGATGGCCTTGATTCTGGCCGACAGCTCCAGAAAGTTAAAGGGCTTGACCATGTAATCATCGGCTCCGCATTCAAGCCCCAGCACTTTGTCGGATACGCCGTCGCGGGCCGTCAGCATGATGATGGGAAATTCAAATTCCCGGCGCATGATCTGGCAGGCTTTAATCCCATCGATATCCGGCAGGTTTAAATCCAGGATCACCAGATCGGGGCGCCGGCTCTGGGCGATATCCAGACCGGTGCGCCCGTCGAGCGCCGTCAGCACCTCGTAGCCGTCCAGCTCCAGGTTGCCTTTCAGGGTCTGCACGATGTCCCGGTCATCATCGACAATCAGAACACTGTATTGGGTCTTTTTTTTCACCCCCGCCATGGAAAGTACCTTGACATTACGCTGGGTTCAGGGCAAGAAATTTTTAGCGGCTTTTTCCATTCCGTTACATCTTTTACAGTTTTTTTACATTCCGACAAAATAATCTTCCTGGGAGACGCAACCGTGAAAAAGTGGCATGTATCCCTGCAGTGGAAATTTTTATGCTGTCTGATCCTGATCATTTTTCCCACCCTGGGAATCATTTTCACCTGGGTTGCCATCCAGAATGAAAAACAGGCCGTCGACCAGGCCGTCAGCCAGGCCCGGATTCTTTCCCGCCAGGTGATTTTAACCCGGCAATGGATTTCGGACTGCGGCGGCATATTCGTCAACATGCAAAGCCGGGGCGCCAAGGACATCTCCTGCTTCGTTGATGATGCACTCAAAACGCCCGCCGGGTTGTATCAGCGCTTCACCCCTTCGATGGTGACCCGCAAACTGTCCCAGTACTCCCGGCGCCAGGATCTATATCGCTTTCGACTGACCAGCCTCAATCCACTGAACCCGGAAAACCGCGCCGATGGTTTTGAAAAAACCGCCCTGGTAAAATTTAAAACCGGCAGGGCGCATGAAATGTTTCGCATTGCGGCTCACAACGGCAGACATTACATGCAGTACGTGGTTCCGCTTTACCTGGAAAGGGCCTGCCTTGAGTGTCACCGGGGACACGGGGAGATCCCCAACACCATCCGCGGGGGCTTGAGCGTGTTGCTGCCCCTGGAAAAAATAAATCTGTCCATTAGAAAAAATCATTTGAAACTGGCGGTTTCCGGCGCCGCGCTTATTTTTTTAACCATTTTCACCCTTTTTTTCCTGATGCGCCGCTTTGTCATCAAACCGCTGAAAAAACTGGAAACCATGACCGATGAAATCGGCAAGGGCAACCTGGACGCCCGGGTAACGCTTGCCACCGGTGACGAGTTTGAAAAACTGGGGCAGCGCTTTAACTCCATGGCCGAAAGCCTGTCAAAAGGCAGGGATTTGCTGGAGGAAAAGATCGCCCTGGCCACCCGGGAACTTTCAGAGGCTAACCGCGAACTGCAGACCCTGGACCAGCTGAAATCGGATTTTCTGGCCACCATCTCCCACGAACTGCGCACCCCGCTGACCGTCATCCGCGGCGGCATTGACTACCTCAATCGCACCATCAAAAAAGAAGACAACCGCAATTACCTGGATATCATCGACAAAAACCTGGGACGCTTGATTCATCTGGTCTCCGACCTGTTTGACTTTACCCGCATGGAAGCCAAAAAAATCGAGTGGTCTTTCGATCAGGTCAACCTGAGCGTGCTGATCGAGGAGGTGATCGAAATCATCAGTCCCCTGTCCATGGACAAGCAGATTGCCATCCGTTATGACAACCCCGGTGACATCCTGGTCGAGCTGGACCTGGAACGCATCGAGCAGGTGCTGGTCAACCTGATCGATAATGCCGTCAAGTTTTCCGACCCCCAAACCGAAATCCGGATCAGCTTTCAACAGGACGCGCAAACCGTCACGGTAGCGGTCAAGGACCAGGGCCTTGGGATTTCAGAAGAACACCTGGCGGCCATATTCGACAAGTTCTGGACCGTTCCCACGGGAAGATACGTAAAAATCAAGGGGACCGGGCTGGGGCTGGCCATCTGCAAGGCAATCGTCGAGGGACACGGCGGCAGGATCTGGGCGGAAAGCGTCAAAGGGGTCGGCAGCACTTTTTACTTCAGCCTGCCCAAAAAACAGCCCTGACAGCAGTAAAAACCCGGCCCGGGACCGGGGACTGTCAACGGGCAGGAATGCTTTTGTAGAAGACAACGGTTCTCAAGGGGCTAGTGCAGTGCGGCAGAAACTTCATCAATCAAAGCCAGCGCCCGGGGGATGACAAAACGCAGGGCGGGCGATGTCCGGGTGGAGTCGGCATCTTTGCAGGAACACTGCCCCCGGTAGCATTGCCCGAGCCGGCCCAGAAACTGCCGGATCGTTTTGCGGGTCGCCAGCGTTTCAGTCGCATAGCTTTGTTTCAAGACACCGAACAGACGCGTCAGGGCCGAGGGTACGCAGTCATAGGGCAGGCCGCCGACGGTGGCGCTGCCGGGCAGTTTAATGCAGATCCCCCAGTAGCCCATCAGGGCCTTGATCCCCGGATGGCCGTGTCGCAGGGTCACCAGGAACCGGCCGGAGTCATCATTTTCCTGGTACGCTGAATTCAAGGAGAGCTTTTCCGGCCAGACTTTTTGCTTTTCGCAAGCCATCTGTTCGAGGGCTTTGCCCATTTCGTGATTCAAGCCTGGGGTGCGGCTGCAATACATATTCACCCAGCGAAAAAAATGGGAAAAGACCAGATCGCTTTCAAACCCCGGCGGTGGATGACGGAGATTTTTCCAGAACATGGCGGCATAACCGTTGAGCAGGGCTGAAACCATTCGGCGCCGGGGAAGAAAATCACTGAGATGTTTGATGGTGAAATTGGCGGTAAATTCGATGATAATCCGCACCAGGATCTTGCGAAATTCAGGATGGGTCTCCCTGTCCAGGAAGCCGAGATAGCCCGGCAGACAATGGGCATGATGATTTTCCAGCAGGTGATACATCCGCGGCAAAATGATCCAGGAAAGCGCATTGCCATGTTGCCCGGGAGGCAACTGCGCCGGGTCCAGCGCCTGTTTTTGCGGTGTCCGCAACGCCGGGCTGCCATTTTGCCGGGTGGCAATCATCCCGCTGCGCACCTGCCGGATATCTTTTATCAGGGCTGGGTGGCACCAGAGACTTGTGGGGGGCAGGGGTCCCATGTTCCGCCAGGCCTGCTCTGCGGCCTGAAAAATTACACGGGTTACGGGAACGTCAAACCCGATGCTGGAAAAGGCCGGTATAATTTTTTCATCCAGCTGGCGGGAAAATCTGTTCGGAAATTGCGCCTCCGGCAGGCCGGCAACCGCCGCAAAGAATTTTTCCCGGGCCGCAGTTTCAAAGCGCTGCAAACGCGCTTCAAAGATTTCCGATTGCCGTTCGCGCGGCTTTGGCGGCGTTAATACCGGTGCCTGCGGCAGGCCATGCAACGGGAATCTCCGCTTCACCGGCCCGCTGGCGCGGGGCCTGGCTTGCCGGGGGGCGCGGGTGCGAAAACCTTCGTCGACTGGTTCCATTGGTCTTTTCCAGGTCGCAAGTATGGCAGACAAACTTCTTCAAGCCGGCTTGAAGCTTGAAGGTGGGTGACCTGTTTTCTTGATACCACTGTGTGGTATCAATGTCAAGTGCTTTTTCACTTTGGCACTCGCGTGGCCGGGTTCGGCTGTTATGTGAGATCACAATCAATTTTCTTTTGAAACTTTACCTGTCCCAGAATCCGGATCAGAAGCCACAAGTATTTTGCATCATTGCATGGGGTGTGGTATTGAAAATCAGCTACCGACTGGAGACCATGCGTTGCGGTGTTTGCTCATCGCAAAATTACTCGCAAATAATTGCTGCAAAAAAGTACGGTCGATGATCAACTTTGAGACCATTGTTGGGTTTACCCCCGGAGTGATCGGCAGGGTTGCCGAGTTGCATGCGAAATATTACGCGGCCCACTGGAATTTCGGCCCTTTCTTCGAAGCCAAGGTGGCCGCTGAACTTGCGGGCTTCATCCAGCGTTACAACGCGTCCCAAGACCGTATCTGGTCACTGGTCATCGACGAAAACATAGAGGGATCGCTGACCATTGATGGAGGCTCTGAAAGTCAGGACATGGCTCATCTGCGCTGGTTCATTGTTTCGGACAAACTCAGAGGTCAGGGGGCCGGCAACCATCTCATGCAGCAGGCGATCAGCTTCTGCAAGGAAGTTGGATTCGGGAAGGTGTACCTGTGGACGTTTCACGGCCTTGAACCCGCACGGCATCTTTATGAGAAATTCGGGTTTCAATTGGTTGCAGAACATCCGGGTGAGCAGTGGGGCACGACGGTCACCGAACAAAAATTCGAGCTGGAATTCGTCTGATTTTTAAAACCGCAGCCCACGGTTTCCTGAACAGTCCCCGCTGGAACGAATCATGGCAATTTGACTTAAATCAATGCCCTTGTTTGTCGGGCATGATATAGATAACCTCAAAAACAGGAGGCCTGCCATGGAGATCAACGCCCGCACCAAGATCGATGACTTGTTGAAGCAATACCCCTTTTTGCTTGATTTTTTAATCACCCTCTCGCCGCATTTCAAGAACCTGAAAAATCCGCTGATCCGCAAGACCATGGGCAAGGTGGCGACCCTGAAACAGGCCGCCGACATCGGGGGGCTCGATGTCGACGGGCTGGTCGAAAAACTGAATGCAGAAATCGGCCGCCACGCCGCTAAAACGGATGGCGGCGGTGCCGCCACCGACGACGAGCAGCGCCAAGCCATTTTGAAGGGCATCATCCGCGATCTTCACGCCGGCAAGGACCCGGAAGAACTCAAGCAACAATTCCGCGAATTGATCAGCGGAGTGGACGCCACCGAAATTGCCCGCATGGAGCAGGCCCTCATCAGCGAGGGGATGCCCGCCGAGCAGATCAAGCAGCTGTGTGACGTGCATGTTGAAATTTTCAAGGAAGCCCTGGAGGAAAAAGACCGGCCGCAACCTCCGCTGGGCCATCCCGTGCACACCTATATGAAAGAAAATCGGGCCTCCGAAAAAATCATGAGCGATATCAGCATTCTCATCGGGCGCCTGGGGCACCCCCCCACGGCCGAGGCCTTTGCGGCCCACCACCAGCAGCTGGGCCAGCTAATCGATGCCCTTTCGCAAATCGACCTTCATTACACCCGCAAGGAAAACCAGCTTTTCCCCATGCTGGAAGCCCACCATTTTACCGGCCCGTCCCAGGTCATGTGGTCGATTCACGACGACATCCGCGCGGCTCTCAAAAGGGCCCGGGAATCCTTCGCCGCATCCGATCCCGGGGGGACGCTGGCCCCGCTGCAGGAGGCCATTCAAGCCATCCGGGACATGATCTACAAGGAGGAACACATCCTTTTTCCTGCCAGTCTGGACATGCTTTCCGACAGCGAGTGGATCGAAATGAAAAACGGCGAGGCCGATATCGGCTACGCCTGGGTCACTCCGGACGAAGGCTGGCCCGATGAAGCCATCGTCGAACCGGAAGCCGCCCCTGCCCCGCCGGTTGAAGCCGTCAAGGAGGTGGCCGGCATGCTGGGGCTGGACACGGGCCGAATGACGCTGGAGCAGATCAACCTGGTGTTGACCCACCTGCCGGTGGATTTGACCTTCGTCGATGAAAACGACCGCGTGGCCTATTATTCCGAAGGGCCGGAGCGGATTTTTCCCCGCAGTCCCGCAATTATCGGCCGGGAGGTGCGAAACTGCCATCCGCCCAAAAGCGTGCACGTGGTCAACAAGATCCTGGACGCTTTCAAATCCGGCACCCGGGACACGGCCGCCTTCTGGATCGAACTGGGGGACAAATTTATCTACATCCGTTACTTTGCCGTGCGTGACGCCCAGGGCGATTACCGGGGATGTCTCGAAGTCAGCCAGGATCTGACCGCAATCCGCAAGCTGGAGGGCCAGCAGCGGCTGCTGGACTGGGAATAACCTGCGGAAAAATCGCGCCCGCCGCCGCAGCCGGGCGCAACGTCGCAAAAAAAGCCGACTCCCGCCAGCTGCGCCGACAAACTGTTTATTTTATCCTGCCGGCGTTCGTGCAGACCGGCTCTTTTCACGTTCTGCCCGAACTTCCCCTTGGCCTTTCCCTGCCGGACATTTTGCTTGACTTCCTGGAAGGTTACCGCTAAAGAGACCTTTCGGACCAAACTTCCGGGGGGGACGGGTCGATACTCAACATGCCTGCCATTAAAGAATGCCCTGATCCTTCTTTCGACGGTGGACGGTATCATGCGGTTTAATATCCGCAGGCTTTATGATGCCAACAATTCGGCGAACTGACCGCAAGCATGCGCAGAATGCTTCAAAACGGATCTGCGATGCGAAAAAATAATGTTTGGGGATGATCAGTTTTCCAACCAACTTACATCGAGGAGGAGAGAATGGCGAGCAATTTTACTGGGAGGGCGACGGTTCTTTTAAGCGTGGCGTTGTTCACGCTGATTGTAACCCCCGCTTTTGCAAGCGGTGGCCCGATTGAGGCAAATGCAGCGACAGACAGCTACCCGTGGTGGGTCTGGCCACTGATTCTTTTTATCGTGACCTTTATCATGGGAATTCTCGCTGTGCTTGGCGGTGTCGGCGGCGGCGTGCTGTTTGTCCCCATAATCAGCGGATTTTTCCCGTTTCATCTTGATTTTGTCAGGGGGACCGGACTGCTGGTCGCGCTCTCAGGCGCACTGGCCGCCGGGCCCGGGCTCTTAAAGGCCAACCTTGCCAGTTTGCGCCTTGCCATTCCGGTGGCCTTGATCGCCTCGACCTGTGCCATCATCGGCGCCATGATCGGCCTGGCGCTGCCCACCAATATCGTCCAGATCGCTCTCGGCGCAACCATAATCGGCATCTGCGTGCTGATGCTGACCGCCAAAAAAGCGGAATTTCCCGAAGTTGCCAAGGCCGACCGGCTTTCATCCGCATTGAGAATTTACGGTGTCTACCAGGAAGCCAGCAGCGGCGAGACGATCAACTGGAAAATCCACCGAACCCCGCTCGGGCTGTGCCTGTTCGTCATCATCGGCGTCATGGCCGGGATGTTCGGCCTGGGCGCCGGGTGGGCCAACGTCCCCGTTTTGAATCTGCTCATGGGCGCTCCGCTGAAAATCAGCGTTGCCACCAGCAAATTCCTGCTTTCCATCACCGACACCTCTGCTGCCTGGATATACATGAATAAAGGCTGCGTGATCCCCATGATGGTTGTCCCCTCGCTGGTGGGCATCATGCTGGGCTCCTTCGTGGGCGTACGGCTGCTCAAGATTGCCAAGCCCACCTTTATCCGTTGGATGGTCATCGGGATCCTGGCATTTGCCGGAGTCAAGGCCCTGTCCAAGGGACTGGGATTTTAAGCGGGATCAATAAAAACAAAGCGGTTTGTTTTTGTGCCATGCGTGGTTAACTTAGGGGAGGAAGATCATGGAAAACTCGACCGATACATCTTTAAAAGCGACACCCGAACAGGTCATATATGCCGGCATCCTTGAAAAGGGCATGTACGTAGGTCTGTTGATTCTGTTTATCACCTATGCGATCTATGTATTCGGCATCATGAAGCCCTATATCGCCCTGGACGAAATTTCGAAATTCTGGTCCATGAACGTGCATGAGTACCTTGAAACCGCCCATATCCAGGACGGCTGGGGGTGGGTGGGCATGCTCGGATACAGCGATTTTCTCAACTTCATCGGGATTGCCATTCTGGCGGGAGTGACGATTTTATGCTACCTGGTCATCGTTCCGACGCTGCTGAGAAACAACGACAAGGTCTATGCGGCATTGGCCCTGCTGGAAGCTTTCATCCTCGCGGCGGCGGCCAGCGGCCTCATCGCGGTCGGCCATTAGGGGGCATCTGCAACCCGATTCATTTTCAGATTGTCAGGCTCAAGGGAGATTGAATTATGCCATTAAAATTTAAAATAAAAGACAGAATGATCCCCATTGAAAACTACCCAACCGTGACCCGGGGGGCGACCTTAAAGGAAGCGGCGTTGTCGTTGAAACAGTCCTACTGTGAACTGGACGCCGGAATATGCACGGAGGCCGGCCCCCGCACGGTGCTGGTCCTGGAAAATAACGGGCAGCTGGCCGGGATTATCGATTTCAGAAATTTTCTCAGTACGCTCATCCCGGAGATCGCCGGCGGGCTGTCTGCCAAGTTGCGCTCCCTGGAAGTTTCCGTCGTGTTTGCCCAGGCGAATGCCTCCGATCTTGACGAGGCAAACCTGAATTTTATTGCCCGGGTGAAGAAAAACGCCGAAACAAAGGTTGAGGATATCATGCTCAAGGTCCGCGGAACGGTTGATGCCGATGCGGACTTGATGGACGCCCTGCGCATGATCTACCGCAATAAAATCACGGTGCTGCCGGTGTATGCGGGTGGCAAATTGGTCGGCGTGGTGCGCGATGCCGACCTGTTTCTCGTCATTGCCGAAATTTTCGAAGATCAATAGACCTTCGCGGGATCCGTAATTGGAACCGGCCCGCCTGTCACCACAGGGTGATGTAGCGCTGCCCGTTGCGCAGCTGCCCGCGCGTTTTTTCCATGTGGCGCAAGGCGGCCAGCTCTCTTTCAAGATCACTGGGCCGGATTTGCAGCCGGGCCGCCAGGTCCTCGGGCCGGACGGCACCGCCGGTCTTCAAAACATCCAGGATCTGCTGCTGGGTCTCGGTCAAGCTGACCCGGCCCCCGTGCTCTTTTTCAAAGGTTTTGGCGCTGTGTACGGCCCAGGGGTCACAGGTTTGTGCAGGCGACAGCACATCCAGGTAGCAGTCTTCACACAAAACCCGCCCCAGATGTTCGTGTTGTTCCCTTTCGGCAATATTTTGATGACACCGTTCGCACTACATCTGCCTCACCTCCAAAAAAATCCAGGTTTTCAAAAAGTATAGGTAACCTGCTGTCTAATTAAGCGCAATCTGTATTTTGGTTGAGCGTCATTAACCATCTTATATCCTTCCTATATTCAAATATTATTTCGAGTTCACCGCCTGTCAAGACCGGAGCGGATAGACCGGAAACCGCCGACACAAATCGGCCGCCTCCCGGGACACCTCTTCCAGAACAGAGCAGCGGTGGATGCCCGCCAGGGCGCGGTCCACCAACCCCACAATGCAGGCAACTTCAGCGGTTCCCATGCCCCGCGCGGTGATGGCCGGACTGCCGATGCGAATGCCGCTGGTCACATCAGCCTTGCGGGCATCGCCGGGAATCACATTGCGGTTGACAATGATTCCGACCGACTCCAGCACTTTTTCAGCAGCATCGCCGGTCACCTCCTTTGATGTCAGGTCAACGAGGATCAGGTGATTATCGGTGCCCCCGGTGACGAGACGATACCCCCTTTTTTCAAATTCCAGGGCAAAAGCGACGGCATTTTCCAGGGTTTTTCGCTGCAACGCCGCGAATTCAGGCATCATGGCCAGGTGGAAGCACACCGCCTTGGCGGCCAGCAGGTTCAGGCTCGGAGTTCCCTGGGCGCCGGGGAAAATGGTCCGGCTGATTTTAGCGGCCTGCTCACGGCGGCACAAAATAACCCCGCCGCGTCCGCCCCGCAGGGTCTTGTAAGTGGTAAAGGTCACAAAATCGGCGTGCGCGACGGGACTGGGGAGCACCCCGGCCGCCACCAGACCGGCAATGTGGGCCATGTCCACCAGCAAAAAAGCCGAGACCTCCCGGGCAATGGCGGCCATTTTTTCATAATCGATCAAGCGCGGATACGAGCTGGCCCCGGCGACGATCATGCGGGGTTTGAAGGAATGTGCCAGGTCCCGGACCTGGTCGTAGTCGATGCGTTCGGTTTTCGGGTCCACCCCGTAATGGCGGAAGTGAAAACACCGGCTGGTGATCGATGACGGATCCCCGTGGGACAGGTGCCCGCCGCGGGACAGCTGCATCGCCAGGATGCGATCGCCCACTGCCAGCACGGCAAAGTACACCGCCAGGTTGGCCGACACCCCGCTGTGGGGCTGGACATTGGCATGCTCGGCTCCGAACAATTGTTGTGCCCGGTTGACGGCCAGCGTCTCCAGATCATCAGCATATTGACAGCCGGCATGAAAACGGCGCCCCGGATAGCCTTCTGCGGCCTTGGTACTGAAAATGGATCCCTGGGCTTCCAGAATCGACCGGGGGGCGTGATTTTCAGCGGCAACAAGATCCAGGGTGCTTTCAATGCGCGCTTCTTCCTGCCGGATGATCCGGGCCACTTCGGGGTCATGGGCGGGTAAATATTGCATGGCAACCCTCCCTGCAGACAGGTGTTAATGGAAACTGAAAAGAGAAAATGACTTTTTACGGGACCATCAAGAATCGCTCTTGCCAAAACCCAAATGACCATTATGGTAATGATAACAGGGTAATTTGTACAGAAAGGCAAGCAATCATGAAAAGAAAAGCAGCCATCTATTCCATACTGATCATTATCACCCTTTTTGGTTTCCTGCTGCCGAGCGCAATTGCTGAAAGCGGCAGTCAGATAAACACGATTTCGCCGCAAACGGCGGCCGATCTCATCGAGCGGCACCGGGGAGATGCCAATTTTATCATTCTTGACATTCGAACACCGGCAGAATTTCAAGCCGGCCATCTTGCCGGTGCCTTGCTGATCGATTTTTACTCGCAAACCTTTGCCGGGCAAATAGACCGCCTCGACAGAAATCGGACCTATCTTGTCTACTGCCGCAGCGGCAACCGGTCAGGGCGATCGCTGGAACTTTTCAAGAAACTGAAATTTCAGCACATTTACAATATGGCCACCGGCATTAAAGGCTGGCGGGCCCAGGGGTTGCCGAGCGTAAAATAATATCCCCGCCGGGCATTTCCAGGGCCATGATCACTGTCCGCCACGGCCGTCCAGGCACCGCAGCTAAGGGTTGTGCAGTAACCGGGCTCCGCTCTTGGGACAGCTACCGATCAAAGTAAATGTTTTTGCCGGTGGCCGACAGGGGGATGCCCATCACGAAATCCCAGTCAACAATCCCCATCCTGCGGGCCACCACCCCTACCCGGTACATGATGCGGTTGTCCACGTTGAGCATGCTGGCAGTTTTCACCGCCGACCCCAGGGCGATGCCCATATCCAGCAGCCTGAAAGCGCACCAGGGCCCGACGAATTCCCCGCTGTGCTTTTTCTGCTCTTCCAGACTCTTGCAGTCGGCAAACCCGCAGGCGGCACAGTTCAGTCCCAGCACGCCCGCATTTTTCAATCCGATCAGCACCACGGCGTCGGATTGCGCTACGTTTTTCGCGTCCCGGTCAAAGTCCTTCTTGCGGGCTTCCCGGCCAAAGGTCTCCATGGCCGCTGCGATTTTCTTTGGAATATCGCCTTCCAGGACCCGGGTGCGGACAAAATTTTCCCCCTTGCTTTTCGGGGCCGTGGTGGCGGAAAGGGCCATCAACCGGGCCACCATATCAAGTCCCTGCATGCAACACCTCCTTTTTATCATTTTACCATCTGGATCACCTGGACAACCCCAGCCGGAAAAATTGTCATAACACAGCGAATGTACGGCAAAAACAATCAAAAATCGGGCCTATCCCGCAAAAAAAGGCTGCGATTGTCCGGATCTGACAAACTGCTT
>CAZGNV010000080.1:0-14914 GCA_964527835.1 uncultured Desulfosarcinaceae bacterium | reverse complement strand
GTTAATGGTTAACGGTCAATATCCGGCAGAATGTAGTCCACCGAGGCGATGATGGCAATCAGATCGGCGATGGTCTCGCCCACGGCCATCTTCGGCAGCACCTGGACGTTGGCAAATCCCGGACCCCGGATGCGGGTGCGGTATGAATAGCCCAACCCGTCGCTGACCACGTAGTATCCCTGCTCGCCGCGGGGAATTTCACAGGCGGCGTAGGCCTCGCCCCGGGGACTTTTGGGCCCCCGGGAGACATTGACGAAATGATGAATCAGGCTTTCGATGTCGTTGAGCATATCCCGGCGCTTCGGGATGACGTAGCGGTAATCGTCGCTGACATATGGGCCGGCCGGCATGTTGTCCGCGGCCTGAGCGATGATGCGCAGGCTCTGGCGCATTTCTTCCACCCGCACCAGGTAGCGCGCATAGCAGTCGCCTGCGACGTCCGTGGGAACTTCAAAATCATAGTTCTCATAGCCTGAATAGGGAAAGACCTTGCGCAGATCCCAGGCCAGGCCGCAGGCCCGCAGGTTGGGGCCGGACACCCCCCACTGCTTGGCGTCTTCAAGGCTCAGCCGGCCGATTCCCCTGGTGCGGGCCTTGAAAATCGGGTTTTTGCGGATCAGGCTTTCGTATTCGTCCAGGCGTTGGGGAAAGATGCGGATGAAATCATCAATCCTGTCCTTCCAGCCGTCGGGCAGGTCGGCGGCCACGCCTCCCAGCCGGAACCAGGAGGGGTGCAGCCGTCCGCCGGTGATCAGCTCCACGATGTCCAGGATCATCTCCCGCTCGCGGAAGGTGTAAAAGTTGGGCGTCATGGCCCCCACGTCGTGGGCATAGGTGGCAAACCAGACCAGGTGGTTGCTCAGCCGGAACAGTTCGCTGAGCAGCACCCGGATCACCTGGGCCCGTTCGGGAACCGCGATGCCGGCCAGAGTTTCCACCGCCATGACATAGGGCAGGTTGTTGGCCGCGCCGGCCAGGTAGTCGACCCGGTCCGTGTAGGGAATGAACTGGTGCCAGGTCTGCCGCTCGGCGATTTTTTCCGCTCCCCGGTGGTGGTAACCGATTTCCATGTCCAGCTCGATGATTTCCTCACCGTCCAGGGCCGCGATGTAGCGCAGCAAGCCATGGGTGCTGACATGGTGGGGGCCGATATTCAGGATCAGCGGCCGGCGCCGGCCGGTGCGGCGGATGAAAATCCCTGCGTCTTCGGGCTGGTGGTGCTGGGCATCGGCGCGGGTGTAAGGGGGCATCTGCGAGGCCCGGCCCTCGTAATCCTTCCGCAGGGGATGCCCCTGCCAGTCATGGGGCATCAGGATGCGCTGCAGGTTGGGATGACCCTCAAAGCGCAGCCCGAACATGTCATAGACTTCGCGCTCGTACCAGTTGGCCGCCGGCCAGATGTCCGTGATGCTGTCAATGACCGGATCGGGGCCGTCCAGCGGCACTTTCAGCCGCAGCCGATCGGCCGGTTCAAAAGACAGCAGGTGGTAGACCAGGGTGTAGTCCGCAAAGCCGCGCGGATCGCGCCGGGCGGATTCATCGACGGCGGTCAAATCCTCCAGGCGCTCAAAGCGCGGCGCAGCCCGGGTTTTAAGATAGCGCAAAACCTCCTTGATGCGGTGCGCTGTGACAGTCAAGGTGGGCATGTCGCAGGCAGCGGGTGCCGGGTTTACATCTTCGCCGAATTGCTCCTGCAGGCTGCGGATCAGCGCCTGCTGCTTTGCATCCGCTTCAATCGACGGTGCCGGGGGGGTCCACATCAAATCCGAGCGGCTGTTGCCAAAACGGGGCGGCACGGCGGAGGTGCCCCGGATGGCGGTGCCGGCCATGCCCGGGCCGCGCGGATCGCGCGACTTTGTCTGTCCATCGACCAGCAGGGGGCTGCTGCTGCCCTGGCTGCCTCCCGGCAGGTGAAAGATCGAACGGGTGGGTTTTTCGGAGGCGATTTTTTCCTGCAGGCTGATCAGGCCGTGCAGCACCGCTTCGGGCCGGGGCGGACAGCCCGGAATGTAGACATCCACCGGCAGGATCTGGTCCACGCCCTGCACCACGCTGTAAACGTCGTACATGCCGCCGCTGTTGGAGCAGGAGCCCATGGAAATGACCCACTTGGGCTCGGCCATCTGTTCGTACAGGCGCAGCACCACGGGCGCGATTTTTTTAAACACGGTGCCGGCGATGATCAGCAGGTCCGCCTGCCGGGGAGAGGGGCGCAGCACTTCCGCCCCGAAGCGGGCCATGTCGTAGCGTGCGGTCAGGGTGGTGGCCTCTTCCACGAAACAGCAGGAAAGTCCGAAAAACATGGGCCACAGGCTGAATTTGCGCGCCCAGTTGATCAGCAGATCGGTGGTGTTGAACAGCCGCTCGTTTAGTTTTTCCCGCGCGCGGGCCCCCATTCAAGTCCCCCTTTTTTCCAGACGTAGGCAAGACCCAGCAGCAGCATGCCGATGAAAAACGTGATCTGCAGCCAGCCCGACCAGCCCAGCTCCTCCCAGGCGATGGCCCAGGAAAAAATATAGGCCCCTTCGACGTCAAAAAGCAGAAAGAAAATGGCCACCAGGTAAAACGGTACCGGTTGCCGCAGGCGGGCGGTGCCGGTGGGGATGATGCCGCTTTCATAGGCCCTGAGCTTTTCCGGGCCGGTTTTTTTTTCCCCGAGCCAGGCGGCGATAAAAAGCAGCGCGGCGACGATCGCCATCACCAGCAAAGCGTAGACGACCAGGGTGAAGATTCCCGGCTGCCACGGTGATAAAGCCCCGGAGCTGACAATAGGCTGCATGTCTTCCTCTTTTCGCAAGTTTGCCGCGAGCGCAAAGACCGTTGCCGTAATGGCGGGCAGGACGAGCTATAATTTATGCAGCAAGACGGCGATTTATGCAAGTCAAAAAGATGAACATCGAACGTCCAACATCGAATTTACACTCCTCAACGGTTTCCTGCATGCCTGTACGCAGTCGCTATCCGGCCGGTGATTGGTTTAAGACGGAACCCGGGTCACCCGGATGGCAGCCCCCTCGGCGACCTGTTTGAGCGGCTCGACGTCGCCGGTCACCTGGCCGAAGACATTGACCGGGCTGTAAGCCCGCGGCTGGTCGCCGGTGCTGACCGGAGTGGGGCCGAAAAAGATGCAAAAAGCCGGGCCCGCCGGCCAGTAGCCCAGCTCCCCCACCCGGACATCCTGACGGGCGTCAGGCTCCGGGTCGATGGTCAGCGCCACGTCAAAATAGATCTCCTCGCCCCAGACATGGGTTGAGCCCTCCAGGGGCAGGGCCGCCCATATTTTTTGGGCGGTCGCAGTGTCAAACAGCTCGGCGGTCACCGATAAATCTGCAACGGTGATGATGATTTTTTCCATGGCAAAGCCTCCCTTCGTTGGCGCGTGCAGCCTGATTCTGTCACACAATCCGATGGTCCCGATGGATGACCAATGATTATCAGCAAGCTTTTCCGGGAACAAGTAAAAAATACGGCGTCAGTTTTTACGGCTTCAGCAGACTTGAACAATACGATTTTATTGCTTTAACGGCGGCCAGAAGGTTTTGCAGGTGGACTCTTTTGTCTTGATGATGTAATGAAGATAACCAGGCAGCCGTCCAATGCTGCCAAAACCTGGGGCGCATAGCCTGGAGGAGGTCTGCAATGGATGTATCCTACGAAAAACTGGGCGCTTTTTACCTGGGCCGGGAATACGACCTGGCCGCCCAGCAGCTTAAAGAAGACATCGTTCTTTATGATTCCAAGGACCTGACGACCCATGCGGTGATCATCGGCATGACGGGCAGCGGCAAAACCGGCCTGGGCATCGGCCTGCTGGAGGAGGCGCTGATTGACAACATCCCGGTCATCGCCATCGATCCCAAGGGGGACCTGCCCAATTTGCTGCTGAATTTCCCGCAGCTCAAGCCCGAAAATTTTCGGCCCTGGATCAATGAGCAGGATGCGCTCAACCAGGGACTGACCCCGGGCCAATACGCCGCCCGGCAGGCGCAGATGTGGCAAAAAGGACTGGCCAGTTGGGGCCAGTCCCCCCGGCGCATTGCCCGTCTGCGTGCCGCGGCGCAGTTTGCCGTATACACTCCCGGCAGCAGCGCCGGTCTGCAGGTCAGCGTGCTGCGCAATTTTGCTCCGCCGCCGCCGGCCATCCTGGAAGACGGCGATTTGCTGCGCGAGCGCATCCAGACCACCACCACCGGACTTTTGGCCCTCGTCGGCCTGGAGGCCGACCCGGTAGCCAGCCGGGAGCACATCCTGCTGGCCAACCTGTTTGAGCACGCCTGGAGCCAGGGCCAGTCCCTGGACCTGGCCGGCCTGATTCGTGCAATCCAGGCGCCGCCTTTCGAGCGCGTCGGCGTGATGGACCTGGACTTCTTTTTTCCCGCCAGGGATCGCATGGCCCTGGCCATGCGGATCAACAACCTGCTGGCCGCCCCCGGGTTCGAAGCCTGGCTGGAAGGCGATCCCCTGGATGTCGGTCGGCTGCTGTACACGGCCGAGGGCAAACCGCGGGCCTCCATTTTCACCATCAGTCATCTGCCCGATGCCCAGCGCATGTTTTTCGTTTCCATGCTGCTCAACGAAATCCTGGGCTGGATGCGCACCCAGCCGGGAACCTCCAGCCTGCGGGCGATCCTGTACATGGACGAGATTTTCGGTTATTTTCCGCCGGTCCAAAACCCGCCTTCCAAGCTGCCCCTTTTAACCCTGCTCAAACAGGCCCGGGCCTTCGGTCTGGGGGTGGTGCTTTCGACCCAGAATCCGGTGGACCTGGACTACAAGGGGCTTTCCAATACGGGGACCTGGTTTATCGGGCGGCTGCAGACCGAGCGCGACAAGCAGCGGGTTCTGGCGGGGCTGGAGGGTGCGGCGGCGGGCACTGGCTTTGACAGCGGCCGCATGGAGGAAATTCTGGCCGGGCTGGGCGAGCGCGTGTTTTTGCTGCACAACGTGCACGAAAATCAGCCGGTCACTTTCCAGACGCGCTGGGTGCTGTCCTACCTGCGCGGCCCCATGACGCGCGAACAGATTAAAATCTTGACGGCTGAAAGCCGCAGTGCTGCCGCCGCCGCCAGGACGGCGGGCGCGCCTGCAAAAAGTGCGGCTGCCGCCGGAGTCGGCCAACCGGTGCCGGCGGCCACAGGAGCGATGCGGGCGCCGGGCGGAATCGACACTTTTTACCTGGCCGCCTCGGGGGCCGGCAAGCAGCTGGTATACTATCCGGCGGTCGTCGGCCGCCTGGATGTGAATTTTTCCAGTGCCCGCCACCAGGTGGACAGCACCCGGACGCTGGCGGTTTTTTCCGAGCTCCAGGACGGTCCCGTGGCCCTGGACTGGGACAATGCCACCGAGTTTGACCCGCCGGCCATTGAAACCGACCCCCTGCCGGCGGCTGCCTTTGCCGAGCTGCCGGCGGCCGCCAGAAAGGCGGCCGCCTACCGCAAGTGGAATAAAGACCTGTTGCGCTGGGTACGGCAAAACCGGCACCTGGTGCTGTTTCGCTCCCGCCGGTTTCGCCTTACCAGCCGGCTGGGAGAAAGCGAAAGCGAATTTCGGGCCCGCCTGGGGCAGGCGGTGCGTGAAAAGCGCGATTTGCAGGTCGAAAAAATCCGCAACAAATACAGCCGCCGCTTTGTGACCCTGAAAGACCGCCTCATGCGGGCCCGGCAGGCGGTTGCCAGGGAGACCGAACAGTCCAAGTCCCGGAAGGTGCAGACCGCCATCTCCTTTGGCACCGCGATTCTCGGCGCTTTTCTGGGGCGCAAGGCTGTCAGCGTCGGCTCGGCTTCCCGGATGGGAACCGCCATGCGTTCGGCCAGCCGGATGCGCAAGGAAAAAATGGATGTTGCCCGGGCCCGTGAAAGATGCGCGGCCACTGAAGCGCAGCTTGAACAGCTGGAGGTTCGGATGCAGGCAGACATTGAAAAAATCGAATTTTCCCATGATGCCGAATTCGAACCGCTCGATGAAATTCGCATCAAACCCAAACAGTCGGATATCACCCTGGAGATCTTCGGACTGGCGTGGATTCCCTTTCGCCGGGATGCCGGGGGCCGGCTGACCCCCGACTGGCGCTAACCGAAACGGCCCGGCCGGGCAGACAGGAGATCCATGGCCTCTGCTTCCAAAAAAGTGATCTATGCCGCCCTGATCGGAAACGCCCTGATTGCCCTGACCAAGTTCATTGCGGCCGCGGTGACAGGCAGCTCCGCCATGCTTTCCGAGGGGATCCATTCCACGGTGGACACCGGCAACCAGATGCTGCTGCTCTACGGGCTTCACCGGGCCAAAAAGCCGGCCGATGCGCTTTTTCCCTTCGGCTACGGCAAGGAAGTCTATTTCTGGAGTTTTGTGGTGGCGATCCTGATCTTTGCCGTGGGGGCGGGTGTTTCGGTGTACGAGGGTCTCCACCAGCTGCTGCAGCCGGGACCGATGGAAAATTTTAGGGTCAGCTACATCGTGCTGGGCCTGGCCGTGCTTTTTGAGGGCGCAGCGTGGCTGTTTGCACTCAGGGCGTTTTCAAAAACCAAGGGCCGGCGCGGATACATCGAGGCCATTCACCGGGAGAAAAACCCCTCGGTTTTCGTGGTCCTGTTTGAGGATTCGGCGGCCCTGCTGGGACTGCTGATCGCCTTCGGCGGCATCTTGCTGGGGCAGTTGACCGGCGACAGCCGTTATGATGGGTTGGCTTCCATTCTGATCGGGTTGATCCTGGGGATTGCGGCCATCTGGTTGGCATACGAAACCAAGGGGCTGCTGGTGGGGGAAAGCGCCCAGCCGGAGGTGGTGCGCGACATCCGCCGCCTGGCGGGCGGATACCCGGAGATTGAGCATGTCAACGAGATTTTGACTTTGCACATGGGGCCGGAGTTCATCCTGGTAAACCTCAGCGTTGACTTCAAGGACAGCATTTCGGCCGACGCCCTCGAGCGGGCCGTCCAGAATCTGGACCGCCAGATCAAACAGGCCCACCCGCTGGTCAAACGCGTTTTTATCGAGGGCGAGGCCCGCCGCAGTCCGGATTTTACGGGCATCTGACAGGCGATGGGTTCATTGGGCCGGCTAGACTTCCGATTTTGTCCGGGCTTCCGCCAGCTGCTGTTCAAGCCGCTCAAGACGCTTGCGGGTCATCTGGATTTTGGCCTCCAACTGCGGCTGCTCATTTTCGGGGGCTGATTTTTTTTCTTTTTCCAGCTTTTCGAGGTGCTGTTTTTTCTGGGTGAATTCTTCCTGCAGCCCTTCAAGGACCTCGGCCTCATCGGCCTTGTCGAATATCATTTCTTCCGGGCTCTTATCCGTATCGGTTTCGATTTTTGCTGCCGGCCCGGCGCCGGCGGTTGGAATCATTTTGAGGTGTTCCGGCAAGACGCGCTGATTCATGAAATTGGGGGACACGATTTCGATGCCGTCGGCGTGCAGCCGATCGACCACCCGTTTTCTCAGGTCGGACCTGGCGGTCAAAAGATGTTTGACATCGGGCAAAAAGCCGGCAACCCGGTAGGTGATCGCAAAATCGCCCAGCTCCTTGATCTGGACAAAGGGTTTTTGCAGCCCGGTTTCCGCGGCGGCTTTTTTCAACACTTCCTCCACACGGCCGTGGGCTACGTCATAGCCCAGGGACAGGGCCGCCGATACGATGGTGCCGGTGCGGTGCACCACCGTCACCGGGTTTTTGATCAGATGCAGGTTGGGCAGGGTGGTCAGGTCCCGATCCTCGTTCTGGATTTCGACGTGCATCAATCCTCTTTCGGTGACCCGGCCAAACTGATCGGCGATGTGGATAAAGTCACCGGGCTTGAAGCTGTCGATTACCCGCAGCATCAACCCGGCCATGATATTGGCCACGAAACTGGCCGACGACAACGCAATGACGCCGGTCAGAATAACCCCCACCAAGCCGAGCAGCTGCCCGCGGGTGACTTCCGATATCGGGACCACCAGCAGGATCAGCAGCAGGCCCGTGGTTGTCAGCACCAGCATCAGAATCTGCCGGGGAAGCCTTGCTTCGGCACCCATGTCCGAACGGCGCCGCAGCAACAGCCAGTTGGCTGCCCAGATGGTGACCAGCACCCCGGCGGTTACGAGAAGCACCGGCAGATAGGCCTGCAACCCATTGAATAAACTTGACCAGCTGTCCATTGAATATCCTGATAGCGGAGGCGGGTTCGGTTGTCAACAGCGATAAAGACTTAACCCTTAATCGATAAAATTTAAGTCTTTCCCTTATTGGCCGATACTTATTTTAACAGCGCACTTCCCCGTGCACTGTTATCCCAATGCTCAGGGGGCGATTCCGGAAGGATCGCCCCCGTCATTGGCCTTTTCGGCCGCCAAACCTTCCTGTATGAAAAAGCTTTCCCACAATTGTGGCATTTTTTCCCCAGGCCCCAATTCACAAACAGCGTCTGATAATTATAACAATTTGAATTAATTAATGAATATTTTTATAGCCCGGCGGGCACGATTTGTGCTAGGAACACGGCGAACACCATCGTACCCGTATGCGCCGCTGCCGTGCCCCCTAAGGAAGGTGACCGATGGAGTCCAGTCCCGAACAACGTGGAAATGCGCGTTTCCGCCACGACGCCGCAATCATGTTCGAACTTTACCCCTCCGGAAAATATTTCGAAGGCCGGCTGCTCAACTACAGCCGGGGCGGCATGTATTTCGAGTCGGATTTTGCTCCTGCGAAAGGCACCGAAATTTTCATTGGCATCGAAAATTCCCCTTACTCTGCCGGCCATGATGTTTATCGCGCCAAAGTGGTCTGGCACCACCGGCTCAAGGATCGCCGGGCGTTTTTCAATTATGGGGTGGGCGTAAAATTTTTCTAGTCTGCCGGCTTTCAGCGCCGGATCGACTGGGTCACATCGTTGATGCGCTCCCGGATGGAAATCAGGTAGCGGGCCATTTTTCCCCGGTGATCGGCCGTGACGGAGTCGTGGTCGCCGCGCAGGACGATCAGCGGATCAAAGGTGCAGACCTGGTGCATCGCCCTGAAGGCGATCCGGACATTTTCCTTGCCGCCTTTTTCCACGACCTCCGGATAAAGATGAACAAATGTCTGCAGCACATCCCTGAGGACCAGGACAACCCCCTGGGTGTAGTAAATGCGATCGTCCAGTTCGGTGTATGCGACCTCCTCATTGGACTGCACCAGCAGACCGAGGGGCTGATCCAAAAACTGTTTGCTGATGATAAACTTCAGCAGGTTATACATATCATCGGTGCGCAAATTGAAAATCGCCTTTGAATCTCCCTTGAGCAGATCGGCTTCGTATTTTTTAATCAGCTCGATGCCCTTTTGATACTGTTTTTCGGTGGAGGGAAACCACCAGCTGTCGGCGGCGAAGGCAAAATAGGTTTCCCGGGCTTTTTTCAGGTCTTCATTTTCAGCATCCACATTGCCATATTTGGCCAGATTGGTGGAAAAAAAGGTGGTCAGCATGCGGGTGGCGAAGATCGTTCCCCGCTGCCGGTTGGCCCGATTGTCCAGCCAGCGGGTGGGGGAAATAATCAGATCGTTGACCGACCAGCCGAAGGGGGAATTCATTTCCTGCTCCAGCCGGTTTCTGATGGATGCCGACAGCACCGCGCCCTTTTTGGCCGGTGAGGACTCCGCGGTCGTTTCTTTCAGCAGCCCGGTGATATTCGGGTCCAGCTGGGGAAAGCGGGTGGGATCAATAATGGTGTACGCCTTGTAGACCGTCCAGTACAATCCGGCCGTCAGGGGCCAGATCAGGATGAAAGCCAGCAGGATCAGGGCCAGCCATTTGCCGAATTTTGTCATTTTGGGCAGCAGTGATTTAACCCGCGATTCTTTTTCCATGGAATGTTTGACCTCTTTTCACGTTTCACCATGTTGAATGCCAACTTGCAATTTTCGGAGCAAATGGTAAGCACTGACACCTGAAGTGTCAACAATTTGGTGCGCGACGGCAGGTCTGCGACGTTAAGGTTGACACAAGTGCCAAGCATGCTATTTTGGTTTTCACTCGGATTGATCGAAAGTTGAGATTTATCCGCCCCTGGCAGGGTTTATCCGCCCCTGGGGTTAAAAATAAATTGCTGGAGATAAAGGGAGATCGTTTATGGAGCGCAATAGGTTAGCCGGCGTTGGAGCGGTGAAACGGCTGGCATCCGGCGGATGGGTCCTGATGGTGACAGCCGTGCTGTTGTTGGGCTGCAGTGTCCAATACGGGCGCCTGCAGGGCGATGCCGACGTGACCCGGATGTTTCAAAACGGCGAGGTGTCGACCGATTACCGGTATTATGTCGCCGGTTTCCAGCGGGTTCCTTACGGCATCATCGGTATTGACAACACGTACAGCCTGCGCACCAGTTACTGGCAGCCCGTTGACCTGACTCCAACGGTGCTTAAACAGGTGATTTACCGCATGCACACGGTTTACAGTTTAGAACCGCGGGGTGCCTGGATCGTGGACCCGGAGGGGCGCCGGGTGGGCATCTGGTACAGCTCCCAGAACTGGACCAAGGTCAAGGTTGAGGAGGACAACCAGGTCATGGTGGTGCCTCCCAGGCCGCCGGATTTCAGTGGCATGCGCTGATTTTTGCCGTGAGGGGCCGGGAAAGACGTTGAAAGCGAGGAAAGCAGATGCGCATTAACATTACCATGCTGGCCGTCATGGTCAGCGCCATGCTGCTGGCCGGCTGTGCGGCCGTTCTGATCGGTGCCGGTGTGGGTGCCGGCGCCTATACCTATGTCAAAGGGGAACTGGCCCGCAGTTACGACGCCGATTACAACCGCACCCTGAAGGTATGCACCGGGATCATCAAGGACCTGGGGCAGCCGATTATCGAAAAAACAACCGATGGTGCCCAGACAACGATACACACCCGGAGAAAAGACGGCACGCCGCAGACCGTCAAGGTGATCATCATAAGTCCGGACCGCACCCAGGTGGCCGTTCGCACCGGGGTGGTGGGATACTGGAAAAAAGACATCTCCATGCAGTTTCAGGAGTTTGTTTTGCAGCGGCTCCAGCAATGATGAACTCGCAAAGCCCTCTTAAAGTTTTATCGCATCGGCTGGTTCAATTTGAAGGTATGAATTGACCGACGCATGCTATTTTCTTCCAACCGGCATGAAACCATGCCGCAGCAGCATGCCCCTTGTTTGGGATGAGGCGCTGTCATTTGCTAAATTGAATCCGTCCTGTGCCATTCATCCCAAACAAGGGACACTGCGAAAACAAGGAGCTGCTGAGTATCATACCGGTTTCCAGAAAACACCATCCCCCGGTCAATTCACGTCGATTTTTAAGGGCCGGAAAGTCACCGAAATGCACACTAAAAACGATAAAAATGTCTCACCGGCGCGGCTCTTATAGCCGCTTTTTAAAAGCCTGCTGTTTTTCATTTTGGCCAGGATCGATTAAGATGACGGAGTCTTGAGGCGATCTTTGACCCCTGCCGCAAAGGGCAGTTCGGCGTTGATGGCCTCGATCTGCTCCTGCTCGAGACGGTTGATTCCGTCCAGGTGCAGCTGCATGAGCCGATGCAGGCGCTGATCGTAAAACCGGTGCAGGCTGTAGTTGGGGACCGCCATAAAACCGCGCCGGATTTTGTGAGCGCCGCCGGCGCCCGGATCGAAGCCGGCGATTTGCCGCTCGATGGCCCATTGAATGGGGGCATAGTAGCAGGCGTTAAAATGCAGGGCCTTGAAAGGCTTTGCAGCGCCCCAGTAACGGCCGTAGAGCTGATCCCCCTTGGTTACCAGAAGCGCCAGTGCCAGCGGCACATCCCGCTGGTCTTTATTGAAAGCCGCTGTGAACAGCAGCCGCTGGCGGAAATGCGGCTGCAGCCCTTCAAAAAATTCTGCGGTAAGATAGCGGCAACCCCAGGGGCCGAACTTGTCGTTGGTGTGCATGTAAAAGGCGTGCATGCGGGGAAAAAAGGAAGCGGGGATCTCCTGGCCGCAAAAGGTTTTTATTTCGATGCCCTGTTTTTCCATGGCCCGCAGTTCGCGCCGGATGTTGTGCCGCTGGCTGGAATGAAAGATTGCCAGGTAATCGTCAAAATTTTCGTAACCATGATTTTGCCAGGCAAAACTTTGATGCTGCCAGCTTAAAAAGCCGTGGCGGAGCATTTCCTGGCGCCAGACGGGGTCGACAAACAGAAAGCTGCAGCCGGATATTCCCCGGCTGCGGCAGAAGCGATCAATTTCCGCCACCATGGCCGCTGTCAGGGCGGCTTCGTTTTCTCCCGGGGCGATTAAGAACCGGTAGCCGTTCATGGGCGTAAACGGGCTCATGCCCACCAGCTTGGGGTAATAGGCGATTTCAAGGCGGGCGGCGGCCTGCGCCCACACATGGTCGAACACGAACTCGCCGGCGCTGTGCTGCTTGATGTACAGCGGTGCGGCTGCGATCAGGCGCCCCTCGGACCACACCGTCAGGTGCTGCGCCAGCCAGCCGGTCTGCTGCGAGGCGCTGCCGGAATCTTCCATGAGCCGCAGCCAGTCCCATTCGAGAAAAGGGGTCGGCAGGGGCCGGGCCAGGGCATTCCAGGCAGCGCGATCGATTGCGCCGATTCGCGGGATCCAGGAAAATGAGTATGAAACCAGACGTCGGTGTACCATGCTTGCAACCTGCATACCGGTTGACCCGATGGGTCAACCCAATATTGCACACCCGGGTTGCGGGTGTGGGCTTCCAGCTTTTTTTAAATCTAAGTCCCCAATATGCGGCTGTCACCTTATTTTATCCCGCTTGTTTTTCAGTGTTCGTTGACTTAAATGCGTAAATGCTATATTAATATAGTTTTAAGGCTTACCCGGCAACCTCTATCAATTGATCATCAAAAGGACCGAAACATGGAAATTACCCGCAAAGAGGAAAATGGAATTGTCTTCATCGCGATTTCCGGGCGCTTGGACGCCGATTCTTCCCCCGAGGCTGATAAAGTCGTCAAGGAGGTTCTTGAGGGTCCCACGGACCGGCTGCTGTTCGATCTTGGCGAGCTGGAATATCTCAGCAGTGCGGGCTTGCGGGTTCTTTTGAGTGCCGCCAAGGAGATGAAGCGCAGGGGCGGCAAACTGGTCCTGTGCTCCCTGAATGCATTTGTCAAAGAAATTTTTGAAGTCAGCGGTTTTCAGTCCCTGATCGACATCACGGACTCCGTTGAAGCCGGAATTGCAAAGCTTGCCTAAGCCCGCTCCACCTGCGAGGCGGGATCGATCTTTAAAATCAGAAAGTTATCGGATGGCAACAAACGCGGCGGACGCTGAATCCATTTTGCTGGTGGACGACAACCCCACCAACCTTCAGGTGCTTTATCAATGCCTTGAGGGCGTCGGCTGCAAGCTGTTGATCGCCAAAAACGGGCAGATGGCGCTTTCCATTGCCGCCAGGGCCCTGCCGGACCTGATTTTGCTGGATATCATGATGCCCGGCATTGACGGCTACGAGGTGTGCCGACGGTTGAAATCCGAGCCGGCCACTGCGGACATTCCGGTGATTTTCCTTTCCGCACTGCAAGACACCGTCGACAAGGTCAAAGGCCTCCAGCTGGGGGCCGTGGATTACATCACCAAACCCTTTCAACCCGATGAAGTCATCGCCCGGGTCAACACCCACCTGACCATCCACCGGCTCAAGCAGGAAGTCGAACAGCGCAAGGATGAACTCGAACATGAACTGGAGGTTGTCTCCGCGGTCCAGCGCCGGCTGTTGCCCAAACAGCTGCCGGCCATCGACGGCTTCCAGCTGGCCGCACGCTATGAGACCAGCCGCTATGCCGGTGGTGACTATTATGACATCATGGGCCTGGCGGACGATTGCTGGGGGTTTTTAATGGCCGATGCCGAGGGGCACAGCACCCCGGCGGCGGTTTTGATGGCCATGACCTGTGCGCTTTTTCGCGCTTACCCCCAGGCGGCCTCTGAGCCGGCCCAGGTGCTGGATTATCTCAACGAGCATCTTTGCAAGGTGGCCGACCCGAGCTTTATCACCGCCCTTTATGCGGTCTACGATGCCCGGCAGAAAACCGTGAAGCTGGCCCGCGCCGGCCATCCGCTGCCCATGATCTACCGGGCCGGAGAAAAAAAGGCCGAGGAGCTTGCCTGCCCCGGTGTTTTTCCCATGGGCATCGAGCCCTTTGACAAGCCGCCGCCGGTGACCGAAGCGCAGCTGAAACCCGGCGATCGTTTGTTGATTTATACCGACGGGCTCACCGAACGATTCAATGAACAGGGGGATGCTTACGGCGAGCAGCGCTTGCTGCAGCAGCTGGGCGCCGAAGCCGGCAACGACCCCCAGCAGGTGCTGGCGGCGATCGTTGAAGATGTGGAGCGCTTTGCCGGTGTGCACCCCGCCGATGATGACCAGGCGCTTTTGCTGGGCATTGTATCTTGACCGCGGTAACCCGCTATTTTTTCATTATTTTTGCGCCTGTTTGCCAACCCGCCCGATTTTTTGGAGCCCCTTTTCATTTCTGCTTGACAGTCAGGGCCAACTCGTTTATACGTATGCCCTTCGGCTGATTTTTCATGGCGGGCAGGGTCTTGCCGCAGGGTTGGCTGCCCGGATCTTAACTTTTTTCAAATTAGCGGAAATTTTTATGGGTAAGGGGTTGGAACACATACTGGCCCGGAAAAAAGCGGTGATTGCCAGAAAATGGTTTGACCTGGCTTCCCGAACCTATGCCCCTGATACCGCCGATTTTCTCAAAAACAACCAGGATCCGTTTGCCAATCCGGTGGGCGCCGCAATGCACAACGGCATTGAGGTGCTGCTGGATCAACTGCTGACCACCATGGATCCCGACACCATCACCACCTACCTGGACCCCATTATCCGCATTCGGGCCGTCCAGAACTTCACCCCCTCTCGAGCCACCGCCTTCATCCTTTTGCTGAAAACCGTCATCCGGGATCTGCTGGGCAAGGAGCTCGACGACA
>CAZGNV010000079.1:0-15460 GCA_964527835.1 uncultured Desulfosarcinaceae bacterium | reverse complement strand
GTGGCTCAAATCTGACGACCCAAAATGGCTCAATTTTAAAAGACCGTTGACAGCATGGCGCTTTGCCCTCTGCACCATGGGCTAGCCTGTTTGGTTCCTGTAGGGATGTTTCAAGACAATGGTCTGCTCCCGGTCCGGCCCCACGGAGACGATCTGGATCGGTGTGCGGGTGAGGCCCTCGATGCACTTCAGGTAATCCTTGACATTGGCGGGCAGGTCCTGCATCTCGCGAATGCCGGAAATGTTTTGCGACCAACCCGGCAGGGTTTCATAAATCGGCTTGCATTCCGCCAGCACCTTAAGGCTGGCCGGAAATTCCTCCAGTATTTCGCCGCAGTACTCATAGGCGGTGCAGATTTTGATCGTTTCCAGGCCGTCGAGCACATCCAGCTTGGTGATGGTCAGCCCGGTCAAACCGTTGAGGCGGACCGCATTTTTTAGGATCACGGCATCCAGCCAGCCGCAGCGCCGCCTTCGGCCGGTGGTGGCGCCGAATTCAGCGCCTTTTTCCTGGATCCGGTCCCCGATTTCGTCAAACAGCTCGGCGGGGAAGGGACCTTTGCCCACCCGGGTGGTGTAGGCCTTGACGATGCCGATGATCGCATCGATCTTTCCGGGGCCCACTCCGGCGCCGCAGCAGGCGTTTCCGGCCAGGGTGTTGGAGGAGGTGACAAAAGGGTAGGTGCCATGGTCGATGTCCAGGTGGGTTCCCTGGGCACCTTCGAAGAGCACCTGGCGGCCGCCTGCCATGGCCTCGTGGATTTCAACCGAAATGTTGGTCACGTGGGGGGCCAGCCTGCGGGCGTATTCCCGGTATTCAGTGATGATTTCCCCTGCATCCAGGGGTTCGGCGGAAAGGTAGTTTTGGAGGTAAAAATTTTTTTCATCCAGAATGGTCGTCACCTTTTCTTCAAAAACGTCAGGCTCCAGCAAATCCACGAAACGGATTCCCCGTCGGGTGGCCTTGTCCTCGTAAGCCGGTCCGATGCCGCGGCCGGTGGTGCCGATTTTCTTGTCGCCCTTGAATTGCTCCCGGGCGTGATCGATGCTGCGATGGTAGGGCATGATCAAATGGGCCCTATCGGAAATTTTAAGCCGCTGGGCGGAAACATCAATTCCCCGGGCGTCCAGGGTATCCATTTCCTCGAGCAGGACCGCCGGATCCACCACCACCCCGTTGCCGATCATGCAGGTTTTGTTCTGCAGAATTCCGGACGGAATCAGGTGGCAGATGAACTGTTCGCCCCCCACCACCATGGTATGGCCGGCGTTGTTGCCGCCCTGGAAACGAACCACACAGTCGGCATATTCCGACAGCAGATCCACGATCTTGCCTTTACCCTCATCCCCCCACTGGGTCCCCACGATGACGACATTCGCCACTTTTCTCTCCTTTTCTGCGCGCCTCAGTGCTCAGCGCCTTGCACGAAAAAAATCCTGTATCAAAGCCCGACAGTCATCTTCCAGCACCCCGGCGATGATTTGCACCCGATGGTTCAGCCGATCATCGGTCGAAAAATCGTACAATGATCCGGCCGCCCCCCATCTGGGGTCCCGGGCCCCGAAAACAACCCGTGCCACCCGGGCATGCACTGCCGCCCCCATACACATGATGCATGGCTCGATGGTAACGTAAAGAGTGGTATTTAACAACCTGTAATTATTTACTTTTAGCGCTGCCTCCCGCAGTGCCAGCAATTCGGCGTGAGCGCTGGGATCCGCACGGGCGATGGTCTGGTTGCAGGCTGCGGCCGAAATTTCCCCGTTTGCGGAAACGAGTATTGCACCTACCGGAACTTCACCGCTTTGTCCAGCTTTTTTCGCTTCTACCAGAGCCTTGCGCATGAATTTTTCATGTTCATTTAGCATTGACATCCCCAGCACTTTAGCTTATGTTCAACCAGAATTTCAAATGGTTTTTTCGTGCGCCAGTAGCTCAGCCCGGATAGAGCGCCGGACTACGAATCCGTAGGCCGCAGGTTCAAATCCTGCCTGGCGCACCATACCCCATACCATAAAAAAAAGAAGCAGGGGATGCATCGATTGGCATCCCCTGCTTCTTTTTTGAGAAGGTCAAAAGGGGGCACACCTATTTATTTTTCCTTGGTCTCCCCCTTTTTCGAGGGACAACGATCCGATCGTAGATACGCGCCAGCTTTTCTATAAATGTTGCCTGCCCCCACGCCCTGCCTTGTTGGGCTGCAAGCCGGATTGCCTTCAGATCTTCAGCTTGTTCTTCCTCCTAAAAAAATGTCCTGTAGCTGAACGCAACAAATAGGTGCGCCCCTTTTTACTTTTTACGGGCAGCACAGTTTGATGAAGTGTCAGCGGAGTCGAGTTTCAGGTTGTCGAGAATTGGTGAGAATATTTTGGGGCTGCTGAACTGAGGATGCAAAATTAAATCGATTTCCTTCAGCCAATTAGCCAATACCCATCTTTTCCCCGGCATTGATGTTTGTGGTATGTCAGCTATTGTCAACGTCATTGTCACCCGTGTTCGCCGGTTCGTTGTAGACGATGCTGATGATTTCAGTACCCTCATCGGAAATACAGGCACCATTGTGGGGGTAGCTAGCATTGAAATGGATGGAATCTCCTTCCTCTAAAATAAAATTATCTCCGTTAATGCTGAAGTCGATCTTGCCCTTTAAAACAAAAATCAATTCCTGCCCCTTATGCTGATTGAGTTGGGACCTCTCAGAGGGGCCGGGTGTTTTTATTACATAGGATTCAAAGGCTCTTTTGGGGAAATTGAGAGCCAAATGCTCATATGTTGATTCGGCCATATGGTCGCGAGCCACAGACGGCCTCTCCTTTTTCCTGGTCACGGAAAGATAAACCTCTGGATCTTCTGCTTCAAAAAATGCGTTTAGCTCTACGCCCAACGCTTGAGCCAAAGCGATCAATTTTCCCACCGGCGGAGCGGTATCAGCGTTTTCCATCCGGGAAATATATCCCTTGGTAACCCCGATGGCCTCGGCCAACTCCTTTTGAGTCAAGCTGCGTTCCAAGCGCAACCGCCTAATGCGTTTAGGAATTAATGATTCATTGATCTGTTCCATACAGTCTCCTCTACTGAAAAGAATAATATATGTATACCTATGTTTACGGTTAGTGTCAACATAAAATTTCGATCGTAATCCTTTGCCACGAAATAATATAGCATAACATTCTAAATTAAATAAAAAATTTTAATAAGTAATTGAATTATTCTGATCGATAAGAAAAAAATACAAGCTATGTAAAAATTGCTTGACATATATTTTCTATATGTATACCGTGGTTTCCTATTATGAGTTTAGGGTATTTTTAAATACGAAATACAGTCCTGAAACCCACATCACCTAAAGGAGGTCCTGCATGTTGAAAAAGTCCATCATTATAATGTGTGTCCTGGCAGTGGCGTTCGCCCTTCAGGCCGACCCGGTCCTGGCGGACAAGGTCATGCTCAAACTTCAGAGCCATTTCCCCGGCAATATGCCGACAGCCGGACCGGGCCTTGTTCGTTTCGCCAAGACGGTGGAGATCATCAGTAATAAAAATCTCAGAATCAAGATATTCGAAGTCGGGAAACTGGTTCCTCCGGGGGGCGTTTTGGACGCTGTCTCGAATGGGCAGATCGACGCCGGTTATTGCACCACCGCCTATTGGGCCGGCAAACTTCCTACAGCGCCGTTGTTCCTTAACGTGCCGTTTGGTCCCGGAGCTGCTGAACGGGCCGCCTGGCTGTATCAGGGTAATGGCCTGAAGCTATGGCAGGAGATGTACGACAGCGCCGGGTACAATGTAAAGGTACTGCCCATACTCACCACTCCGGCCGAGTCTGGGGGATGGTTTGCCAAGCCGATAAACTCCGTGGCAGATCTCAAAGGGTTGAAACTCAGGTTTGGCGGTTTTGCCGGCGATGTCATGAAGCATCTGGGCGCCTCGGTCACCATGATGCCGATGGGCGACGTATTTCCTGCCCTGGAAAAGGGTGCCCTGGACGGGTGCGAGTTTTCCGCCCCCAGTGTAGATGCCTACCTGGGTTTCTCCAAGGTGGTCAAGTACAACTACTTTCCCGGCTGGCATCAGCCCCCCGGCACCCTCGAACTGCTGATCAACAAGGACGTCTGGGAAAAGAAGCTCACCCCGGCCCAAAGAACCATTATAGAGACCGCCGCTATGGCCAACATGATCTGGGGTATGGCCGATAGCGAGGCCGCACAGGCCTCAGTGCTTATCGACAACGAGCAGAACAAAGGCGTTCACAACATGACGTGGTCGCCGGAAATGTTGGAAGCCTTCCGGCAGGCCTGGGAAGAGGTCGCCAAAGAGCTGGCTGAAAAAGACGCTTTTTTCAAAAAGGCCTGGGAAGACCTGTCCGCCTTCCGGGCTAACTACGCCATTTGGGGGCAAAAGGGTTATCTGCCGAGAAACTGCGCCGCCAGCCAGTAAACACCTGACGGGTGAGGCGGTGCCTGTGACCGTCTCACCCCAACCCCACATCACAGCGAGGGATACCAGATGTCCAGCCAATCCGCTTCAGCCTCTGAGTCGGGTCCATATCCTAAAATTTCCCGGGTCATCGACGATTTCATCCTGGCCGTCGGAAGCTATGTCTGCTGGCTCAACGTGGTGTTGATCCTGGTGATTTTAGCCCAGGTCGTCCTGCGCTACGGCTTCGGCAGGGGGCAGATTATCTTAGAGGAACTCCAGTGGCATTTGTACGCCATCGTGGTCATGTTCGGCATTTCATACGGGGTCGTCACAGACGCCCACATCCGCATGGACCTCATTTACGCCAACCGCTCCCAGAAAACCAAGGAGTGGATCGAGGTCTTCGCCCAGCTATTTTTTGTTCTGCCCCTGGCGGTGATCCTGTTCCTAAAGGGTCTTGAGCTGGTCGAAAGCGCCTGGCGGGTCAACGAGAGCTCCTCCTCCCCCGGCGGTCTGCCGTGGCGCTGGGCCATCAAGGCGGTGCTGCCGGCCTCCATGTTTTTGTACGCGATCGCTTCGTGCTCGAGGTTGATCCGGTCGTTTGCCATCATATTCGCAAAACGCTGAAAACGAGGTTTCCTGTGGAAGCCAATTATATTCTCGTCATTTTGATGCTCGCCACATTCATCGGCCTCTTGTTCACGGGCGTTCCCGTTGGCTATGTGCTGGGGGGCGTGGGGCTGCTCTTTTCGTTCCTGGGGTATTTGTCGGACATGTACCTGGGCACCATGACCGGGCTCGACTTCAATGCCCTCGGTATGCTAGGCGACCGGATCTTTCAGACGATGAGCAACTGGGTCCTGGTGGCGATCCCCCTGTTCATCTTCATGGGCTTTATGCTGGATCGATCGGGCATCGCCGAGCAGATGATGCTGGCCATTCAGGATCTGTTCGGCAAGGTCAAGGGCGGACTTGCCGTGACCGTGGCCCTGACCGGGATCATTCTGGCCGCGGCGACAGGCATCATCGGGGCCTCGGTGGTGCTGCTGGCCCTTTTGTCGCTGCCGGCCATGTTGAAGCAGGGATACTCCAAGAGTCTCGCCACCGGCACGGTGGCCGCGGCAGGCACCCTAGGCATTCTCATTCCGCCCAGCATCATGCTGGTGGTCATGGCTGATCAGCTGAGTTTATCGGTCGGAGACCTCTTCATGGGGGCTCTGTTTCCGGGGCTGATACTGGGGTCGCTTTACATCGGCTACATCCTTATTTACGGGCTTGTCTTCCCCCAGGGCGCCCCCCTGCCGGAAGGGGGTGGCCAAAAGCTGAGCCTGTCTGTCTTATTCAGGGTTGTCAAAACGATCCTGCCTCCCATCACCCTGGTGTTCCTCGTGCTGGGCACCATCTTCCTCGGGATCGCCACGCCCACCGAGGCCAGTGGTATGGGCGCCCTGGGCGCGTCCCTTCTGGCGCTTTTCAACCGCAAGCTCAATCTGACCACCGTCAAGGAAGTCGCCCTGGGTACCTTCAAGATCACCGGCTTCATTTTCGGCATCTGGGTCGGGGCGACGGTTTTTGCGCTGGTAATGCGCCTTCTGGGTGGCGACGAGCTGATCGATATGGCCCTGACCTCGCTGCCCTTCGGCCCCTATGGCGTTGTTTTGGTGATCCTTTCAGGCGTTTTTTTCCTGGGTTTCTTCCTAGATTGGATCGAAATCTGCCTGATCATCCTTCCTTTGCTGGGACCGGTGGTCACGAAGCTCGGCTTGGGTTTTGATGGACAGGGCGTGGTGGACAATCCGGAATTGGTCTGGTTTACGGTACTGGTCGCGGTGACCCTGCAGACCTCCTTTCTGACGCCTCCGATGGGGCCTTCGATTTTTTTCCTGCAAGGGGTGGCACCGGCAGACATCAAACTGCTGGATATTTACAAAGGGATCGTGCCGTTCATCATTCTTCAGCTGATCGGTCTGGCGGCGGTGATAATCTGGCCGCAGCTGGTTATCTGGCTGCCGATTGTTGCATACCGATAACAAGTGAATCCGGGTCTATTCGATATTCTAGCAGAACGATTCACCGCAGAGGGGCCAGGAAGCCTGCAAAATAGTTTCTGATACGAGTGGAGATAAAATATGAAAAAAAGAATCAGCCAGGATATTTTTGATGAAAGTGATTTTCCCATCAGCCAGGTTCGACGCAATGTTCTTTCCGGTACTGGAGCCGATATCGAGGAATATCAGGACAAGCCGATGATCGCCGTGGCCAATTCTGCTACTGACATCAATCCCGGGCACATGCACCTCGATAGTCTGGCCGCGCGGGTAAAGGACGGCATCAACGCCGGCGGCGGCGTCCCCTTTGAATTCAACGTACCCGCACCCTGCGATGCCCTGGCTGAGGGCAATGAAGGCATGCGCTATGTCTTGCCTCAACGGGAGCTCATTGCCGACATGGTCGAAACCCACATCCGCAGCATGCGCTTTGATGCGGTGGTAATGATCGCCTCCTGTGACAAGATCATTCCCGGCATGCTCATGGCTGCCGCCCGTTTGGATCTGCCCACCATATTTCTGACCGGTGGCCCCAGTACCGTCGCCATACGCCATACCAGCAGCTATAAGGGCAGTGTCAGCCCCAACGACTATACGGAAATGGATGACAAGATGTCCTGCCTGAAAAGCGCCTCCTGCGGCGCCTGCGAGATCATGGGCACCGCCAATACCTTCCAGTGCCTGGCCGAGGCCCTGGGGCTTTCTCTGCCGGGTAGTGCCGTCGTACCCGCATTTCATGCCGATCGGGCGCGTTTTGCGCGCTGGTCTGGCTTGCGGGTTGTAAAAATGGTAGACGAAGCCTTGACGGCCAATAAAATTCTTACGCGCCAATCTCTTGAGAATGCCATCATGGTCAGCCAGGCCATCGGCGGATCCACCAACGCTACCTTGCACCTCCCGGCCCTGGCGCACGAGCTGGGGCTCGAGATCGGTCTCGATGACTTCAACCGCCTCGGGAAAAGAATTCCCACCCTCCTGGCCATCGCTCCCAACGGCCCCCACGGTGTGTTGGACCTATTTGCTGCAGGTGGCGTGCCGGCGGTGATGAAGCGCCTTGAAGATGATTTGCATCTGGATACCCTGACCTGTACCGGAAAAAAGCTGGGCGATCATTTAGCTGCCGCCCAAGAGGGTGATCCCACAGTTATACCGGAAAAAGACAACGCCCACAGCCCTGAAGGCGGCACCGTGGCCCTTTTCGGCAACCTTGCTCCCGAGGGGTGCGTGGTCAAACAGTCGGCGGTCGTAGAGGAGATGCGGGTGTTCAGCGGCCCTGCAAGGGTGCTCGAGTCGGAGCATGAGGCCCTGGCCGCATTGCGGGAAAAGACCATCAACGAGGGAGAGGTGCTGGTGATCCGCAATGAAGGCCCCAAGGGTGGCCCGGGCATGCCCGAAACCCTGGCGGTGACCATGAACCTGTCCATGTCAGGCTATCAACGTGTGGCCATGATTACGGACGGGCGTTTTTCAGGTGCCTCGGCCGGTCCGTGCGTAGGCCATGTTTCACCAGAGGCTGCCGATGGCGGGCCCATAGCAGCCGTCAGAAACGGTGACATGATCACTATCGATATTCCCCAACGAACCATTGCCGTAGACCTGAGTGCTGTAGAGATCGAGGGACGTCTGGCTGAAACAAAGATTCGGCGCCGTGAGTTACCGAAAGGGTATATGCGTCGGTATGTCAAACTGGTCAAAAGCGCGGCCAAGGGTGCTTATCTGGACTGAGATCCGAAAGAGAGGAATCCATGAAATTCAAACTGCCCCAAAGACCCTGGTATGGCATGGAATGGTTGGAAATCGATCTGCCGGACGACTGGGACGTTCAGCACTGCCCCATGAACGGCTTTGACATGCCCCCCTTGTCTCTCGAAGGGATGACCGCCGCCATTGAACACCCCATGGGTACACCTCCACTGCGGGAAATCGCCTGTGGCAAGAAGCGGGTGGTAATCGTGTTCGACGATATGACCCGCCCCACGAGGGTCTATGAATTGGTCCCCCTGGTGTTAAAAATGCTGCACGAGGCCGGCCTGACCGACGATCAGATCACCTTTGTCTGCGCCCTGGGCACCCACGGCGCTTTGACCATGGTAGATTTCCGCAAGAAGCTCGGCAGCGCCATCGTGGAAAAACACCGGATCTTCAATCACAACATCTACGAAAACTGCGTCGAGGTCGGTATAACCCGCCGCGGGACCCGGGTGATGTTCAACCGTGAGGTCATGCGGGCCGACTTGAAGATCGGCATCGGTTGTGTGACGGCCCATGCGCAAGCCGGGTTTTCTGGGGGTGGTAAACTCTTTTTGCCCGGAGTGGCGCATGTAGACTCCATCTCCCACTACCATCTGGACGTTGAAAAAATGGGCAAGGAAACCACCGGGATGGGCTGCCACGAGAACAATATCCTGCGTCAGGAGATCAACGAGGCCGCTGCCATGGCCCATGTCGACTTCCTGCTGAACGTGGTGGTCAACGGGTGCGGTGAAACCACCGGGCTCTATGCCGGTGAGCTTTTCCAGGTCCACGATGCGGCCGTGGCCGCAGCCAAAGATCTTTATCGCACCGACCCAGCCCCGAAAGACAAAAACATTGTCATTGCCAATGCCTTTTCCAAACCCAATGAGATGGGTATCGCCATCGTGCTGGGTGCCATGGCCCTTGAGCAATTCACGGGTACTGTGGTGGTGATCGCAGATTCACCCGAGGGACAGGTGCCCCACTATCTGCTGGGGCGTTTTGGCAGCGACTACGGCGGCAGGCAATATCCCGTGGCTGCCATTCCACCCACCGTGGAGGTCATCCTCATGACCGCCTATCCAGACCGCACCCTGTTGGACTGGTTTGCCAACCCGGAAGCCGGCACCATCGTGAATAGTTGGGAGGCGGTCATGGAACTTACGCGGCCGCACCACGGTAAGGGCACCCGGGCGGCTGTTTTGCCCAATGCGACCATGCAGTATTTTGGATGATATACCAACAGCCCGGGTAAAGGGAAATAATCTTTAGATGAGATAATGATAACCATACACATTAGAAACATGCATCTGCACAGTTGGTGATTAATACCCCATTTGGGAGGGTAGAGGAATGTTATTCTCAATTGCGGCTCACTGTTTCTAATGGCAAGGAGGTAGGCGTTATGCGAATTTTTGGATCGAAGGAACTGGTAAACGATGTGATCCAGCGCGACCTGTGCATCGGATGTGGTATGTGCATGGACATCTGTCCCTATTTTAAAATTTACAAGGGCAAAAGTGCCATGCTGTTTCCCTGCACCCTCGAGCAGGGCCCCTGCAATGCCCACTGTCCCAAAACAGAAGTGGACTTGGATGGGCTTTGCCGCTTTTACTGGAAAGAACCCTACGATGGAAGGCCCTTGGGCCACTTTTCGGGTATCCTGGCTGCCAAAGCCGGTAAACAGGTCAAGGCCGGTTTTCAGGGCGGTGGCACGGTATCAGCTCTTATTGCTTACGCCCTTGAGAAGAAAATGGTCGGTGGTGCCATCCTTACAGGTGCTGAGGGTATCGAACCCGTGGCCCGTCTGGTGAAGAAACCGGAGCAGGTGGCTGCCAGCGCCGGTTCAAAATTTATTGCCGCCCCAACCCTGTCCGCATTGAACCAGGCCGCCCGGGAAGGTGAACGCCGCCTGGCCGTGGTGGGTACCCCCTGCCAGATGACCGCCGTGGCCCAAATGCGCATGAATCCCTTAGCACGTGAAGATTTCGAGGATCCCGTGGCTCTCACCGTCGGTGTATTTTGCAACTGGGCCTTGGAAAACCGGCAGCTGACGGCCTATCTGTCAGAGCGAATGGACATCGCAGAGATCACGGGCATGGATATCCCGCCGCCGCCGGCCGAAGTGCTGATTGTTAAAACAACTACTGGAGAGAAGCAGTTTCCGCTCAAGGATATCCGGAAATTGATTCCGCACACCTGCTTCATCTGCACCGATATGACTGCCGAGTGGACGGATGTGTCGGTGGGCATGTATGAAGGCAGGTCCGGATGGAACACCCTTTTGGTCCGCACCCGTACTGGCGCCGAACTGGTAGACAAGGCTGTGGCGGACGGGTGGCTGAAGGCCGAGGCATTTCCCGAAGCAAACCAGAAGATGCTCTTGAATGCGGCTTTGGCCAAAAAGGAGCGCTCGTTCAGGCACGCAGATCGCCAAGGTTATCTCAACCAGGACGATGAAGAGAGCCGGCCGGTTTTGCGGGTGCCGCCCGAAGTGCTGGCCAGGTTTTTGGGTTGAAATGCCCGCAGGTGACAAGCACGGCGTTTGGTTGATAACAAAATTGTTGTACCCCGGGTCTTTCATGAACGCTTAAGACGTATGAACGAACTGGAAGGAGAAAGCTATGAATACAATAAGTGACGGCCGGCCTGGAGAGAAACAGTTGATGCAGGGAAACGATGCTTTTGCACGTGGGGCGCTGGAGGCCGGTCTTTCAGTGGCCGCCGGCTATCCAGGAACACCGTCTTCTGAAATCGTAGAAAACCTGGCCCGGGTCTCCCGGGAACGGAATATTTATGTTGAGTGGTCGGTAAACGAAAAGGTGGCCATGGAAGTGGCTGCAGCAGCATCCTTTGCCGGTCTGCGTTCGGCGGCCATCATGAAACAGGTTGGCGTGAACGTGGCTGCTGATTTTATGCTGCACCTCTCCGAGACCGGCACCCGGGGGGGCATGATCCTGATATCCTGCGAAGATCCGGGTGCGTTGTCATCGGGCAACGAAGGAGAGAGCCGCCCTTTTGCCAAGCTTTTCGAGGTGCCACTGATCGAACCGGCTGACTTCCAGGAGGCCAAGGACATGACCAAGTGGGCCTTTGAGCTCTCGGAAGAGATCCGCAACCTGGTGATGATCCGTTCGGTGACCCGCCTTTCGCACGCCAGCGGCAATGTTGTTCTGGGTGAGCTGCCAGCGGAAACGCCTGCAGCACGGTTCGAGCACAAGGGCGACTTCATGGATCCGGACAAGGGATATATGGTCCCTTTCCCCGTACACTTCCGGCACCTTCAGATGCAGAAAAAATTGCGTAAGGCGGTATCGATCTTCGAGGATTGCCCCTTTAACAGTTACGAGGGACCGGAAGCACCTGAAGTGCTTATAGTTACCAGCAGTGCCGGTTACCTGTATTCCAAGGAGGCCATCCAGTTGCTTGGCGTGGAAGGCCGGGTGGGCCTGCTTAAAATGGGAACCACCTGGCCTCTGCCGCCCAAGTTCATGGAAAAATATCTCTCCACCAGCCCGGTGATTTATACGGTGGAAGAGGTGTTGCCTTTTCTGGAGGATAACGTGAAGATCCTGGCGGCTGAATTGGCCGGCCGCATCGGGGTAAAGACGTTCCACGGCCGCAGTGACGGTACCCTGCCGTCGGTCAACGAGCTAAATCCGGATTTGGTGGCGACAGGGCTCTCCAAGATATTGTCACTGGAATACACGGCCATGGCACCTGCTTATGCCGAAATTGCACAGGCTGCCGGCGCCACTGCCGCCCCAGTGCGAGACCTGGCATTCTGTGCCGGCTGCCCGCACCGGTCCAGCTTATGGACGATTCACAACGTGCTTGAAATGGACGGGCGCGAGGGATTCTTATGCGGCGACATCGGGTGCTACACCCTGGGGGTAATGGCCACCGGATACGGCACGCTCAAGACGGTGCATGCTATGGGGTCGGGAACCGGACTGGCCAGCGGATTCGGCAAGCTCAAACAGTTCGGCATGGATCAGCCGGTGTTGTCCGTGTGTGGTGATTCGACGTTTTTCCATGCCGTGATGCCGGCCCTGGTCAATGCCATTCACAACCAGGCTGACATGACCCTGGTGGTGTTGGACAATTCCGGGACGGCCATGACAGGCTTCCAGCCGCACCCGGGATCAGAAGAGGATGCCGCGGGCAACGCGGTCCCGGCGCTGGATATCGCAGAGATTGCCAAGGCCATGGGTGCTCACGTGGAGCAGTCCGATCCCTTCGAGGTCGCCGCCACCCAAAATAAACTTCTATCACTCTTGGATAAAGGTGGGGTGAATGTATTTATTCTCAAGCAGGGTTGTGCGCTTGGCCCGGAAAAAAAGGGCCGCAAACTGTTCGATGTGAGTGTGGACGAAGATGTGTGCTTTGGCGAGGACTGCGGCTGCAACAAACTATGCACCCGCGTGTTCAAGTGTCCCGGGCTTAGATGGGATCCTGAGAAGAAGACCGCCCGTATCGACGACGTCATTTGCTCGGGCTGCGGGATGTGTGCTTCCATTTGCCCGTCCGGTGCCATCCAGAAAAAGGAGATCGCATAAAATGACAAATCAGACACTTTCAGCAGACCCCTTCAACCTGATCATCACCGGCGTGGGCGGCCAGGGTAACGTGCTGGCTTCCAAACTGATTGGCAATATGCTGGCCGACCAGGGCTTTTATGTCACTATCGGAGAGACCTTCGGCGCTTCTCAGCGGGGCGGCTCGGTGATGAGCCACCTTAGGATCAGTACGAAGTCCAGCCTGTCTCCGCAAATGCCCAGGGGCAAGGCCCATGCCGTCGTATCCCTGGAACCCACCGAAGCCATCCGTGTGTTGCAGGAATACGGCAATCCAGAAGTCAAGGTCATCTCCAATACCCGCCCTGTTTATGCACTCGAGGTTATTAGCGGTGAGATCAGTTATCCCGGCGATGAGGAGCTCAAGGGCTGGATGCAGAAACTGACGGGTGCGTATTGGCTCATCGATGCCACTGACCAAGCTGCCAAAATGGGTAATCCCATTTTGGGAAATGTTTTGCTGGTGGGCGCTCTGGCCGGCATCGGTGATTTACCCCTGACAAAAGAGGGCTTTCGTAAGGTCATGGCCCGCACCATGCCCGCCAGCAAACTTGATATCAACCTTGCGGCGTTCGATAAGGGTCTGGCCATGATCAATTGATTGCCGATCGCACGATTGATGCTTCGGGGATAGAAACTGAGAAGTTGTGATGGGGCTTTTCCAAATTAAAATATCGCTGTCATTGTTGCTCCTGCTCCAATTGCTATACTGTTTTTTAGGCATCGGTTTCAATGGGGTAAGTTATTTGCGAACACGGTTTGGCGCACGGCAATTGAGTTCGAATCCCCCTATTGTAGGAGCCATCTTTCTGTTGATTTATGGGATGTTTCTGGTTGCAGGCTACAATGATTACTACCAGGCATACCGGGTCCTTATGGTTTTAGCGCTATTTTTTTTCGGATACTTTGGGATCATCCGGCATTTTATTCTGTATGCCCGAACACCGGAATCATACTCATCGAAATTATCCTGGTTCGTCGCTATTAGCATCAATCTTTTTGGTTTTTTACTGAACTTGATAGCGGCAGCAGGCCGATTTACAGCGGTCATCAAATAGGCAAATCTTTATTTTCAACCAAATGAGAGGAACATTATGATAGCAGTTATTCAATCCATTGTTAAGTTTATGTTGCGGGTCTGTAATATCCTGGGACAAATCTTAATGGTGCTTGCCTGCATTTTGTTTTCTTTACTGGTACTGCTGGTTTTTTGCGGCAGTATTATGCGCTATGTGGTTGGCACACCTCTTGCCATTGCCGATGAAACTGCTTCACTCCTATTTTTGTCAGGATCCATTTTTACTCTCACCTATGGCTATCTGAATGACAAACTGATCCGCATATCTTTACTTTGGGACAAACTTCCCGGCAAGTGGAAGCAAGCTGCCAATGCCATTGGAACATGCGCTGGAACGGTGGTTTTTGGAATTGTTTTCTGGGCGACACTTATTTTTGCCTGGGACAATTACACGCTTGGCTCACGAACCATCATGACGGATATTCCCATCTGGCCCTGGACGATGTCAATCCCATTATCTCTCGGGTTAATGACCGTCACGATGTTTTTAACCGCGGTTGCCCAATTACTTGATCTTCTTGGCAACGGGGTCAACCTAGAAAATGCAACGAGGTGAACATGACGGCAAATGTCATTCTCTTCACAGTCATCCTATTTATTCTGGCGACTGGTAATTATATCGGCACTGCCCTGGCATTTATCGGGCTAGTCATTCTCACCCTTTATACCGATGTTCCATACATAGTGGTCGCCAACGGCCTCTGGCACCTGCTGGATTCTTATACCTTTGCCGCGATTCCGCTCTATTTTCTGCTGGGTGAGGTTATCGCCGTCACCGGGATTGCCCAGAGAATATTCGGTGCTATCGCGCCCCTGTTCAGCAGGTTGCCCGGTGGCCTTTTACAAAGCAATATCGGAACCTGTGCCCTTTTTGCCGCTATCAGCGGATCTTCCACCGCCACCACCGCCGCTATCGGTTCCATTGCCTATGATGAACTTATAGAAAGAGGATATTCCTCCCGCTCATTGATTGGCAGCCTGGCCGGTGGCGGTACTCTTGGGATATTGATACCTCCCAGTACCGTCCTGATCCTGTATGGTGCCCTTCAGCAGGTTTCCGTGGGCAAGCTATTCGTGTCGGGCATTATTCCGGGGATCATCGTGGCCCTGTCCTACATGGTATACATCGGGGTTCAGGCTAAATTAAAACCGGACCTGATGCCGCAAGAAGAGACGAAAATTATTCCCTTGGGAAAAGCATTAAAAAAGAGTATGGAGGCCTGGCCGTTTTTTATTTTGATGGCATCGGTTCTGGGAACGGTGGTCGCCGGTTTGGCCACCGCCACCGAAGCTGCAGCCATAGGCGTGATAGCAGCGCTCGTACTGGCTGCATTTTTTAAGAGATTCACCCTTAGTACCGTCCCGGATGTTCTGTGGAGAACACTTTCCACCTTCAGTTCACTAGCATCCATATTCATCGGAGCGGCTATCATGGCCCAAGCGGTTGCATTTACCGGCCTGCCTGATTACCTGATGACGGTTATTACAGAGGCGGGGTTGGGTCGTTATGCCGTTATAGCGTTAATTTATTTGGCCTATCTTTTCCTCGGCGGGCCTATCCCGCAAAAAAAGGCTGCGATTGTCCGGATCTGACAAACTGCTTT
>CAZGNV010000078.1:0-15548 GCA_964527835.1 uncultured Desulfosarcinaceae bacterium | reverse complement strand
GAAGTATAAGCTCTTTTTCCGAAAAGGGTTGATGGCGCTCGAAAATGACTTTTTACGGGATCGTCATCATTGATTGCGCAACGGCGTGTTGCCGCAACGGTTTGGCTGGCGGGAAAAACCGAACGGCAGCCGGACCGCATCCTTGGACCGCCGGGATCAACCACGATGAGCCCCATTGGCATTAAAGCTAAAGTATCACCGCTATCTGCCGAAATTAAAACAGATACGGATAGTTATCAAATTTTAAGTTAGGGAGGCTGGCAATTGTCTTATACCCTTGGTCAAAAACAGCTTGACAGCATTGAAGAGATTTTAAAGCAGGACTTGATTGAAAACGGCGTGCGCTGTGTTTTTCTGATTGATATGGCCGGCAACATCATCGCCAATTTGGACAACGGGGAAAAACAGCACGATATTTATTCGCTGGCAGCGCTGGCGGCCGGCAATTTCGGAGCTGTCAGTGCGATGGCCAAGATCATTGGTGAAAATGAATTTTCGATCCTTTTTCACAAGGGGAAAACCGAAAACATTCATTTCAATAAAATCACCACCGAATTTTTACTGATTACCATATTCGGCAATGACATCTCCCTGGGCTTTTTGCGACTGAAGGTTTCTGACTCCGTCGAGCAGTTGAAGGAGATTTTGGAGCCGCTCCTGTCACTGTAAGCCGGTTAAATCGCAACCCATTGGAAATACGCAAATATTTCTAAACTTTGATGCTCAGGTCTGTCGGATGGCTTTCGTCAATCTTAAAAGCAAAGAAATCCAGGTTAAAATTGTCTACTATGGTCCGGGAAGGGGCGGCAAAACCAGCAACCTGGAATACATATATAAAAAGTTCGCCAAACGAATCAATACCGAAATGGTAACGGTCAAGACCCATGGCGATCGGACCCTTTTTTTTGATTTTCTGCCTTTCGATGTCGGAATTGTCAACGGGTATGACGTCAAGATTCAACTGTATACCGTCCCCGGGCAGGTCAAGTACAACGCCACCCGCCGACTGGTTTTGCGCGGGGTGGACGGCATCGTTTTTGTGGCTGATGCGATGGCGGTGCGGAGGGAAAAAAACATTCTATCGCTGAAAAATCTGCAGGAAAATCTTGCCGTCTACAAGAAAAGCATTTTTAAAATTCCAAGTGTACTGCAGTACAATAAAATGGATCTCAAAGAGCAGGGCATCCCCCTTTTGCCAGTGGAAACCCTCGAAAGAGATCTCAACAGTCAGCTGAAAATTCCTTCCTTTGCCGCCAGTGCCGTATTGGGCACAAATGTGATTGCGACCCTGAAACGCATTATTTCGCTGACCGTGGCTTCCATAAAAAAGGATTTAAGATAGGAGACAACAAATTGGCCGCTTCAAAAGATGATAATATCCTCGACAGCGAGCTTGAAAGCCGCCTGGACGATCTTTTCGGTGAGGACGATGCAGCCGATATAGAATCCGATGAGCGGGATCCGGCACACAGCTACCCACTGGCGGAATTGAAAAACCTGGTGCTTTCCATAGACTGGGAAATTACCGACGAAGTTCTGCAAAACTTCCTGCAGCAGCTCAAGGACTTGAAGCTGACCTATGAGCATGATAAAATTGTTGTCACCTTTCTTCAAATCTTAAATTCCCTTGGCGATTACATTAAAACCAATCGGGGCAATGCCCACCCCAAAACCTTCAAGATCCTCAACGCGGTTTTTGCCAGCCTGGATAAAGTGGTCCTTTCCAGGGACATGTCGGAAAGGGATAAGAAAAAGCTGCTGCGGGCTGCGATGAACAGCTATCAGAAATTACGAATGCAGATTTCGGCCCGGAAAGCCTCCAGTCAGCGTAAAAAACCTGAAGCCGCCACTGCCATAGTCCTCCAGGAGGAAGCGCCGGACCAGGAGCGCGCAGAAACGCCGGAGCCCGAACCTGCTGCCACGCAGGCGGCTGAATCATCTTCGGTTGTCATTGAAGACGAAATGACGGTTGTCGAGGAAGGCGGCCCTTCCATTGAAACTCTGGCGGAAGCCGTAGCAGAAATCAAAGCGTTCATTCATGCCGAGATCGAAGCATTAAAGAAACGAATTGACCAATTGGACCGCGGGCATTAACCGGTCCGGCACATGCACAATTATCCCCAGGGAAACAGCGAGGCTTTTGCTTTGGCGGGCTGCAAACGCTGTGTTGCTGTGTGCCGTTATTGACGGCAGCCTGCCGCTGGCAGGTAATTTTTGCGCATAACATGGGTGACTTTCATGGATCTGTCCACCGGTGATATTTCTTCCATGGTCTTCAGGCGCATTGTCAGGGATGATCTGGGAGGGATTTCGCTCGACCGCAAGGCCTTGATGGTGTTGATGGAACTTGACGGCAACGTGCGCCTGGGGGTGCTTGCCAGGAAAATGTCCATGAATATGGGGACCATGAGAGATGTCATTGCCAATCTTATGCAACTCGGGCTCGTTGAAAACGTTTCTCTGGAAATTGTTGCCGTGGACAAAGATTTTTTTCGTTTTTTACTGGAACAGCTTTCTCTGGCTGTCGGTCCGGTGGCCGGGGTACTGATTGAAGATGAAGTTCAGAACTTCGGCTATGACCTGTTGCACTTTCCATGTGATCAAGCTGCGGCGCTGGTGGATAAACTGGCGCTGGAAATCCGACGGGAAGAAAAAAAATCCGCTTTTTTACAAAATATGGCCAAAAAAATTCTTGAGAAGGGATACAGCCGCCGGTAGCCGGTATAAAGTTCGCATGTCGGTTGTGAAACAGCCTTGATTATTATCCGTTGGCCTAAAAGGAGCCGTTAGTATGATTGTTATCTGTGAGGAGTGCGGAAAAAAATATCGAATCGACCCAGCTAAAATCAAAGGCCAAGCCGCCACTTTTAAATGCCGCGCCTGTTCTCATCGCATCGTGGTCGCCAAACCGCCGCCGCCGGAGCAACCACCGGCTCCTACCATCGAGCAGGTAACCACCACGATGGACGATATTGCGGCTGACCAGCCGGCCAGACCGGCGGCGAAAAAATCCGGCAGGAAAAGATTTGGCCTGCGGGCCAAAATGCTGCTGCTTTTTCTTTTCATCCCCCTGATACTGATGGCCGGTGCCAGCATCCTGTATATGTGGCAGCTTGAAACGACATCTGAACTGCTCACCCGTGCCAGCAGCAAGATTGTCAACCAGATGGCCGAAGAAAAAATTGCCGACCTGTCAAAAGCCGTGGCCATGCAGTGCCGGCTTTATCTGCTGAGCCATCCGGATTTGAAAAAGGAAAATTTCAACACCGATATGAGTTTTAAAACCCTGGCCGTGCAAAAAGTCGGATTGACGGGTTACACGGCCCTTTATCAGCTGCCCGGAGCCGATGGGGTATGGCGGACGTGGGCCCATGTAAATCCCAGAATCATCGGCATCGACATGCGAAAATTAGAAAAGCCGCTGGGCAGAAATTTTGCCGGATTCTGGAAAGTATATTCAGGAGTTAAAGACGGGAAAAAATCCCAGGGCTATTACACCTGGCAGGACAAGGACGGCAAATTTCGCGACAAATTCATGGTCTGCACGCCGGTGCCCGGCACTCCCTATGTGGTTGCCGCGACCACCTATATGGATGAATTCACAGGACCGGTGATACGCATGCAGGCCCAGGCAGCAGAATTGACCGAAAAGGCCCGGATGATCACCTGGGCCGTTTTAGCGGCAACGCTGCTGCTCGTCGGCCTGATCGTTTTCATATATGGGCACCGGCTGACCGGCCGGATCAAATCCTTGACGGATATTGCCGATCGTATCAGCGTGGGTGAGCTGGGGGTGGAGGTGGACACGAGCTCCAGTGATGAAATTGGCGAGTTGGCCGAAGCCATTTCCCGGATGCAGGACAGCATCCGGCTTTCCATTGAACGGCTGCGGCGGCGTCGCTAGATTGCACTCGTAGAACATATGAATCAGTGCACTTAGCGACAGCTAGGAGATAGACGTCATAAGATGATTGTGCTTCCAAGAGAAAAACCGGTTCTAAAAAATCTGAATATTTATTATCTCGATATTGAAAAACTGGTGGAACATTTCCAGGGCGAGATCGGTTCCGGCGGCGTTTTTTTTAAATCACCGTCAGCTGAAGGTGTTATCTTCTTTGACAAGGATGAAGTGCTCAATGCCGTTTTCCAGGACAAACAAGTGCAGCTGGAGGGGGCGAAGGCCATTGACAGGCTCGTTAGGGCCGGGGGACATGACAATTTCACCGTCGATATTTACCGCCTGTCCGCGCAGGAGGTATATTTCTGGTCCAGCATTCCCGGTGCCGAAAAGATTTACAAGGACCTGAGCACCGAATTTACCGACCTGGAAAAGCTCATCAAAAAGATGAGTTCGGAGAAACTCAACGGCTACATTGACGTATCCATCGGCGACGGAAAGGAAGCGGCAATGATCTTTATTATCAACGGCAAGATCATCGGCGGCTCTTTTTCCTGGGATCGGAACCAGTCCGCCGACAGCCAGACAAATCAGGAGTTGTTGATCGCAAAAACCCGGCAATCCGGTGCCACCTTCAATGTCGGCCGCATCTCCCTGGCCAGGATGCAAGAGGAAAAAGAAGGTTCGACGGTCAACGCGCCGGCTTCTGGCCATGTGCTTTCCATGATGGAAGAATTTTTAAGGATTTTTGAAAACACGGTATCGGCCAACAAAAAATTAAAAGGTGATTTCAGCAAGCTTTTGAAGAAAAAATTTGTGGAAAGTGCTGAAAAATATGCCTTTCTGGATCCTTTTGCCGGGGAATTTGACTATTCCGACCGTAAAATTTCTTTTTCAGGGACCGCCGGTGACCAGGAACTGGTGCGCGGAGTCATGGAGTCGGTCAGCGAACTGGCCCGGGAGCTCGGGTTGATGCCCGGACTTGTTGCCGGCCTGTCGGCATGGTCCGAAACTTATGACCGGGAATTGAAAAAGTTTGACATTCATCTTTGACAATGGCCCATATACCTTCCATCAGTGATTATGGCATTTCTGCCAGGGGATTTGCTGAATTCCTGGACGGCATTCCGGCAGCAATTTACCGCACAACCATCGAGGGGAAAATTGTTTACTGCAACCAGGCATTTGCCAGTCTTTTTGGATATCAATCTGCTTCCGAACTGTTCAACTTTCCGGTTATTGAGCTATACCGCAACAAGCGCAAAAGAGGCGTTTTTATCCGTTCCATTTTGCAACGCGGACGCATTGTAGACCTTCCCATGGCTTTCAAAATGAAGGATGGAACCCCCGTCTGGTGTGCGGTGACGGCAAAAGCCGTGCTGGATGACGACGGCATGGTGATTCATCTCGACGGGATGATGCGCGATATTACCGGTCAGATCGAAGTGCAAAAAGCCCCTCCTGGACTCGACGGGATTGCTGATCAAAGCCGCGATATCATCCTGATTGTCGATCTTGTGGGCGAGGTGATTGACATCAACCAGGCTGGCGTCGAGCTGCTCGGGGTTTCTAAAAGCAAGTTGTCGGGCCAGCCGCTGTCTTCTTTTTTTGTGCCCGAAGACCGGGAGTTTTTTATCATTTTTTTGGCGGATATTGTAAAAATAGGCCGCCATGAGGCCATCCTGGCAGTCAAGGACAATTCAGGGCGTAAGCGCTACCTGGACTGGGATGCCTGCCTTGTGCGTTACGACGGCCGGCCGCACCACATTAAATGCATTGCCCGGGATGTCAGCGCAGCGGTCAGTCAACGCAAAGAGCGCAGCAATGACCAAAAATTCCAGGGAGTGCTGGAAATGGCCGGTGGAGTTGCCCACAGTCTGAATCAGCCGCTGACCATAATTACCAATTTGCTCAATGAGACCCTGTCGGAGCTGGGACCGGAAGGGACAATTTATGCGAAAATTGCAAGGGTCCAGGAGCAAATCGAAAAAATGACCACGATCACCCAGAAAATCGGCAATATCAAGAAATATGAAGCCATGGAATATGTCGCCGGCGTTAAAATCGTCGATATTGACAAGGCTTCCTGGAGCGGGAAACTGGAGAAGGCTCATGATTAAAAATGTCCTGCTGGTGGATGATGACCGCGAAATGCTGCTGGCGCTGAGGGAAGGATTTGAACGGTATCGGGATTCATTTGCGGTTTTGCTGGCCCATGATGGGGTCGGGGCGGTTGAAAGTTTAAAGAAAAATGTGATTTCTCTGGTGGTTACCGATCTGAAAATGCCCCGCATGGACGGGTTTGAACTTCTGGCACACATTATGCAGTATTATCCGGACATCCCGGTGATCATTATTACCGGGTACAGCACGGCGCAGATGGAGCGCCTGGCCCGGGAAGGCGGTGCCGTAGGCTACATTGCCAAGCCGTTTCTGATTGAAAACCTGGCCCGGCAGATCATGGCCACGTTGCGCAAGGAAACCGAAGGCGGAACGCTGCACAATGTATCTTCCGGCATGTTTTTGCAGTTGATGGAAATGGAGCAAAAAACCTGCACCATTCGCCTGGAAGACAAGTCCACGGGGCAAAAAGGAATTTTGTTTTTTAACGAAGGACAATTGATGGATGCCAGGGTCAATGACCTTCAGGGAGAAGAGGCGGCCTATAAAATTTTTGCCTGGGAGCAGGTCAATCTGTCAATTCAGAACGGCTGCCCTCTGAGGCAAAAAAAAATTCAGAGCGAAATGCAGCAGTTGATCCTTGAAACGGCGAGGCGCAAGGATGAAAAAGACGCCCTCATAAAACCGGAACCCAAGGTGGCGGCAATCAAGGCGCCGGTCGGGAAAAACGTGCCGAGCTTTGAATCCGACCCCGGTGATTTTATCCGCAAAATCAGGGACAAAATCGAATGCGAGGTCGGTCCCAGTTGCGGGTTGGAAGATGTCTACCAGGACGCTTCATGGGACAGCCGGGTTTCGCACCTGGCCGGGGCCGGGGATTTTTTTCAAATCGGCGCTTTGGTGCAGGGCTATGTCGACAGGGGGGAAGCCAGCGATTACATTCTGCTGCCCGGGGAAAAAACCACTGTGATTGCTGTCAATCCTAGATGTCCACGGGATAAAATCCTGCAGATTCTATCCGGGTGAGAGACGATAACATGCAGGAATTGTTCAACGACATATTGGCAATGCAGGGCGTCAAGGGGGTGATGATGTTTTCCTTTGCCGGTGATGTCATATTTCAGAAATTTAACACCCAACCGGCCGAAGACCCCCGATCCCGGGATTGGGGGCGGTTCATTGAGGCCCTGGCCGGGACCCGGGAGACGGACTTGGTGTTTGAAAGGGGCCGACTTTATATTCGCCGAACGGATATCGGCTACCTGATGGTCTTGATGGGACCCTTTGTTCCGATTTCCATGATGCGGCTTAACTGCGATATCATCCTGCCGGCACTCAAACCCGCAAAAAAGACTTCCAGGGGGATCCGGCGGTTTTTTAAGAAGTAACTCCGGCGCCCACTGGCAGATCGACTACCGGCGAAAGCACGGAAGATGCTCCGGCCATGCCTGCGGAGAGCTTGAAAGGGTTATTCGTTACCATGAGAACCGATATCGAGACAAGAATAAACGAGGCGGAAGTTTGCCGGTCCATGGGACTTTACGGCGATTCGTTGAACATCTACGAAAACATACTGACCATTGTTTCTCCCCAGGACACCCAGATTCAGGAGAAAATCCAGAAAAGGATCAATCTGCTGCGAAAGGAGATTGAAAAACAGGATAAGGTCACCGCCCCCGGGGTCTCCGCCAAAGAGCTTTCCGTTTTCAAAAAGACGTTTTCCGACCAGGGGGATATTTCCGCGATTCTGGATGGTGCCTGTGCATTTCAGGAAATGGGGTTGCATGTCGAGGCAGTGGCGGAATTCGCCAAAATGATGACGCTTGACTATCCGAGGGAAAAAATTATCCCTCTGCTGGCCGAAAGCCTGCTGAAAATCAATTCACCGGACAAGGCGGTCAAAGAATTCGACCAGCTGGTTGAAAAGAAAAAACTGGCTAAAAAGGAAACTTCACGGATCAAGTTTTTACTGGGCCAGGAGATGGAAAAGCGGGATCACCGTGATCAGGCCCACGACCTTTATGAGGCGGCCCTGAAACTGAATCCTGCTGATGGTGAAATCAAAAAGCAACTGGATTCGGTCAGGGCCACCTTTGCCTCGGGGTCGAAATACGATTATTTGCTCAGAGAAAAAATGGTCACCACGGACAAACTGCAGCAGGCTTTTGCCCTGTCGAAAAAAATGAGAAAAAGTGTCGAATTTGTGCTCATCGAGCATATGCACATCAAAAAAGAGGCCATCGGCAAATCGTTTTCCCTGTTTTACGGCTGCCCCTTTCGGGCCTTCGACTCCTCCGTGCAGGTTCAGGCCGAACTGCTGACAAATCTCAAAAAGGCCTTTTTGCTAAACGAACTCTGGATTCCGCTGAGTTGGGATAAAAGCGGTGTGGAAATCCTGGTTGATGACCCTCGGGATCTTAACAAGACCGATAACATCAAAACCCTGATGAAAACCGGAAAAATCAATTTTTCGGTGGCCATCCGCGAGGACATTCAGGAGTTTATCCGGCACGCATTTGACAAGAGCCGGCAGGCCAGCGACATTCAGACATCCGATGACGTGCTCGATGATTTCGATCTGCTGCCGGACGTGGCCTTTGAGGAAGAAGAGGACGAGCAGGAATTTGAGGAAGCCGATGAGACCTCCAGCCAGGTGGTCAAACTGGTGGACCAGGCCATCATCGCCGCCTATCGTAAAAATGCTTCCGATATTCACATTGAACCGTCGCCGATCACCAAGGCCACCACCATCCGCTTCCGGCTGGACGGCGTTTGTCAGGAATACATGAAAGTGCCCAATTCCATGGTGCGCGGCATTATTTCCAGGATTAAAATCATGTCCAACCTGGACATTGCCGAAAGAAGATTGCCCCAGGACGGCAAGATCAAATTCCGGCGCAAGGGGGTGCCGACCTTTGAGCTGCGGGTGGCCACCTTGCCGACCGCCGGTGGATACGAAGACGTGGTTATGCGGATCCTGGCTTCGGCCGGTGCCATGGCGCTGGATGAAATGGGACTGACCGAGCGCAACCTGTCGGTCATGAAAAAGATCATTGCCAAGCCCTATGGCCTGATCCTGGCGGTGGGTCCCACCGGTTCCGGCAAAACCACTTCCCTGCATGCCATCCTCGGGCACATCAACAAACCCGGCATCAAAATCTGGACGGCTGAAGACCCCATCGAAATTACCCAGGCCGGGTTAAGGCAGACGGAAGTCAAGCCCAAAATCGGACTTGACTTTGCCCGTATGATGCGCGCATTTTTGCGGGCCGACCCGGATGTGATCATGATCGGGGAGATGCGCGATGAGGAAACCGCCTCCATCGGCATTGAAGCATCTTTGACGGGCCATCTGGTGTTTTCCACCCTGCATACCAACAGTGCCCCGGAAACCATCACCCGGCTGCTGGACATGGGGCTGAACCCCCTTAATTTTTCCGATGCCTTTCTCGGTGTGCTGGCCCAGCGGCTGACCCGCCGGCTGTGCACCAACTGCCGGGAAGAGGCCCCGATGACCGAAGACGACTTCGAAATGCTGATGTCCGAATACGGCGCCAAGTATTTCAAGCGCACCGGCATCGAGTACAACCCGGAGATGATCAAGTACAAGCCGGTGGGCTGCGAAAATTGTTCCGGCACCGGGTACCGCGGGCGCATGGGAATCCACGAACTAATGGAAGGCACCCCCAGAGTCAAGCTGATGATCAAAAAGCAGGCCAATACGGAGCAGATCCAGGAGTATGCCTTGAAAGAGGGGATGACGACCCTCAAACAGGACGGCATTTTGAAGGTGTTGCAGGGCCATACCGATATGACAGAGGTCAGGCGCGTATGTATAAATTAACTTCCATCGATAAATGGTCTTTTTTCCGCTGGGCTGCGTTCTCCGCGGGTTTGAGGCTGCGGCGTACTGAAAATTAACTGATAGGTACAAGGTTCAGGGTTCAAGGTTCAGGGGGCGCTGACGCGCCAGGTTAAAGGCAAACCAGGACAAAGGTTAAAGGATGGCGCCTGCGGCACAGCTCCGGGGGGGCGATGAAAATCGGGTCGGAACAATGGACGCGGGTGATTGTGGAGGGGGCCCGGGGTTTTGGTCTTGAACTTGATACCTGCCACACCGACCTGTTCGGCGCCCACGCCGAAGAACTTGTTCACTGGACCAGAACTACCAATCTGACCACCATTACCGATCCCTTTGAAATCGCTGTCAAGCATTTTGTGGATTCGCTGGCGGCGGCTGCTTTTGTCCCGCCGGACACAACCTGCCTGCTGGACATCGGCTCCGGTGGTGGCTTTCCCGGAATTCCGCTTAAAATCGTGCGTCCCACACTTTCTGTAACCCTCATTGATGCCTCGCGCAAAAAGGTCAGCTTTCTCAAGCACGTCATCCGAACCCTCAACCTGCAGGGCATTGAAGCCCTGCACGTGCGCGCCGAGGATCTGGCCGACGACCCCGTCAATCATCGGCATTTTGATGTGATTGTCAGCCGCGCCCTGGGAGATCTGCAATCCTTTGTTCAGCAGGCCCTGCCACTGCTGACAAAAGACGGACTCATCCTGGCCTTGAAGGGCAGGGTGGATCAAGTGGAAGTGACGGAATTGAAGTCAATGGTCCCGCAAGCGCCGCATACCCCGGATTCAGCTCAACGCCACTATGCGCTAACGCTGGAAAAATACAGGCTCCCCTTCACCCAGGCAGAAAGATCCATGATTGCGATCCGTAAATTTCACTAAAATCGTACAATTGCAGGACTTAATCGAAAGCAACATTCCATGAAGGCGGCCAGGTGGTTCCGCCCGCAATGCGGACCATCAGGACATTCGGTCCTGTCAGATACTCGTCAAGGTCCGTGTCCGGAGGCAACGGGGGCAGACCGACATTGAAGGCGTTGAGAAAGCCCTCTTCACCGCCAGGCAGGCGAACCTTGAGCAGGAGCCGCGGGGAGAAATCCATGTCCGTCTCGGTTCGACTCGGGGCATTGTCTGACCGGAAGCTGCGAAGGAATGTGATGTTGGATGGGTTGTTCACCAGAAAGCCGTGATTGCGGCTCGGGTAAGCAAGGTGTTCCTGTACGATTGACGCCAGGCGGCCCACGGAGACAAGTGTCCCCCGCCACTCGTTCACGGCGCGAAATTGGCCAAGTCTGGCGTCCTCGGACAAGGGCCCGATGGCCATTGGTTGATTGTTGTGGTTGATATTACGTGGATCCCACTCTGCCCTGACTTTGATTACCGGCCGTGTTGTGGTTCCGGGAACCTGTCTGCTGTCCTCGTAGAGATTGATATATGCTTCTTCGACCTGCGTTCCGGGGGGCAGTTCCGGAAGATAAAATTCGACATAGATGCGAGTGGTACCGGGCGGAATTGTCGGATCGGAAACATTGAGGTGGAACAACGTTCCATGGTTCTGATCGCCGTCGGCACAATTCGGTGCTGTGCATCCAACATAGGCATCTTTGTCGGCAGCAAGCCAGAGAAATGCGTATTCACCTTGTGCGGAGCCTTCCATGGTCGGTGTCAGGGGAGGTGGCAGCGGACCACCGGAGGTAGGTGCCGGACAAAACAATGTGCAGCCCGAAAGCGTCAGGAGGAATACCCCGGCCAAAATCAACATGAAAATTTTTGCGGTTTTCATATCGGCTCCTCGATTGAAATATCAACCCGTTGGAGATAGAATCTCTTTCTGCAAGAAAAAATCGTAAATGGAGCTACTGGACTTAGAGTACCACAATGTGGTATATTTGTCAAGTTGTTTTTTGCAAGGGGACAGACTGGACGGTTGATACCCTTTCAGTCAGATCCACCAGCCGGTTTACAATCACATGAAATCGATCACATTTTTTTGCATAATTCGAGGGCAACACAGGGCGTCTTCAATCATGTATTTCAGAAATAGCTGCTGCCGTCCCAGCAGTGGGTGCATAACTTGTCTTTTGGCAGTCCGATGGCCTCGACAAGATCGGCCAGCCGCTGGTATTTCAATGACGTCAGCCTCAGGCGCTGTCGGATTTGATCGATCATGGCCAGGTTTTTTTTGGTGCCGTCGGTGGCATAGTCTTCCAGGAACCGGTCGTCAGCTCCCTCGAGCTGTTCGATGGCGCTGCGGCCGGCCAGATCGGTGGTGGCCCTGGAGGTGGAGAAGTTGAGAAAATCACAGGGGTAGGTCAGGGTGGGGCAGGCTGGTCGCATGTGCACCTCTTTGGCACCGTAATCATACAATATCTGGACATTGTCCTTGAGCTGGGTGCCCCTGACGATGGAGTCTTCGCAAAAAAGAATCCTCTGGCCTTCAATGAGGCTTTTGATGGGAATCAATTTCATCCTGGCAACCAGGTCCCGGATGCTCTGGTTCTGGGGCATAAAACTGCGCGGCCAGGTGGGGGTGTATTTAACAAAGGGCCGCATGTACGGAATGCCTCTTTCACTGGCATATCCGATGGCGTGGCCGATTCCCGAATCCGGTATGCCGGCCACGAAATCAATGTCAACGTCGTCATTTCTTGCCAGGGCCCGCCCGCATCTGTTTCTGACGGCTTCCACGTTGATGCCTTCATAACTCGAGGCCGGGTAGCCGTAGTACACCCATAGAAAGGAGCAGATCTGCATTTTGTCGTTGGGTTTTGTTCTCTGTTCGTATCCGTCCGGGGTCATCAGCACGATCTCACCGGGTCCCAGATAGCGCTCGATCTCATAGCCCAGGTTGGCAAAGGCGCAGGATTCAGATGATGCCGCATAGGCCCCCTTTTTTTTGCCGATGACAATGGGCGTTCGTCCCAGTTTGTCCCGGGCGGCATAAATGCCCTCCTGGGTCAGCAACAGCAGGGTGCACGACCCTTTGATAGACTCCTGGGCGTGTTGAATGCCTTCTTCGAAAGTCGCCCTGGCCGAGATCAACATGGCCACCAGCTCAGTCGGGCTTGTTTTGCCGCCGCTCATTTCAGAAAAATGCAGTTTGTTTTGAAATGCCTGGGCGGCCAGCTCATCGATGTTATTTATTTTGCAGACGGTGGTGATGGCAAAGGTTCCCAGGTGGGAGCCGATGATCAACGGCTGGGGATCGTGGTCGCTGATAACGCCGATGCCCTTGTTCCCCCTCAATTGGGCCATATCGGATTCAAATTTGGATCTAAAATAATCATTTTCGATATTATGGATCGATCTTGAAAAATCCTGGCCGTTTTTTACGGCCAGACCTCCTCGTTTGGTTCCTAAATGGGAATGGTAATCGGTTCCGTAGAAAAGATCATTGGAACAATCCTGATTGCTGACACAGCCGAACAGTCCTCCCATGGTATTCCTCCAGTCGAAATATTTAATTGGCAGTGCCCGGTTTATCAACTTGCGCCAGATCGATCAGCCGGGGCCTGATGGAATCCTCCTCTATTTCAAGCAACGCAACCGACGGTGGATAGCCGTATTTCGGATGGACAGCGCTGCCTGGATTTACATACAGCACCAACTGTTGTTTTTCGACCCGGGGCCGATGGGTATGCCCGTGGATGACCACCTGGTAATGGTTGGCAACCGGATTGATGTCGAGGTGATAGAGATCGTGGAGCACATGCAGCTGCCGGCGGCCGATTCTGACGGTTTCAGACTGCGGCAATCGGCGGGCCCATCTGTCGGCGTCCATATTGCCGCGGACGGCGATGGTGGGAGCGATTTCCTCCAGGGATTCGAGGATCTGCGCATTGCCGATATCACCGGCATGGATGATCAGGTCGGTTTGAGCAAAAACCTTGAGCACAGCTTCAGGTAATCGTCCATGAGTATCTGAAATCACACCGATTAAACACTTATCCGGAAGATGAATTTTTTTTGCCATTAGCGCCTGCGTGCGATTAAGATTGATGAAGTCCCCCAAAAAGGGACTTTTACGGGACCGTCAAGATTCACGCCCTGGAATTTTCTGCAAGCTGTTTCGCAGGACGACAAACTGGAATCAAAAAGAAGACTTGGATATAAAGGATTCGCGCTATAAATGTCAAGCATCTTCCGCGTCGATGCGAACGGCGCGCCGCCGGCGTTTGATTTCGCTGCGGTGGCGCTTGGCGGCCATTCGTTTTTTTCTGGCGGCCGCCGGGGGGCTGGTTCGGCGCCGCGGCCTGGGTTTTTCAGCTGCCTGCCGGATGAGGGCAATCATCCGGTTGATGGCGTCCTCGCGATTGCGCTCCTGGGTCCGGTGGCGCCGAGCCTCGATGATCAACACACCTTCTGACGTCATGCGCCGGCCGGCGATCTGTTTTAGCCGCCGTCGGACGGGCTCAGGCAACGCCTTGGACCTGCCGGCATCAAAGCGCAACTGGACCGCCGAGGAGACCTTGTTGACGTTCTGCCCCCCCGGGCCGGAGGAGCGGACGAACTCCAGCTGAATATCCTTTTCATCCACCCACAGGGTGTCGGTGATTTTTAACATGGATAAACGGATCGGTACCAGGTTCAGCGTTCAGGGTTGCAGACAGGCACACGGATCAAACGCTCAATTTATAAGCGTTTCGCGAATGCCGCCATTGCTTCAATTCAAGCAATCAAGTTACTACAGATCTTGCGCAGATGCAAATCAGGACAACCTTCTTTGAGATCCGGGTTTCACGTGGAAACACATGCTATGGTATGTTCACCTAACGGTACCCCAATATTTTGGATTTGACCGTCCGGCAAAATCGAAGGCGCCGTCACGTGGCGCTTTAAAACTGGACAAGGCATATTCGGGTGGATATTATTTAGAAGGTTCAAGGTTTGCAGGTTCAGGGTTCAAGGGGAACTGACGCGCCCGGTCAAAGGGTTAGGGATAGCGGCTGGGGCACAGATTCAACGTTCAAGGTTGCAATTCAGCATGCTGATAAAGTTTCTACACATTGAACTTTTTAGGGGACCATCACAATTGAAAGGAGAAAATTGTTATGGAGCTTGAAGGCAAAAAAGTGGTCATCCCGGTTGAGGACATGTTCAACACCTTTGAATTCTGGTATCCCTACTATCGGCTCAAGGAAGCCGGCTGTCAGGTGGTGGTGATGGGGTCCGGCAGTGCCGAAAAATACAGCGGCAAACCGGGCACCGAGGTCAGCGTGGATGTGGATGCTGATGAAGTATCGGCGGCCGACTTCGACGCGATGGTTATCCCGGGAGGATACGCACCGGACAAAATGCGGCGCTATCCGAAAATGGTGCAGTTGGTCACAGATTTTTATGAGGGCGGAAAAGTTGTGGCCGCCATCTGCCATGCGGGCTGGATGCTGGCCTCGGCCGGCATTATCGCCGGCCGGACCGTTACCTCTTTTTTTGCCATCAAGGACGATCTGGTCAATGCCGGCGCCCGCTGGGTGGACCAGGAAGTGGTCGTGGACGGCAATTTGATTACCAGCCGGATGCCCGATGACCTGCCCGCTTTCATGCGCGCAATCATCAAGGCGTTGCAACATTAAGGTTGGATAGTCGAAAGCGGTGGAACTTTTATGCGGGCTATGATATGAAGGTCCCGTAAAAAGCTTGTTTAGGCCGCTAGCGGCAACCTATGAACAACGAACTT
>CAZGNV010000077.1:0-16079 GCA_964527835.1 uncultured Desulfosarcinaceae bacterium | reverse complement strand
TTCGACTCCCGCCGCCTCCACCACTTGCAATTATATCAAGCTTGAACTTACCGAATCAGTATGCATTAATGCCCACCTATAGCCATGAACAGGCATAGCATCAGAACCAGGAGTGTTTATCTCCAAAATTCACTTGATTTCTGATAGTTCCTGCATACGTTGCAATATCAGTCGGGCTCGAGCCTGGCTAGCAGCATCAGGCGGTAAATGACCCGTTAATGCGTCGACAAAGCTTTGATTATTAAGAAGCTCCCAGAACCTCTTTCCGAGGTAAATTTTCAATTCAGCATCGGCTTTCCTGACTTCATCGACAATTTCTGAGCGACCGTCCAACACCGCTATCACATCTTCAACGTCCCTGCTCAAAAGGAAATCGCCTCCCCCACGGTGGTCGAACGCCTCCAGCTTCGTTGCCAGAAAATATGCCGCCGGCAAAAGGCGGAGTTTGTTACGCCAGATGGAGGAGCAGGGGATTTATCAGTAAAAGCCCTGTGGCACAACCGCCTAGAAAAACCACATCCCCGGCAAGGGGTCCCAAACGAACCAAGGATTCCTCGAGGATTTCAATATTTGGATTCACCGATTGCACCATATCGATCCAATTGCTTTTCTATTTCGGCGGCGGCTATGCTTCGCTCCCTGGCATAGCCGCCTCGCAAAGCATCTACCAGGGCCAGCAACTCGTATAGCTTCACATCCTCCTGGGCAGCTCTCGGAACTGATTTATAGAGAGGTGAAAACGCCTGCCCGCGCAGATCGCCATCCGGATCCGGCCAGACCGGAGGTGGCTCGTCGGAAGAAATAAGCATGCCCGCCAGAGGCTGGGCTGAAAACCCCGTCGGAATACCGCGCGTCAGCTCGCCTCTTTCCGGAATAAAGGTATACTGAATTCCGTGAAGAAGGAATTCTTTCAAATTGCGGACATTGGCGTGTGCCCGATCATCGCGAAGGGTCGCCAATCGGGCCGCCAAAGCCCTTTTGACTGCAGCGTGGACTTCGGATGAACTCATGTGCAACGATAAGGATAGCCTGTTGTAAGACCAGTCGTCATTGCCGATGGCCACCAATTTCAACAATACAAATATGTCTTGAGGTTTAAGCAGCATGGTTGCCCTCTATTTGTAATTCGCGAATCGCGAATAAAGAATACCTGTATGGTGAAAAATGTCAAGCAATATTTTTTGATTGCTGTTGAGTGATCGGCGACAAAGCGCGGTATTCCGACGGGTTTTCAGGCCAGCTCCTTGAAAATGGCATCGTTGCATTTGAATGAAATATAACTTTTTGGGAATGAATGCTATCCGCCGTGGCCCGGCAAAACGAAGGATAGCGGAAAAGCATGAAAGTGGGACCGACATTCGCAGCGGTAAAATAGACATCCCTACCGGCTCGCAGAATTTTCAATCATTGTTCAAGGCCCTGCTTCTGTAAGCGACCAGAACCGCCTGTTCCATGCGGACGATTTCCTCATCCGACAGGAAATCGAAATGGCTCGTGCGTTTCCGTGCTGAGAGTTTGCCATTGTTTTGCAGGCAGAAGCGAATGAAGAGGTCAATCTTCCGGTCTGGCATATCCACAATCTCCTGGATGGCTTGCTTGGTTTCATCGTAGTTGGCCAAAAACGCCAATTCGCGGGCAAGTTCCATGTCAATGGTCTGATCTATGAATCTGAAGAGGACCTCCACCTGGGACGTCATATCGATATAGCGGTACCACTTGGCAGTATCGTTGTGAACGGTCATGCGGCCTTCTTCATCGAGCGAATATTCCACCAGGGCCATAAGATGCCGTGAGAACGCTTCCAGAGAGGCGTCATAGTCGGCAGGGTTCTTCAGCATGGATGCCGATATGGGAAACATGACGCCTTTGGGCGTAAAGCCTCGGCGGGCAAGAATGTTGTGGATCAGGAAACGGTGGATTCGACCATTGCCGTCTTCGAACGGGTGCAAAAAAACGAATCCATAGGCGATAACGGCAGCGTGAACCACGGGGGACACATCGCTCGCGTCCATGCGCTTATGGGCGGTTACCAGACCCTCCATCAGGTCGGCCAAATCCTCAGGCTTCGGACATGCGAAGTGTATCCTTTCCTTCTGCCAGGCGATTGTCTCTCCAACATAGTTCTGGCTCGTTCGGTAGTCGGAATCGCGAAACCGTGGATCGACAATGCGATTCTGAAGCTCGATCAAGCGCGGTTTTTCACAGAAGTCTTCCTGCTCGGCCATTTGAAGCAGCGCTACAAATCGTTCCGTCCGGGTCGATGTAGGCTTGATATGTTCGATCTCAAAAGATGATTTTGTCTCCCTGGTGTACAGGTAGCCGAGCGCCCTTCTCAGCAACTCCGGGGAATAGGCAGACATGACCCTGCGGCATCGCTCGGGGAGATTGGCCGTTTCGAAGTTGCGAAGGATATCGGTACGGCGAACCGTTGGGCAAAATCGTTGATCACCCAGCAAGTTATCGTTGATTCGCTGACGACGAACCTGTCGGGCCAGGGTGATCGTGTAATATTCATCCGGGTCGAGCAGATCAATGTAGTTACCCTGCTTCACGTTATCCAGCGGAAGCGTTTTGCCGGTCAAAAACTCGTTCAGATACCACAGCCGCCTGGCGTACTTGCCGGTTGGTTTGGACCGGACATATTCGAGAAAATCTCCCACTGCAACTTTCTGAAACAGGCTGGCGAGTATCGCGAGATTCGTCCCATCATACTTGAGCGCAAATTCAAGATGATCGCCCAGGGTATCCCCCGGCCAGTACTTGGGTGGATATACCTCCTCGACGATGCTCCCGCTTGAGTCGATGCGGTGGATTCCGCTGGTCGTCACCAGGGATCTGTGCCAATTCGGAATGACATCGAGGCCGTATCGCTCGATAAGCGCCGCATATCCCGCAGGTCTGTCCGTTGATCTATTCGGATCATTTTCAGCCATGGCTTTCTCCAGAAAAGCGTTTACGATACAAGAATTATCATTATATTTTAGCATAAGTCAAGAAAAATAATTACAAGATGCTATTTCTTACGCCCCTGCTCGACCCACCAAGAAATACAGTTACATAATTCGATTGTACGGGAAATTTCGTTACATAAGCTTTATTTAAGGTGTGCCCAACAACTGCCACGCCTGCACTTCACCTTCCCGCCAAAGCGACGCTTCTTCCCCCCTCCGCCAGCTTTATTCTTTATTTCCAAATAGTTATAAATCATCGTTCTACGAAACTGGTAGAATAAGAGTGTGTTTATATTTTAGCAAATTGCCATAACTTAAAATAAACAAAATTGCTATTTTAGGTTAATGCGCTTGACTCTTGTCCCGCCTTTTGTTATTTTAGTTTAATGATATATTATAAAATAACAAAAGGCGAGGTGCAGCGGAACGATGAAGCGTGAACTCCAGGGTCATTACGTGACCATAACAACAGCGGGTGAGCAGGCTCAGGCCTTTGTCGCCGCTCCGCTGCCTCCGAAACCGCCCATCGAGTGGACGCCAGAGCTGCGCGGCAAGTTCGACCAAGCGTTGTTGGCTCTCGGGCGGTTGGACAGTATTTCTACCTTCCTGCCGGATATTTCCCTGTTACTCTATATGTATGTCCGCAAGGAGGCGGTACTTTCCTCCATGATCGAGGGAACGCAGTCATCGCTCTCCGATCTTCTTCTTTTTGAACTGGACATGGAGCCCGGTGTGCCGGTGGATGATGTCCGGGAAGTGAGCAACTATGTGGCAGCCCTGGACCATGGCCTTGCACGACTGGCCGAGGGGTTTCCGCTGTCCCTGCGCCTGATTAAAGAGATGCACTCCATTTTGCTTGCTAAGGGGCGGGGCAGCGACCAGACGCCGGGGGAGTTCCGCAGAACCCAGAACTGGATCGGTGGCACTCGTCCGGGCAATGCCGCCTTTGTGCCTCCGCCAGCCGAGCAGGTGATGGAGTGCATGGGCAAACTGGAACTTTTTCTGCATGACCAGCCGGAACCAACCCCTGCGCTGCTCAAGGCTGCTCTGGCCCATGTGCAGTTTGAGACCATCCATCCGTTTCTCGATGGCAACGGCCGTCTTGGTCGTTTGTTAATCACGCTGCTCCTGTGCGAGCAGAAAGTGCTCCGGGAGCCCATGCTCTACCTAAGCCTATATTTCAAAACACACCGCCAGCATTACTACCAGCTACTCAACAATGTGCGTCTGACCGGCGACTGGGAAGCGTGGCTCGATTTCTTTGCAGAAGCGGTTATTGTCACGGCCACCCAGGCGGTGGATACGGCTCGACAACTTGTCGATCTGGCTAATAATGATCGTGATAAAATCAGCGGTATTGGCCGGGCGGCAACATCCACATTGCGAATTCACCGGGGCCTGATGGAACGTCCTATTACCACTTCAGGCTGGCTGGTGGAAAAAACAGGCATCACTCCGGCAACGGTCAATAAGTGCCTGGTCCATCTTGAGCGCCTGGGCATTGTCAGGGAACTCACCTCCCGCAAGCGCAACCGGATTTTCAGCTATACCGGATATGTGGACATCATCAATCAGGGATCGGAACCGCCCATATGAACGTATCTGCAATAGTCAATTGTTGAAGGAAAAACCATGAACGAAAGACTCTATTTACTGAAAATCAGGTTGCTTGAAATCGAGCCTGAAATCTGGCGCCGCTTTGTCGTACCCGCCGGCATTACCCTGGACCGGCTTTACGATGTCATTCAAATCGTCATGGGCTGGACCGACAGCCACCTGCATGAATTTACGATCGGCAAAAAACATTATACCGAATATCCCGAATCAAAAGAAGACGGCTTGAATGCGGGAAATACCGTCTTGTGGATCTGATCAGGCAGAAAGGACGCACCTTCAGCTATTTGTATGATTTCGGCGACAGCTGGGAACACGAGATCATTGTCGAGGACAGCCGCTATTTCAACCCGGAAACCATAGATCCGGTTGAATGCCTGGCAGGCGCCAGGGCCTGCCCGCCTGAAGATGTCGGCGGTGTGCCGGCTGCTGCGATCTCGGGTCTTTCCGGCAATTGAATTCCAGCTTCAAGTTTTGCCCCCGCATTGCCGCCTGTCTTAAAAAGTATACTCAATACTAGGACAAAAAGATAACCCTGCCCTAGTCTGCCGAGTTGCCATAAATATAACCATTTATAATAACATCAAATTTTAAAAATAGCAGTGGGTGGCATTCTTGTTGCACTGCAGATCCGAAATTTAAAGCATTGAAATTTTCAGCCGGTGTTAAATTAGCTAAACTCTTTTTCACGAGCTTTAACTCAAATTGCATCTTTTTCTAAAGCACAAAAATAGATACCGCCTTGCCGACCGCTTCATCCTTTTGCTCGCTGCACTTTTGTTTCTTCTGATTGCTACGCCTGCCAGCGCATACGATGTGGTGATTGCATGGGACCCGAACAGTGAACAGAACCTGGCCGGCTATGTGCTTTACGTTGATGACGGAACCACGCAAATGCCCTATGAATATGTTGATGATTATCCATTGCAAAGCATTGATCCGCAAAACCCGAGGGCAAAAATCACGGATCTGCAAGAGGGTATCGCCTATTATTTTGTGGTGACCGCCTATGATACCGATGGCAATGAGAGTGGTTACTCGAATGAAGTCTGTATCATGAATGGTCAACAATGCTCCAGTAACACTGCAAGTGTAGGTGGCGGGGGCGGCGGGGGCGGCGGCGGATGTTTTATTGCGGCAGCGGGTTATGATCCTAACAATGACGGAGGCCCCGCCTTGTTGCTCTTGATGTTGCTGGCGGCAGCAGGCATCACCTACGTTTTCGCATTTACAAAATCAACAACCACGTGAGCAAAGTCTTCACCGCAATCTTCCTGTAAAATGGGTTGGCACTCCCGCTGGCGTTGAATTACGGCTTGGAGCGCTGCTTACTCGATCTCCCCGTTTTAGTATCTTCAGATGCTGATGACCTTGTCGGCCAGCTGCATGGCGGTGACGATATCCAGCATGTTAGTGGTCTCGCCGACCTGCTTGCGCTCCAGCAGGTTGAAATGGTTCAGGCAGGTGCCGCACACCAGGATTTGAATGCCCTGCTTTTCGTAATTTTGCAGATCCTCCAGCACCTCCGAGCCATCGATGGTCAGCTTCACGCCGTTGTTGACAAATACCAGCCGCCACAGTTCAGCGCCCATTTCATTCAGGGTGCGCAGGAAATTGACCATCAGCTTGCGTCCCAGCTGGTCGTCACCAACGCCCATGCGGTCGGTGGCACACAGGACCATGATCTTTTTTGCACCGGCCTGGGGGTCGGCCACGGGCTGCTCAACAGGGACTGTGGCCTTTGCTGAAGACGCTGAATCCCCCATCCCGATGACCAGGTAGTCCAATTCGTGCCGTCCCAGCTGCGTTCGAAATCCCCGGGACTCCAGGAAACGCTGGACGTTCTGCTGGGCGGCGGCGTTGTCAACCACGACGGTCAGCTGGTCAAAATTTTCCTTCTCCAGGGCTGCTTTGGTCTGAAGCACCGGTGCCGGACAGGCCAGGCCGCGGGCATCGATTCTTTTCATGGCGAGATCTGAGTCAGCTTTCATAAAAGGCCTCTTGAAAGGATTTAAAGTTTGTTCCACCAGATTGTCACATGGATATAAATTCAGTTATTCGATATGTCAAATCGATTATATCTATATTTTTGTGCCCGACGAATTGAAAAGCTTGATGAGTATGAAAGGGCGTTTTTGGTTGTTTTAAGTTATAAATACTCTGTTTACACCCTATTCCATTTTTTTCTAAGAAAATTATTGACTATTACTTACTAAAAAGGCTAATATCTGTCCCCACTCGCTGGAGATGGCGGGGACGCCCCGTCGTGTGATCCAGCCCGCATCAGTGCAAAAACCGGTTTCGGGAGGCAAACTGCAAAATGGACACCAAGGCCTTGATGACCACCCGGGAAGTGGCCCGCTACCTGAATGTCAATGAGAAGATGGTCTACACGTTGATCGCCGAAAAGGGCCTGCCAGCCACCAAGGTGACCGGCAAGTGGACCTTTCCGCTGCATCTGGTGGAACAGTGGGTGGCAAACGCGACTGTCAACTACCCCCAGGCAAGGCAACCCCTGCCACCCTACCACGGCCTGGTGATCATCGCCGGCAGCAACGATATCCTCCTGGAGCGCACCCTTGCCCTGTTCAACCGCCAGAATCCCGATCACATCGCGGTTTTCGGCAACCTGGGCAGCATGGGCGGCATCCGCGCCCTGCGGCGCAATCTGTGCCATATCGCCGCCAGCCACCTGCTCCAGGAAGAAGACGGCGAATACAACTTCGGTTTTGCCCGGGAAGAGCTCGGCCAGCTGCCGGCAGTGGTCAATTTCTGCCGCCGGGAGCAGGGAATCATCGTGGCCCGCAAAAATCCCAAACAGATTCAATCTGCTGCGGATCTAGCCAAACCCGGCATCCGGATCGTCAACCGCCCCTCCGGCACGGGAACCCGGCTGCTGCTGGACCGCGAACTGGCCGCCGCCGGCATCAAGGGTCAAAAAATCGAAGGCTACGGACGTGAATTTCAGCGGCACCTGGACGTGGGACTCGAAGTGCTTGCCGGCCGGGCGGATGCGGCCCCCGGCATCCGGGCCGTGGCGGGACTGCTGGACCTTGATTTCATCCCCCTGCGCTGGGAGCGCTTCGATCTGCTGGTGCTCAAGGAGCATTTTTTTGAACAGGGCGTTCAGCGGTTCATGGGCCTGCTTCACGAGCCGGCTTTCAAGCAACTGGCTGAGGAGCTGGCCGGCTACGACCTGGGCATCGCATCGCGGATGGTATTTCCAAAGGATGCAGACACTGAAAAGAAAGACGCAGGAAAAGGAGAGGTTCAATGAGCACGGGACAAAGCATCGTGGGAAAATCCGTTTGCCGGCTGGTCATCCTGGCGCTGGCAGTGAGCTTGTCGCTGCTGCCGGGAATTGGTTCGGCAGAGCCCGCGGGAGATCTGGTCATTTTTCACGCGGGATCGCTGGCGATCCCCTTCAAGCAGATCAGCCGGGCCTTTACCCAAAAATACCCGCAGGTTCGCATCTACCGGGAAGCGGCCGGTTCGCGCACCAGCGCCCGGAAGATCACGGATCTTAAAAAGCCGTGTGACGTGATGGCATCGGCCGATTACACGGTCATCGACAATCTGCTGATCCCGGATTACGCGGACTGGAACATCTCTTTTGCCACCAACGAGATGGTGATCATGCACCGCAAGGATTCGGCTTATGCCGCTGAAATCAATTCGGACAACTGGCCCCAGATCCTGCTGCGCGAAAACGTGGCCTACGGGCATTCCGATCCCAATGCGGATCCTTGCGGCTATCGCAGCCAGCTGGTATGGCAGCTGGCGGAAAAATATTATCGCCTGCCGGGGCTGTATCATAAACTGCAGCAAGGCTGTCCGCCGAAAAATGTCCGCCCCAAGGAGACCGATCTGATCGCCCTGCTGGAAAGCGGCGATCTGGATTACCTGTTTATTTACCGCTCGGTGGCCGAGCAGCATAAAATGCCGTATGTGGCCCTGCCGGCGCAAATCAGCCTCAAATCCGCCGAGCATGCAGCGTTTTACAGGCAGGCCAGCATCAAAATCACGGGCAAAAAACCGGGGCAATTCATCACCCAAACCGGCAAGCCCATGGTATACGGCATCACGGCCCTGCGCAAGGCCCCCAACCCTGAAGCTGCCCTGGCCTTCGTGCAATTCGTGGTGGGCCCCGGGGGGCGCAAAATCATGCAGCAAAACGGCCAGCCCCCCGTGGATCCGCCGCTGGCCAGCGGCCGGGTGGACTTGATGCCGCCGGCCTTAAAATCCCTGGTGAGCCACTAACGTCCCATGAAAAGCTTTCGCATTCTGTTTGCAGCTATCTCCCTGCTGTTCATCGTCCTGGTGACCGTTCCGCTGATCAATATGATCGTAACGGCGGAGCCGGAGATTTTGCGCGCTACCCTGGGCGACCGGGAGGTAACGGGCGCCATCTTGCTGACGCTGCGCGCCGCGCTGTGGGCAACCCTTGCCTGCCTGGTGTTCGGCATCCCGCTGGCCTATGTTCTGGCCCGCTGGGATTTTCCGGCCAAAAGCCTGGTCCAGGGTCTGGTGGACCTGCCGGTGATGATTCCCCACACGGCCATGGGCATCGCCCTGCTGATGGTCTACGGCAAAAAATTTTTCCTGGGCCGGATGTTCGGCAATCTGGGCATCGGCTTTGTGGGAACCGAGGCGGGTATCAGCCTGGCCATGGCCTACGTATCCCTGCCGTTTCTGGTCAATGCCGCCCGGGATGGAATTGTCGCCGTCGACCCCAAGCTCGAACGCGTGGCCCGCACCCTGGGCGCCTCCCCCTGGCAGGCTTTTTTCAAGGTCACCATCCCGTTGTCCTGGCGCCCCATCCTGTCGGGGGCCATCATGATGTGGGCCCGGGGCATATCGGAATTCGGCGCCGTGGTGATTCTCACCTACCATCCCATGGTGGCCCCCATCCTGGTCTGGGAGCGGTTCTCGGCGTACGGGCTCAAGTACGCCAAGCCCGTGGCGGTGCTGCTGATCGTCCTGTGTCTGATTATCTTTGCGGCCCTGCGCTGGCTGGCCGGCCGCAGACAGGAGCTGTGACATGCTGCGTCTTGAAAACATATCCCTCAAACTGGGCCGCTTTGCCCTGCGGCGGGTAAATTTGAACGTTCGTCCCGGCGAATACCGGGTCCTGCTGGGGCCCACCGGCACGGGCAAAACAGTGCTGCTGGAGACCATCGCCGGTCTTCACCGCCCGGCTGAGGGCCGCATTCTTCTCGACGGCCGCGAGGTCACCGCCGTTGCTCCCGAAGACCGCCACCTGGGCGTGGTGTACCAGGATTATGCGCTTTTTCCCCATCTGAGCGTGTTTAGCAACATCGCTTTCGGCCTGCGCCTGAAGGGCGTGCGCGGCAGACCCCTGCGCGAGGCCGTCGAGGATATCAGCGGCTTTCTGGATATCGATCATATCCTGAAGCGCACCCCGGTCCGCCTTTCCGGTGGTGAGCGCCAGCGGGTGGCCCTGGCCCGCGTGCTGGTCCTAAAGCCCCTCATGCTCCTGCTCGATGAACCTTTAAGCGCAGTGGACCGGCTGACCAGGGACCGGCTCCAGAAAGAGCTCAAACGGATCCACAAGCAACTGGGCCTGACCATCCTGCACATTACCCATGACTTGAGCGAGGCCTTCCGCCTGGCCGACCGTCTGACAGTAATGAAAAACGGGGCGGTGATCCAGGAAGGAACGCCGCAGGACATCTCGGCTAATCCCGGCAGCCGGTTTGCGGCGCAACTGCTGGGAATCGAAAATTTTATCCCGGCCCGGGTGGAAAGAGGAAAAAAGCTTGTGTTAGAAGGCCTCGGCCGGGTGGATGCAGATATTCTTTCACCCTGGCCCTGTGGGCACAGCAATATTTTGGTAACGATCCCGGGGTGGTCAATTGAATTTCCCGGCCGGCGGGATGCCGGCCGGTACTGGTGGCGGGGAACTCTGAAAATCGCATCCGTGGTTCAAACCAGCACCAGCATCGAAGTGCGTCTTAACGGTGAAAAAGACATCCGCCTGCGGACCGTGGTTTCCCGGCGTGAAGCCGCTCAACTGCCGTTTGACATCGCACCGGGAAAATCGGTTGAAGTGGGACTGCAGGCAGGTGGCATCCACTGGGTGCCGGCGGATGAGAGTTAAGCGCCTTCATCCTTTTTAGCCACCAGATCCCCTTCGACGTATCGATGAATGATACCGGAAATCAGTGTTTGATAGGGAATACCCATTTGCAGGGCTTTTTTTTGAATACCCTTGAAGTCATGATCAAAAAGGCGAATGGTAATGCGTCTGTTTTTCTTGAAAGTATTTTTGGCCGCGGCCTTGATAGCGTCTATTTCTTGTTGGGACGGTGTGGACAGTTTCATCATCCCGGATTCATAAGCTTCAAGAATTTCCTTTTCTTCTTTGTCATATTTCATAATCACATCACCTGTTCTCTTTCATAGTCCCTGGTTGCCTTCCTGCTGGGAATGATCGTTTTCAGGAATATACAATCGTTTTCGATAATATGGGGAACCAGATATATATAATCTTCAACAATAACAAAATATATTTTTTGCTTCGGATATTTGTCTTGATTCGGATGCTCGGCGATTTTCCAGACATCGCCTTGTGACAAGTGGAAAATAACCTGCTCGAATGATATCTTTCTATGTTTCTTCAACCACTCGTTTTTCGCCGGGCTCCATTCATATTGCATGTTATAATTGTACATTAATTGAATGTACACGTCAAGGGTATTGTTTGAACCGGAATTGGAAAACGTTGTTTTTCAGCGCCGATGTTTCTTTTTTTTGAGGCGTCGGGCGGTCCAGCGCGGATACAGCTCCGGGTGGGTTTTTTTCCAGGGCCTTTGAAACCAGATCCAGTGCTCGGGATGCCGGCGAATCTGGGCTTCCATGACATCGATCATTTTCTGGGTGTTGGCCTGCAGGTCGGCCCGCAGATCTTTGGTGCGTTGAAGTTCGATCGGCGGTGCCACTTCGATGAACAGCTCACCGTCGGCGTCCCGCAGGCAAAAGCTCGGCAGCACCGGGCTTTTGCAGCGCATCGCCAGCAGCGCGGCGGCCGGGGTGGCGGTGGCCTTGTGGCCAAAGAAGTCAATCTCAATGGCCTGTTTGTGCCGGCTCTGGTCGAGGGTAATCGCCAGCAGCTCGCCCCTGCGAAGGACCTGCCGCATTTCGGGCAAAGCGTCCTTTTTAAAAATAATCCGGTTGCCGAAACGGGTCCGCAACCGGTAAAACCAGCGGTCCAGCCAGCCGAACCGGATGTGTCGGGCCACCGCGGTCAGTTGTCCGCCGAAGTGGCAGCCGCCGAATAAAAGCGCAAACTCCCAGTTGGCCGTGTGAGCGGTAACCACGACAGCGCCCCGGTTTTGTTTGATGGCCCCGGCAACATGTTCGAGGCCTTCCACCCTTTTTATCATATCCTGCACCTGCTCGCGGGTAAAAAAGGCCATCTGCCAGATTTCGAGAAAAGTGATCCCGGCGTTTTTAAAAATTTCCCGGCACAACCTGTCGATTTGTTTGCGGGGCCACTGCGGATAGCAAAACTGCAGATTGCGCTCGGCCAGCCGCCGGTGGGGCACATCCACAAAATACATCAGCATGCCCAGCAGTCGGCCCAGCCTGACAATGTGACGGTGGGAAATGTTGGCGATAAAGGTGCGCGGCATACTTTAAGGTCCAGGGATGGCCGTTTTGTGAGGATTTTCCGCTACGCGGGAATCAATTCAACATTCATCAATTGTGTCGTCAAATGCGAGTGCGCTACTTACCAGATCCCCGCCGGCATGTCAACAGTGCAGGGATTGCCAAGTGCAGTTTGGGGCGGCATTTCGTTTTTGGTTGTTTTCCTGCTTGCCATATATTGGAATTATGGCTATATATATAGTTTTGACTATTAACGCCGATAACTGCAATCTAATAATGAAAGCCCAAGGAAAAAAATATGCCTGCTGAATTGAATCACCTGGATTATTATCGCCTGCCCTGGAATTTCTCCGACAACGGAATTTCATGGCTGGAACCGACCACCGACTGCAACCTGCGCTGTGAAGGCTGCTACCGGGATCCCCGCGGCCACGGCCACAAAACCCTGGAAGAGGTGCGCGCCGACCTGGAAGTCTTTAAAAGGCTGCGCAAAAGCGACTGCATGAGCATTGCCGGGGGAGATCCGCTGGTTTATCCCCAGATTATCGAACTGGTGGCCATGATCAAGGACATGGGCTGGAAACCGATCATCAACACCAACGGCCTGGCCCTGGATGAAAAGCTGCTCTGGAAACTGAAAGACGCCGGGGTGTTCGGCTTTACCTTCCACATCGACACCAGCCAAAAGCGGCCGAAGGTCACCGCCGCAACCGAAACCGAACTCAACGAGCTGCGCCTGCATTACGCCAAAATGCTGGCCAAGGTCGGCGGCATCGCCTGTTCATTCAATGCCACGATTTCGGATAAAACCGTCCATGAAATCCCTGAGATGGTCCGCTGGTCCCAGCAGCATGCCGATATCGTGCACACCATGGTCTTTATCCTGTTTCGTTCGCCAAGTTTGACAGGCAATTTCGATTTTTATGCCAACGGCGAAAAAATCGAGGTCGACACAACCTATAAGGATACCGACTGGGGCGGGGAAGACACCCTGATGGCACCAGACATTGTCGAAAAAATCCGTGAAGCCGATCCGTTGTACGAACCGGCAGCTTACCTGAACGGAACCGCCAACCCGGATTCATTCAAGTGGCTGCTGGCCAACCGGATTGTTTTAAACGGGAGGTCCCTGGGATATGTTTCACCGCGCTTCATGGAGCTGGTGCAAACTTTCAACCACCTGTTCACGGGCACCTACCTGGCCTACGCCGAGCCCAAAAGCGTGGCCCGGGGCAGACTGTCTATCTTTGTCGGCTCCCTGGTGGACAAGAAAATGCGCAAGCTCCTTTCCAATTTTTTCAAGGCCGCCCTGCTCAACCCGCTGAACCTCTTTCGGCCGGCATACCTGCAAAGCTTCATGATCATTCAGCCGGTCAATTTCGAGCCCGACGGCCGGCAGGACATGTGCGACAGCTGCCCGGACATCACGGTGCATGACGGCAAACTCATGTGGAGCTGCCGGCTGGAGGAAGTCAAGAACTTCGGGGCCTTTGTGCAGACGGTACCCAAAAAAGAAGAGGTCGCCGGCTAGCGGAAAGCACCGCGCCGGTAAAGCCGCCAGGTCAGCACGAAAACCGCCAGCAGCGGAAAACGTCGCAGTCGCGGGGTTACCTCCACGGTAACCCCCGAATGCCGCTGCACTTTCCACAGGACGTAGTCCATCCCGCCGCGAAAGGTGAACCAGGCTTTGAAAAGACGCAGGACCGACAGCAGTTTTCCCTGCAGCGACCTGACAGCCCAGGCAAAACGAGCCGTCCAGCGAACGTGGCCGGGTATGCGCACCCGATAGCCGATGGGCTTCACATCGGACTGGATCTCGACGGGAAAGCCGACTGCTCTCATGGCCGCCCGGGTGATCTGCTCGTAGTGCTCCGCCGAGGCATCATACAGGCGGGCAACCTTGTCCGGCCGCTCCGCCCGCAGTTCGGCCCGGTAGCTGAGCAAAAGGCCCTGACGCCACAGTTGCCGGGCGGAAAATTCTTCGGCCGCCCGGGGAAGCACCCGCGCAATAAAGGTCATGGCCGCCTGGGCCAGGGCGTTGATCACCCGCTGCTCGACCTGCGGGGTGCGCGCATACAAAAGGCCCGCGGGCTGCGCAAAGCGTCCCCACACATAGGAGTGAAACCAGCGCCTGGATGCGCCCCGCTCAAAGTCAGCGATGGAAAAGATCGCATACTTGGTGCGCAGCGTCTGGTCTTCAAAGGGGATTTCCAGGTAAAAGACATTGGGGGGCAGCATCTTGTTGAAAACCGCCGGCAGCAGACGTCCACCATATGCCGAGCGATAGGTGTCCGTCAGCACATACAGGTCAACGATGCCATCGAGTTCATCGCCTTTGCGCAGGCAGGACCCGTAATATAAAACCGCCTGGACGGCCTCGCCGTAACGCGACATGATGCTGGCGATCAAGGCCTGCATGGCCTCAGAAGCCGCATGGGGCGTTTTTTTGCGGATCAGTTCGTTGACTTCAGGTGGTATTTGCATGCTTACAACCGCAGAAATGATGCCGAACCGCCATTTTGCAGCACCACGGGACCGCAGCCGGCAGCCGGCAGGTACAATTCCCCGTCCAGGGCAAAGCCGCCCTGAAAATTCAGTTCGATCTCATGGGCGTTGCAGCTGAAGTAGCCGTTTTGCCTGCCCGGGTGACGGCTGTGGCGGCCAAAGGCCAGACCGAGCACCGTTCGCAGCACATGCCGCGGGTGTTCCTGCACGGCGGTGAACCGCAGCGGTCCCGGTTCACGGCCCCAGTAAGGGCGAAATCCCAAGATCAGCTTTTCAAGGGTGCTGATGATCACCAGCAGGCACTGCTGGCCCGCGGTCCGTTTTCCATCCACCCCGATGTCCATGGGCACCGGGCTGACAACCTCTTTGTTTTTAACGGCCAGGGCCAGCAGGTAGCGCCCGACGATCAGCATCTGGGCCGATCGGCCGTGCAGCCCCATGGTCTTTACGCGGTCGTGAAAAAACCGGATGGCCTGGTAGATAACCCCGGTGCCAAAAAACAGCCCGAAAAGCGGCTGGTCAAAACCCGGTGCCTGCACGCGCAGCACTGCCCGCTGTTCAATGAGCGGCGCTGTGTTTGCGGCGGCTGCCCAGTCCAGCACCCGTTGCAGGGCTTTTTCCAGCGATCCTTCCAGACCCAGGTCTTTTGCCAGCATATTGGCCGTGCCTCCCGGCAGGAGCGCCAGCAGCGGACGGGAGCAAAACGGGCTTTGGTGAAACAAAACGGTCAATGCCGCGTGAACAGTCCCGTCGCCCCCGTTGATGGCCACAAGATCCACCTGCTGTTTTGCAAAACCGATCAGCGCCCGTTTGACATCCGCCGGTGTGCGGACCTCCTCATGCAAGGCCTGCGAATACTGGGCCAGCACTTTTCTCACGGGGCCCAGACCCTTGCGGTTGGCGCCGCTCAGCGGATTGCTGAGCACTCCAACTTTCAACGGCCGGCTGACTTGCTGCCGCCCGCAGGCGGCCTCCGGCGCAGCGCCGGTATCGTCGCCGACTTTCATGGTCAAACTGTCAGGGGTAAAATTGTTCATCATGGCCTTGGCTCGAGTTGCGAAAAAACTTCCAATACTATATGGTTCACCATCGCGTTTGTAAACCTTGGCGCAGTCGTAAAAAGTTAATTTTGAGCGACATCAACCCTTTTCGGAAAAAGAGCCGTGAGGGGTTGAGCGTTAAAATCGCAAGCTGTTTGAGGAGCTGGCGACGAGTTCTTGCAACGAATTCTTGTCCGCCTCAGGCGGATAGCGAAACCGGTGAAACGGCTCCCGAAAAGGCTTGCTTAAGCGAAAAATTGGACTTTTTACGACTTTATCAACCTTGATGAAGTCGTAAAAAGTCCGAAAAGCTTCTATCTATTTGAAAAAATTTTAA
>CAZGNV010000076.1:3176-18550 GCA_964527835.1 uncultured Desulfosarcinaceae bacterium | reverse complement strand
TAAAGTGGCTCCATTAGCCCGCACATGCGTGGCTCCTTTAGGGTGGTCATCAACAGCGTTATCGAAACATGATCATGCGCACGGATGTCCCCTGGAATTGCCCCCGAATTAAGAATCGAATTACGAATTGCGAATTGTGTGAAAGATTAAAAGCTCAAGAGTATAATAAATGGACAAAGAAGAGGCGGAACCCTTTATGGATTCCGCCTCAGGATTAAAGGATCTTATGCTGGGTTAACTTTTGAATTTTTTCCTGCCTAATCCCGTCAGGCCAACTAAGCCCAATCCCAATAAGAGCACTGTGGCAGGCTCGGGAACGGAGACGCCGGATGCATCGCCGCTCATGTCATCCGCTAACCAGTAATTTCCTGTATCGTGCAGTACAATGTAATCAATATAGAGCCCTGCCGTTGCATCTACTTTTAAATAGCTCATCGGATAACCATAATTGTTGGCACCCATAACAGATACGACGGAACCGTCGGTCAGGTAGGCATCAAGAAAAAAGTTGCTATTAGCGGCATAACCAGTCTGAAACCAGGTCCCATCATCATTAACAAAATCAACGATAACGCCCCGAGCATCAGCCTTAGGGCCAGCCCAAAGCCAAAGATTGCCATTATGGTGATATTTCCCACTACCATAGTTTAGATCATCCGAGTGCGTGTTGTATTTACCGGTTCGACTATCACCATAAATTGAATCGAAGCCATTAAAATCTTTGAATGATATCCCCGGAATATCATTAACTGGGTTACCATCTACTCCATTTTCAAAATCGATGAAAAACAATGCGGATGAATTCCCGGCGACACCAAGAACTAACAAAATTGCAAATAAAAACACTAAAAATTTTTTCATCTTTTTCTCCTTTCATTCTAGCGGTTAGGTTTATACTAAAAGGCGAGTTAGTCATCATGTTTGTGACCTGCAAGATTGCTGCCAAAAACATCGCAAAATGCATAATAATAATAATAGACATTAATACAGTAAGTTAAATGAATTTTTCTGAGTTCAAAATATAAATTCTATGAAAAACAATTCACAATTTTATGATAATTTTTCCATACTGTTAGGGTGGTAAGTAACGAAAGCTTTGCACCTCATTTAAACGGTTAGTAGCAAAATATTACTGCTGTCTCTTCAATAGATTCCTTTCATTGGGTCATTGTGAATTTTTTTCCATAATTATTGTGGAATTATTACTCTGGCTTCCTATAGCTGCGGTAAGAAATCCTCAGGCCCCAGTCCGAACAGCGGTTGCTATCTTTATTACATTCGATTTTAACTAATTAATATAACAGAATAAAAGACTATTATTAATAAATTAAGGAAATTAATTTCCGTTTATGGCACCAACTGGTATTCTTGTTGCAATAGGGGACATGCAGTTTGCGCAGGAGAGAAACCTCCTGCGATTTAAAAACACATTCGCTCTCATGTGTCCGGTAGAAACGGGATTCGCAAAGATCTTAAATTCAACCGAAAACGGATTTGCAAACAATAAAGATGGAGGAACTATGAGAAAGGCGTTGAGGTTATTATTGGTTTTAGTGTTATTGGGGTTTTTGGCCTCAGGGACAGTTTATGCTTATCCTGTAGAGAAAGGAGACATAATTTATTTTGATCCTGGGTTTCGCGCTACCAGTGGAGGAGAATTTAAAATATTCGATTTGCCAGATTCCGATTCTAAAAGAGAGTATCTTTTTACCTCCTTTTGTTTGGAAAGAAATGAATACATGAATTTTAGCGATCCATTTTATGTTGCTGATATTTCGGATGCAGCAAATAATGGTGGTACAGGCGGTCCAAATCCAGATCCGATATCTGATTCCACGGCTTGGCTGTACTGGCATTACAGCTATGGAGATTTAGATACTGTTTTAGCTGGTGCGGGGATTGACTGGTGGGATTATGATAACGCTGCCGATGCAGCATCTCTTCAAAATGCGATATGGTACATTGAAGAAGAGGGTACTGAAGGCAGCTATCCATACAAAGAACTTGTTGATGCAGCCAATGACGCTGTTACTACTGGTGGATGGAGTAATGATGGCAAAGTCGCAGTGTTGAATCTTTTAAATAAAAACTGTGGCAATGCGCAAGATCAACTCGTTGCCGCCGTTCCCGAACCGGCCACCATGCTGCTGCTCGGCGTTGGGCTGATCGGGCTGGCCGGGTTTGGCAGGAAGAAGTTTAAGAAAGGTTAAAGTCAAAGGATCAAGGATAAAGGCAGGGCGCTTTGCGCCAGCTGAAGAATAGACCGGGGGCCGGACCGATTCCCAACATACCTGGGAAAGCGTCCGGTCCCCTTTTTTTGTTCCCCAATTCGCAATTCGGCAATTCGGGGGACACTATACTTAATTCAAAGCCTTTGGTTTAGGCCCGGGTTTACGTGCTTTCAGTCGACGGCCGGTGATTTTTTCCATTTTTTCGATAAAAGCCTTATCTCCAATGGGTCTGCCGGTTTTCTCGTGCTTGCGCAGTCCTTCGACAGTCTCTGCATCCATAGCTTTCAGTAGAAACGATTTCCAATCCTCTTTGACCATATCCAATAGTGCCCCGCAATCGACCAAACCGTCCCCATGGCCTGATATGTGTGCTGCAGCACTGCTCCAGGGCCAGTTTTCCGGGGATTGCACGAGCTTGGCGCGCACGGGATTCATCTCTATGTAGCGGATGCAGGCAAGAAGGTGGCTTTGTTGCAACACACAAGAGTGGAACCTGCCCTGCCATAAATGACCGCGCCAATCCTCACGAAAATTCACCCGTCGGGTATAACGGCGATGAGCTTCTCCAATCGCACGGCGCAGTCCATCCGGATCGGAGGGCACTGCGATCAAATGGACGTGATTGGGCATCAAGCAGTATCCCCATATGGCGACAGCGTATTCTCGGCACCAGTGCGACATCAAATCAAGATAGGCTCGATAGTCGCCATCATTGAAGAAAGTTTGTTGCCGGCGGTTGCCGCGCTGGGTGACGTGGTGTGGGTAGCCAGGGACAACTATTCTTGGGATTCGTGCCATGGAATTCTCTATACACTGATTGATGGAGAAGAATCAAGAATTAAGTATGGTGTCCCCCGAATTGACTAAAAATACCATTGTGTAATTCAGGTTTCATTGCGTATGTGAAACCATACACTTGCCGATTACTACAAAACAGCCATTCACTTAAAAATTTGTTGTAAATCAAGCAGGTTGTATAATTGCTGCCGAAAGGTGGTCCTGGCATTCAAATTGCTTGGTAACGGGTGGACAAAATAAAAGCTTGATAAGGGCAAACCGTTCGAAAGGGCGGGACGCAAAGCTGCTGGCCTAAGTTCCGTGAGAAAGGCGGGATAGGGTAGCAGGGCTGCCGGGCAAACGTGGCACCTTTCCTGGAAAAGATGCCGCGCCATGCGCGGCGTAAAAGGGGAAGGTGCTCCAATGGAACAAAAAAAATACCGTCAAAACCGATTCCAAGCGATCTTGCTGGTTGTCGCCGCCCTGCTGGCCCTGGGATTGTTGCCGGCAGCCGGTCAATGCGCCCAGGTCACCCTGGCCTGGGATGCCAACAGCGAGTCGAATCTGGCCGGATACATTCTTTATTATGGTACGGCTTCCGGCAGCTATTCCCAACAGGTCGACGTGGGCAACACGACCTCGCACACGCTTTCCGGTCTGACCGAAGGGGTCACCTATTATTTTGCTGCCACCGCCTACGATGACCAAAGCAATGAAAGTGCTTATTCCGAGGAGATATCCTACACGGTGCCCCTGACAGACAGCGACGGTGACGGAGTCCCCGATGTCCAGGATGCTTTTCCTTATGACCCCAACGAAACCGTTGACACCGACGGTGACGGTGTGGGCAACAACGCGGACACCGATGACGACAATGACGGCATGCCCGACAGCTGGGAAGTCCAGTATGCGCTGAATCCCCTGGTCAACGATGCGGAGGAGGACGCCGATGGCGATGGAGTCAGCAACCTGGACGAGTACCTGGCAGGGACAGACCCCAAGGCATATGAAGATCCTTCCGAACCCGAAGCGCCGTCACTCGTCGCCCCGTTGGAAGACGAAGTGGTGGCGCTCACACCGATGCTGCAGGTCGATGATTTTTATGACCCGGATCCGGGGAATTTTCACACCCGAACCCAGTGGCAGATATTCAGGGCCGCAGACAATCACTGTGTCATGGACGTGACCAGTTCGGCTTCGCTGAATGAACTGCAGGTTCCCCGGCTGATACTGGAAGAGGACACGGATTATACATGGCAGGTCCGGTTTTTCAACAACCATGACACCGCATCACCGTGGTCCGTCCAGGGCGCGTTTACCACTGATTTTGCCGAATACGCCGATGTCGACGGCAATGGAATTGCTGATTACCAGGAAGTTGACGCCACTGTGGACCTGGATGGCGACGGGACGCCAGACCTGGACCAGGACGATATTCGGTGCGTGACGGACCGCAAGGGTCATATGATGATCGGCATCAGCAGGCGGGATGCGCCCAATGTGGTGTCCATTGCCGCCATGGACCTCGATGAAAGTGGGGGCAAGGATGCAATGATTGAAATCGACGGCAAGCGCTGTTCGCTGGAATTCGGCCTGCTGGCATTCAAATTGCTGGTCAGTGCTCCGGGTGAGGAAACCACGGTGACCATCTATCTGTCAAAGGCTGCATCCAAAAAGGGCAAGTGGTATAAATACGATCCGGTGGAGGACTGCTGGCTGGATTATTCCGAGTATACCGAATTTAGCGACGACCGCAGGGCGGTCTACCTGACCCTCAAAGACGGCGGCGACGGCGATTCGGATGGGACCGCCAATGGGATCATCGTGGACCCCCTGGCGTTTGGTCTGGATTCAGACGGAGGATCATCCGGCGGCAGTTCGGACTCGGGCCTCGAGGATTTTATCGAGGGTTTGGACCTGAGCAACCTGAGCTGCTTTATTGCCACCGCCTCTGCGCGGACCGACGGACGGCACGATGCCTTCAACCTGTGGCGTGAAATCCGGGGTCGTGAGCTGGCGATTGTTTTTGTCCTGGTGCTGCTGGGATATGCCGCCAGGGAGGTTGTTTTCCGGATCAGGGAAAATAGGCAGGGGCGCATCCGACTTTAGAAAATAAGGATAAGGGAGAAAAGTTATAAGGGGGAGGAAAGGAAAGGAGAAAAGAGAAATCCGAAGGTGGGCAAAGTCACCTTCGGATTTCAAGTTGGGAGGTAATAGTTGCTATGGATTGGGCAGTCGGCCCTTGATCCCGTACTCGCTAAGCGTTTCACATATTGCTACTGCAAGAGATATACCATTGACCAAACAAAAAAAGTTTTATGTGTAATATCAATCGGATAAGATGATACGGGATTGTGGGCCAGTTTAAGTTGGGAGGTTTTTTAGCCAAAATCTGTGCAAAATAGTTCACACTGTTACCGGGGGTACACAGAAATGAAGTCGGAATTTGGAATGCGGAAGGGGGAAGTCGGAATGAACAAGAGGCTATATTGATGGCCGGAACCTAGTGACGATGGGTTTTAGCAGGCCCAACAGCAGCAGGGCGAACAGCAGGCCGACTTCAATGCCCCTGATCTGCCGCCAGGGCAAAAAAGCTTCGGCAATACCGGTGCCGCCCCCGGTGGCGCTGGTGATGAAACAGCCGGCTGAGCCGCCGCTGCTGGAAGCTTCGGCCGCCGGGATTCCAAAGCCGATGGGATCCACGATGATTCCGTTGGCGATTCCATCGGCATCGCCAAACCCGCCGTCCTGGAGCGTCAGGTAAACCGCGGTGCGATCATCGCTGAATTCGGTGTACGCTGAACAATCATGCCAGATTTTATCGACCGGGTCGTATTTGTACCAGATGCCGCCCATGGGCGCCGGTTCGGAAAGATAAATCACAACCACGGCCTCGTCTCCGGCCTGCTCCACTTCAAGCTTGAAGTGGATCAGACCGTAAGTCAAGGATTCGGGTGTGTCGGCTGCCTTTTTTGCAGTCGTGGACAGGTCACGGGGATTTTCGGACGCGAGGGCCGCAATCGACAGGACCGCGTCCGCCTCCCGGATGCTGATGCCGACCTGGGTGGTACCGCCTTCGACATTCACGCACCGGATGTCATCCTGGTCAATGTCGGAGATGCCATCCTGGTCCAGATCAAGGGAGGCAGCGACCTGCTGCTGGTCCGGGATTCCGTCGTCGTCCCGGTCTGAGGGGTTGGCCTCGGTGATGAATGTGCCAGGCGCGGACCACTGCGAAACATTGCCATGGTTGTCAATAAATTGAGCTTGCCAGGTGTATTCGGTGACCGGGTCCAGGACCAGTCTGGGAACGGTCATTGATGTCAATGCAGAGGCTGAAGTGACATCGAAGACGCAAACATTGTCAGCCATGCGGTGAATCTGCCAGCGGGTTTCGCGGTGGGTGTCGCCTGCATCCGGATCATAGAATTCATAGGTTTCCAGGACCGGTACGAGGTTCACCCGGTCGTGGTCAAAGGGCAGGTAGAGCGCCGGCGCATCCGGGGCTGAATTGACATCGTACACGGTAGGAATAGTGCCGGCCCGGTATTCATCGATATTGGTGATGCCGTCACCGTCGGGATCTTCCTGGGCATCGTTGAAATTCGGATCCAGGCCGTACCGGATTTCCCAATCATCGGGCATGCCGTCGCCGTCGGTGTCGACCAAAGGAACGCTAGGAACGCTGTATTGAACTTCAGATGAAAAGTCGCTTTCATTGCCCTGGGAGTCATAGGCCGTGACCGCGAAATAATAGGTTTGGCCGGACTCCAGGCTGGTAATCGTGCAGGAAGCTTGATTACCGGCATCCACCATGAAGGGATAAGTGCTGCTGCAGGTTCCGTAATACACCCGGTAGCCGGCAACATCGGCTTCCTGGTTGGGATCCCAGGCCAGGGTAACCTGGGCGGCTTGGGCTACGGCGGGCAAACTGCAGAACAGTACACCAATCAGCAGGAGGAAAAACCGCCGGACCTGGAAACTTGAAATTACAAACTTGTAAGACACCTGGGCACCATTGTTAAAAAAGGGAGGATTTTGCATCCGATCCAGCAAAAACGACAGGGCCGCTGGAACGGTTTGGAACAAGAGCAAAAGCGGTGCCACTTTTTTTCTGAACCGCGTTTAAAAGTTTAAGTTCAGGCAGAGGTTGGATGAAAATAATAACAGTTATTTAAATAAGTTATGGGGTGTATCAAAAACGGGTTTTTGTGAAAAACGCTTCAGCCCAGCGATATTTTTCCAGCTGTAACAGGCATGGCGGCGGCGGATTATGCTTTTGTATAAGGGGGTGTATGAAAAAGGATAAAAGAAAAGGAGAGCTTTATAGCCGGCTTATTTATTTTTGCGCCAGCGGGTGTGGGTGATGCCCAGTTTTTTAATCCGGTAGTTCAGGGCGCGGGGGCTGATGCCCAGCTGGCGGGCGGCATCTTTCTGGATCCACAGGTGGTCTTCCAGCGCCTGGCAGATACGTTCTTTTTCCTCGTCGGCGGTCAGCTTCAGACCCGCGGCCGCCGGGGAAGGCGCTTTGAAATGAGTTCCGTCCGGCAGTGAGATGCTTTGCGGCGTAATAACGGGTCCGTCCTCCATGAGAATGGCCCGTTCGATGGTGTTGGACAGCTGGCGGATGTTGCCCGGCCAGGGGTATTGCTCAAACATGCGAATGACCTCGGGATCGATAGAAGCGACTCTTTTTTTGGCGGTGCGGCATAGTTTGTCCAGCAGGTAGTGGGCCAGCGGCTCGATACACTGCTGGCGTTCGCGCAGCGGCGGCAGGTGAATCCTGAGAACATTGATGCGGTAGTAAAGGTCTTCGCGGAACACGCCCGTGCGCACCCGCTCTTCAATATCGCGATTGGTGGCGGCGATAATGCGGGTGTCCGCATGGATGGTCTTGTTGCCCCCTAGTCGTTCAAAGGCCTTATCCTCAATGGCCCGCAGCAGCTTGGCTTGCAGATCCAGGCCCAGCTCGCAAAATTCGTCCAGGAAGATGGTGCCGCCGCTGGCCTGTTCGAAACGACCGGTGCGGGTTTTGTCGGCCCCGGTAAAAGCGCCCTTCTCATGACCGAACAGTTCACTTTCTAAAAGGGTTTCCGGGATGTTGGCGCAGTTGACTTTGATAAACGGTTTGCGGTGCCGGGGGCTGTTGAAATGGATATTGCCGGACAAAAAGCTTTTGCCGGTTCCGGTTTCGCCGGTGACCAGGATGGTCGAATCGGTCCGGGAAAGCTTTTTGATCTGTTCAAGTGCCTTTTTCATGGCCGGGCTGACGGCGATGATCTGTTCGTAGTTGTACACCACGTCCTGCTCCCGGCGCAGGTAGTCGATCTCATTTTTCAGGCTGCGGTGCTCAAGGGCCTGATGGACCGCCAGCTGTATCTTTTCACGTGGATAGGGGCGGGTGACAAAATCAAAGGCCCCGGCCTTGACGGCTTTTACGATCAGCCGGGAATCCTGCAATGGGCCGATCACAATGACCGGGGTCGTGGGTGAAAAATCCTGCAGGGATTTCAAGTCGTCGGCCGGGTCGGCCCCGTCATCGGGCAGCACCAGGACAATGACACTGAAAGATTCTTTTGTCAGCCGTCCGGCGGCATCTGAGACATTGGCCGCGGCGCTGATCCGGTATCCGGATGCCAGGGCATCGGCCAGGGTGCGGGTTTCTTCCTCCATCCCGCCGACAACCAGGATCCCGTCGATCTTATCCGGCGCCCCCGAAACTTTTGTTGACAATGTGTTGGTCATGATCGAATCAATTCCGAACTAATTATTACCCCATAAGGCAGTGCCTAAAATGCCTAAAGTGCGCTAAAGTGCCTAAAGTTAAGGAATGCTATCGTTTTATTTTTTTTCCGATGGAAGTAAATATGGTCAACAATTCACTGCATTCTTCATAGTCATCTTTTATGTCCGTCCAGCTTTTCCACCCTGCCTCTACAATCACCTCAAGCCAATACTGCGTTTCGCTGGTTTCAGTTTCACATATTGTTATTTTGTTTTTAAAATCAGCCCTACTCCTGGAACGATTGGCCTCCCTGTAATTGGCCCCGATCGATGTACTGCTTTTAGTGATCTGATTTCTGATGACTTTCGCTTCGGGCGTATGCGGTAAAGACACGGACAACCAAATTATGCGAACTGCAAATTTGCGAGTCCGTTTTTCTAGTTCTTTTGAAAATTCTTTATTGTCCATATCCTGCTGCAAACCAGATCAACATAATCAAATAGGCAGAGCTCCATAACTTTAGGCACTTAAGCGCACTTTAGGCACTTCTATATGTATCCTTTCTGCTGCAGGTGCAGCATAATCTCCCGGGCGGCCTCATCCGGCGTGATGCGGCTGGTGTCAATGCGCACCTCGGGGTTTTCGGGAGCTTCATAGGGATCATCCACGCCGGTGTAGCCCTTGATCAGCCCGGCGCGCGCCTTGGCGTACATGCCCTTGCGGTCCCGCTTTTCGCAGACTTCCAGCGGGGTGGACACATGCACCTCGGTGAAGCCGCCATGGCTCTCGATCAGCTTGCGGATTTCCCTGCGGGTGGCGGCATAGGGCGCGATGGGCGCGCAGATGGCGATCCCGCGGTTTTTCGTGATTTCGCCGGCCACAAAGCCGATGCGGCGCACGTTCAGATCCCGGTGTTCCTTGGAAAAGGTCAATTCGCTGGACAGGTTCTGCCGCACGATGTCACCGTCGAGCAGGGTGACCGGGCGGTCCCCGATTTCCAGAAAAAGGGTGTAAAGCACCTTGGCAATGGTGGATTTGCCGGCGCCCGAAAGCCCCGTAAAAAAAACCGTAAACCCCTGGCGGCGGGGAGGGGGATAGGCTTTTTGCAGCTCTTCGATCACCTGCTTGAAAGTGGCCCACTGGGGGATGCGGCGCCCGGTGCGGACGCGTTCGCGGATATCGGTTCCCGACAGCGAAATGAACTGGGTGTTTTCCGGAACCTGGTCAGCACAGCGGTATTCATCTTCAAAGGGCAGGTAGACCATTTCGGTAAACGGCATGACCGTCAGCCCCAGCTCCTCGCTGTACTGCACGGCCATTTTATGGGCTTCGTCACTGGCGTAGAACGGCTTGCCGTTGCTGTCCGGACCCGGGCCGGCATGATCCCGACCGGTGATCATGTGGGTGCAGCCGTAGTTCTTGGAGACAATGGCGTGCAGCAGCGCTTCGCGGGGGCCGGACATGCGCATGGCCAGGGGCAGCAGGCTTAAAATATGGGAGTCGGGCGGGTAGTGCTCGGCCACCCGGCGGTAGCATCTCACCCGGATGTAATGATCGAAGTCGCCGGGTTTGGACATGCCCGCGATGGGCAGCAGCAGCAGGTTGGCCCGGGCCTGGCGCATGGCATTGATGGTCATTTCAAACTGGGGCCGGTGGATGGGGTTGCGGGTAAAAAAAGCCAGGATGCGCTTCCAGCCCAGTTTTTCAAAGGCAGCCCGGGTTTCGGCGGGGGTCATGCGCAGCTGCTTGAAGTCAAAATGCAGCGGCAGGCTCAGCACCTCCAGCGGACCGCCAACGTAGGTGCCGCCGGATTGATTGAACAGATAGTCCGCTGCGGGGTGGGCCTGATCCCGGGTGCCGAAGACCTGCAGGGCCTCTTTTTCGCGGTCGAAGGTCCAGATGTCTTCGATATGCATCACCGCCAGCAGGTAGCCCTCGGGGTCTCTGAGTGCCACGGACTGGCCGGCTTCCAGGTTGCGGGCCTGCAGGTCGTTGACATCGAGACAGATGGGGATGGGCCACAGAAGGTCGTTTTGAAGCCGCATGCGGTCTAAAACAGATTCATAATCGGAGCGGATCATAAACCCCGTCAGGGGCGAAAATGCGCCGGTTGCCAGCAGTTCGAGGTCGCACAGCTGCCTTTCATTCAAGGTGATGTCCGGCAGGCTCATGGCGATTTCCTTGAGCAAGTCGGCACGCTGCTCGTCGACCTGCAGGTTGACCAGCGAACCGCCGTGGGGGGCGATCCGGTTGTTGTCATTCATCAGCAGTCACTCTCCCTTAATTGGACATAAAAGTGGTTCTTGAGGCCGTATTTGGTTCCCCCATCATGAATGAACGGGGTTTTTGGACCTAATTGAGGGTAAATAGACAAAATAAAAAAACGGCATGCAACTGTTTTTGATTTTAGATAAGCCGGATACCATTTTTCTGGATCTCATAGCAGCTATCAAGATATTCAAAATTGCTGAGTATACTTTTTTTTATCATGGGCTGGATTTTTTATCAACAACAGCCTTGCGTCTCCAATCAAAACGTTTCATAATTGCCGGAAAAAACATGAATGCTCCAAAGGATATCAATACTGCGCCCCAGATCCTGGCGCCGGCCGGCAACCGGGCAGCCTTTCTGGCAGCCCTGGCAGCCGGGGCGGACGCGGTCTACTGCGGGCTGAAGCGCTTTTCCGCCCGCATGGAGGCCAAGAACTTCAGCATCGAGGAACTGGCGGCCCTGACCGCCCTGGCCCATGAAAAGGGCACCCGGGTCTTTGTGACCCTCAACACCCTGCTCAAGCCCGACGAGCTGACGGCCACCGGGCAGCTGCTCGAAATGCTGGAACGCTCGGTGAAACCCGATGCGGTCATCATCCAGGACCTGGCAATGGTAGCACTGGTCAAACAAACCGGGTTTTCCGGCCAGGTGCACCTGTCCACCCTGGCCAATGCGAGCTTTGCGGGGGCTTTGCAGGTGGTCGGCCGCAGCCTGGGTGTTGACCGGGTCGTGCTGCCCCGGGAGCTGAACGTCGATGAACTGAGAAGCCTGTCGGCGGCCTGCCCTCCCGGGTTGGAGCTGGAGGTGTTCATCCACGGTGCACTTTGCTACGCGGTGTCCGGCCGATGTTACTGGAGCAGTTACCTGGGCGGCAAGAGCGGACTGCGGGGACGCTGTGTTCAGCCCTGCCGGCGCTTGTACCGACAAAACAACCGGGCCCAGCGCTATTTTTCGTGCCAGGATTTGAGCGTCGATGTGCTGGCCAAGGTGCTTTTGTCCATCCCCCGGGTGCGCACCTGGAAAATCGAAGGCCGCAAAAAAGGCCCCCATTACGTCTATTATACGGTCAGCGGCTACCGCCTGCTCAGGGATCACGGCGGGGATCCCCAGATGAAAAAAAGCGCCCTGCAGCTGCTGGCCCAGGCCCTGGGCCGCAGCGGGACCCATTACTTTTTCTTGCCCCAGCGGCCCCAGAATCCCGTCGACATATCGAGACAGACCGGCTCGGGTCTGCCGGTGGGCCGCATCAAGGGCAGCCGGCAGAATCCCTATTTCATCGCCCGCCAGGAACTGCTGCCGGGGGATGTGCTGCGCATCGGTTATGAAGATGAAGCCGGCCATACCATAAAGCGCATCACCCGTGCCGTTCCCAAGGCCGGCCGCCTGCATGTCGCTGCGGCGTCCAAAAAGCCGATCGCCCGGTCAGCGCCGGTGTTTTTGACCGACCGGCGTGAAAAGGCATTGCAGGAGCGCATCGCGGCGCTGGAAGAAAAACTTGCCGATGCTGCCCGGGGCCGTCTGCCGGCCGCCGGTTTCCGGTTCCGGCCCCCGGCGGGCCGCAGCGCAAGGATCAAAGCCGTGGAATTGACCGTCTACCGACGGATGCCGGGCGCTGCTGCCCGGGGGACATTCGGACTGTGGCTGTCAGAGCATGCCCTGCGCCAGGTCAGCGCTAACACCGGCAGCCGGACCTGGTGGTGGCTGCCGCCGGTGATCTGGCCGGAAAATGAAGGCGCAATGATCCGCCTCGTGCAGCAGGCCGTCCAACGCGGGGCGCGCCGTTTCGTGCTGAACCAGCCCTGGCAGATCGGTCTGTTTGAAAAATCCGCGGACCTTGATTTGTGGGCCGGTCCTTTTTGCAACCTGGCCAATGCAGCGGCGATCGAATGTGCCCGGTCGCTTGGCTTTGCCGGTGTGATCGTCAGCCCCGAACTGGGCCGTGAAGACTACCTGCAGCTGCCGGCAGAAAGCCGCCTGCCCCTGGGGATCGTGCTGTCCGGCAACTGGCCGTTGTGCATATCCCGCAGCCTGACGCCCGAAGTAAAAACGCGGCAGCCCTTTGCCAGCCCCCGGGCAGAACAGGCCTGGGTTGTAAAACACGGCAGCGACTACTGGGTTTATCCCGGATGGGCCATGGACCTGCAAAAGCAGATGAAACTTTTGCAGAACGCGGGCTATAAACTTTTTGTGCGCCTGGTCGAGCCGGTGCCCAAAACGGTGAAACTCAAGAAACGCCCAGGGTTGTGGAACTGGGACATCGCGCTGAAATAAAAAGAAGGTATTTATCTTTTGCGCCGCAGGCGGTTCATGGCCAGGCGCAGACTGGTCTGCATGCGGCCGATGGCCTGGGCCAGCAGACCGATTTCATCTTTAGACTTGACGTCAATTCTGACATTCAGATCCCCCAGGCTCATTCGTTCGGCGGCATCGGTCAGCTTCATGATCGGCGTGACAATGGCCCGGGCGGAAAACCACGCAATGGTGGCGACCAGCAGAATTGTGCAGCCCAGCAAAACCAGGGCGAAATCCTGCACCCGCTTGTAGGCGCCGAAGACTTCGTCTTCCTGCTGCAGCAGGACCAGCGCCCAGCCGTAACCGGTGCTGCGCACATGGCCAAAGGCGGTTTGGCCACCCGAGGAGTTGAATTTGCCCGTTATCGTTGTCCAGCCCTTCTGGCGGAAACTGGCGATCAGCGGATGACTGTTGAGGTTCTTGCGCTTGAGCACATATTGCTTGTTGGGATGCGAGACCACAAAACCTTTTTCGTCCAGCAGAAAGGCATAGCCGGTTTTGCCCTGGCGCCAGTTGGCAATGTTTTTGGACAATTCGTCGACGGTCATGGCGGCCGCCATGACGCCGACCACGCGGTTTTGGGACTTGATCGGCACCGCCAGCACCAGGGCCGGTTTTTTGGAGGTTTTGCCCACCAGGGTCTGCCAGCTGAGTTTTTTGCCGTTGATGATGTCTTTATAATACTGGCGGTCGGAGTAATCCTTCAGCGGCCGGTTGTCGTTGCGGGCGACATTGATGCCGTCGACGCCAACGGTGAAAACCAGGTACATCCAGGGATATTCCTTTTGAATGGCTTTCAAAACCGGCTCCTGGGCCAGGCGGTCCATGCTGATGATTCCGGGCAGCTGGGCTGCCGTGCGCAATACGGCAACATTGCTGTTGATCCAGCTGTCCACCTGGATCGCAAGACTGCCGGCTGTCTGGGCCATCAGCGTTTCCGTTGTGTTGCGAATGCGGGTGTTGGTTTCCTTTAAGGTGATCCCCCAAAAAATGGTAAAGGGCAGCAGGCTGACAATCAGCATGACGATGATGATCTTGGTGAACAGACCGAAGCGGATCTTTTGTTCACTTAAAAACCCGGGGGCTTCTTTTTCGGCGGCCTTCCCGACAGCGGCGGGTTCCGGGCCGGGCCGGGCATCGCTTTCCGGGGTTGGCGCAGGCGGGGTTTCAATTTCCCGGGGTGCGGCTGTCGGCGCTGAAGACTGTTGAGTTTGCGGCGGCTGCGGGTCGGACCCCATCGCCGGGGGAGCCGGTCGGCTGACCACGATGATATTGCCGCAGGTTTTGCATCGCACCTTGGCTTTATCGCTTTTCATGCGCGTTTCATCAACGCGATATTTTTTGCCGCACGTATCACAGGTGATATCCATCATGGTTTGACTCCTTAGATTTTAACTGCGCGTTGCATTCAGGATTGCGATCATGGATTTCTTAAACTGGATTCGCGTGTTTTCATCCGGGATTTCCAGGGAAAGATGGGTTATCAATTCGGCGGCCTGGTGGACGGGAATCGCAGAGGCCGTAAGCTGCAAATCTTCGGCGGCATCCTCGATAAGAATCTCGGCAATGGGGCCGATGGCCCTGGACAGACTGATTTTGAGTGATTCCAGGAAGGTTTCATCAAGAACCGGGGTATCTTTGCGGATCGGTTCGATAAGTCCCTGATCCAATAGCCGGGACAATGTTTTTTTAAAGGTGGCATTTCCCATGCCAACCTCTTCGGCGAGCTGAAACAGACTTTTGGTTTCATCGATGGCGATGAGCAGGCGGATCATATCGGCATCCAGGGAAACCTCCTCGTTATCCTTGCGGATTACCTTGCGGTAATACATGTCCGGCTGACTTGCCCAGTCGATATCCATGGGTTGACCTTTTGGCAGCGAATGAAATTCCTGTAAAAGGAGTGCCTAAAGTTCGAAGTGCCCTAAAGTGCCTGAAGTTAAGGTGTTCTACCCATTTCATAAAAAGTAAGAATCAGGGTAAGCTAACTTATTTACTAATTTTTGGTTTTATGCTGAAAATCCATGCTGGATATACAATAAAGATGGAGCGCAGCGTCGCCACAACTTTAGGCACTT
>CAZGNV010000076.1:0-3076 GCA_964527835.1 uncultured Desulfosarcinaceae bacterium | reverse complement strand
ACTTTAGGCACTTCTTTAAAATATTTATCATAATATTTGATACTTGGCAAGCTCAACAGCCTAGGGCGATTTTGTTTTGGGCTCCATTTTTTCCTTGAGCTTTTTTTCCATTTCAGCGAAGAGATCTTTTTTCTTTTTCTCCTGCTGGGCCCGGAAAGTTTCCATCTTTTTCACAAAGCTTTTGCGCGTGTCCTGGAATTTTTTCAGTTCCGCATCCAGCTTGCTCTCCTCGTGCCCCCTGGGGATGTCTTCTATTTTCACATGATCACGAACGAACAATCTACTGCCGTAGCTTCCCTGCACGGCTTCGATAATGCCCAGCTCTTCAAGTCGGCGGCAGGTAAGGCTGGCCGACTCGACGGTAATGTTCAGGCTGCGGCACAGTTCCTCGACAGTAGGAGGCCGGGAGTTGAGATGTTCAAAAACCCGGATGCCGGCGACAAAAAGATGCGCCCGCGAATATAAGTCTTTTTTGGTGTCCATTTTCCTTTATCCTTTCACCTTTAGCCTTTTCCCTCACTTGACATCCGGATGCAGGCAGAGTAACATTTCCTCCAAATTTGTCAAGATTCGGATTTCCGGTTATGCTTATAAAGGATTTTATACCATCACAGCTAAACAGGGGAGGTGGATATGACTGCAATTGTTGATGTCAAGGCAAGACAGATTATGGATTCCAGAGGAAATCCCACCGTCGAGGTCGATGTATACCTGGCCTGTGGCGCCATGGGGCGGGCTGCGGTTCCTTCGGGCGCATCTACCGGTAAACGAGAAGCGCTGGAACTGCGGGACAAACGTTCCAAACGTTTCGGCGGCAAAGGAGTGACCCGGGCGGTGAAAAATGTGCTCAGCACGATTGCTCCTGCAATTCAGGGCATGGACGCCGCCGACCAGGTGGCGCTGGACCAGCACATGATCGCCCTGGATGGGACGGCCAACAAATCCAAACTCGGTGCCAATGCCATCCTGGGCGTTTCCATGGCAGCCGCCAGGGCTGCAGCGGATGCTTACGGACTGCCCCTGTACCGGTATCTGGGGGGTATCAATGCCCGCTACCTGCCGATTCCGATGATGAATATCATCAATGGCGGCGCTCACGCGGCCAACAACCTGGATATCCAGGAGTTCATGATCATCCCCTTCGGTGCCAAGACGTTTGCCGAGGCGGTGCAAATGGGTGCCGAAACCTTTCATCATTTGAAGTCCATTTTTAGGGAGAAAAAACTCAACACCAGCGTGGGCGACGAGGGTGGGTTCGCCCCGGACCTCGAGTCGAACGAGGCGGCCATCAAGTTTATCCTGACGGCCATTAGAAACGCCGGCTACAAACCGGGCAAAGACATCGGTATCGGGCTGGACGCGGCCGCCAACGAATTTTACAAAAACGGAAAATACGTGCTGGCGTCGGAAAAGAAAAGGTTGACGGCGGACAAAATGGTCGACTACTACGAAGACCTCATCAGCCGTTATCCGATTGTCTCCCTTGAAGACGGTCTTGCCGAGGACGACTGGAACGGATGGAAACTGATGACCGACCGGTTGGAGGGGGCGGTTCAGCTCGTGGGCGACGACATTTTTGTCACCAATCCGAAGATATTCGCCAAGGGCATCGAGCAGGGGATTGCCAACTCGATTCTGATCAAACTCAACCAGATCGGAACGGTCACTGAAACTTTGAACACCATTCAGATGGCCGAAGAAGTGGGCTATACGACGGTGATCTCCCATCGTTCCGGTGAAACCGAGGACAGCTTCATCGCTGACCTGGTGGTGGGCGTCAACGGCGGCCAGATCAAGTCAGGCTCCCTGTCGCGCAGCGATCGGCTGGCAAAATACAATCAGTTGATGCGGATTGAAGAAGAACTTGGCCCGGCTGCCAAGTTTGCCCAGGAAGTGCTGTAGATTAAAATAAGGACGAACATCGAACTTTGAACCCTGAAAGGACGAACGTCGAACATTGAACGTCCAACATAGAACATCGAATAGGAAAAACCGTAAAACCAAGGCCGCCAGGGTCGCTTTTATTGTCATTGCTTGCTGGTTGTGGGCGTTGCCGACCCTGGCCTATGTGCTGGAAGGGCCGCATATTTTAGAATTGATGGTTGAACGGCTCGGCTCAGCTGAAAGCCTTTTTGTCTCCCAGAAGCTGATTTTTCACCGGGTGGCAACAGAGGCCCGGGAGGCCGCCGCGGCCCCAGACGTCCTAGATTCCATGGAAGATGCCCGCAACACCGAGGTGATGCCGCCGATCCCGGCCAACGAGCCGCCGCCGGGCCAGTCGCTTGAACTTGACGAATCCCTGCGCTATGTCTTTGGCGAGGCTTTCCGTTCGGAGGCCAGTTCTCCGGGTTCGGAGCGGATCTATGTTTTTTCCGCCGGTCGCACCCTGACGGTCATTGACGGGTATATCGTGGACGACGCTGAAAACCGGTTTGAGCTTTACAAGGATGTGTTGCTTTACCGGTCCCGGGAAGCGCTTTCCGAAAGACTGGTGCAGCTGGGGGTGGATGTGTCCGTGTCCAGCCTGGGCCGTTTTGAAGGCAAAATCGCCTTTGTGGTGGGCGCCGATTATCCCGATGAGTCTGTCCCCCAGCTGTGGGTCGATAAAGAAACCCTGCTGCCCATGCGCTGGATCATCCAGCCGGTCGACGGGTCAGGGACGGGCGCGCTGGAGGTTCACTATCTGAACTGGTGGAAAATCGGTCAGACCCGCTACCCGTCGCGGATTGAATTTTACCAGGACGGCGAGCTGGTGCGCGAATGCCGGAGCATCAATTTCGAGGAAGACGCCCAGTTTTCCGCCGAGCTTTTCGACATCGACTACCTGCAGACCGTTTACCTGCGGCAGCCACCGCAAGCCGAGGATGATCAGCTGTCCGAGCAGTCCAGTGAGGTTCAGAAGGCCATCAAGGAATTTCAAAATTTATTTGATTAGCATAAACCACATGATGAAACCGTAAAAAGTCGATTTTCTCGCTTAAGCAAGCCTTTTCGGGAGCTGTTCAGGGTTTCGCTAAATTTCAAGAACTCGTCGCCAGCTCCTCAAACAGCTTGAAATTTTGACGCTCAACCCTTC
>CAZGNV010000075.1:0-18591 GCA_964527835.1 uncultured Desulfosarcinaceae bacterium | reverse complement strand
ATTAACCAGTGCCCATTTGCAAATGCTGCCGCAAAAACTCAAACAGCGCCTTGAAGAACAGGTCGCCGGGGCCGAGCATCCCCGGGAGCTGGTGGTGGACGTGCTGTTCGCCCTGCAGGAGCATTACGGCTATCTCAGCGATGAAGCGGTGGCCGAAGCCGCCGGGCTGCTGGACATGACGCCGCTGGAAATCGAGGAACTGGCGACCTTTTACACCTTTATCTACCGGCGGCCGGTGGGCAGGTACGTCATCCATGTCTGTGACAGCGTGGTCTGCTGGATGAACGGCGTTGAATCCGTCAAGGATTACCTGGGCCGCAAGCTGGGCATCGGCGACGGCGAGACCACCGCCGACGGGCTGTTCAGCTTGCTGCCGGTCTGCTGCATCGGCTACTGCGACCGGGCCCCGGCCATGCTGATCAACAAGAAGGCCTACGGCCTCCTGACGCCGGAAAAAATTGATCGTATTCTGGAAAAGCTCAAAGCTGAAGCTTTGCAAAAAACGGAATGAATTGAACCATGTACCCTCAGGTGCTATTCCAAAACCGCCAACCGGACCGCATTGCCACCCTGGATGAATACCGCCGCAGCGGCGGCTACCAGGCCCTGGCCGAGGTGCTCAAAAACCGCTCCTACCAGGATGTCCGGCAGGCCATCTCCGAGGCGGAACTGCTCGGCCGCGGCGGGGCGGCCTTTCCCACCGGCATGAAACTCATGTCGGTGGCCGAGGATGCGCCTTTTCCGCGCTATATCATCTGCAACGCCGATGAAATGGAGCCGGGAACCTTCAAGGACCGGGTGCTCATCCATGCCGACCCCCACATGCTCATCGAGGGCATGATTCTGACGGGCTACGCGGCGCTGGCCGAACACGGGATCATTTTCATCCGCCCCGAGTACGAAAATGCCGCCCGCATTCTGGAAAGAGAAATTGCGCTGGCCGGCAAGGAGGGCTATCTGGGAGCCAACATTCTGGGCAGTGATTACTCGCTGGAAATCGTGGTTCACCGCAGCGGGGGCCGCTACATCTGCGGTGAAGTCACCGCTCAGATCAACGCCCTGATGGGAAAACGGCCCAACCCGCAGCAGCCGCCGCCGTATCCCACCGAAAAAGGACTGTGGAGCCTGCCCACCGTGCTTTCCAACGTGGAATCCCTGGCCTGCATCCCGCACATTCTGCGCAACGGTCAGCAGTGGTTCAAGGACCTGGCACTCACCAAAACCGGTGCGGGCACGAAAATATTTGCCATCAGCGGCCGCGTCAACCGGCCCGGATGCTACGAGCTGCCCATGGGGGTGCGGCTCAGCGAGATCATCGAAGAATATGCCGGCGGCATGCCCGACGGCTCGCAATTTAAAGCCTGCCTGCCCGGCGGGGCCTCGACCGGTTTTCTGACCCGCGAGCATTACGATATCGCCATGGACTTTCAAAGCCTGCGCGATATCGGCAACCGCCTGGGCACCGGTGCGATCATGGTCTTTGACCACAAAACCTGCCTGGTGGGCGCCACTTTGAACCTGATCGAATTTTTCGCCCGCGAGTCCTGCGGCTGGTGCACGCCCTGCCGCGAAGGACTGCCCTGCATCCGGGAGACCCTGCAACGCATCGAAAACGGACAGGGCGAAGCGGACGATGTTGCCAGGCTGCAGCGCCAGTGCCGGCACCTGTGTAAGGCTTACTGCGCCTTTGCCCCCGGAGCGGCATCGCCGGTGGAAAGCCTGCTGAAGGATTTCGGTGACGAACTCCAGGAGCACATTCGTCAAAAGCAGTGCCCGTTCAAATAACGAGAAGTCGCCTGTAAAACGGACAGTCAAATGCCCAAACTGATCATCGATCACCGTGAAATCGAAGTCGCCCCCGGCACGAAGGTCATCGAGGCTGCCGAACAGCTGGGAATCATGATCCCGCGGTTTTGCTATCACCCGGCCCTGGGAGCCGTCGGCGCCTGCCGGGTGTGCGCCGTCCAGTTTCTGGAAGGCCCGGTCAAGGGCATTCAGATGAGCTGCATGGTCACGGCTGCAGACGGCATGGTGGTCTCCACCACCGATGAAGAGGCCGTGGATTTTCGCCGGCAGGTCATCGAATGGCTGATGGTCAACCATCCCCATGACTGTCCGGTGTGCGACGAGGGAGGCCACTGCCTGCTGCAGGACATGACGATTTCCGGCGGCCACGGCATCCGCAGCTTTGCCGGCCCCAAGCGCACCTATCCCGATCAGTACCTCGGCCCTCTGCTGCAGCACGAGATGAACCGCTGCATCCACTGCTACCGCTGCGTGCGCTTTTATCGGGAGTATGCCGGCTACCGGGACCTGGGGGTCATGGGCAGCGCCAGCCGCACCTATTTCGGCCGCTTTGAAGACGGCATCCTGCAAAATCCCTTCAGCGGCAATCTCAGCGAAATCTGTCCCACCGGGGTATACACCGATAAACCATCGCGTTTTTTCGGCCGCCGCTGGGACTACCAACGCAGCCCGTCGGTCTGCCTCAATTGCAGCCTGGGATGTCATACCACGGCCGATGTCCGCTACCGGGAGGTCAGACGCGTCGAAGCCCGGTTCAGTGAAGCGGTCAACGGCCATTTTATCTGCGACCGGGGCCGCTATGGTTTTTTCTACGCCAGCCACCCTTCACGGCCCTGGCAGGCCGCAGTGGACGGACGACCGGTTGCAGCCGCAGACGCACTGGATGCCGCCCGGCAGCGCCTGCAGGACATCGAGCGGCAGGCCGGGGCCGGGGCCATCGCCGTGGCGGGCTCGGCCCGCTGCAGCCTGCAGACCCTGGCGGCTGTCAACCATCTCTGCCGCCGGAAGGGATGGCCGCCGCCGGTGTTTTTCGCGGACCCGGCCCGCACCGATGCGCTAAAAACCGCCAGCGGCCGGCTGGAACCCGGGCTGGCCGTGTCGTTGCGCGAAGTCGAAAAAGCGGATTTTATCCTGGCCGTAGGGGCGGACCCGCTCAACGAAGCGCCCATGCTGGCGATGGCCATGCGCCAGGCCCGGCGCAACGGCGCCGCAATCCTGGTGCTCGATCCCCGGCCGGTGACGCTGCCCTTTGGGTTCGATCACCTGCCCGCCGCTCCCGACGACCTGCCGCTTTACCTGGCGGCCCTGATCCGCCGGGCCGTGGATCGCGACACGGCAAACCTGGCGGGGCCGCCCGGAAGTAATTTGTACGCTGCCCTGCCCGCCGGCGACCGGGTTGCCGCCGCCCATGCCGCTCCCATGGCCGCCGCGGCCCAATCCCTGAGGCAAAGCCGCCGGCCGGTGATTGTCTGCGGCACCGATGTCGCCGCGCAGCAAGTGGCCGGGCTGGCCGCCGACCTGGCCCTGTATCTGCAAGCCGACGGGAAAAAGGCCGGGCTGTTTTACCTGTTGCCCGGGCCCAACGCCTTTGGCGCGGCTGTTTTGTCGCCAGCCGGCCGGTCATGGCAGCAGCTCATCGAGGAGATTGAAAACGGCGCTGTCAAGGCGCTGGTGGTGGTCGAAAGCGACCCGCTGGGAGAGCTGGCCGGCCGCCCGCGGCTCGAGCAGGCGCTTAAAAGCCTTGATTTGCTGGTCGTGCTGGATTACATCGACTCTCAAACAGTGCCCAAAGCCCGTATTCTGCTGCCGTCAGCGACCATCTTTGAAGCCGGCGGTGTTTTCATCAACCAGCAGGCCCGCCTGCAGGCCGCTGTGCCGGCATTTGCCGGCGGACAGCCCATCGCCCAGAGCGAAAGCGGCAATCATCCGCTGCGCGACTACGCGGCCGGCCTGCCGGGCGCCGGGCCGCAGCCGGCCTGGCAACTCCTGGCGCAGCTGGCGGATGCAAATTCCGAACCCATGGAGCGCCGCGCCTGGCTGGCCGATGCCCTGGCCGCAATTGGCGGCTTGCCGTCATTGGAGGACATTGACGGGCAGGGCGTGCTTTTTGAAGCGGCGGCAGATGCCGGGCTGCGCTTTAAGGGCGAATATGCTTCCATATTCGAAAAAAGCAGGCCGCAAAATGAAACCCTGGAAATCATCCTGGTGGACTGGACCTTCGGCACCGAAGCGCTTTGCACCCGCTCGGCGTGCCTGCAGGAGCTCGAAGCCGAACCCTGCGCCTTGATGCACATCACCGACGCCGGGAATTTAAAACTGAGCGACGGTGATTTGATTGAAATCAAGGCCGGCGGCGGCCGCCTGCGGCTGCCCCTGCGCCTCGTTGACAACATGGGCGCCGGCATCGTAGTGATTCCCCGGCACCACAAATTGGCGTGGCAGCAGCTGCAAGCTGAAAGGATGTTCATCAGCAAAGATCTTATCGTAAAAGCAACTGCGGCGTGATGTCACGAACGTGGTTTAGCCGCCGTAGCCGGGTGGACAGTACTTTTGGCGTCTGACGCCGAAATGTTTTAGCAACTGACAACGGACTACGGACAACCGACAGGTTAGTATGGACTGGATCATCGGCATTATTTTTCTGATCGTCAAGCTGGGCATCGTCCTGGTGGGACTGCTGCTGGTGGCCGCCTACCTGGTGCTGGTGGAGCGCAAGCTGCTCGCCCGGCTGCAGGTGCGCTACGGTCCCAACCGGGCCGGCAAGTTCGGGCTGCTGCAGCCCATCGCCGACAGCATCAAGATGATGACCAAGGAAGACATCGTGCCGGCGGCCGCCGACCGCACCCTGTTTTTGCTGGCCCCGGCGGTGGTGGCGGTCACCGCCCTGTTGATGTTTGCCGTGGTGCCCTTCGGCGCGCCGGTGACTTTGTGGGGGCGCAAAATCCCGCTGGTGATTTCGGACATCAACGTGGGGCTGCTGTTCGTCTTCGCCCTGTCGTCGCTGGGCGTCTACGGGGTGGCCCTGGGCGGCTGGGCCTCCAATTCGAAGTACAGCCTGTTGGGCGGCATCCGGGGGGCGGCCCAGATGATCAGCTACGAGCTTGCCCTGGGACTGTCGCTGATTCCGGTGGTCATGCTGGCACGCTCCTTCAGCCTGGTGGAGATTGTCAACGCCCAGGCCGATTATCCGTTTGTCCTGGTGCAGCCCGTATCTTTTCTGATTTTCATCCTCAGCGCCATGGCCGAAAGCAAGCGCATTCCCTTTGACCTGCCGGAGGCCGAAAACGAACTGGGGGCCGGCTATCACACGGAATACAGCGGCATGCGCTTCGGGCTTTTCTTTCTGGGCGAATATGTTCACATGCAGGTGCTGGGCGCCCTGCTGGCGGTTTTTTTCCTGGGCGGCTGGCGCGGACCGCTGCTGCCCGGACCGCTGTGGCTGTTTATCAAAATCATCCTGGTCGCGCTGGTCATGATCTGGATCCGCGGCACCCTGCCCCGGCTGCGCTACGATCAGCTGATGGCCCTGGGATGGAAGGTTCTGATTCCTGCCGCCCTTGTGAATATCGTCGTGACCGGAGCGATACTGCTGTTATAGAAATGCGGATGGTAAACCATGTCTTCGGCAATTGAGGCTGTAAAAGCACTGGCAGCGGGGTTTGCGACCACCTTCAAACATCTATTCCGCAAACCCATCACCGAACAGTACCCGGAGTACAAGCGGGTGCTGCCGGCGCGCACCCGGGCGCGCATCATTTTGACCCGCGACCCGGACGGCAACGAACGCTGCGTGGCCTGCTATTTGTGTTCGGCGGTCTGCCCGGTCAGCTGCATTTCCATGCAGGCCGTCGAAAAGCAAAACGGCCGGCGCGGCGCTGCCTGGTTTCGCATCAATTTCGCCCGCTGCATCTACTGCGGGCTGTGTGAAGAGGCCTGCCCGACCTCGGCCATCCAGCTGACGCCGGATTTTGAAACCTGCCAGCGGGAGATATTGTCCCTGGTCGCAGAAAAACAGGACCTGCTGGTGGACCACCCGGGCAAGGACCCGGACTACTGTTTTTACAGGCATGCGGGCATCGTCACCGATGCCGGCAAAAAAGGAGAGCATATCGGGGAAAATCCGCCGGTGGACGTCAAAAGCAATCTGCCGTAACGCTGGCGGCTTTAACACGGTTTGTCATGACCATCTACGCAATCATATTTTACGTCCTGGCCCTGTTCATTGTGGCCACCACCGCCATGGCCGTCACCCGGCGCAACCTGGTGCACGTGGTCATTTATCTGATCTTTTCCTTTTTCGGCAGCGCCATGCTCTTTTACCTGCTGGGCGCGCCGTTTCTGGCCGCCCTGGAGGTCATCATCTACGCCGGGGCCATCATGGTGCTGTTTTTGTTCATCGTCATCATGATGAAATTTGACGGCGCCCGGCAGCGGCTGTTTCCCCCGGGACAGTGGATCCCGGCAGCCGTCTTCGGGCTGGTGTACCTGGGCGTGGGGGCGCTGCTGGTCGGCGCGCAGCCCGGCGGCGCCGTGCTGCTCAAAACCGCCCGGGCCGCCCCGATGGCCTTCGGCCGCTATGTGTTTAAAAGCCACTGGCTTTCCATCGAAATTGTATCCCTGCTGCTGCTCGTCGCCCTGGTGGGGGCGCTTTTGCTGGGCCGGCGCACGAAAAAATACGCCGCTCCGCAAAGCAGCGAGGAGGAGCGATGATTGTTCCCTTCGCCCATGTGCTCATCCTGGCCGGAATTCTTTTTTTGTTGGGCGTGTTTTGCATGCTGTCGCGCCGCAGCCTGATTATGATGCTGCTGGGCGTTGAAATCATGCTCAACGCCGCCGCCGTCCTGCTGGTGGGGGCCACCCTGCACTGGCAGAACCTCGAAGGACAGGTGATCGTGCTGTTCGTGTTTGCCGTGGCGGCGACCGAAGTTTCCGTAGGCCTGGCCCTGATCATCTGGGCCTATCGGCGCACCGGATCGGTGGACCCGGGCGACTATAATGCTTTGAAGTAGGCGTTATGATTGACGGCCTTGTAAAAAGTCATTTTCGAGCGCCATCAACCCTTTTCGGGAAGAGAGTCGTGAAGGGTTGAGCGTTAAGAATCGCAAGCTATTTTTGGGTGTTATTAATACTTCTTGCGATTTAGCGAAACCCTGAACGGCTCCCGAAAAGGCTTGCTTAAGCGAGAAAATTTGACTTCCAACGAAGTCAACCCAAGTTCGTTGTTCATAGGTTGCCGCTAGCGGCCTAAACAAGCTTTTTACGACTTCATCAACATTTGATATTCATTTTTTTCGTCTCCTGACTTGCGGGAAGTAAAATGCCTGACACCTTCATCCAGGATTCAACCCTTACCGCCGCCATCCTGGCCACCGGGCTGCCTTTTGTCAGCTTCGTGCTGATCATGGTGTTTGCCCGCCGGCATCCCCGGCTGTCTGCCGGCCTGTCCATCGGGGCCATCACGGTGTCCCTGGTGAGCACTGTTTTTTTGCTGGTGCGCCACTGGCACCTTGAAACCCCGCTGCAGTACATGGGCCGGTGGGTGACTTCCGGCGACATCGCCATTGCCTACGGGTTTTTGCTGGATCCGGTCAGCCTGCTGATGCTGGTCGTGGTGGCGGCAATCAGCTTCCTGGTGCAGGTTTACTCCCTGGGATACATGGCCGGCGACCCGGGCTTTTCGCGCTACTATGCCTTCATGTCGCTTTTTGCCTGGGCGATGCTCAACCTGGCCATCGCCCCGACCCTGTTTCAGCTCTATATTTTCTGGGAGCTGGTGGGCCTGTCCTCCTACCTGCTGATCGGGTTCTGGTACGAAAAGTTCAGTGCCAGCCAGGCGGGCAAAAAAGCCTTTGTGATGACCCGCCTGGGGGATGTGGCCTTTTTCCTGGGACTGCTGCTGGTGCTGGTGCACCTGGGCAACCTGGACATCCTGGAGCTCAACAGCCCCCGGGTGACCGCGCACATGGGTTCCGGCCTGATCACGGTTGCGGCCCTGCTGATTTTCGGCGGCATCATCGGCAAAAGCGCCCAGTTTCCGTTGATGACCTGGCTGCCGGACGCCATGGAAGGCCCCACGCCGGTCAGCGCCCTGCTGCATTCGGCCACCATGGTGGCGGCCGGTGTTTTTCTGTTCTGCCGACTGTTTGCCTTTTTCAGCCTCTCGGCCGTGGCCATGGACGTCTTTCTGGCCATCGGCACCATCACCATGCTGCTGGCGTCCACCATGGCCATGGTCAGCCGGGACATCAAACAGGTCTGGGCCTATTCCACCATCAGCCAGCTGGGTTTCATGATCATGGGCCTGGCCGCCGGCAGTTTTTTTGCCGGCATGTTTCACCTGACCACCCACGCCGGGTTCAAGGCGCTGCTGTTTTTGTGCTCCGGGGTTTTCATCCACGCCCTGGAAACCAACGACATTTTCGAGATCAGCCGGGCGGGCGGGCGGGCCCTGAAGGTGCCCTTCGTCTGCATGGCCGTTGCCGCCGCCGCCCTGGCCGGACTGCCGCCGTTTTCCGGCTTTTTCAGCAAGGAGGTCATCCTGGGCGCCCTGGCCGGACTGGACAACCCGCTGTGGCTGGCGGCCGGGCTGCTGGGCGCCTTTCTGACCGCCTACTACACGTTTCGGCTGATCTTTATCCTGCTGGTTCCCGAGCGGTCTGAAACCCGGCGCACCGACGATGCCGGCCACGGGCATGCCGGCTACTGGCAGATGGCCGTGCCGTTGATCATCCTGGCCGCCGTCACCGCGCTGCTGGGCTTTTTCCAGGCACCGCTGGAGCATTTCTTTGGCAGCCGGATGGGTGCGGCGGCCCCCCACGGCGGCAGCCACGGCTGGCTGCTGTATGCCGCCCTGGCGGCCGCGGGCAGCGGGGTGGTTCTCGCGTGGATCGAATTCGGCCGCCGCAACTGCGCGCGCATCGGTTTTGTGGAGCGCATCGACTGGCTGTCCAACCTGTTTGCCGAACGCTGGTACCTGGATCGTTTCTACCGGCGCTTTGTCGACGTGGTCATCTACAGGGTCATTTCCGGTCTGTGCACCCGCAACGACGACCGGGTCATCGACGGCGCGCTGGACGCCTTGAGCAAAAACACCGTGCAGAGCGGACGCTTCATCGCCGGGCTGCACCTGTCCATGATTCAATACCGGCTGCTGACAATGTTTGTGGTGCTGGTTGTGCTGGCACTTTATTTTTTCTTCTGACAGGACATGTTTTAGCGCGCATAATATGCATTTTGGCCTCGCTTAAGGTGTCCATTTGGGGCGCCATCGCATCAGTTGGCTAAATTTCAAGAACTCGGCGCAAGCGCCTCAAACAGCTTGAAATTTTTAACGCCAACCGATCCGATGGCTTGTTTCCCCAAATGGACAATGACGCTCAACCAAAATACATATTACGCTGAACTGATAGAAAACTCACAAGGACTTACTAGGCTTTTACATATGGAATTTACCGGCTTTCCATACCTGACCGCCATTTTGCTCAGCTGCATCGTGGGCCTGGGGATCATTGTCCTGATTCCCGACCGGCACCCGGCGCAGATCAAGTGGGTCGCTGCGCTGTTTTCCGGCATCACCCTGCTGCTGGCGCTCTACCTTTTTTTCGCCTATGACAAAAGCCGCGGCGGGCTGCAGTTCGTGGAAACCTACCGCTGGGTGAAAACACCGGGGATCACCTATTTCAATGCCGCCGACGGCTTCAACCTGCCCATGCTGCTGTTGACCGGCATTGTCTTTTTCACCGGCGTGCTGACCATGTGGGAGCTGGAAAAACGGGTCAAGGAGTTCTTCGCCTCTTACTTTCTGCTGGTCACCGGCGTTTTCGGGCTCTTCATGAGCATGGATCTTTTTTTCATTTTCGTGTGGTACGATGTCTCCCTGTTTCCCATGTACCTGCTGATCGCCGTCTGGGGCACCACCCGCAAGCAGTACGCGGCCATGAAGCTGACCCTCTACCTGCTGGCGGGCAGCGCCCTGGTGCTGCCGGCGATCGTCTATCTCTATGCCCAGTCGGGCTTGAATACCTTTGACCTGACCGTGCTCATGCGGCCGGGGACCTTCACGGCCGCCCAGCAAAAATTCGCCTTTATCCTGCTGTACATCGGCTTCGGGATTCTGGCCGCGATCTGGCCTTTTCACACCTGGTCGCCAGTGGGTCACGTGGCCGCCCCCCACGGAGTGAGCATGCTGCACGCCGGGGTGCTGATGAAAATCGGCGCTTTCGGCATCTTGCGGGTGGGCATTTTTCTGTGCCCCGAAGGCTGGCAGTACTGGGCCCAGCTCATGGCGGTGCTGGCGGTCATCGGCATTGTCTACGGGGCTTTTGTGGGGCTGAGCCAGACCGATCTCAAGTACGTCATCGGCTATTCCAGCGTGTCGCACATGGGCATCGTCGGCCTGGGCCTGGCCACCGTATCGGTGGACGGCCTCAACGGCGCGGTCTTTCAGATGTTTGCCCACGGGGTGATGACCGCCCTGTTCTTTTCGGCGGTGGGCTACATCTATGACCGCACCCACACCAAGGCCATCGCCGAGCTGGGCGGTTTGAGCCACGTGATGCCCGTGGCCTCGAGCTATTTTATCATTGCGGCCCTGGCCAGCATGGGCGTGCCCTGCCTGGCCAGCTTCTGGGGCGAGCTGATGGTCTTTATCGCCGCCTTCAAGACGTACCCCCTGGGCGGGGCGCTGGCGGTCTGCGCCCTGGTGGTCAGCGCGCTTTTCATGCTGCGGGTGGTGCAGCGCACTTTTTACGGCCCCTGCAAACAGCAATACGCCCAGCTGGCCGATGTGCCGTTTGCCCTGGGGCTGCCCCGCATCATCCTGCTGGTGGTGCTGGTGGTGTTCGGACTTTATCCGTCGTTGATGTTTAACATGATTGAAACCGCCTCGATTCCGTTTTTCAACGGGTTGCCATGATGAACTGGTTGGCTTTCATACCTGAGCTGTATTACCTGGCCGCCGGCCTGGTGTTCCTGTTTTTGTCCATGACAAAACGGATCAGCGCCGGCCGCGATTACCGGGTCGCCATAATCCTGGCAGCCCTGGGCGCGATCATCTGCCTGGGGGCCGTGCACCAGCAGGGACTTTTGTTTTTCAAGGCCCTGCGCCTGGATCTGTTCTCCCAGGTCTTCAAGGTGCTGCTGGCGCTGGCGCTTTTTCTGGTTATCTGCCTTTGCCCGCGCCTCGACGGCATTGCCGAAAGGCACCATGCGGATTTTTACCTGCTGCTGTTCATCTGCACCCTGGCCCTGATGCTGCTGGTCAGCGCCGTGCACATCCTGAGCATTTACCTGGCCCTGGAGCTTTCCAGCTACTCCCTGTACATCCTGGTGGCCCTAAGGCGCCAGCGGGGCATGGCCCTGGAAGCGAGTCTGAAGTACTTTCTGGTGGGCATTTTTGCATCCGCCGTGATGCTGTTCGGCATGGCGCTGCTGTACAGTGCCGCCCGGGTCACCTATGTCACCGAAATGGTCCGCGTGCTGCCCGGGCTCATGGACAACCCGGTGGTGGTCATCGGACTGGTGCTGACCTTGTGCGGGTTTTTCTTCAAACTGGCAGTTTTTCCCTTCCACTTCTGGGCGCCGGATGTCTACCAGGGCGCCGCCCACCAGGTGACCGCCTATATTGCCACGGCTTCCAAGGTGGCCGCCATCGCCATTCTTACCCGGATGCTGGCCGCCGGCGCCCATGGCAGCATCTACCTGGTGCACGTGCTGGCCACCCTGGCCATCGTCTCCATGACCGTGGGCAACCTGGCGGCCATCGTGCAAAAGGATTTGAAGCGCCTGCTGGCCTACTCCACTGTCGCCCACGCCGGATACGTGCTCATCGGCATTTTGAGCCTGGGCCCGGACGGATACACCAGCGCCGTTTTTTACACCATGGCCCTGCTGGCAATGAAGTTTACCGCTTTTCTGGTGGTGGTTGAAGTCGCCGGCAACGGCGACAACATCGAAATCTCCCAGCTGGCCGGACTGCACCGCCGCTCCCCCCTGCTGGCTCTGGCGCTGCTGGTCACCGCCTTCGGCCTGGCCGGCATTCCGCCGACCATCGGGTTTACGGCCAAGCTGCTGGTTTTCGTGGCCGCCATGAACCAGGGCTATTTCACGCTGGTGCTCATCGCCATGATCAATGTGGTCATCTCCCTTTACTACTACCTGCTGGTGATCAAGGCCGCCTACCTGACCGAACCCGACCAACTTCAGCCTGCCATCGAGCTTTCGATGCCCATCCGCATCCTGGCCGGGGTGATGGTGGCCGTGATGGTGGTCGGCGGCATCTTCCCGCGCTATCTCATCGAGGTGGCCGCAGCGGCGGCCGGGGTTTTAATGAAAACGCTCTAGACCCAGCGCCCTGATATCCAGGGGCAACTTTTTGCCGGCCTGCGGATATTTACGCCTCAGAGCATAGAGGCGGTAAACCTCGCCATAGCCTTGTGCCAGGTCCTGTTCATGGATTAACTTGACACGTTCGAGATGTGTCTGTAGTATGGATTTGAGGCTTTGGGGAAGCGGCACCAGCCGATCTTTATTGCCCTTTGCATTGCGCACCCTGATTTCATTGATTTCAAAATCAATATCCTTGACTCTCAGGCGCAGACACTCCATTGACCTGAGACCGCTTCCGTAAAGCAGTTTCGCCATCAACTGGGTCGTGCCGTTCATGGCGCCCAGTACCCGTTGGATTTCATCTTGGCTCATAACCACCGGCAGTCGCACCTTTTTAGAAAAACGCACGGCATCAATACGGCCCTGCAGCTGCTGTTTGAGGACTTCGCGGTATAGAAAAATCAAGGCGTTGAAGGATAGCTAATATCCTTGATTTATTTCCCAACAAACAATGGTTCGGTGTAAAAGAAATGAAATACACAAAGCCCCAAATGGCAAAATCCGCACTTGTTACGATTGATACACAATGTGATTTCTCTTTGCCGGGGGCCGTTGCAGAGATTCCAGGAACTATAAATGTAATTCCAAATATAAAGCGTCTTTTGTCGGTATACCGTCAAAACGGCCTTCCGATCATCCATATCGTCCGACTCTACCTGCCAGACGGCTCAAACGTAGACTTATGCCGTAGGGATTTGATTGAGAACGGTACTCGTATTGTTGCGCCAGGGACTGATGGGGCGGAACTTGTAACAGATTTGAAACCGAGCCCCGACTTAACACTTGACCCAGAACTACTGTTGAAGGGTGAAGTCCAAAATTGGGGAATAAATGAATTCGTGATTTACAAATCACGTTGGGGTGCTTTTTACAGAACTCTTTTTAACAACCACCTACGCAATCTAGGCGTTAACACATTGTTTATTTGCGGGTGCAACTTCCCAAACTGTCCGCGTACAACGATCTATGAGGCTAGCGAAAGAGACTACAAAATCGTCTTGGTCGAAGATGCGGTCTCTGGGGTTTCTTTAAAAGGAATAGAGGAATTACGCAATATCGGTGTCCGTATTTGGTCAACTTCCAAAGTGCAGAAAAAAATTGGCACCGAACATCAAGGCAATTAAAGGGACGCAAAACCTCGGCGGGATTTCGGAGTACAGTGCCACGCTTTTAATTTATTGGTGGTTCAAAGTTCATTGCTACGCAGTTTTACGCTCCTTATTACTATCGTTATGCCCATTTCAACAACGGTTAGGGAATTTTTAAATGCCTGAAATATCGAGATTTCTTGGAATTATTATTGCAATGTTTTATAAGGATCATGCGCCACCTCATTTTCATGCGATTTATGGCGAATATGAAATCACAGTTGAAATAGAATCCGGTGTGATTAATGGCCGCTTTCCGAGACGTGCTCTAAGGCTTGTTCTCGAGTGGCTGGAACTACACAAGGATGAATTGCTGGAAAATTGGCAACTTGCTGAGGAAAAGAAACCTTTAAAAAAATCGCCCCACTGGAGTAATGTTATGATACCAAAAGTGATTGATGCAAAATATGTTGAGGATTATACCCTTTTTCTACGGTTTTCAGATGGTTCCGAAGGCGAGGTTGATTTACAGAAAGAGCTTGAAGGTGCGATCTTTGAGCCACTAAAGGACATCAACTATTTCAAGAAATTTTCTGTCAATCAAGAGCTTCATACGGTTGTTTGGCCTAATGGTGCTGACTTCGCACCGGAATACCTTTACGAAAATTTAAAGGTTCCTGCATAACCTCTATATGGCCTTCGGTTGTCAAGGAAAAAACGACTCCCATAGATCGGAAACCTAAAAACAATGAATAAAACTTCCGTCTTTGCATCAGATTTGTTGACAAGCGACTCGTTGGTTCCAGGTTTCGTCTTCGGTCGTAGGAGTCAGCGCTTTACGGGTCTGCACCAAATCACGCCAGAGGTTTATCCGCCTTCGGCGGACGGACAAGCATCTATAGAGAATAACTGAACAGCCAAAAATGTTCTTCGACAATCAGCGTGCCACCATCGGGGCAGCTTCAGAATATATTTCGGTACCCTTATCCCGGCGCAATCAAAGCAATCGGCTTGTCGGTCAATGCCGCGACATCCAGTTAGGGCGCCACTCGGAAAAGGGGCAGAACACGATCATCACCTGTCAAGGCATCCGTATACGGCCTTTGTCTCAAAGAGGCGAACCACCATTTAAATAATTTCGCTAACCAGTGGGTAAACCAGAAGGGAAGCAACCTGGCGGTTTTCGTTAAAGTCTGTGCCAGTTTGACATTTTTCAGCCCCGCTGGTTACCCGCCCGCTTTGCTCGCGACTTCGCTAAAGCTCGGTCGTCTGACACGGCAAATTGAAATAAAATGCAATTTCCGCCCCTAGCCGACGGCGGCTCATCTCGCAGCCCGTTATGCGAACTTTGATAAATCCTAAAAAGCCTGCAGTGGTCTGTTTGCCATTCCGCCAAGTCGAGACCTTACCTTAAATCGGTTGACATCTATAATGGCTATCGTTATAATATGGTCCATGATACAATCTTTCAAAGGCCAAGGCACCGAAGACATTTTTGACGGTTTGGCATCCCAAGCTGCAAGAAAATGCTGTCCCCAATCAATTTGGCCTGTTGCGCGCAGAAAGTTGGATCAAATCAACCGGGTTCAAGAACTCAGTGAACTCAAGGTACCTCCAGGAAACCGCTTGGAGGGCCTAAAGGGTGTTCGAGATAATCAGTATAGTATCCGGATTAATCAGCAATACCGAATTTGTTTTATATGGGAGGAGGGCCATGCCTACGAAATTGAAATCACGGACTACCACTAATGGAATTGTTGGTCGGCGACTGCCCCGAAAACGTCCGCCAACCCATCCTGGTGAGATGCTTTTCGAGGAGTTTGTCAAGCCCCTTAAGTTAACACAGGCAGAGCTCGCTCGCCGTCTGGATGTTTCGTACCCTCGCCTTAATGAAATCATCAAAGGGCGGCGTTCGGTAACTCCAAATACAGCTTTGCGGCTGTCTCGTGTGCTGGGTATGTCAGCAGACTTTTGGTTGGGTTTACAGCAGGATTGGGATCTTTGGCACGCCATGAATAGCCACGAGGCAAAGGGGATTTCTCGGCTCAAACCAATTCTTCGGGATGAAAGAATTGTCGCATAACCGGGTGAACCCGACGGGAAGACCACTATCTTTTGGAGCTGTTGCGCTTCACCCACCTCAATGCCATGCGCTCCGGGATTTTAATGAAAACGCTCTAGACCCAGCGCACTGATCTCCAGAGGCGGTTTTTTGCCTGCCGCCAGCAGAAAAACAATTTTGCTAGTAATAGGCGCCAGGGAGATGCCCAGGGTGCCGTGGCCGGTGGCGACAATGAGATTGTCGTAGCCGGCAGGCCGCCCAAGATAGGGCAACCCGTCGGGAGAGCAGGGCCGCAGGCCACGCCGGATTTCCACCAGTTCGAGGGACTCGCAGTCAAGCTGCGGCAGGTAGGCTGGCACGGCCTGGATGATGGCCTGCACCCGGCGCCGGTTGATGGACAGATCAAAGCCGGCCAGCTCCAGGGTGCCGGCCAAACGCAGCCTGCCGGCCATGGGCGTCAGTGCGACTTTGGCAGCGGTGGGGAAATTACCGCCTTTGAGCAGTGTTGCCAGTTTATAGGAATCGATCTTATCGTTTTTTGTTTTGCCGCCATGGATGGCTTTCATGTATAGTGCGTGTCCAAGGGTAAAAGGTATCTGGTGTTCGGCACAAAGATCGGCGAGTCGTTGCCAGTCGAAGATCCCGCCTGAAAGGCGGGGCAAAAGACGCATTCGACACCAACAACGATATCATCAAGATAGGGAAAGATCAGTTCAAAGAAGGCTTCCAGATCAGTTTTGATATTTCCATGCACTTTGGTTTTGCCTTTTTGGTTCAGGATACAAACATACATTTTTCTGGCGTGCAGATCGATGCCGCAATAGTACTTGTGTTGCTGATTGTAAAATTTCATGGCTTAGCCTCCTTTGGGTGAAAGGTTTTGGAGTTAGTGGGAATTCCATTTTAACCTTTCATCTGAGGGAAGGCCATAACTAGTATCAACAGCATGCACCGGACGCTAATCGCGCCGGTGATGCTGGGCGTTAGACACTCCATTTCATACTTGACAATATGTACGTTATAACGTACTGTTCAAAATATAATAATCAAAAAATTGAGGTCTATCATGCCAACTTTAACAGCCACTGAAGCAAGATCAAAAATTTATCGGCTCATTGATGAAGCAGCGTCTTCTCATGAACCCATTATTATAAGGGGCAAACGTGGAAGTGCCGTTCTAATTTCTGAGGATGATTGGCGCTCCATACAGGAAACTCTTTATCTGTTGAATATCCCTGGAATGCGCGAATCCATCCGGGAAGGATTAGCAACCCCGATTGAGGAATGTTCTGAGGAAATCGACTGGTAATGTGGCGAGTCGTTTTCACAAAGCGGGCTCTTAAAGACGCCAAAAAATTATCTGCTGCCGGATTGCGGTCAAAAACTGAAAAATTACTGGATATGTTACGTGAAAATCCCTATCAAACTTCTCCTCCTTTTGAGAAACTTTTAGGCGATCTGTCGGGAGCCTACTCTCGTCGTATAACTATACAACATCGTTTAGTATACCAAGTCATAGCTGAAGAGAAGGTGGTTAAAGTTATTCGGATGTGGACACATTATGAATAGCTTAGCATAACCCAGTGGAACTGACGGCGTGTAGTTTGCGGATTTTCGTTAAAGGCCATGCAGGCTCGATAATCATCTCAGGGCCGCAGTTCACTTCGCGCATTAGGTTTTCAAAGAGTGGGTGATGTATAGAGCAGAAGATAAAAAAACATGGCACAACTACCTTAGAAATTTATTTCACGGTATTGCTGCACCACTTCTGGTAGATGACGAAAGTGGACTTCCATATCTCTTTGCAAATCCCCTATGTGCAACTTGCCAGCATTGGTATCCGATACACTGGGATGGTTTCCAGCTCCAAACGAAAATGACCTTGTAAAAAAGATTAGCCGGGATAATTTTGTTGACCGGCTTGCGACCATTATCACCAAGACCAGAACATTTTTTGCCTGGGCTCTGATGTGTGCCGGGAAGACCGCTATCTTTTGGAACTGTTGCGCTTTATCCACCTCAATGCCATGCGCTCCGGAATTTTAATGAAAACGATCTAGGCCCAGCGCACTGGTATCCAGGGGCAACTTTTTGCCGGCCGCCAGCAGAGAAACAATTTTGCCAGTAATGGGCGCCAGGGAGATGCCCAGGGTGCCGTGGCCGGTGGCGACAATGAGATTGCCGTAGCCGGCAGGCCGCCCAAGATAGGGCAGCCCGTCAGGGGAGCAGGGCCGCAGACCGCGCCAGATTTCCACCAGTTCGAGGGACTCGCAGTCAAGCTGCGGCAGGTAAGCCGGCACGGCTTTGACAATGGCCTGAACCCGGCGCCGGTTGATGGACAGGTCAAATCCGGCCAGCTCCAGGGTGCCGGCCAAACGCAGCCTGTCGCCCATGGGCGTCAGTGCGATTTTCGCCTCGGCCAGCATCAGGGGAACGGTCGGGCACACCGCCGGACGTTTGTAGGTGATGCTGTATCCCTTGGCGGGTTCGAGCAGCAGCCGGATCTTCAGCTCGCGCAGCAGCTGCGCCGAGGTGCAGCCGCCGGCCACAATGACCTCCTTGACGCCCAGATCGCCCCGCGTGGTTTTCACCCTTGTTATCGTGCGCCGGGCGGATTCAAATCCCAGGACTTCCGCGCCGGTCAGCAGCCGCACCCCCCGGCTTTCAACACGCCGCGCCAGCTGCTTCACGAATTGGTCCGGAACCAGCCAGGCGTCGTGCGGGCAGAAGATACCGCCCACGGCCCGGGGCTGCATGCCCGGAAAAAATTGCGCCAGCTGCGCCGGTTCCATGACCCTGAGCTCAACGCCGGATTGCTGTAAAAACCGAGCTTCTTCAACGGCCGCCTCAAAGCCCTTGTGGGTGTTGAAAATATCCAGCTTGCCGGTGGGGACAAACTCAAAATCCAGGTCTTCGAGGCCGGCCAGTTCGTCAAACAGCTTTCGGCTGGCAAGGCCGAGATCGCGCATGACCGGCACGGCCCTGCGCACATGGGCCCGGCTGCAGGCCGCCCGAAACCGCCACAGCCACGCCAGCAGGTCGCGCTGCAGGCGGGGCTTGATGTAAAAAGGACTTTGCGGGTCGAACATCCACTTGATGCCCTGCCACAGCACCCCGGGCGCTGCCAGCGGCAGGCTGTGGCTGGGAACGATCAGCCCGGCATTGCCGTATGAACTGCCCGCGCAGATATCGTCTTTTTGTAAGCGTCAAATAAAGTGCACCACCGGCCGACCTTTATCCGGCAAGGAA
>CAZGNV010000074.1:0-19200 GCA_964527835.1 uncultured Desulfosarcinaceae bacterium | reverse complement strand
TCATATTATGAACAGCTTCTAAATTAGTTGTAACCCTGAGCCCTGTACCTCTTTCTTTAAATATACGTTTTGCAACGTCGAAGGTAAAAACCTGCGGAGAACGAAGCACATCGGGAAAAGGGCCAATTAGAAAGAGAAACTAAATGTATTGTCCTCCATCGACCTTGATCACCTCCCCGGTGATATGCCGGGCCTTGTCGGAGGCCAGAAACGCCACCAGGCAGGCCAGGTCTTCGGGCTGGCCGACGCGCTTGAGGGCGCTTTCGCCCATGGCCATGTCGACGATTTTGTCCCGCGCTTCGGACTCTTTCAGCATGGCGGTTTCGATCAAACCCGGGGCAACGGCGTTCACGGTGACATTGAACGCTCCCAGCTCCTTGGCCACTGCCTTGGTGTAGCCGATGATGCCGGCCTTGGAGGCGGAGTAGTTGGTTTGTCCGAATTTGCCGCGCAACCCATTGATGGACGTAATGTTGATGATGCGGCCATACTTTTGCTCCTTGAAAAACGGGGCAACGTGGCGGGTAAAATTAAAATAACCTTTCAAATTGACCTCGAGGACCCGGTCCCATTGTTCTTCGGACATTTTCCAGCACACCCCGTCCCAGTTCATGCCGGCGTTGTTGACCAGGATCTCGAGGCTGCCGAATTGTTCCAGAGTCGCGTCAACCACCTGTTGGGCCTCGGCAAATGATGAGATGTCACATTTGACCGCCAGTGCCTTGCGGCCCATCTGGCGGATTTGCCCGGCGTATTTTTTGGCCTCGTCTTCATGTTTGCGGTAGGTCAGGCAGATGTTGGCTCCTTCGGCGGCCAGTTCAAGTGAAGTGGCCGCGCCGATTCCCTGGGAGCCGCCGGTGACTAGCGCATTTTTACCTTCTAACAGCATTGTCATAGTCTCCCCTGCGGTTTAAGCCGATGGGCTGGTAATCATCATTCTTTAGGTTTTCCAAGCACCGCCGCCATGAACTCGATGTCAAAGGCCTCGCCACGGGCCTGGCGCCGGCGAAATTCGATAAAATCAATCACATCCTGGCCGGTAATCTTTTTGGTGTTAAAAGCAGCAAAACCCAGATAAGCCTCAGTGTTCATGTTTGCGGCCAGCCAGTGACGGTTGATGGTTTTGGCCTGATCCCAGAAAAATTTCTTTTTCAGACGGATGCCTTCCACACTTTTGATAAGACATCCCGGGAAAAGATTGGTGTAGGTCCACAGGATCTTGTTGAGTTCGGCATCCAGCAGTTCGAAGTCGGTAGTGGCGGCTTTGACAAACTCACGGGCTTTTTTGGCTTCCGCTCCGCCCTTGAATTCGCCGTACACGATTTCACCGTCATCGATGTAAGCATCCGTGATGACAGCGGGATTGCGCACCCACTTGCCGTCGTCTTTAATCACCGCAACGCATTTGGAGATCAGACCGAGCCGCTTCATCTTGTAAGCGCTCCACATCTCACAGGATACGCAGTTCCACATGGCCAGCTCCATGGGCAGCATCCAGGGAAGAAAATCCGTGCTGCCACCGTCCGGGGCCGACCCGTGCCGCGGTCCGGCCTGGCCGAAGATGGCCAGATCACTGGCAATAGTGGTGTCACAGGCCATTCCGATCTCCTGGCCTCCGGCCACCCGCATGCCGTTGACCCGGCAGATGGTGGGTTTTTTGCAGTTGAGAATACCGTCCACCATGGCGTTAAAAAGGTCCATGTAGCTGCCGTATTCACTGGGGCGTCCGGCATAGTACTCCGCATACTCCTTGGTGTTGCCGCCGGTGCAAAAGGCCTTGTCCCCCATGGCCGTAAAAACCGCGGCCACCACTGTCGGATCGGCCGATGCCCGCTGAAAACCGGCAATCACGCCCTTGACCATTTCGGTGGTGTAGGAATTGTACTGCCGGGGGTTGTTCAGGATGATCCACGCTGAATAAAGGCCATCAACCTCCTGGCCCTGGGGATCGACAATGGGTTTTTTTTCATAGATGACGCCCGGCGCCTGGTCTGAAAAATGTTCATCTCCCCATAAAAAATGGTCCTTGATGCCGGACTCTCTCGGCAGCCAGCTTAAATCAGCCATTGGTACCCTCCTTATTTTATGTAATCTTTTGATTTCAGTGGCATATGTACGAATGGGGCCTCAAAGCGGCCCACAAATTTGCAATAGCTATATATTAGCTACATTGTTGCTAAGTCAAGAAAAAAATGGTATGGGCTGAATCTAATCATCCACCTGAAACATAAAACAAGGGGGTGTCATGCTGGAAGATCGCTTCGTCTTCATGAACAAGGATTATGTGGCCTGGCAGAAGGCCACGGTTCACATGATGTGCCACAGTTTTGCCAGGGGATCGGCCATCTTCGAGGTTCTCAGTCTGCACGCCACCGCCTCCGGTCCGGCGGTCTTCAGGCTCAAGGATCACATCGAACGTCTTTTTAAAAGCGCCCGGCACCTGGACATGCAGCTGCCGCTTTCGCAAAGCGAGTTTTATGAAGCGGTTGTCGGAACCGTCCGCAAGAACAACCTGGAAAAAGGGTTTATCAAAATTATATGCTACTATCCCCAGGTGGCTGTCGAAATTTCGCCGCCCGCCAAAATGCTGGATGTGGCGGTCTTTGCCCTGGATCCGGCGGTGGATTTTGCAGATATCGACTTCCCGGCGGATGCCATGGAAAAAGGCATTAGCTCCTGTCTGAGCAAATGGCGCAAGCTCGATCCTCAGACTGTGCCCATCGAAGCCAAGGCGGCGGCCAATTATCTCAACGGCATGGTGGCCCAGGCCGATGCCGCAAATCGGGGTTTCGACCAGGCCATCATGCTCGACACCCAGGGGTTTATTGCCGAGGGGGGAACCGAGTCCGTTTTTCTGGTAAAAGACGGCCGGCTGCTGACCCCCGCCCTGGGCACCGTACTTCAGAGCATTACCCGACGCTCCATTTTGCAGGTGGCCCGCACCGAGAGCATCGAAGCCGCTGAAGCCCGCCTGCGTCCGGAGCTGCTGACCGAGGCCGATGAAATTTTCACCGCTTCGACGCCCTTTAAAATTTTTCCGGTTCGGCAGATGGACGGACGCGAACTGGGGGATGTTCCCGGGCCATTGACACGCAGGTTGTCCGGATTGATGCAAAACATTACCGCCGGGACCGACGCGCGTTTCAAAGACTGGCTGTTTCCGGTTGCGCAGTGAAAAATCTGAGCGATGAAAATTGATGTCAAAGAAATTCTTAGCGGCGACCAGCTGGCGGGCGCGCGGTTGATCCGAATGCTGGAAGAGGGGGACGACCGGGCGCTGCCGGTCTTAACCCGGCTGTATCCCCACACCGGCAAAGCGTTTGTGGTGGGCATCACCGGTCCGGCGGGCGCCGGTAAATCCACCCTGGTAAACGGCATCATCGGGGAGTACCGCCGCAAGAGCCTGAAGGTTGCCGTGGTGGCCATCGATCCAACGAGTCCCATCAGCGGCGGCGCGCTGCTCGGGGACCGCATCCGCATGGGCCGCCACACGGAAGATGACGGGGTTTTTATCCACTCCATGGCCACCCGCGGCCATCCGGGTGGGCTGAGCCGCACCACCCGGGAGGCGGTGCTGGTGTTCGATGCCATGGGCTACGATGTGATCGTCATCGAAACCGTGGGCGTGGGCCAGGACGAGGTTGAGATCGTCCGTTTTGCCCACTGTACGGCCGTGGTGTGCCCGCCGGGCGTCGGGGACGACATCCAGGCCATGAAAGCCGGCCTGATGGAAATCGGGGATGTGTTTATCGTCAATAAAGCCGACAGTCCCGGTGCTGACGACATGGTGGCCCAACTGCACTCCATGATCGCCATGGCAGCGCCAGCCGAAATCAGCTGGCAGCCTCCGGTGATCAAGACGGTGGCCACCAAAAAAGAGGGCATTTGCGAGCTGGTGGAGGCGTTCGGCAACCACCGGCGGTTTTTGATGGACAGCGGGCGGTTTCACAAAAACGCCTTTGAGGGGGAGTTTTATCTTTTTCGCCGGCTGATCATGGAAATGGCCGCCGAGTGGATATTGGATCACGCCGGCAAATCCCCATCCTATGCCCGGCTGCTGGCGGATCTTAAAAACCGCAAAATCGATCCTTTCACCGCTGCCCGGCGGCTGGTCGATGGGCTGCGGCGAAAGTCCGGTGGCTAAGCGGCGCGGCGGTTTTTCCTTGACAGCCACATTTCCAAATGCTATTAGGTAAAACAGCTCCATAAATACAGAAATATAAAAATTTCATATAAATTCATATAATTATAAACTTAATGTAAATCAGGAATTTTTGCATTCCAGTCTCCACCCCAGACATCCGGTAGCGAATCGATGGGAAGGTCCCCGTAACTTTCGGGCTCGATTCCATTGAATCAAAACGATGTTAGGAATTAATATACAATTTAATTAAGGAGAGTTAGAGTAAAATAAATTATTTTATTCCGGCTTGATCCTAATGTGCTCCGGCTTAAAAAATGGCCAAGAACAATTCCAAAGAAAACACCCGCGAACGGATCATCAATTCCGCCAAAAAGCTGTTTGCCGAGCAGGGTTACCAGAAAACCACCGTGGTCGATATTTCCCGGCAGGCCGGTTTGTCCGAGGCGGCCCTTTACGATCATTTCCAGGGCAAGGAAGATTTGCTGCTGATGATCCCGGATTTGTGGGTCTCGGAACTGCTACAGGACCTGGATGACCAGTTGTTCGGCATCAAGGGGGCGGTGAACAAGCTGCGCAAATATCTCTGGTGGTACATGCGCCGGGTGGAACAGTCCCCCCAGGACGCGAAAATCGTCTATCTGTTTTTAAAAACCAATGCCAATTTTTTGAATACCGAAGTCTATTCCAACGTTAAAAACCTGTATTCATACCTGGTTGACATCTTTGAAGAAGGCCGCAAAAGCGGGGAAATGAAAGCCGATCTCAATCCCCGTCTGGCAAGGGACATATTCGTGGGGACCATGGATCATATCATCACCCGCTGGCTGCTTAAGGATAGATCGTACAGCCTGATTGACAATCTGGAGGCTATTTTCGAACTCATGGTGGATGCTTTTAAAGCCAATCACTCAAACTAGGAGGACGCAGTTATGGCAAAAACACTATTTGAATGGGATTATTCGGATTATCCGGGGGCCAAGCAGTACCCGCACCTGTTCAAGCCGATCGAGGTCGGCAATCTCCTGGTGCCCAACCGCATCAAATATGCGGCCACCGAGGAGAATTTGAACGCCCATGACGGCTTCGTCACCGATTCCGGGGTGGCCTACATGCGGGAGCGGGCCAAGGGGGTCGTCGGCGGCCTGTGCTTCATGCAGGGGGTTTACATGGACGAAAAACGCCAGGGGCAGGGGTATGTTGGGCAGGCGGCCTGCTGGGACGACAAGTTCATCCCCGGGCTGAAGCGAATCGCCGATGCGATCCACGAACAGCGCGCCATCGCCGGCTTTCAGCTCATGGACTGCGGCCGGGTCGGTGCGGTGGAGGTGGATTACTGCCACGGACCATCGGCGGTGCCCCAGCGGCTGCGGATCTTCAAGCCCGTCAAGGAGATGAGCAATGCGGAAGTCAAGGAGATGATCCAGCAGCACATCGATGCGGCCCGGCGGGGCGTTGAGGCAGGCTTTGACATCATGGAAATCTCCGGCATTGTGGGCTACCTGGTGTCGAACTTTATTTCCAGCTACACCAACCGGCGCACCGACGAGTATGGCGGGGACATCCGGGGACGGATGAAGGCCGTTGTTGAGATCATCCAGGGCGTCAAGGACGTGTGCGGGCCGGACATTCCGGTGGGAATCCGCCTGTGCGCCGAAGAATTGCTGGATGATGTTCGCGGCAACACCCCGGAAGAGTCCATGGAAACTTACAAGATCGCCGAAGAGGCCGGCGTGGATTATATCAGCTGCACCCTGGGATGGCAGGAATCCATCTACCCGGTCATCAGCCGGGACATCCCCATGGGCAACTGGATCCATCTGGCCAAGCGGGCCAAGGAACATGTCAAGGTTCCCGTTCAGATGGCCTACCGGCTGTTCAAACCGGAGCTGCCCAATGAAAAAATCGGTGCCGGTGAGCTGGACTTCTGGGAAATGTGCCGCCCGATGATTGCCGATCCATTGATGCCCAAAAAGGTTCTGGAAGGCAAACAGGAGGAGATCCGGCACTGTGTGGCCTGCAACCTGTGCCTGGCCCGGCTCTTCCGGGATGCCCCCATGACCTGCTACATCAATCCGGTCTGCGCCCACGAAGCCAACGAAGAGTTCACCAACCCGCCGAAAGCGGAAGAGGAAAAAGAAATCATGATCGTCGGGGCCGGCCCCGCCGGGCTGGAATGTGCTTACATGGCCGCCAGCCGGGGACACGAGGTTCACGTCTACGACAAGCGCGAGGTGATCGGGGGGACCCTCAACGAGGCCAGGAAGTCTCCCTATGGTGACGATGAGCTGTGGACCTGTGTGGAATACCAGCAGGTCCAGTGCGAAAAGGCCGGGGTGACCTTTCACCTGGGCACCGGGGTGACCGCGGATCTGATTGCCGATGAAATGCCCGATTCCGTGGTGCTGGCCACCGGACCGGACTATCCGCCGATCGCAAACGGCAGTGCGGACCCCGACAAGGTGGTCAACCTGCTGGATGTGATGAACGGCAAGGTCGAGGTCGGTGAGAAGGTGGTCGTATGGGGCAACCGCAAGCCGGGAATCGGCTGCGCCCTTCATCTGGCAAAACAGGGCAAGAAGGTGACCATCGTGGGCAAGGAAAAGACCGCCGGTTTTGACATCAATCCGTCTTTCAAGTGGCGTTACATGATCTACATGCGTCAGAACGGGATCGTGGTGTACAATGATGTTGACATCGTTGAAGTCACCGACGAAGGCATCGTGGTGCGTTCCTACGATGGCTACCGGTGGCCGGTCAAGTGCGACACGATTGTTAACAGCCAGCGCGAACCCAACGAGGATCTGAAAAAAGCCGTTCAATCCGAGGGAATCGAACTGTTCGTCATTGGCGATGCATTGATTCCCCGCAATCTTTCCAGCGCCATCCATGACGGTTACCGCATCGGGATGCGAATTTAAAGGAGGTTTACCATGCCAGTTGATGATGAAAAAGAAATCAGCAAGTTGTGGCGGGCTTTGCACGGCGCCCAGAATGAAATCGGAAAAACCTATTACCGCTGGCGGCAGGTGGCCCTGGAGTTTGCGGGAAACGATGTCAAGCCCCTGGATGTGGCCCTGCGGGCCGCCGAAGTGTTCGGCAAGGACATCGGCAAGAGTTTTTTGCCCCGGATGAACTGGTTGAAGGGTGAAGAAGGGTTCATGATGATCCTGGGCAGGTCCCTGGCGGGCCTCTGGATTACGGATGGGGGCGTGGCAACCGTGGAAAAGGGGGAAAAGCCGGGTGAAATCCTGATCAGGTGCACACGGGATCCCTGGCCGACCTGGGCCAAGGAATTCGGGGTCTCCATGGAAGAGGTCGCCCTGTGCCGGGAGCGGATGTACCAGAGCATCCTGGAAGACGTCAGTGTGTTCATGAACATTCCGCTTAAAATCGAGATGCAAAAAGCCATTGCCCGGGGGCAGGGGGAGACGGTGATGCGGCTGTACAAAGCCGAGTAAAAAGCCCCTCCGGCGCCAGCCGACAGTTCACGGTTGACAGCCGGTCAATACTCTCAACCAACCAAACAATTGATTAGGAGTGCAAATATGGCTGCTCAAATTGATTTAGATAAATGCAACATGTGCGGCGGCTACAGCGAGCCGTTGTGCGTCGAGATCTGTCCGGACCGTGCCATCCGGGTGCAGGACGGCAGGCCGGTGGTCACCGAGTTTCTGTGCGAAGATTGCAATGAATGCGGTTGTGTCTGTCCGGATCACGCCATCACCATACCGCTTGACAAGGTTACGTTCTAAATCTTGGATGATGCGGCGTGCGCACAGGCGTCTTGAAAATTCACTCTAACCGTAAAGGTGGAAAAAATGAAAGTCAACAAAGTCGACCATATCTGCATTGCGGTCAAAAACCTGGCGGAGGCCCGCAAAGTATGGGAGCCGGTGCTGGGCAAATCCGCACCGGATGATGAATACATCGATGAGCCGGAAAAGATCAAGGTTGCCCGCTACTGGGTGGGCGAGGTCGGATTCGAACTGATGGAATCGACGACCCCCGACGGCGACGTTGCCAAGTTTATCGAAAAACGGGGCGAGGGGGTCATGCTGATCAGCTTCAACGTGGACAACACCCGCGAGGCCATGGAAGAGCTCAAGGCCCGGGACTATCCGTTTATCGGCGGCGCCCGGCCTTTCCGGGACTGTGAATTCGCCTTTGTGCATCCCAAGAAGATGAACGGCGTACTGCTGGAGCTCATCGACTACAAGTGGAAAGAATTTGAAAATCGCTGACCACCAAGGTTGATGACCCCTAAAAAAGTTCAATTTTTCGCTCCGCAAGCCTTTTCGGGAGCTATTTCGCGAAATCGCAAGAACTCGGGCTAACGCCCTCAAACAGTATGCGATTTTTAACGCTCAACCCCTCACAGCTCTTTTTCCGAAAAGGGTTGATGTCGCTCAAAATGAACTTTTTGCTGGTGCGTCAAGATTGATGAGGTCGCAAGAATCAGGTCGTGCCGCTTGCAACTGTTTAACATGAGGTCTTTATCATGACGATTTCAAAAAAAATTGAAAATATCATTGCCGGGTCTTCTTTTATCCGCAAGATGTTCGAGGAGGGAGCACAGCTCAAGGCCAAATACGGACCCGAAAACGTCTATGACTTCAGCCTGGGAAACCCCAACGTGCCGCCGCCGGAAAAATTCAACCAGATTTTAAGGGAGACCGTGAGCACCTGCGGGCTGGACGATCACTGCTACATGCCCAACACGGGGTATCCCATGGTTTGCGGGTCGGTGGCGCAGTACCTGGCCGAAGAGCAGCAGGCCCCGGTAACCGAAGAAGACGTTTTGATGACCTGCGGTGCTTCAGGGGCGCTGAACGTGGCCTTAAAAGCGATCCTGGATCCCGGCGATGAAGTCCTGACGCCGATTCCCTGTTTCGTGGAGTACAAGTTTTATGCCGACAACCACGGCGGGGTTTTGAAAACCGTGCCCACCACGCCGGATTTTCAGTTGGACCCGGAGGCCATATCAGCCGCCATCACGCCAAAGACCAAGGCTTTTTTGATCAACTCGCCCAACAATCCCACCGGGCAGGTTTATTCCGACCAGAGCCTGAAGGTCCTCGGGCAGATCCTGGAGCAAAAGGGACGGGAGTACAAACGGACCATTTATTTGATTTCCGATGAACCGTACCGCAAAATTGTTTACGACGGGGTTCAGGTGCCCAGTATTTTCGGGGCCTACCAGGAAAGTATTATCGGGACTTCGTATTCCAAGGACATCTCCATTCCTGGGGAGCGCATCGGCTTTATCGCCGTCAACCCGGCAGCCACCTACCGGCGCGATCTGCTGAGCGCTATGGCCGTGGCCAACCGGATCCTGGGATATGTCAACGCCCCGGCTCTGATGCAGCGGGTGGTGGCCTGCATGCAGGGCATGAGCGTGGATATTTCCGAATATGCCCGCAAAAGGAAACTGCTGTGCGATGCCCTGGGGGATTTCGGCTACGATTTTATCAAGCCGCCGGGGACCTTTTACCTGTTTCCCCGCACGCCCATTGCCGACGATGTCGAATTTGTTGAGGCCCTCAAACAGGAGCGCATCCTGGTGGTGCCCGGCAGCGGCTTCAACGGCCCCGGTCATTTCCGGATCGCATTTTGCGTCAGCGATGAAACGATCATCAACTCGCTGCCGGGCTTTGAGCGGGCGATCAGGAAGTACAAATAACGCAGAGCGCAAAGGGCCTAGCGTAAGTAAATCGCGTAGCCAATGCAAACTTTGACGCTTTGCGCTCTGCGCCATGCGCGATGCGAGCAAGGAACACCAATATGCCAAAAACATTGATAAACTTCGAAGTCTACCTGGTGTACGTGGACGCAGAACGCTGCGATTCCTGCGAGGAGTGCCTCAAGATGTGTCCGGTGGACGTATTTGAAATGCCGCACAAGGCGGTGCCGGTGCGGCCTCAGAACTGCCTGGGGTGCCGGACCTGCACGGCGGTTTGCAAAGCAGACGCGATTATCATCACCGAAATATAAAAGACAAGTGGGAATTTGGAATGCGGAAAGGCACTTGCTGTACAAACTGATCACTTAACGCCCAAAAGCTATAATTTCAGCCTTTTTTTGAGGTGAATCCATGAATGACTCGATTCTGGTCATCGGCGGCGGAATTGCCGGCATCAACTGCGCCATGAACGCCGCCAAATATGGAACCAAAGTCTACCTGATCGACGATACCCCCAGCATCGGCGGTATGATGGCCAGGCTGGACAAGACCTTTCCCACCAATGACTGCTCCATCTGCATTGAAGCGCCCCAGATGTACGAGGTCGACAATCATGAGAACATCGAGATTTTGACCAACACCGAGGTGCGCAAGGTCAAAAGGGGCAACGGGACCTTTAAAGTCAAACTGGTTAAAAAGGCCCTGTATGTGGATGAAGAAAAATGCACCGGGTGCGGCGCCTGCGTGGAAGCCTGCCCGGTGAGCATTCCCGATGAGATGGACGGCAAAATCGGCGGGATGCGCAAGCTGGTGTCCATGCCCTTCCCCCAGGCGGTGCCCAACGTGGTCAGCGTGGATCCGCGCTGCCGCTTCGGCGAGATGCGCGAGGCCGGGGCCTGCATCGGCGACTGTGCCGTGGACTGCAGCCAATGCCGCGAATGCCCCATCGCACTGTGCGTGAAGGCCTGCGAAAAGGAAGGCAAAAAGGCCATCGTCCTGTGGCAGTCAAACCGCAACCTGAATCTCGAAGTCAAAAGCATCGTGGTGGCCACCGGCATCAAGGACGCCCCGCCGGCAGGGGATTTGCTGGGTTATAACGTCTACGAAAATGTGATCACCAACACCCAGTTTGAACGTCTGATGAATGCGGGGGGACCCACCTCCGGCCAAATTGTCCGGCCTTCGGACCAGAAGCACGCCAGAAAAATCGCCTGGGTGCAATGTGCCGGCCGCGGTCTGGGAGAAGCCAGGGGCACTCCATACTGCTCGAAAATCTGCTGCATGATCTCCGCCAAGCAGACCATCATCACCAAGGAACACGACGAATCGGTGGAAACGACAATTTTTTACAACGACCTGAAAGCCTATGGCAAAGGATTCTGGGATTTTTACCGCAAGGCCCTTGAAAACGGCGTGCGCTATGTCCGGGGCCGCCCCTACGAAGTCGTCGAAGATCCGCAGACCAAAAATCTGACCCTGCGCTACGAGGATCTTGAAAGTGGCGAAGTGCATCGGCAGGAAGTTGAACTGCTGGTGCTGGCCACCGGCGTGACTCCCAATGACCGCAACAAGCGACTGGCCAAAGTCCTCAAGCTTGAGCTGGATGAACTGGGCTATTTCAAAGAACGAGACCCGCTGCTGGCGCCGCTGGAAACCGGGGTGGACGGGATTTATCTTTGCGGCGGGGCCACCGGCCCCATCGACATTGCCGAATCCGTGGCCCAGGCCACGGCAGCCAGTATGAAAGCGGTATCTGAATTCGGAAGTCGGAAGGCGGAAGTCGGAAAAGTGCTTAGCAATAAATGACATTCGGGATCGTATGTGTGAAGTGTGGGCTTGCGATGAAGTATTTTGAGACAGGAAAGTGCTGTTTAGGCCGATCGGATTCCTTAACAAAATTCCGCATTCCGCATTCCCCATTCCGAATTCTTGTATGAGGATGATTCAATGAGTGAAGAAATTCGCATCGGTGTCTTTATCTGCGATTGCGGCACCAACATTGCGGGGGTGGTCGATGTCCCGGCAGTGGTCGAGTACGCCCGGCAGCTGGAAAACGTTGTCCTGGCCGATGAGGGCCGCTGGTCCTGCTCGGTGGACTACCTGAACAAATTGCAGGATCTCATCCGTGAGCACAATATCAACCGGGTGGTCATTGCGGCCTGCACGCCGCGGACCCATGAGCCGCTGTTTAAAAAGACCATCAGGGAAGCCGGCGTCAACCCCTACCTGCTGGAGTTTGTCAGCATTCGCGAGCAGGTTTCCTGGGTGCACATGAAAACGCCGGAGGTGGCCACCGATAAGGCCAGGGACCTGGTGCGCATGGGGGTCGCCAAGGCGGCTTTGCTGGAAGAAGGCCAGGAAATCCGTCTGCCGGTTAAAACCGACTGCCTGATCATCGGCGGCGGAGTGGCCGGCATGAACGCCGCGCTGAGTGTCGCCGGCCAGGGATTTACGGCCCATATCGTTGAAAAACAGCCGCAACTGGGCGGATTGCTCAACCGGATCTGTTTTCTTTCCCATGACAATCACAAGACACCGGCCGCCAAAGTCGCGCGGACGATCATCGAGCGGGTGCAGGCCCATCCCAACATTAAAGTTTACACCGACACCCAGCTGGAGAGTGTGGATGGCTACATCGGAAATTACAAGGTCGTTCTGAAAGCCAACGGTGACGGGGCCACCGAAAAGATGGATATTTCCACCATCATCGTGGCCACCGGCATGCGGGAAATCGAGCCTGATGGCCAATTTGAATACGGCAATGATCCGCGGGTGGTCACCCAGCTGCAGCTCGAAGACCTGCTGAGAAACAAACAGCTCGGCGATGTCAAAAACGTGGTGATGATCAGCTGTGTGAACTCCAAAAACGAAACCCGCGGCTGCTGCAATATCGGCTGTCATGTGGCCGTCAAAAACGCCATTGCCCTGAAAAATCTGCGCAAAGAAGCCGCCGTGCACATCCTGTACCGCGACATGAGCCTGATACGGGAAGAGGGCGTCGCCCAGCAGACCGCCAAGCGGCTGGGGGTGAAGTTTTTGCGGTTTCCCGATGACCGCTATCCCGAAGTTAAAGTGCAAAACGGGCAGCTGCAGGTGCGCAGCTACGACTTTTTGCTGGACCGCGAATTTGAAATTGCCGCCGACCTGCTGGTGCTGACCACCGCCCTGCAGGGAGATGACAGCGTCGAGCAGATCCGGGGCCATTTGAAGGTGTCGGCCAATCCGGACGGCTTTTTCCAGGAATCCCACGTCAAACTGGGACCGCTGGAATTTGCCACCGACGGGGTTGCCCTGGGCGGCTGCGCCAAGGCGCCGCTGTTTTTCAAGGAAAGCTGCGAGGCCGGCATCGGGGCGGCCATGAAGGCCTCGATTCCCATGAAAAAAGGCTATATCGAGGCCGAGGGGATCGTGGCCAACATCGATTTGACCGACTGCAGCCAGTGCGGCCTGTGCTCCAAGCGCTGCCCATACAGCGCCATAAAAGTGGATGAGGAACAAAACCCGGAAGTCATCAAAGCCCTTTGCAAAGGATGCGGGTTGTGCGCCGCGGATTGCCCCACCGAGAGCATCAGCATCGTGCATTATTCCGACGAGCAGGTTTTCGCCCAGGTGGAAGCGGCCCTTGAAAAGGATCCCGGCGACAAGATTATCGCCTTTGTCTGCCACTGGTGCGCCCTGGGCGGGGTGGACATGGCCGGCGTCAGCCGCCTGCAGTATCCCCCCAATGCGCGGCTGATCCGGGTGATGTGCTCGGCCCGGGTGTCTTTGAAAATGATGCAGCGGCCCTTCGAGCTGGGAGCTGCCGGGGTGCTGGTGGCCGGCTGCGAGTTTCCCACCTGTCACTATATTACGGGCAATTATGCCGCCGAAACGCGGCTCAAACGCACCCGTAAAAAACTGGCCAAGGCCGGCCACGATCCGGAAAAACTCTGGAACATCTGGTGTTCGGCGGCCGATGGACCCAAGTTTGCCAACACCATGCGCACGATGGTCAAGGAGCTGGGAATATCAAAGAGTGCCTAAAATGCCTTAAGTTCGAAGTGCCTAAAGTCATGGCATTGCTGCGCTCTATCTTTTTTTAATAATGCCGGTATGTCAAGCCGGAAACCCAGTATGGGAATATACTGATAGGCGTCACTTATTGATTTTAATAAAATGGATACAATACCTTAACTTTAGGCATTTAAGGCACTTTAGCGCACTTTAGGCACTTATACGTGCGCTTTGCGGCTTGTCGGAGATAGGCCTGAATAAGTGCGGTAAGCATAAAAAATCACAGGGGTTGATGGATCAATGGCTGATTCGAAAAAATTTGCCGAACGCTTCAACGATATCGAGATGTTTCGCTACTGTGAGCAATGCGGGCGCTGCTCTTCGGCCTGCCCGATTACCGGAGTCGACGGTTTCAATATCCGGCGGCTGATCCGCCACGTGGAGCTGGATTTAATTGACGAGATTGCCGCATCTGCGATGCCCTGGTTCTGCGCCACCTGCGGGCGCTGCGAGGACGCCTGCCCCAACGGGATCCGGATTCTGGATATCACCCGCACGCTGCGCGCCATCGGACCCGAGCAGCGTGCGCCTGAAAAACCCCAGTGCGTGCAGGCCTGTCCGGCCGGCATCGATATTCCCGGCTACCTGCGGTTTATTTCCCAGGCAAGGATGGATGCGGCCTGCAAGCTGATCATCGAAAAGGCGCCGTTTCCCGGAATTCTGGGAAGGATCTGCCCCCGTCCCTGTGAAACGGCCTGCAAGCGCGCCGAGGTCAACGAAGCGATTGCCATCTGCGCGGCCAAGCGCTATGCGGCGGACAAGGCCGGGGATCTCTCCGGGTGGATGGCCGATGTGCCCGCAGACAGCGGGCACAAAGTGGCCGTCATCGGTGCCGGGCCGGCCGGTTTGACGGCTGCCTTTTATTTGCGCAAAAAAGGCCATCAGGTCACAGTTTTTGAAGCCCGCCCCAAGGCCGGCGGCATGATGCGCTATGGCATTCCATTTTACCGGCTGCCGGAAGATGTGCTTGAACGGGAGATCGACCTGGTCTTGAGTTGCGGCATCGCGTTGGAAACCAACCGCAAACTGGGGGTTGATTTTGAAATCGAACAGCTTAAAAACGAGGGCTACGAGGCCGTGTTCGTCGCTGTCGGCGCCCAGCTGAGCCGCCGAATCGAGCTGGAAGGATCCGAGTTGGAAAATGTGCACTGGGGTGTGGAGTTTTTATCCGCCGTGGCCGAAGGGGCTGAGGTCACCGTCAAGGACCGGGTGGTGGTTATCGGGGGCGGCAACGTGGCGGTGGATGTGGCGCTCACGGCAGTGCGGCTGGGGGCTAAAAAAGTGGCCCTGGCCTGCCTGGAAACCCTGGAGGAAATGCCGGCCAACCCCTGGGAGGTTGAGCAGGCCCGGCAGGAGGGGGTTGATTTGCTGGTCTCCTGGGGACCGGACAAGATACTGGGAAATGATGGGCAGGTCTGCGGCCTTGAACTGGTGCGCTGCACCTCGGTTTTCGATGCCGATGGAAATTTTTGTCCCTACTTTGATGAAACCCGGACCACCGTGGAAACCGACCAGGTGATCCTGGCCATCGGCCAGGCCAGTGAGACGGCCTTCTGTCGGGATTTCTGCTTTCTCGATGATGCGACATCCCTGCCGGTGGAAAAGGGGTTGATTGTGATCGATACAGAAACCCAGCAAACCGGGATAAAGGGTGTTTTTGCCGGCGGGGACGCCGCCAACGGGCCGGCCACGGTGATCGAAGCCATTGCCGCCGGCCGGCGGGCGGCAATATCCATTGATCAATACCTGGGTGGAAACGGAATACTGGAAGTGGGAAGTCGGAATGCGGAAGTCGGAATGGGGAATGCGGAAGGGGAAAAACAGAATCCAGAATGCGGCAATGGGCCGGCTTACGATGGCCGGCGGGAACACGGATTTGCTGAGCTGAAGCGGGTGGAACCGCCGTCGCTGCCGGTGGCCGAAAGACTTGCCGGCTTTGACGAGGTCGAGCTGTGTTTCAGCGACGAGCAGGCCAAAGCCGAAACGCACCGCTGCCTGCAGTGCGATCTCGAGATATGCCTGGCGCAGGAATTGCGGACAAGGCAACTGGAGTCGTGACCGCTGGGGGGAGGCATTGCATCCCTGTAAACCTGTCTGTGCAGCATCTGAGAAGTTTGGAAAAGTTATCAAGCTACTATTCAGATTACGGTCTGTGGCGTGCATACAGCATTAAATGTTATGCAGGCTTTCGCGATGGGTGAGCTGGCAAAAGCCAAGGCAGACGATTTCGATTTATTCCGAGAGTTCAAACGGCAATGCAAAATAAACTTGATTACTTGGTGCCGTGAAAACATGGATAAGTCGCCGCACCAAAAAAAGATGATCAAGTTTATGAAAAAAAAAGCATAAACAAATCTACCCTGAAAGGTCATTTAAAGCTGAGCCAATGCAAGGACTGGTTAAAGATATTTTATAGCTAAATCGTTGCTGGATGCATGGTACTGAAAATAACCGTTGATTGTTTGCAGCAATGGATCTATCTATTCAACTGAAGTTTCAGAGATAGATGCGGTTTTAAGCTACGAGCCCCTGTCCAGCGTGGATTTAGGCGGCTTTAGCTCTCAGACCCCACCGTCGTCAATGCGATACCCAAGCGTTGATAGGACTTCGGGTTGGGTCTTCGTGGGAGTTTCTAATCGCCGGATCGGTTTTCTGGAACCAATGTTTAAGGTTAGCACCGACTGGAGGTGCTGCATATCATCCATCACATCTTCTGGTGTATGCTTTATTTCGGCTGAAGAGAATTTGAGCTCTAATCTGCGCAAGTAAGTATCAGCCCGAAGCATTTAAAATAGGTCGATCAACTTGACACTACCCAACTTGGAATATCAAAGAGCGGGTTTTAGGATGAATTTACCGACCCCTCCTTTAAATAAATTGTTGTTGGTTAGCTTTTTATTTTTTTATTTGGGTTGTACCGTTTTAATCTGTGTTAGAAAAGAAAGTACGAATTTTAATACAAACTGCTAGAAAACTCAAAAATACCGGAATGAGCCAAATAAGAAAAGCAAATAGGAGGAAACGCGGAATGAGCCATTTTACGCTTTCTCTGTATTTTTTTTCAATTTTTGAAAAATCTAAAAAATTGTAAGTTTCTTGAAGTTCTGTTGCTTTTTCGAAATAATCAATATCCTTATGTATAGTATGCAATTCCCTGAAACTAGGAAAAAATGTAAAAAGGCCGCTGTGAGGGATTTCTCTTTTTATTAATTTTATTGAAGAATTACGGTCTATGAATTTTAGCATAGAACCATTATTAAAAGTGGCTTTAATCATTGAATTTGTTTTTTTAATATACGCTCTAAAATCAAGGTCTTTACAGCTCATTTCAAAAAACGCATATATTTCAGATTTCCGAACTCTCCGATCAATCATATCCTCTATAATAGCTTTTATTTTTTCTACCTCATAATCAAAATCAGAAAATTCGATCAGATCAATGGTGGCAATTAGCCTATCTCTTTTTGGTCGGTCCTGTTCATTAGGGAATATTATAATTGAATAAATAATAACGCATATTAAATAGATTACTGAAAAAGCAAACCAACTTTTAAGATAGTTATTAATTTTTTTTCTTTCTATATTTTCAAAATTAATCACATTTAAATCTAAAGATTCTGATAACATTGCTTGCATTATTTTACTTTCATTTAATTAGGTTATCTAATAGAACACATTTCGAAATATTCGAAGTAAAGTTATGGAATTTCCAAGTTGTAATATACCGAAGGAATTCTTGGTATGCTATTCTTATCGAACATTGCGATAATCAAACAATAGTTGGTCAAGTTTATTATTGTGATATGCTGCCATTAAGGTTTTGCTACTCCATGTTTCAAAATGATATTCCTTTTTGGGAGGATCTTTTTAGGACACTTAGGTTTGCAAAATCTATAAGATCTCATTGATGATTTGCCCAATGTCACTTTCAGGCCGACTCATAGGGCCTTTTTTGGTTGAATTACAAAATAAGGATGTCAAATATTTTTTTAAAAAACACACTAAAAATTTTTAAAAGGGACTGCACTGATAATTTATATAGTAATATTACAATGCCTCTTTGAATTTAATAGAACCGAACTTGACATCACTGCCGTGAAGCCGAACATTAGAACTTCCAGTTCTCCAGCTCGTTCGGCCAATATCTTTGTCAAAATCCCTTAGGGGATCTGAAGTGTTGTTTCCAGATGCAAATGTAATGAAGAGATGTGATGGGTCAAAGGGCATTTTATTTTCCACACGACTGAAAGTAACTTTTCCAAGAAGGATATGTTTGCCACTAATGCAATGATGGCAGTCGTCTGGCTTTTGACAGTTTTCTGCTGCTATGTTTCCAACAAAAAAAATGTTTTGAAATGGAGTACTTGTAACCGGTAGTTTATAAGGTGTTACTCCGAATCTATCGTTGTAACTTAAAATCTTTTCGTCAGGCAAATATAAGAAGTCCTCATTTCCCACTACACTTTCGATTGTTAACTGATTCGGATGATAAATAAGCTGCACGCCAAAGCCTTTTAAGCATGAAACATTAACGTCAGCATAAACATGAGCTTGCACTTCATTTTCAGTGTATGTGCCTTCGACATAAATTTTTACATCAGGAGTGAAAAGCCACCAATAGATTAATGCACATGATAATATGGTCAAGACGACTATGATTATCGCTTTTTTAGTATTTTTTTTATTAGATACTGGTTTGGTTGAAGTTACCGGTTGAGATTGGATGGAAATCATTTTGTATTTAGCAAATACTACTCCACAATTTATGCAAGTTTCAATATCAGAACTTATCGCTTCACATTTAGGACACTTCACCGTTTTTTTAACCATCGGTTTTTAGTCTCTATAAAGTTCTAACATAACCAGGTTTAAGGTAAAATAGTATTATTTGTTTTAGGACCTCAATTTTGTACAAAAAAGCCGTAGAGGCATTTGTTTTTCGGGTTTTGCGCGATTTTTCGGAAACCTTTCATCTTGCTCTTAACCTTTTGGGCACTTCCTATTGCAGATGTTATGGTTTGGTCAAATGCTCTGCTACAATAGGAGTCACAATTTTTTTTTATTTGTCAAAAACTGATTGATTTAAAATCCAGGTAGTAATACCTCCAAAAAGATGATTTGCTCTAAAGAGGGAAGTTGGAAGTAAAGTCATTTTTGCTGGAACTGTCAATCTCTGGATCTGATATTCGTTTGGATGTAAGAGGGTCATCTAGATTTTCAACATCGCTCTATAGGGATATTCGTGATTGTTATTGAAATCAAATTTACATTACTAAGGGGTCCATAAGTTTATAGACATTGTGCAGCAAGTATGTACCGGCAA
>CAZGNV010000073.1:0-19873 GCA_964527835.1 uncultured Desulfosarcinaceae bacterium | reverse complement strand
CCTGTCACGCCGGAGGTCGCGAGTTCGAGTCTCGTCGCTCCCGCCAAATAAAATCAAGGACTTACAAAATATTTTGTAAGTCCTTTTTTATTGTACTGAGTGAAATTAAAAAAATTGAGCCTTTGCATCTCAAGAAGCTAAATGGCTTCTTGAGACCCGCATTGCGCATCATCATCGGGGTCGAGCAAAGTGCACCAAAGCAAGGCGACTCTAGGAATTGGTCTAGCTTGAGAAGCATCCGGAAGGTTTGCGGCGGCGGCCAGGAATAATAGTTTAATTCATATTGACTTTATAAATAATCGGGTTATTATTAAAATATGATTAAGCGAAAGCTGTTTCCAGAATTGGTTGCTCATCTACCGCAAAAAGAGATCAGCCTGATCCTCGGTCCGCGGCAGGCCGGCAAGACGACTTTGATGGAGTTGCTGAAGGCCCATCTGGACAAACGGGGTGAACGGACACTCTTTTTGAATCTCGATATCGAGTGGGACAGACCTCATCTTGAATCTCAGGCAGCGCTTTTGAATAAGATACGGCTGGAACTGGGCCGTAAGCGCGGTTTTGTCTTTATTGATGAAATTCAGCGCAAAGATGATGCGGGGCTGTTTTTAAAAGGCCTTTTCGATCTCCATCTGCCTTATAAATTTATCATATCAGGTTCCGGCAGCCTTGAACTGAAACAAAAAATTCAAGAATCCCTGATCGGCCGTAAACGATTGTTTGAGCTATCCACCGTAACCTTCAAGGAATTTGTCAACCACCGGACCGACTACCGGTATGAAGAAAATCTTGCTGATTTTCTTACAATCGAAAGTGGCAGGGTGCAGGAGTTGCTATTCGAATACATGCAGTTCGGCGGCTATCCCAGAATCATCATGGCGGCCGAACAGCGCGAAAAACTTCGTCTTATAGATGAAATCTACCGTAGCATACTGGAAAAGGACATCGCCTATCTTTTGAAACTGGACAAACCGGATGTCTTCAGTGCTCTCATCAAGATACTTGCAGGTCAGGTCGGGCAGTTGATGAACTATACTGAACTGGCATCGACACTGAATGTGTCGTTTACAACCATTAAAAGATACCTGTGGTACGCACAGAAGATATTTTTGGTTGAACTGATCTCCCCTTATGCACGCAATGTAAGAAAAGAGATCAGTAAATCACCTGTGCCATATTTTTGGGATTTGGGTTTTCGGAATTTTTCCCTGGGACTTTTCGGACACCTTGAAAGCCCCCTGGAAAAGGGGTTTGTTTTTGAAAATTTTATATTTCTGCTCTTAAGAGAAAGACTTGGATTGAAAGCTGCAAAGTTACACTACTGGCGAACAAAGGATAAGGCCGGGGTGGATTTTGTGATCGAGGATGGCCAAAGTCTTATTCCGGTGGATGTAAAATATAAACATCTCAAGCAGGATAAAGTAACAAGATCTTTACGCAGTTTCATTGGCATGTACAAGCCGGAGTACGCCTTTATTGTTAACCTCGATTTACGCAAAACCCTTAAAGTAAGCAAGACAACGCTTTTCTTTCTGCCATTCCAGGATTTGCTCCATCAAACCGAAGGTCTATAAGTTTGTTTCCGGGATCAAAGATCGATTTTTCGCAAAGAAAAAAGATGTTGAAGTTCCAATGTCCAAGCAACTTGCACTGGGTTTGGACACCATTTTATCGAAGTGGGCCGATATTATGGGCAAAGCCCCGCTGTCGGACTTCGTAATGGCAATATTGCACTATAGCCGAATATTGTCTTGACAATTTTAGGTTATAGCATTATATTGTCGGTCATGAGATTAAGAAGAATATTATACGAAGCTATCTGGGAAAGGCTTTCGGCACATACGCAAATGGTTTTTATTGCCGGACCACGGCAGGCCGGCAAAACTACTTTCACCCAGATTCTGGCCGAAGGCTTTAATAATTCACTCTATTTTAACTGGGATATCCTTGATGAGAAGCGAAAGCTGATCGAAAACCCCAGTTTTTATGAAGAAGTCCATCGCAAAGATAATTCTGTACCGCTCATAATATTTGATGAGTTGCATAAATATTCAAACTGGAAGAATTATCTCAAGAGCGTCTATGACCGCGATAAAGGCAACTATAAATTTATCGTATCCGGCAGCGGGAGGCTGGATATGTATCAAAAAGGAGGGGATTCATTAGCCGGAAGGTATTTTATTTTTTATTTATGGCCATTTACCCTTGCTGAGCTTGCCGGGAATAATCTCACGTTTGAGCAATTCTTAGCGAATCCCATTGAAATCCGTGAACTGCCGCAGGAAACACAACTTATTTGGAATCAATTAAAAAAATTTACTGGATTTCCGGACCCTTACCTTGATGGAACAGTTGAGTTTTACCGAATTTGGTCAAATACTTACAGAAAACAACTCTTGCGAGAAGATGTTCGTGATCTCGCGTCACTGCGCAGTATTGAAGATGTTGAAATACTTTTTTCTCTGCTGCCTTCTAAGATCGGCAGTCCGCTTTCAATGGCAAGTCTTTCCCGGGATATTCAGGTGTCATTTGACAGTGTCAGGGGCTGGATTGAGATCTTTGAAAACTTTTTTATGGTTTTCAGACTAGGGCCGTGGACCCGAAAAATATCAAGGGCCATCACCAAGGAGAAAAAACTGTATCTCTTCGACTATGGGGGGATTGAATCCGAGGCGGCAAAATTTGAAAATATGGTTGCGCTGGAACTTTTGCGGGCCATATCAAACTGGAATGATCACGGGTTTGGGAATTTTTCTTTACATTACCTAAGAAACAGAGACGGCCAAGAGGTCGACTTCCTGATTTCAAACAATCATCATCCCTTTCTTCTTATTGAAACCAAATTATCTGATGATTATGCATCAAAAAGTCTGATAAAATTTCAGAAGATCCTCAATATTCCGGCAGTGCAGCTTGTCAATAGCGACGGCATCTGCAAGCTTGTTTCCAACAACAATTTGAAAATAATGATCATCAGTGCAGATCACTGGCTGTCATTGCTGCCGTAAATCTTTGATGTCAACAGCCGTTTGATCAAATCAAAGCTTAACTCGGATATGGTCGGCTGTGACGGTCGCCCCCTGTGCCTGGGGAAAAAGACCGGGGCCGGTTCAATTTACACCGGAACCAAGCGTTCTTGAAAACTTGCTTATAGATTTTTATTTTGGCACAAACCAGAGCCCATTGAAACAGCCAGCGGTCGCATAAGCATTGCTGATGAGTCCCAAAGAACGATGATCAAAAAAATTTTATCAAACGGCCAGACAGGCGCTGCCCGAGCCGCCCTTGATGCGGCCATTGATCTTGGCATCCCTTATGGGGGCTGGCTTCCCAAGGGGCGCATCACCGAAGATGGGCGATTGCCGGAGACATACAAGCTCCGGGAAATGCCGACCGCCGGCTATCCGGCAACAGCCGAACAAAACGTGATTGATTCCGACGGCACCTTGATCATATCCCATGGAAAATTAACCGGAGATTCTGCCTTTACGCGAAAAATGGCCATGAAGCATGGCCGGCCCTGGATGCATGCAGACCTCAACAAGCTGCCGACATTTCAGGCGGCAATGATCATTGAAGATTGGATTTCAAAAAACGGCATTGAGACTTTAAATGTCGCCGGGCCTGGCGCTTCAGAAGATCCTCTCATATACGGGCTTGTAACCGTCATTTTGGAGTTGGTTCATAATTTGGAAATCACGAGAGGTACCAGACCGGAGAAACCTCGCGCTGAAATTAACACTGCCCGGCCCGCAAGCACCGGTATGCCGGAAACCCTCGATGAGGCCGTAAATGTTTTGATCTCCATGTTGAGCCTCAAGGATAAAGCCACAATTGCCAAAATGGCAGCCGACGACCTCGGAGGTCTTCGTTTTTCATTTGGACTGTACATCAGAAATCGACTCCTTTACCCGCGAAACGACAAACTTCTGGAATCGTGCCGCCGGGAAGCTGGAGATAAATACCTGCACTGGGATCAGGCATCAACGGTGATCATCAAAAAGCTTTGGGAGCGGTTGCGGCGGTCGCATAAGTTGAGAGTTGTTCAATGACCGCCAGCGATGACAACCAGAAATTGTTGGTGCAACCCGATGGGGTGGCTCCCTATACTTCACTGCCAATGCTCCACGAGATTGGGCGCAGACTGCCGGGGGAATTGCCATGATTTTATACGATGAAAACCACAACGACGGCCTGATCGAATTCGGCATTCAGATTCCGCTGTTGGCCAGCCGCGCTGCGCAGACCTTTGAATTTCTAAAATCCCATCAGGTGCTGGGCCCTTTGAGAGAGCAGTGGCATATTGCAGATATCCAGGAAAAAATCAGCCGCGAAGATTTGCTGCGGGCACACTCCCGGCGCTATGTGGACAGCCTGTTTTCTGACGGGCTGGAAGATGAAATTATGCGCACCTATGAACTGCTTGATGCCCGGGGCGACTATTACCGCTACGACCCGGACAGCGCTGTTTTGCCGCTGGCCGGATTGTTTGACCGCGCTTTAGCCTCGGTGGCCGCCACGGTTGACTGCTGCCGCAGCGCCCTGGTGAGCAATTTCTGCTTTGCATTCAGCGGTGGCATGCACCATGCCCGGCATGACCATGGGGCGGGGTTCTGCCTGCTCAATGACATCGTGATTGCCATCCGCAAACTGCAGGCTGAAAACCTGATCCGAACCGCCTGGGTCATTGACACGGATGCCCACAAGGGAGACGGCACCGCCGCCCTGACCCGGGACGATGACACCATCGCCGCTTTGAGCATCCACATGGCCCAAGGTTGGCCCCTGGATGGCGCTGCTCGGGATTCCGACGGCAACTTGAATCCAGCCTTTATTCCCAACGATATTGATATTCCCATCGCCCGGGGCGAAGAGCATCTTTATGTTGCCAGGCTCGAAGAAGGTCTCCAGCGGCTGGCGGGCTTTAATGAACCGGATATCGCCGTGGTTGTTTTCGGCTCCGATGCCTTTGAAAAGGACGAGTTGCCTTCAACCGCTGATCTGAGGCTGTCCCTTGAGCAGATGAACCAGCGCGATAGGCTCGTTTATAACTTTTTGAAAGCGCGCGGCATCCCCCGGGCTTACCTGATGGCCGGCGGGTACGGCGAGCATTGCTGGCAGGTCTATGCCCAATTTCTGGAATGGGCACTGCTGGACACATGCAGCTGACACCGATCCCCCGCCCAATGGTCCAACCCGCAAGGTGCTGGAAAGAGTGCCCGCCCCCTCATTTAAATAAGCCCTTTGATATCAGAAAGATCAAGCAGAGATCTTTAATACCTTGGCGCCTCGAATTTTGCGCTCTTTGAGTTCAAGCAGGGCGGTATTGGCCTCCTCGAGCCGGTATTCCTGATATTCGGGCCTGATGGGGATTTCGGCGGCAAGCTGGAGAAATCCCCCGATATCCCTGCTGGCCACGTTAGCCACACTTTTAATCTCTTTTTCCAGCCACAGGTGTGAAGGGTAGTCCAGGCGTAGCAAATAGTCCTTGTCGACATTCTCCTTGCGGATGGCATTGATCACAAGCCTGCCGCCCGGGCGCAAATTTTTCAACGCCTCCACCACCGGTTTCCAGACCGGCGTGGTGTCGATGATGCTGTGAAGCTTTTGCGGGCTTTCAGCGGTCGTATCCCCTGCCCAGACAGCCCCGAGCTCACGGGCAAATTGCTGCTCCTGTTGGCTGCGGGCGAAAACGAACACCCTGGCATTGGGAAAGCGATGCCGCACCATCTTCATCACCAGGTGCCCAGAGGCCCCGAAACCTGTGAGCCCCAGGTTTTGACCGTTCAGCAGCCCGGTCAGCCTGAGGGAACGATATCCGATCGCCCCGGCGCAAAGCAGCGGAGCGGCCTCGCAATCGGAAAAAATCTCAGGAATCGGATGGGCAAAGGCCTCGGGGACCACCATGAATTGCGCATATCCGCCATTGGCATCCCTTCCGGTGGCAATAAAGTGCCGGCAGAGGTTTTCCTCCCCGCGGTCGCAATATTCGCAGTGCCCGCAGGCCGAAAATATCCAGCCGACACCGACCCGGTTGCCGACTGTGAACCTGGAAGCCTGCGGGCCGAGTTTTTCAACCCTGCCGACCACCTGATGCCCCAAAACAACGGGAAAACGTGGCGGGGGCGTGCGGCCCTCGATCTCGTCCAGTTCGGTGTGGCATACCCCGCAGGTGAGGACCCTTAAAAGGATTTCCCCCTTTGCGGGCGATGGTTTGGGCAGGTCAGCCAGTTCCAGGGGGTTGCGTTGGTTTGTGAGATCAGCGATACGTTTAAGGACCATCGCTTGCATGTCAGCCCCCCAATTTTTTTCAGTTCTTGTTGTATTGGCGACTGCACCTTGTGGGCAGGCGTGCGTTTCATGCAGGCCAATATATCACAAAGAAACTTTTTTGTAATGATTTTGGATCAACCTGCGAGAGTCTCTAGGCACACTAAAAAAGCCCGTCTGCAGCTTTTATTGCCGCAGTGACTTTTTTCCTGATGGTGGTGATTTGAGAGGAATTTATTTTCAGGCTGACGGCAGATTCCGTGCTTTCAAGGTCGGGTTGCGCTTCGTCACCGGGCTGCCGATCATTTTCCAGGGATTTTGCCAGCAGGTTGGCAAAATTTATCAGCAGCAATTCCTTGGATACTTCCGGCAGCGGGTCATTATTTTCGTCAGCGCTTAATTTTTCATGGTACAGTGCGCATTGGATGTGGACATCGGTGTGTTTCCATTTTTCAAGCAGCCGGGCGCCGAACAGACAATGATGTTTGTCCATGGCGGCCGTCAGGTCGGCGGTGGATATCTGCCCGCTGAATTTTCCGCGCCGTTCCAGGTCAGCGATGATCTGCAGCAGAACCAGCTTGCCGACATCATGCAGCAATCCCATGAAAAATGGGTCGCCCGACGTTTTAAGCTTTAGCAGTGCTGCAGTGATCTCAGCGGCATGGGCGCAGGCAATCGAGTGGCGCCATATCTTGTCCAGCAGGCGGCGGTATCTTGGCGTTTCCAGGGTATAAAAACGGCGGCCGGCCATTTCGCCGACGATTTGCTCAACAGCGCTAAAGCCCAGCCGCGAAATAGCCTGCTCAAGAACCTTGTTTTTCAAAAACCCCCGATAATAGACCGAATTGGAGGTGCGAATCAATTCCATGGAAATGGCAATATCTTTTTTCAGCAGTCCGGCAATTTTTTTGAATGCCGCCCCCTGGACCATCAGCTGATGAAATTGCGCTTCAATACCGGGCAGGGTCGGCAGCCGGATGTTTTTCCGCTCGAAAACAGAGGCGATGCTTTCAATAAATGAATTGCCGGCCCTTGAAGGCCGGTCTTTTGCGGCGGCTGTTTGTGGTGCGGGTTTCTGGCGGCGAAATCCCAGTCGGGCCAGTTTTTTATGAACGACTGCCGGGTCGAAGGGCTTGCTGATGTAGTCATTGCAGCCTGACTGGACACTGGCGATGATACGGTTTTTATCGGTGTGGGAGGTTGCCATCAGGATTCTGGCTGTCTGTTCAGGGGGGATGGCGAGGTCTTTTTCCGCCTGCCGGACTTGAGCCAGCACGCTGATGCCGTCCATTTCCGGCAGGTTGATGTCCAGCATGATCAAAGCGTAGGGGTTGCCCCTGCGGTGGGCGTCATGGAACATTGCCAGCGCCTGCCGGCCGTTTTCAGCTGTCTGGCATTGCCCGAAAGGCGACATGATCAGTTCCAGTTTCTTCTGGCTGATGGTCTCGTCGTCGACAATCAGAATTTGCATTTTATTCCTCGATCGCAGCCCGGCTGCAGTTTTGCCGGACAAAACAATCCAGTTGCCGCCACTGCTGCTGAAGTTTGGCAACCACTTCAGCACATTGGTCGGGCCGCTGCCCATCGGCAGCCAGTTCAAGTGCAGCGGCGGTCTGCGCCAGGCGCATGGCCGTGAGATTGGCGGCTGCTCCCTTGATGCGGTGGGCCTGTTCGGAAAGGGACCGGTAGTCGTTATCGGCAAACGCCTGTTGGAGGGCCCTGATCTGCTGCTCGGCGCGGCCTACGAAATCGTTGAGCAGGTCAAACAGCGCTTGCGTGTTGCCCATGAATTCCTTTTTGGCACGGTCCAGATCCACAGGCACCGAACCGCTCCGAGGTGTTGATCCGGGTTTTTTCCAGCCGGCTTCGGCTGGATCGCGATTTGCTGCTGCTGTCGTCCATTTTTTCACCACCGCCAGCAACTGGTTGCGCTGCAGGGGCTTGCCGATGCAGTCATCCATGCCGTGCTCAAGGCAGCGCTCCCGGATGCTTTCAGCGGCATGGCCGGTCATGGCAATGATGGGAACCCGGGGGGTCCCGGATTCACCTTCGCGGATGCGGCCAGCCGCGGCAAAGCCGTCCATTACGGGCATCGAGATATCCATCAGAATCAGATCATAGCGTCCGTGTTTACAGGCTGTGACGGCCTGGCGGCCATCGGCGGCAATGTCAACCTCAAATCCTTCCTTTTCAAGCATCATACGGGCGACTTTCTGGTTGATGTCCGAATCTTCGGCCACCAGGATCTGGACGGGCGGATCCTGGTTGGAAATGGTTTTGGTTGCAACCATGGTGAATATAGTCCCTCCGTTTAGCGCAGTGATCCCCTGCTTTCGGCGCCGGCGGCCAGCGCATTTTCAGGCAAATACGGATTCTGATACTATATCGGCAGGTTGGAGAAAAAGTTGAATGGATACCGCCCCGGCAGTAACCGGGGCGATGGAGATGGCCCATTTGTGCGGCGGCGTCACAGCATTTTTGCCCTGTTGGCGATGAATCGAGATCAGGGCTGGGTTCGATAATAATCCTGCAGGCACTTGTAGGTCAGCTTATTTTTGCCCCGGGCCTTGACGCCGCGCACCACGGCTTCAGCCGCCGACAGGGTGGTGATAAACGGCACGCGGTGTTTGATGGCCGCCCAGCCGATGGTGTATTCATCGGCCCGGGAGCGCTGTCCCAAAGGCGTGTTGATGATCAGGTGAATCTGGCCGTTTTTGATGTCATCGACGATATTGGGCCGGCCCTCCCGGATCTTGGGAATCGTCTGGACCTCGATGCCGCGGCTGGCGATGTATTCGGCCGTCCCCCGGGTGGCCACCAGGTGGTAGCCGAATTTTTTCAGCCCCTCGGCAATGGGGATGATGCGGGCCTTGTCGTTGTCGTTGACGCTTAAAAAAACCGTGCCTGACTCCGGGATATTAATGCCGGTGGCCTGAAAGGCTTTGAACACGGCTTCGCCGAATTGGGGCGCGATGCCCATGACCTCGCCGGTGGAACGCATTTCGGGGCGCAGAAAAATATCGGTTTTGTCGAAGCGCTCAAAGGGGAAAACAGATTCCTTGACGGCCACGTACGGCAGCTGCTCGCTGAACTGATAGCCGATCTGGTCCAGAGTTTTGCCGGCCATCACCTCCACGGCCAGCTTGGCGATGGGAATTCCGGTGGCCTTGCTGACGAACGGAACGGTGCGCGATGCCCGGGGGTTGACTTCCAGCACATACAGGGTGTCGAACATGATGGCAAACTGGATGTTGAGCAACCCCTTGACATTCAAGGCCTCGGCCAGCAGCCGCGTGTATTCCTTGATGTCTTCATGCTGGTCGCGGCTGAGCAGAAACGGCGGCAGCACCGCCATGCTGTCGCCCGAGTGCACCCCGGCCTCCTCGATATGCTGCATGATACCGCAGACCTGGGTGCGCTGCCCGTCGCAAATGGCGTCCACGTCGAATTCGAAGGCATCCTCCAGGAAACGGTCCAGCAGCACGGGGTGCTCCTCGGAAGCGGTGACCGCACTTTGCATGTAATGCTTGAGGGTTTCGAGATCATAGACGATTTCCATGGCCCGCCCGCCCAGGACATAGGAGGGCCTGACCACCAGGGGAAACCCGATGCGTTTGCCGACAGCGATGGCCTCGTCAATGGAGGTGGCGGTGCCGTACTGGGGGTGCGGGATGTCCAGCGAGTCCAGCAGCGCGCCGAACCGGTCCCGGTCCTCGGCCAGGTCAATGGAGTCCGGCGAGGTGCCCCAGATCGGCACGCCGGCCTTTTCCAGGGGCAGGGCGAGCTTCAGCGGTGTCTGGCCGCCGAACTGGATGATTACGCCGTCGGGTTTTTCAATCTCGGCAACGTTCAACACGTCTTCGTAGGTCAGGGGTTCAAAATACAACTTGTCGGCCACATCGTAATCGGTGCTGACCGTTTCCGGGTTGCAGTTGATCATGATGGCTTCGATGCCCAAAGATCGCAGTGCCAGGATTCCGTGCACGCAGCAGTAGTCGAATTCGATTCCCTGGCCGATCCGGTTGGGGCCGCCGCCGAGGATGATGACTTTCTTTTTGTCCGTGGCGCTGGCCTCATTTTCCGGGTCGTAGGTGGAGTAATAGTAGGGCGTAAAGGATTCAAATTCGGCGGCACAGGTATCGACGATTTTATAGGCAGGCCGGATGCTGGCTGCCTTGCGAAAGCTACGGATTTCGGCTTCGGATTTGCCGGTCAGCAGGCTGATGTGCTGATCGGAAAAGCCGAGTCGTTTGGCTTCGAGCATGGTGCCGGGGGGAATGGTGTGCCGGCTCTGGTATTCTTCGGCGATGCGCGATTCAAACTGCGTCAGCTGTTTGAGGTTTTGCAGAAACCAGATGTCGATGGCGGTCACCCGGGCGATTTCCTCCAGGCTGACGCCGGTTTTGATGGCATGCCAGATTTTCAGGATGCGGTCCGGGGTTCCGAAACGGATGTCATCGAGCAGGGCGTCGCGCGACAGCCCGTCATAGCCGTTGTGCTCCAGGGCGTGAAACCCCGACCAGCCGTTTTCAAGGGAGCGCAGGGTTTTATTGAGGGCTTCTTTAAAGGTCCTGCCGATGCCCATGGCCTCGCCGATGGATTTCATCTGGGAGGTCAGCCGCATGTCCTCTTCGGGAAATTTTTCGAAGTCCCAGCGGGGAATTTTGACCACCACGTAATCGATGGCCGGCTCGAAGCAGGCCGGGGTTTTGCGCGTGATGTCGTTGGGAATTTCGTGCAGATGGTAGCCGACGGCCAGCTTGGCCGCGATCTTGGCGATGGGAAACCCGGTGGCCTTGGAGGCCAGCGCTGAGCTGCGGGAAACCCGCGGGTTCATTTCAATGACCACCATCTCCCCGGTCTTGGGATCGAGGGCAAACTGGATGTTGGCCCCGCCGGTTTCGACCCCCACCTTGGCGACGATCTTTTTGGCGGCATCGCGCATGTTCTGGTATTCCACATCGGTCAGCGTCTGGGCAGGAGCGACGGTGATGCTGTCGCCGGTGTGAATGCCCATGGGGTCGAAATTCTCGATGGAGCAGACGATGACGAAATTGTCGGCACCGTCGCGCATGATTTCCAGTTCGTATTCCTTCCAGCCGAGCACGGATTGTTCGATCAAAATTTCGTGAACCGGGCTTGAGTCCAGGCCCCACTGGGCGGCCTTGCTGAATTCCTCCTTGTTGTAGACCACGTTGCCGCCGATGCCGCCCAGGGTGAACGAAGGCCGGATGATCAGCGGAAAGCCGATGGTTTTGCACAGGGTTTGCGCTTCTTCCAGGGTCTTGACGCAGCCGCCGGCAGGCACTTTGAGCCCGATATCCCCCATGGCCCGGCGAAAAAGCTCGCGATCTTCGGCCAGTTTGATGGTCTCCAGTTTCGCTCCAATCAGTTCGACGCCGTATTCTTCCAGGGTGCCGTTTTCGGCCAGCTCCACGGCCAGGTTGAGGCTGGTCTGCCCGCCCAGGGTGGGCAGCAGCGCATCGGGCCGCTCGGCCTCGATGATCTGCGCCACGGCATCGGCCTGCAGCGGTTCAATGTAGGTTTTATCCGAAAATTCGGGATCCGTCATGATGGTGGCCGGATTGCTGTTGATCAGGATCACGATGAACCCTTCTTCCCTCAGGGCCTTGCAGGCCTGGGTTCCCGAATAGTCAAATTCACAGGCCTGACCGATGACGATGGGCCCGGAGCCGATGACCAGGATGCGTTTGATGTCTTTTCGTTTAGGCATTGAACTGTTTCATTTCCTTGACAAAGTTTTCAAAAAGATAGCGGCTGTCCCGGGGACCGGGGGCCGATTCCGGGTGGTACTGCACCGAAAAAACGGGCAGCTGCTTGTGCCGGAAGCCTTCCAGGGTGCCGTCATTTAAATTGATGTGGGTGATCTCGACCTCGTCGGCCGGCAGGCTGTCGGCATCCACGATAAAGCCATGGTTCTGGGAGGTGATCTCCACCGCCCCGGTGGTCAGGTGCCGGACGGGATGATTGGCCCCGTGGTGGCCGAATTTGAGCTTGGCGGTTTTGGCGCCCAGGGCCAGGCCCAGGATCTGATGCCCCAGGCAGATGCCGAAAACGGGCTTTTTGCCCAGCAGCGACTGCACATTTTTGACCGCGTAATCCACCGGTTCCGGATCCCCGGGACCGTTGGAAAGAAAGATGCCGTCCGGATTCCAGGCCAGCACCTCCTCGGCCGGGGTGTGGGCCGGAAATATGCGCAGCCGGCACCCCTCCCGGTAAAGGGCCCGCAGGATGGAAAATTTAACGCCGAAGTCATAAACGGCCACTTTCAAATCCAGCGGTTTTTCGGCCTCGGCTTCGCCGTCGATGGGCCAGTCGTAGATTTCATCGGCGGTGACCTCGCTGGCGATATCGCGCCCGACCAGCTGCTTGCCCTTTGCCAGCCGGTCCAGCAGCGTTTGGGCGGATTCGTCGGAGGTGGTGATCATTCCCATCTGGGCCCCGTAATCCCGCAGGTGACGGGTCAGCGCCCGGGTGTCGATGTCGCTGATGCCCACCACCCCGTAAAATTTCAGGTACTCGTCCAGGGATTTGCTGGCCTGCCAGTGGCTGACCACCGGGCTGTATTCGCGAATGATAAAGCCGGCCGCATAGATGCGCCGGGATTCGAAATCCTTGGGATTGACGCCGTAGTTGCCGATCTGGGGATAGGTCATGGTCACCAGCTGAAAATGATAGGACGGATCGGTCAAGATTTCCTGGTAGCCCATCATGGCGGTGTTGAACACCACCTCTCCGACGGCGGTGCCCAGCGCCCCCAGGGAAAGGCCCTCGAATGTCAGTCCATCTGACAGAAGCAATCGTGCTTTCATAAGAATTAATCCCGTTTGAACTTGGTATAGTCCGGTCTGTGATAGCGGCTTTCACCGCCGCCGTCAATAGCCAGCAGGGCCTCGACCTTCAGCGGCAGGCCGAACAGCTGGATGAATCCCTGGGCGTCTTTCTGGTTGTAGACATCCTCCTCGCCGAAGGAGGCGTAATCCTCACGGTACAGGCTGGTGGGGCTTTTGCGGCCGGCAATCATGATGTTGCCCTTGAACAGTTTCAGGCGCACCGTGCCCGAAACCCGCTGCTGGGTGGCCTGCACGAAGGCGTCCAGGGCCTGGCGCAGCTGCATGAACCACATGCCGTTGTAAACCAGCTCGGCATACTTGACCGCCACGAAATCCTTGTAATGCATGGTGTACTTGTCCAGACAGATGCTTTCCAGGGCCTGGTGGGCACGGAAGATAACCGTGCCCGCCGGGGTCTCGTATACGCCTCGGCTTTTCATTCCCACCAGGCGGTTTTCAACGATGTCCACCCGGCCGACACCGTGGGCGCCGGCGATTTCGTTCAGGCGGGTAAACATTTCCACCGCCGACAGCCGCTCGCCGTTTAATTGGACCGGGTTGCCCTGCTCGAAGCCGATTTCGACATATTCAGGTTCATCCGGTGCCTGGCGGGGATCGATGGTCAACTGGTACATGGCCTCATCGGGCTCATTCCAGGGGTCTTCCAGCAGCCCCCCCTCGTGGGAGAGATGAAAGATGTTGCGGTCCCGGCTGTAGATGTCTTTTTCCGTCTGGGCCAAAGGGATGTTGTATTGGGTGGCATAGCGGATGGCGTCTTCCCGGCTGCGGATTTCCCATTCGCGCCAGGGGGCGATGACTTTCAGCTTCGGGTTGAGCGCCATGACCGTCAGTTCAAAACGCACCTGGTCGTTGCCCTTGCCCGTGCAGCCGTGGGCCACTGCATCCGCGCCTTCGGCTTCGGCGAGCTCCACCATTTTTTTGGCAATCAGGGGGCGGGCCATGGAGGTTCCCAGCAGATAATCACGCTCGTAGACCGCGCCGGCCTGCAGGGTCGGAAATACGTAGTCGGTGAGAAACTCCTCGCGCAGGTCCATGACCACCAGCTTGCTGGCGCCCGAGGCCAGGGCTTTGTCCTCCAGGCCGTCGAGCTCTTCCTGCTGGCCCAGGTCGGCCGTGAAACAGATCACCTCGCAGTTGCCGTAATTGTTTTTCAGCCAGGGAACGATCACTGACGTGTCCAGCCCGCCGCTGTAAGCGAGCACGACTTTGTTGACGGTGGGTTTTTTCATCGGTTTTCTCCTTTAAATAAAAAAAGCCCCGGCGGCTGCCGGGGCTTTGGTGGTGTCCTTTTGTATTTTCGCTAACATCAGGTCCAGCACACAAAACACCCGGCCGCTTGTCGGCAACGGCGGCGGCGGTAACGGATGCGGGTGCTGGTGCGGCATTGATTCATGGTTAAAAATCCTTGACGGTAAATTTTCAACGCAATATGGCAAAAAACAGATTGCTTGTCAACAGTGAAATTGTTAAAAATCTGGACCGCTGAAGGTGAGAATTGGCCGGCGCATGATATTTTCTTTCAACCGGTATGAAATTAAGTCCTTGCTGCGTGGAATAAATGGGAGATGCCATGGATGCGATCAGAGTCACCCAGATAGAAATGCCGCCCGGGTTCATCGATCTGGGATCCGGGCAGCCCGGGCCCGGGCTGCTCCCCCTGGCGTTGATGGAAAAGGCCGCCGCCGACCGCCTCGGCCGGGGCGATGCCTCGCTGCTGGCTTACGGCTACGAGCAGGGCGACGGGTATTTTCGGATTGCGCTGGCAAAGTTTCTCAGCGCCCGGTATGCAGTGCCGGTCGATGAGCGGCAGCTGTTTGTGACCGCCGGAGCTTCGTTGGGTCTGCACCTGATTTGCGCTCTTTTTTGCCGGCCCGGGGATGTGATCTTCGTGGAAGAGCCCACTTATTTTCTGGCCCTGCGGATTTTTGCCGATCACGGGCTTGAGGTGATGCGCCTGCCCATGGATCAAGACGGGCTGATCATCGAGGCCCTGGAAGAAAAACTGGCAATCCACAAACCCGTGTTCCTGTATACCATCCCCAGTTTCCACAATCCCGCCAGCGTGACCCTGTCGGCCGCCCGGCGCGACAAGCTGGTGCAGTTGAGCCGGGAGCATCAATTTTTGATCGTCGCCGACGAGGTCTATCACCTGCTGTCCTACGGCGGTGAGATACCGCCGCCGCTGGGAGGATATGCCGGCGGGGGAACGGTGCTGTCGCTGGGGTCGTTTTCAAAAATCCTGGCCCCGGGACTGCGCCTGGGATGGATTCAGGCGGCACCCGCTTTGCTCGAGCGCTTTGTCAAAAGCGGCCTGCTGGACAGCGGCGGCGGATTGAATCCGTTTACTTCAGCACTGGTGGGCAGCGCCATCGAGCTGGGCCTGCAGCAGGAACATCTTGAACATTTGAAAAAAGTGTATGCCCGGCGCATGAATTGCCTGCAGGCCGCATTGCGGGAGCATCTGCCGGCCTCGGTGCGCTTTGAACAGCCGCAGGGGGGATTTTTCATCTGGCTGCGCTTTGACCGGGGGGTGGATACCGAAAAGCTGCTGCCGATCTGCCGGTCCTGCGATGTCGCCTTTCTGCCGGGGGCAAAATTTTCCGGTAGCCGGCGGCTGAGTCACTGCGCCCGGCTGGGGATCTCCTATTTTGAAGCCGAACAGCTGGAAGAAGGGGCGCGGCGGCTGGGAAAAGCCTTTAAGCAATATCTGACGGTCCCGTAAAAGTCATTTTCGAGCGAAGCGAGAAAATGCGACTTTTTACGGTTCCATCATATCCGGGCGGGCTCAATAATCCGATATTAACCGCTTTAAAACCTCATAAACGCTTACCAGGCTTTGCAGACTGACCCACTCGTCGATCGCGTGGGCGCCGTGGCCCACGGGGCCGAACAGCACGCAGTCAATGCCCGTAGCACCGAGCAGACCCGAGTCCGCCCAGAAAGAAAGCCCCGCAGGTTCAGCGTGCGGGGCGGCTTTTTGCAGCCGCTTTAATATTTTCGCACCGTCGGCGACCCGGTAGGGGTTTCTGGCAAAAAATTTGCGGCCGCTGACCCCATGGCTGCCGGGCAGGGCGCGCACCGCTCCGATGATGCGCTCCAGCTCCCGGTCTACTTGTTGATGCGATTCTGCCGGCAGGGTGCGCTGTTCCCATTGGAGTTTTGACCGGGCCGGGATCACGCTCAGCTCGCTGCCGCCGGAAATGGTGGCGGCATGCAGCGTGGCCCGACCCAGCAGGGGGTCCGGCGGCCGCTTTGACAGCTCGGTCTGGATGCGATTTAACTCCTGCAGGGCGGCTTTCAGCGGCAGGATGGCATCCACGCCTTCCTCCGGCCGGCTGCCGTGGGCGGCTTTGCCGGTCACCTCGATTTCATACCACGCGAATCCCTTGTGGCAGGTGCCGATCTGCAGCTCGGTGGGCTCCAGGATGATCGCCGCCTCCGGTGCCGGGGTCATTGCGGGCATCCGGTGGGTCACGAAATGCTCCATGCCGATGCTTTTGTCTTCTTCATCGGCTGTAAAGACAAGCCAGACATCCAGCGGGGGCGGATGGCGGGTGAAATATTCCGCCAGCAGCAGCATCACCGCCAGGCTGCCTTTCATGTCATAGGTCCCGCGGCCTGAAAGTCTGTCACCTTGCTGCTGCAGCGTGAACGGATCCGGCATGCCCTCGACGCCCACCGTATCCAGGTGGCCGTTTAACAGCAAGCAGGTGTTGCGGGTGCGGCCCGGGATCGTTGCCACCACATTGCATCTGCCCGGCGTGATGGTTTGCATCTCGGCATCCAGTTGCAACCCCTGGAGATAGTGCTGAATAAACCCGGCGATTTCGCCTTCTCCGGGCCCTCCGGACAGGGTGCTGTTGACCGAATTGATACCGACCAGGGTGCTTAAAAGGTCAACCATACGGGTTTTCATCGAACATCCTTTGCACAACGGCGGCGCCGTGTCTAGGACTGGATAGTAGTCCCGGTGATTGATTTGCGGTTGACGATCCTGCCAAGGGTTGCCGGGCCCTGCCACTGGAGGATGTGCACCCGGGCCACATTTTGATGCAGGGCTTCAAAGGCCGCTTCCATTTTGGCCACCATGCCGCCCCGGATGGTTCCGCCCGCAATCAGGGCCCGGGCTTTTTCGATGCCCAAAGAGGGCAGCATCTCATCGTTTACCAGGACCCCGGGAACATCGGTGACAAAAACAAGATCGGTGCAGCCGGCCGCTGCCGCCAGGGCGGCGGCCGCGCTGTCGGCATTGACGTTGTAGCTGGCGCCCTTTCCGTCGGCGGAGATGGGAGAGACCACCGGCACCTGTCCGTTGGCCATGGTTTTCAGGACGATCCCGGCGTTGACCTGCTTGATTTTGCCCACATAACCCAGGTCCTGGCCGCCGCGGATCAGCGGCTCGACGACCAGCAGCTGTCCGGTTTTGCCGGACAGGCCCCGGCACGCAATGCCGGCGGCGCGCAACCAGGAGACGATGCGTTGGTTGATGGTCCCGGTGAGCACTTCTTCGACGATTTTGATGTCTGCGTCGCCGGTCACCCGGATGCCGTCGACAAACCGGGTGGTTCTTCCCGCAGCTTTGAGGGCCCGGGAGATTTCCGCCCCGCCGCCGTGGACGAGGATGATTTCTGCCGGCGCGTTTTGCCGAATGGCCGCGGCCAGCTCCTGGAAGCCTTGCCGGCCTTCAAAGGCGCGGCCGCCGATTTTGATGAGAATCCTGGATTTCATCGGAGATGGGACCTTTTTATTTTCCTGGCATAAGTATATGTTAAAAGAGTTGCAGCCAAAAAGATTGAAACCACCGGCAACTGGCAACGGACGCATTAAGCGTCAGCTCGATGGTTACATGTTTTCCAGGACTTCGACGCCCAGCAGGTTCAGGCCCTTTTTGAGCACCACGGCGGCAGCCCGGATCAGCCCCAGCCGGGCATTTACCAGCGGTTCATTGCCGGCCTTCAGCACCGGGTGCTTGTTGTAAAACTGGTTGAAGGCCTTGGCCGTGTTGAAGATGTAGACGGCAATTTTTGATGGATTCAAATCTTCGACGGCATTTTTAAGTTCTGCGGGAAGCAGGGACATCTGCTGCAGCAATTGCAGCTCCTCCGCGTTTCCCAGCAGGGAATAATCGGCATCGGCGCCTGCCTGCCCGGGACGGCCCGCCTTTTCCAGGATGCCGCAGATCCGGGCATAGGCATACTGGCAATAGGGGCCGGTAAATCCGTCAAAGGAGATGGACTCGGCCGGGTCAAAATTAATGCTCTGGGCCGGTCTGACCCGCAGCAGATAAAACTTGATGGCCCCCACGCCGATGACTTCCGCCCTGCTTTTGATTTCATCTTCTGCAAGCCGGCCTGCCGGGTCTCGCTGGCGGATTTCAGCTTCAGCCAGTTTGATCATCTCGCTGATCAGATCATCGGCGTCGACGATTTTGCCTTCCCGGGACTTCATTTTACCTTCCGGCAGGTACACCATGCCGTAAGAAAGATGATGGCAGTTGCGGGCCCATTCATAGCCCAAGGCATCCAGGATCGCAAACAGGCATTTGAAATGGTATTCCTGCTCGCTGCCCACCACGTAAATCGAATGGTCCAGGTTGTGATCGGTGATTTTCAAAACGGCGGTGCCGATATCCTGGGTAATGTACAGGCTGGTGCCGTCGGGACGCAGGACGGTGACTTTTTTGCGCTCAGCGCCTTTATCGCGGCCGAAGGTTTCTTCCGGCAGGACGAAGACGATATTTCCCTGGGCGTCGGTGGAGAAAACCTTTTTTTCAATGCCCTTCTGGATAATGTCTTTGCCCAGTTTGTAGGTGTCTGATTCATAATAAAAAACGTCGAATTCCAGCCCGAAACGGCGGTAGGTTTCAGCAAAGCCTTCATATACCCAGCCGTTCATCCTCTTCCACAGCTCGACAATCTGCGGGTCGCCGGCCTCCCACCGCTGGAGCATTTGCTGGACTTCGTCTTCCAGCTGCGGGTTTTTTTCGGCCTCCCGGGAATAGCGCACGTAATATTTACCCACAAAATGGTCGCCCTTGATTCCCTCGGATTCCGGCGTGGCCCCATTTCCCCAGCGCTGCCAGGCCAGCATGCTTTTGCAGATATGAACCCCGCGGTCATTGACCAGATTGGCCTTGACGACCCGGTAGCCGGAGGATTGCAGCATGTTGGCCACCGACATGCCCAGCGCCCCGTTGCGCAGATGCCCCAGGTGCAGGGGCTTGTTGGTGTTGGGAGCCAGGTATTCCACCATGGCGCGCTTGTCGCGGCCCATGGCGGACGTGCCGTAGGCGGCATCTTCATCGATTATGCGGCGGCACAGTTCGCCAAAGAGCACCCGGCTTTCAATCTTCAGATTGATGTAGGGTCCGGCGGCAGCAGCCTCCTGGATCACTGCATCGGGTTTCAACTGCCCGGCAATCATCCCGGCGATTTGCGCTGGAGGTTTGCGGAACTGCTTTGCCAGGGCAAAGCAGCCCACCGCGAAGTGGCCCATTTGCGGGTTGGGCGGAAACCCGATTTCGAGCCCCTGGCAAGGCTCGCCCAACACTTCATCTGCAGCGGCGCTGATTTTTTCCAGGATCGTTTTTTCCAGTTGTTCAAAAGACATGGGGTATACCTCTATATTCCCGATTTTCCCGCGAGCCAAAATGTCCGCCGGACGGGGAAAATCGAATTTATGCGAATCCGCCGCAATATGACAGAAAAATGGTGTCGAATCAAGTTTGA
>CAZGNV010000072.1:0-19925 GCA_964527835.1 uncultured Desulfosarcinaceae bacterium | reverse complement strand
TTGCAAGAACTCGGCGCGTTGCGCCTCAAACAGCTTGCAATTCTTAACGCCCACCGCTACGCTGGCTTGTTTCCCCAAATGGACAAAGGCGCTCAACCAAAATACATGATGCTCTGGCTGAAAAGCCTTTTTAAAAAATTACCCACAATGCAAACCACTTATAAGGGGGAAAAATGGAAATCAAAACATTCGGTGTGATCGGGGCGGGCCAGATGGGGGCGGGAATTGCCCAGGTGGCAGCCGCCAGCGGATTGAACGTCATCATGAACGACATTAAAACAGAATTCGTGGAGCGCGGCCTGGCAACGATCACCAAAATTTTGGCGCGCAGTGTCGAAAAGGGCAAAATGACCGAAGATGACAAAAACGCCCTGCTGGGCAGAATCAAGACCAGCACCAGCCTGCAGGATATGGTGGCGGCGGAGTTTGTCGTCGAGGCGGCCACCGAAAACGAACCGGTCAAGTACCAGATTTTCAAAGACCTCGACGGCATCTGCGCCACCGGGGTGATTCTCGCGACCAACACATCCTCGATTCCCATCGGCCGCATTGCCGCCCAGACCGGCCGGCCGCAGCAAGTCATCGGCATGCATTTCATGAATCCGGTCCCGGTAATGAAACTGGTGGAAATCATCCCGGGCCTGGCCACATCCGACGAAACTTTGAAAACCACCTGGCAGCTGGCGGAAAAATTCGGCAAAACACCGGCCCGGGCCAATGATTATCCCGGCTTTATCGCCAACCGCATCCTGCTGCCAATGATCAACGAGGCCGTCTACTGCCTGTATCACGGCGTCGGATCGCGCGAAGACATCGACACCGTCATGAAACTGGGCATGAACCATCCCATGGGACCGCTGGCCCTGGCGGACTTGATTGGCCTGGATACCTGTCTGGCCATCATGGAGACCCTCTATGACGGCTTCAAAGACTCAAAATACCGCCCCTGCCCGCTGCTGCGCAAATACGTGGAAGCCGGCTGGCTGGGACGCAAAACAGGCAAAGGTTTTTATGACTACAACTAAAGCTGTTCAATTCCTGAAGTTGCGGAGTCGCCTTGCTCCATATTTTTTAAATGGATAGAATCCCTTCACTTTAGGCATTTTAGGCACTTCGAACTTTAGGCACTGTTCTATCGGGAGGAACCATGCCGAGAAAAAAGAAAACCGCACCGGTGCCCATCGGCAAAAAAATCAAAGCTGCGCGCACGAGCAAGAAATTTTCCCTCGACCGGGTCGCCAATGAAACCGGTTTTTCCATTGACTATCTGAAAGAAATCGAAGCCGGCAAGGCCATGCCCCCCGTGGGCGCCCTGCTGCAGATCGCCCGGGCGCTGGAAATCGATTCCGGGGCCCTGCTGCGGGGGCCCGATTCCCGGCTGGAAAAACGGATCAAGGCCCAGACCAAACGCACCCAGGACTATGCCTACACCACCCTGACGCCCGGGGCGGAAAACAAGCACCTGAAAGCATTTCTGGTCACCGTCGAGGCCCGGCAGGATCACAAGGGCGTTGATTATCACCATGAAGGCGAGGAGTTCGTCTACGTCCTGCAAGGCAAAATCGAGGTCACGGTGGGAGAGCACGTCAACACGCTGGAAAAGGGAGAATCGCTGCACTTTAATTCCGGCATCCGACACAAACTGGCAAGCATCAGCGATGAAACCGCAGAACTGCTGGTGGTCATCTATACACCCTAGATTTACCTGATTATTAAGGATACGACCATGTCTTTTAAACTCACCGAAGAACAGCTGATGATCCAGTCCATGGTCCGGGACCTGGCCCGATCGGAATTTGCCCCGGCGGCCATGGAGCGGGACCGCACCAAGGAATTTCCGATTGAAAACCTTAAAAAACTGGGCGAACTGGGCCTGATGGGGATGATGATCCCGCCCGAGTGGGGCGGCTCGGGGGCTGACACCGTCAGCTACGTGCTGGCCCTGGCCGAAGTGGCTTATGCCTGCGCTGCCACCGCGGTGGTCATGTCGGTGCACAACTCCATTGTCTGCGAAAGCATCCTGCGCTACGGCAGCGAGGAGCAGAAAAAGCGCTTTCTCAACCCCATGGCCGCCGGAGAAATTCTCGGGGCCTTTGCTTTGACCGAACCCAATGCGGGCTCGGATCCCGCCCGCCAGACGACCAAGGCGGTTCTTGAAGGGGACAGCTATATTTTAAACGGCAGCAAACGCTTTACCACCACCGGCAAAAACGCCGGCCTGGTGATTGTAACGGCCAAAACCGACGAGGCGCTGCGTCACAGGGGAATCAGCGCCTTTCTGGTGGAGCAGGGAACGCCGGGGATGACCGTCGGCCGGCTGGAAGACAAGATGGGTCTGCGCGCCTCGGATACCGTCGATCTGATTTTTGAAGACTGCCGCATTCCAAAGCAAAATATCCTCGGCAACGAGGGCGACGGTTTTTTGATTGCCATGACCGGTTTGGACGGCGGGCGCATCGGCATTGCCGCCCAGTCGGTGGGGGTGGCCCAGGCCGCCTTTGACGCCGCAGTGCAATACGCCCAGGAACGGGAGCAGTTCGGCCAAGCGATATCCAAGTTCCAGGGACTGCGCTGGATGATGGCCGACATGGCAACCGAAATCGAGGCCGCGCGTTTGATGATGCTGTCGGCAGCTGAAATGAAGGACAACGGTGAAAATTTCACCCTGCAGGCCTCAATGGCCAAGCTGTTCGCCTCTGAAATGGTCAACCGCGTCACCGCCCAGGCCATACAGATTCACGGCGGCTATGGGTTTACCAAGGAATACCCGGTGGAGCGCTTTTACCGGGACGCGCGGGTTTTCACCATCTACGAGGGGACATCCGAAATCCAGCGGGTGGTCATCTCCAATCACATTTTCAAGGACAGGCGCAAACCGCTGCAGCCCCCGAAATCCTGAGGGGTTTTTTACTTAAATATTTTGGTTGCCAGGTCTATGTCTTCCGGACTGAAAACGAACAAATACTGTTCATCCGACGATGAAGCCGAGCCGTAGACGTAATTGATGTTGATGCCCTCTTCGCCGAACTTGGTGGCGATTCTAGCCAGCTCGCCGGGGCGGTTTTCCAGCTGCAGGGCAATCACCGGCATAACATCGAAGACATATTCGTTTTGGGACAGCAGATCCACCGCCCGGTCCGTATCGCTGACCAGCAGGCGGATCAGCGCATATTCGGCCGAATCCTTGCGCATGGAATTGTAGCTGGCCGCCGATGCGATGCGCTTGAGGGATTTGCCCCGGGCCTTGAACAACTCCTGGACATAAGCCGAGGCATCCTGGATGGTAAGCGCATCGATATTGATCCCCGCTTCTGCCAGCAGGTCGGCAAACTTGCCCAGCTCGCCCGGTGCGTTTTTCATGAAAAGGGAAATTTCCGTTCGTACCATGATTTTTTCTCCTGTTAAAATCGTTGCCTGCAGAACCGATTTCACGGATTGGGCATAAATTGCGTCGCGTAAAGGTAAAATTGATGGTCTTCTGTGGGTGGTATAGGCTAAATAATTGCAGAAGTCAACTGCGGCAGGCTAGGGGAAACGCAGGCACAAATCCCGCCTCAGGACGTGCGGCCAGTCTGGAAAAATACCCGTTGCAATTATTGTTGTGGACCGCCGTACAGCTCTTTTACGCGGGCGCGGTCCGGTGAGCCGTCTTCGCTGCGGGGAAGCTCGGTGACGAATTCGACGTACTGGGGTTTTTTGAACCGCGCAATGCGCGCGCCCACAAATTCAATCAGTTCCGCGGACTGCAAGCCGGCACCGGTTTTAAGCTGACAGACCGCCTTGATGCCTTCTTTCCACTTGGGGTCGGGCACCCCGAAGACCACCGTGGCTTCGACATCCGGGTGTTCCAAAATGGCCTTTTCAACCTCGGCCGGATACACGTTTTCCCCGCCGGGTTTGATCAGCTCCTTTTCGGCCTTGCGCCCCTCGTACCACAAAAATCCGTCAGCATCAAAACGACCCAGATCCCCGGTGTGGTGCCAGCCGCCGCGAAAGGTCCGGGCGGTGTCCTCGGCCAGATTCCAGTAACCCTTGAAAATCATGGGGCCCTTGACGATGATTTCTCCGATCTCACCGGGCGCCACCGGCTGCTCGCTGTCATCCACCAGGCGCACATCGGCCAGCTGGATGGGTCTTCCGGCCGAGCCCGGTCTGTCCGTATAGCGGCCCATGGTGGCGATGGCCGATGTCTCGGTCTGTCCGTACATGCAATAAAAGGTGCCGCCCGTCAGCTGCTGGTACTGCTCGATGACCGCCGGGGCCTCCAGGCCGGGTACATGCTGCAGGCTGGCCAGACTTTTGCCGGATTTTTTGGCAGCTTCCATGACGGAAGACAAAATCGGTGAAAAATCAAACATCACCGAAACCTTTTTCTCCTCGATGAGGGCGGCGGCCTGATCAGCGTCGAATTTGCTCATGTTGACGTTCAACGCGCCGGCGTGAAACGCGGCGGTGGCCATAAACAGGCCGCCCACGTGAAAAAGCGGTAATATGTTCAGATGCACAGCGGTGCTCGAAGCGCCCGACTGCAAGAGGATGTGGGTGTTGGCACAGATCAGGTTGGTATGGCTCAGCAGGGCGCCCCGGGGCCGGCCGGCCACGGCGGCGGTGTGGATAATGACCACGCCGTCATCGGCGGACACTTCCACCGGCTCAAAAACGCCGTCATTTTTGAGCAGTGTGCTAAAATCGGACTCCCCGTCCCCGGATCCCTTCAGGTTAAAAACCTTTTTAACCGACGGCAACCGGTCCGGGTGGGCTTCGAGCTGCGGCTGGAATTCGGAATCCACAAACAGCAGCTGCGGCTGGCCGTCATTGAGGTTAAACAGCATCTCCTCGGCCGACAGCCTCCAGTTGACAGGCAGCACAATCGCACCCAGGGCGGCGGCGGCCCCGTATAGCATGAAATATTCCAGGCAGTTTTTGCCGACAACGCCGATCCGCTCACCCTTGACAATGCCGGCCTGCTGTAATCCTGCTGCCAGCCGATCGACACTGTCTTTAAATTCGCCAAAGGTAACCGTCCGGCCGTCATCGACCTCGAACCAGGCCGGCTTCTTTTGGAAACATGCGGCATTCCGGCTGATCAAGTCATAGAAGGTAAAATCGTGCAGGCCCATAGGATGTTACCCCGTCTGGTAAATTCACGGCAGCTGTCCCTGCCTGCCCTCTTCCGATGTCAGAAGAGGGCAGGTGCCAAGATGCGCTTGTCAATCGAAAGCGAAATTGACGCAAGACCGCGTGGGCGATCAGGGAAAAGTGGCTGAAAAAGGGACCACCCGCACAATGCCGTCGGCCTTGAAAACAGCGGATCCCCCGGTGGCCGAAATCGGAAAAGCGAAATCCGGCGCACCGGTCCACCATTTTTCCAGGGCGGCCCAGGGCGACATTTTCTTTTCCTTGAGCTTCATCGCACCCGGCAAAAGCAGGGTCAGCAATGTCTGACGGGTGTCAAACATGGCCGGCACCCGCAGCTGGTTGGTTTTGCCCGCCGGAATCCACATCGTCTCCGGCGAATCAACGGTATTGACCTCAAAATCGTCGAACATGACGGTAAATTTGAAGTCCTCCAACATCACCGGGTAGGAGTTGGGGTTGTTGATCTCAAAGACAAAAGCCACCTGCATGGGGGCGCCGTAATTGCCGGCCTTGCCCTTGGTGGGTTTGACCTTGCTGCTGAAATAATAGTAACCGACATAGTAGGGAATTTCCACGTGATCCAGGGAAATCACCGGGTCCTTCAGATTGCTTTCCGTCGGCTTGCCAAAACCGGCGCAGCCCGACAGAAAAGCGACGATGATCAGAAAACTTAAAACAGTAAACGCAGTTGATTTATTTTGCATGATAAACCTCCCTTATGGCGTTTAAGGGTTAGGTGAGCCATCTTTTCCTTCGCTTGTAGTGTTTGACGTCCCGAAAGCTTTTGCGGCCGCCGAAGTCAGTCATGCCCAGGTAAAAATCCTTGATGTCCGGATTTTCCCTGAGCTTTTCAGCCGTATCGTCCATCACGATGCGTCCGTTTTCCAGCACGTAGGCATAAGGCGCCACGTTGAGGGCCAGCTTGGCATTTTGCTCGACCAGCAGGATGGAAATGCCTTCGTCGCGGTGCAGCTGCTGAATAATGTTGAAGATCTCATGGATCAAAAGCGGGGCCAGGCCCATGGAAGGCTCATCGAGCAGGATCAGCTTGGGACTGGTCATCAGAGCACGGCCGACCACGGTCATCTGCTGTTCCCCGCCGCTGATAAACCCGGCGGTTTCATTGCGTTTTTCCTTCAGCCGGGGGAAATAGTGATATACCATCTCCAGCCCTTCTTTGATCGACCGGCCGTGCTTTTTCATGTGCGCGCCCACCTTCAGGTTCTGTTCCACCGTCAGGTGTTCGAACACCCGGCGACCTTCGATCACCTGGACAATGCCCATTTTGGCGATCTTTTCCGGCCCCTTTTTATCGATGCGCTGGCCCATGAATTCGATCGAACCGTCGGTGACCTCGCCGTCTTCGTGCTTCAGCAGCCCGGAGATGGCCTTCAAGGTCGTGCTTTTCCCGGCACCGTTGGCTCCCAGCAGGGCGACAATGCCCCCTTCGGGAACCTCGATGGAAACGCCTTTGATCACCAGAATCACTTCGTGGTACTTGACCTCGATGTTGTTGATCTTTAAGATTATGTTATTGTCAGACAATGGTTTTGGACCTCCTTCGGGAGTCATGACAATTGATTGGCTGCAACTGAATCGAATGCCAATATTTCAGCTTTTCAAATCACCAATTGACAACCATCAACAGTCAAACACCGGCTACCAGCCGAGCCACTCGTTTTTCCATTTATTGGGCCAGCGTTTCTTCAGATCAACATTTTCAAGCGTTATGAATTTTCCAGCCTTGTATTCATATATTTTAGCCTCGCTCATGGGACGGTGGTCTGTGGAGGTAAAAGTAACTGGAGCGATACCCAATCCCAATTCGTAGTTGCGCATGGTTTCAAAACCTTTTTTCAGAATGTTCTCGCCCGTCAATCCGCCGGCCTTTTCGGCCCTCTTTAATGCCTCCACCAAACCGAGAACATTGGCCCATGCCTGCACCGTATGAATGGTTCTTTTTTCCAGGGGGACCCCCGGGGTGTACTTTTTGGCATAGGCCACCACATTGTCCATGCCCGCAACATGTTGGCCAAAAAATGCCCACGGTGCACATCCGATTGCCCCCTCGGCCGCCTTTCCGGCCAGTTTGGGCAAATTTTCATCATAACCCCAGTTCACTATGATGTGATCAGCACCCAAACCCATCGCATAGGCATCTCGCAATGTTGATGCAACGGACATCACCGTATTGGTATGCAGAACCACATCAACCTTAAACGCCTTCAGGGTGAGAATCTGGCTCTTTGTGTCGATGGCGAACAGGGAAACATCCTGGTCTGGACCGATCTCAAATCCCAGCAGCTTGGCCTGATCTTTGGCCGCCTTGATAGATGAGCTGCTGAAAGGAGAAGCAAACATATAGCACATGGCGATTCGGGGTTTGCGCTTGCCATAGTCCTTGTTTTTGGGCCATTTTTTATCAAACCAAGCAGTGATTAATCCCCGGGCCTGGGTTGAATAGCTTGTTGAAAAAAACAGATTATAAGGCGTCTTTTTCGGATTCGTCAAATGAGCCGAATAGGATGCGGACACGTAAGGCATTTTGTCCCGGGCAATCGTGGGGGATAATGCCTCCGTATCACCGGTACCCCAGCCCAACACGGCGGCGACTTTAAGCCGTTTGAACAGTTTGTATTTGGTCAAAGCCTCCGGAATACGGTAACCGTAGTCAAATTGGTAAAGTTTGATCTGCTTGCCGTTGATGCCGCCATTGTCGTTGACATAATGGATGGCTTCGGCAATGCCCAGGGCGTAGTCCTTGCCCACATCGGAGGTCGCGCCGGTCATGTCGTTGAGCGCACCGATCTTAACCTTGGCCGCTCCGGCAGCGGTGGTCATTCCTGCGATCAGGAAAAACGCCGTTAAAATGATCAAAAGCTTGGATTTCATGATTTCCTCCTTTCAATGGAAAGTCGGCGAAAATTGAACGCATCCCATGCCAGTAAAAGTATCACCCCCTTTTTGCCTAGTATGAAAAAGGCCACAGATTAAAATAATTCTTAATTTGCCACCAGCGATAAGCCAGCCCGTTGGGCTCAAAAATCATAAAAGCACAGATGGCCAGACCGAAAGCAGCTTCCTTGAGAAACAGAAAATCCATGAACAGCCTTTCGCCGATGGCGGTATCGGCAAACTGCATGATCACCAGCTGCAGCACTTCCATGACCAGCACCATGAACATGGAGCCGAAAATAGTGCCGTGGATGGAGCCCACCCCGCCGATGAGAATCACCCCCACCAGCCACAGGGACCAGGACCACGGGAAATGCTCGGGACTGATGGCCGCCAGGTTGCTGATCCAGAAAGCTCCGGCGATCCCGCCGACAAACCCGGCCACGAAAAATGCCAGCAGCTTGTACTTGACGACATTGATGCCCATGACTTCGGCGGAGATGTCATTGTCGCGAATCGCCACCCAGGCCCGACCGGCCCGTGAGCGCAGCAGGTTGACCACCGCCGCTGTGCAAAGGATGACCAGCACCAGCATCATGAAATAAACTTTCAAATCGCTGTCAATCACCCACGGCCCGACTTTGATGGTTCCCGGCGGCAGGGAAAAAGCCTGCCCGCGACCGCCGATCTGGCTGACATACTGGGTGATGATAAAATCGACGGTGATAAACTGGGCGGCCATGGTGGTCAAAATCAGGTAAAACCCCTTGACCCGCGCCGATGGCAGTCCGAACATCACGCTCCAGATACCGGCCATCACCGCCGCCAGGACAATACTGATGGGATAGGCCAGTCCCCAGTCGAGCAGGACTTGCGGCCAGGGAAACTCCAGGATCAGCAGGGTGCTGGTATAGGCGCCGACGGCCAGAAAGGCGGCATGACCCAGGGTGATCTGACCGCAAAAGCCGATGAGCAGCTGCACGCCCAGGGCCCCCAGGATCGTGTAGCCGACCTGGTTGCAGACGCTGAGCCAGTAGTCATCCGCCACCAGTGGAATGAAGATGAAAACACACAACGCCAGCAGGATCATCTTGCCCTTGATGAACTTGGTCTGAAACCAGGCATGATCCTGTTTGTAACTCTGATGATACTCCCCGCACGGAAGCCAGGTAGTCGACATGTAATCTCTCCGAATTTTCTCTGATTGTGTTTACAAATTTATGCCAATCTGCAGCAAGCTAAAATCACCAGACCCACGGAAATCAGGAAATGAGCAATTTTTTCAATGCGCAAGGCTGCACAAGGGTTTTATCCTGAGGCGTACATTGAGTACGTCGAAGGATAAAATCCGCGGAGAACGCCGCGCATCGGAAAAGGGCCATTTCCACAGGCCTAAACCCTCTCGATCCGTTCCCATCCCCACAGCCCATACGGCTTGAACAGCAAAAACACGGCCATGAACACGAACGGGGCGATTTCCTTGACGCCTCCCGGAAAATACCGGTCCAGATAGGCACCGCAAAAATTTTGCAGCACCCCGATGATCACCCCGCCGACAATGGCCCCGGGAACCGAATTGAGCCCTCCTAAGACCACCACGGGCAGCACCAGCAACCCCAGGAAACTGACGGAGATGTTCAGCCCGTTGATGTTGCCCAGCAGGGTGCCGCCCACACCGGCCGCCATAAAAGCGATGGCCCAGGCCGCCGCATACACGAAGCGCGCACTGACGCCCAGCGACAGGGCCGCCATTTCGTCGTCCGCGGTGGCCTGCATGGCCAGCCCCCAGCGCGTGTATTTAAAAAATGCCACAAAGATCAGCAGCAGAATAATGGCGGCCACAAAACTCCACAGGTATACCTGGCCAACGATTATCGGCCCGATGTAAATGGGCTCAATGGAAAAGATCGCCGGGGTAAACACCCGGGTGTCGGTCCCCCAGATCAACTCGATGCAGCCGCGAAAGAAAAAAGACAGCCCCACCGTGACCATGATAACACTCAACACCGGTTCCCCGATCAGCCGGTCCAGAAAAATCCGCTCGGTGATAATCCCCAGGATGAACCCGATCACCAGGGAAATGACCAGCGCCAGCAGAAACGGCACCCCCATGGTGTAAAAGCTCAGGGATATGTAAGCCCCGATCAGGGTCATCTCACCCATGGCCAGGTTGAGCACCCCGGAGCATTTGTAAATCAGCACCCACCCCAGGGCCACCAGGGCATAGATGCCGCCGACCATGATGCCGGTTGTCAGGGTCATGAAAAACAGTTCCATTTCAGACTTCCCCTTTTTGTAATGAACGTTGTCAATCCACAACTTTGCGAATCTGCATATCGGTTTTGATGTGCGCCTGGCGGCCGTCTTCGTACTTGATGACAGTGTCGATATGCACGCTGTCGCGCTCCGAATAAAGAGCGTCGATGATTTCCTCGTAGCGCTTTTCGACAAAAGCGCGGCGCAGCTTCCGGGTGCGGGTCAGCTCATCATCATCCGCATCCAGTTCTTTGTACAGATTGGTGAATTTTACCACCTTGGCCGCATCGGGCAGGTCCTTGTTGGCCTGGCGGATCTGCTTTTCCACCAGGTCGTAAACTTCCGGCATTTGGGACAGCTCCTGGTAGCTGGTATAGTTGAGCTTTTTTTCATCGGCCCATTTGCCCACCACCGCATAGTCGATGCACAGCACGGCGGTGATGTAATCCTTCTTGTCGCCGATGACCCATGAATCCCGGATGTAGGGACTGAATTTGAGCCGGGTCTCCAGGTACTGGGGGGCAAAGGGCTTCCCGTCACGCAGGGTGAAGACATCTTTGGTGCGGTCGAAGACCACCAGGTGGCCGTCGTCATCAATGAACCCCTTGTCGCCCGAATACAGCCAGCCGTCCTTCAGGGTTTTTTCGGTGGCCTCCGGATTCTTGTAATAGCCCAGAAAAACCGAGGAGCTGCGGGTGAGAATTTCACCGTCTTCGCCAATTCTGACTTCGGTGCCGGGGATGGGATGGCCGACGGTGTCAAATTTGATGTCCCCGCTGCGATGCACCACCGAAATGCCGGCCACTTCGGTTTGACCGTAAATCTGTTTCAGGTTGACCCCCAGGGCATGAAAGAAGCGAAAGTGGTCCGGTCCCATGGCCGCCCCACCGGTGTAAGCGTTGCGCACCCGGGACAGCCCCAGGTGGTCCTTGAGTTTTTTTTGCACGGTGATCTGGGCGAACCACTCCAGCAGTTTCCAGTAAAAGGGCACGGGTTTTTTGGCAAACTTCAGATCCGCGACCTTGTACCCGATCCAGGTGGAAAACTCGTAAAACTTGCGTTTGATCCAGCTGGAATCCAGGTACTTGACCTGCACCGTACGGGTCATCTGCTCGTACATCCGCGGCGGTGCAAACATAACGTGGGGACCGATTTCGCGAATGTTCTCCTGGGCGGTATCCGGCTCCTCGGGAAAATTGAGAGTATAGCCGACCTGCAGCCCGCAGGAAATGGACATCATCTGCTCGCCGATCCAGGCAAAGGGCAGATACGAGACGTAATCATCGGTCGGCTGGCAGGGATCCACGGTCATCAAATGCTGGCCCATGGTCAGCATGTTGTTGTGAGACAGCAAGGCTCCCTTGGGCAGCGCCGTGGTGCCCGAGGTGTAAAACAGCAGCGCCACCTCGTCGCCGTGGCCTTTGTTGATCAATTCTTCAAACAGGTGCGGTTTTTCCTTTTCCAGCTCGCGGCCCAGTTGCTGAACCTCTTTGAGGCTGATCAGGTAGTCCTGGTGATAGTTGCGCATTCCCTTGGGGTCGTCCCAGATGATCTTTTGCAGCTTCGGGCATTCATCGAAAATGGAGATTGCCTTGTCGACTTCCTCCTGGCCTTCGCCGAAGATAAAGCGGGTGTCGGAGTGATCGATAATGTAGCGCACCTCGTCGATCAAACAATCCTGAAACAGCCAGACACCGACCCCCCGGGCGCAAAGCGCCGCCATCTCGGCCCACAGTCCCTCGGGCCGGTTGTCGCCGATCATGGAGACCTTGTCGCCTTCTTCCAGCCCCAGGCTGATGAGCCCCAGGGTGATGTATTTGACGTTTTGCAGGTACTCCTGCCAGCTGATCGGCCGCCAGATGCCGAATTCCTTCTCGCGCATGGCCACCCTGTCGGCCCCGAACCGCGTGGCCTGCTGATAAAAAAGCTTGGGGATGGTCAGCTCCGGTGTAATCTCGATTTTGTTGGAAACCGGTTTACTTTCTTGTTGCATACAGATCCTCTTCACCCAGATACGCCTTGATTACCTCGGGATTGTTTTGCACTTCGTCAGGGGTCCCATCCATGATCATGTTGCCGAAATTGAGCACGAAAACGTGATGCGACAGATCCATGACCACCCCCATGTCGTGCTCCACCAGCAGGCAGGTCACTTTCCAGCGCTCTTCCTCGTTGACATCCAGGATAAACCGGGCCATGTCTTCAACTTCTTCAAGGTTGAGACCGGCCAGGGGTTCATCGAGGATCAGCAGCTCGGGTTCCAGCGCCAGGGCCCGGCCCAGCTCGACTCTTTTCTGAAGACCGTAGGGAAGCATGCCGGTGGGCTTGTTGCGGATATGCTCGATTTCAAGCAGATCAATGATCTCCTCTTCGATGAACCGGCGATGTTCGATCTCCTCGCGGGAGACCTTGCCGGCGTAAATCGCCCCGCTGACAATACCGGAATTGAAATGGATGTGCCGGCCCAGGCGGATGTTGTCCAGCACGGTCATGCCGCCGAAAACCTCCACCTTCTGAAAGGTACGCGAAATTCCCAACGACGCCCGCTCATAGGGTCTGAGGCCGTTGATCTTTTTTCCCTTGTAGTGGATATCTCCGCGCTGGGGGCGGTACAATCCGTTGATACAGTTCATCATCACGGTCTTGCCGGCCCCGTTGGGTCCGATGATCGAATGGATTTCACCTCTGCGAACTTTCAGATTGATTCCGGCCAGGGCGTTGACTTTGCCAAAGGACATGTGGATGTCGCTGAGTTCCAGCAGGACTTCATCTTGGGTCTTTTCACTTGGCGCGACCAATGCTTATGGGCCTCCCTTCATCTCATCCGCCGCTATTCGGATGCAGGTATTCTACTACCACACATTTTATGAACCCTGTTCATTCCAAAACGGCTATTTATAGTATGCCAGACCTTTAGTCAAGCAAATAAAAAAATAGTGTGAATTTCACCCGCCCCAACCATACCCCATCGGCAATCAAAGTCAAGTTGATAAAACAGTGGTAAAATAGTGGGCAAAACCCACTATTTATCATGGGACAACAGGTAGGAGCGCAGGTTGATCTTTTTATTTTTCAGGTTCAGTTTGCAGCGGATGTTATGCCGGTGAAACAAGATGGTGTTTTTGGAAAGGCAGAGCAGCTCGGCAATTTCCTTGTTGGGTCGACCCTCTTTGACCAGGTTGGCCACCTTGATCTCCATGGGGGTGAGATGAAAATATTGAAATGACAGCTTGCTGACAAACGGGGAGATGATATTGTTCAGGTTCGAGTCCAGGATGTCCACCAGGGTCTTCTGGGTGGTGGTCAAGCGGCCCTTTTTCAACCTTTCAAGGTAAGGGGCAATCAGTTCGTTGACATTGGACAGGACATGCTCGCCGAGTTCCTTTTTGTCCTCCTCGCGTTGCTTGACCAGCACCTTGAGAGCCGTGTTGACCTCGGCCAGGTGGTCGGACTGGGCCCGCAGCTCCACCTCGCGTTTGCGAAGCGCCTCTTCGGCCTTTTTACGCTCCTCGATTTCCTGCTGGAACTGGGTGTTGATTCTGGCCAGTTCGGCGGTGCGGGCCTCAACCAGCTCCTCGAGATGGCCATGATATTTTTGCAGCTGCCGTTCGGCTTTTTTCTGGGCGCTGATATCGCGCAGGGTCACAATGTTGCCGGCCGGCTCACCCCGGCTGTCATAATATAAAGTGGAGCTGAGCTGGACGTCGAGCACCCGGCCGTCTTTGGTCCGGCGCCGGGTTTCAAACAAATGGATTTTTTTACCGTTGAGCATCCGCTCAATGGCGGTCTTCGTCTCGGGCCAGTTTTTCGGGGGCACAAAATCAATGTTTTTGCCCAGCAGCTCTTTGCTCGAAAAACCGAAAGTCTGCTCAAAAGCCGGGTTGACGTAGGTTGCCTGCCCCTTGATGTTGTAAACCACCACCGGATCGGGAGAAGACTCCAGCAGCAGGCGATAGCGCTGTTCGCTTTCGCGCAGGGTGGCTTCGGTGCGCTTGCGCTCGGCCAGTTCCCGGCGGGCTTCCGCATACAGCCTGGCCTTGTCCAGCGCCACCAGCGCCAGTTCGGCAAAACGGCCCAAAACGGCCACATCCTCCTGTTTGAACCGCCGGCCGGGTTTCACACTGGCCAGCCCAATGACCCCGTGGACCCGCTGGCGGTCTTTGAGCGGAATGCCCACCACCGAATGCAGCTCGTCCAGGACCGGGTCCTGCAGACGCCCCTCCCAGGATCGGTAATCAGCCACCAGCAGGGCTTTTTCGATCTCCCAGACCTTGCCGCCCATGCCTTCGCCCTTTTTTACCCGTCGGCCCAGCTGTCCCTTGAAAAATCCCATGCCCACCTGCATCTGCATCTGGTTTTGCCCGCGATCCAGCAGGTAGATGTACCCGTGTTCGGTGCCCGTGAGCAGGGCCGCCCGCTGCAAGACGGCCTCCAGCAGCTCTTCTTTGTCCAGCCGATCGATCAATCCCAGGGAGGTCTCATGCAGGGCGGTCAGATACTCGTTTTGCCGGCGCAGCATTTTTTCCGCCCGCTTGAGCTGATAGACCTCCCGCTCCAGCGCAGCGGTACGCCGCTCGAGTTGTTCATAGGTCGGCTTATCGGTCTTTAAATCCAGCACCCTGCAGGTTCTCCCCGGTCGGGATTTCGTTGAAACTGTATTTTTCCGGCCGCCGGCCGAAAAAATCAAACCCCTCAGGTGCCCCCGTCAAAGCCGATGGTCACCTTCTCCCCCTCGATGATCACCGGCACCTTGCGGGCGCCGTTGGAATGCTTCAACATGGTTTCCATGTGCCCGGCATCCGTTGTCACGTTAAAATAATCCACCTTACGACCCTGTGCGGCAAAAGCTTCACGAGCTGCCCGGGTGTAAGGTCAAGCGTCTTTTCCGAAAATGATGATCTTGGCGGCCATGGGCCCCTCCGTTGCGATATTAAATAAAAACCGCTTTTACAAAAAATTATTCTATTGCATGTGATTGCAATTGGTTATAAAAACCCTTTAACAGGCATTGGGGGTTGTGTCAACATTTTCGAATTGACAACGCACTTGTTTTGATTGATATTTTAGCCCGTTATCAAACGATAGGCAATGATCCGGCGACCGGCCATGACCTCATCCGGGCAGGGAAAATACAGTCTTGCAACCATCAAAAACGAATTGGGCCTGCACGCCCGCTCAGCAGCCCTGGTTGCCGGCCTGGCGCAAAATTCCAGGGGTCCGGTCTGGATTGAAAAGCAGGCGCAACGCGCCGACGCCTCCAGCATTATGGACATTCTGACACTGGCCTGCGAAAAGGGTACTGAAATTAAAATCATCATTGAAGATCCCGCGGACAGCGACATTTTGGATGCCATCGTGCAGCTGGTTGCCAGCGGTTTTGGGGAAACAATAAAAAATGACCGAACATAGTGCCGGCGAAATCATCCTCAAAGGCATCAGTGCCTCTCCTGGAATCTGCATCGGCAAAGCCTACCTGGTGGACAAAGAGGGTGTGGATGTCATCAGAAAATACGGCATCGCCAGGGAAAAACTGCAAGGCGAGGTCAAACGCTTCAAGGCCGCGGTAAAAAAAGCGCGCGATGAAATCCGCGGCGTCATCGACAACAGCCCGGAAGAATTTCAACACGCCCACATCCTTGAAACCCACCTGGCTCTGCTGAAAGACAAAATGTTTTACGGCCGAACCATTGATACCATTGAAAAAGAAGGCATCAATGCCGAATGGGCCTTAAAAAAGGTGGTGGCGGCCCTCAAGTCGATTTTTCGCGAAATGACCGACGCCTACCTCAAAGAGCGCGCCGATGATATCGTGCACGTGTCTGACTGCATCATGCGCAACCTGGTGGGGGCCGAAAGCGAAAATATTGCCGCCATCGACAAACGCGTGATTCTGGTGGCCCATGATCTCTCGCCGGCAGACACCAGCCAGATCAACCTGGAACGCATCATGGGCTTTATCACCGACCGCGGCGGCAAAGCCTCGCATACCGGCATCATCGCCAAGGCCCTGGAGATACCGGCGGTCATCGGAGTCGGAGATGCCACCGCCAGGATAACAAACGACGATCTGATTATCGTGGACGGCTCGGCCGGCAAGGTGATTGTCCATCCCAGCGATCAAACGCTTATCGATTACGAAGAAAAAAAAGGCAGCTACGAACGCTACAAAGCGGTAATCACCCGCGAAAGCCACCTGGAAGCCAAAACTGCCGACGGCGTGCGGATGCAAGTCATGGGCAACATCGAGCTGCCGGAGGAAGTTTTTGCGGTCATCAATTACGGCGGCGACGGCATCGGCCTTTATCGCACGGAGTTTCAATACCTCGGCCGCAGCCAATTTCCCGATGAGCAGGAACTTTATGAAAAATACAAGGATGTCGTGGAAGTCCTGACGCCCAAGCCGGTAACCATCCGCACCCTGGACATCAACGGCGACAAAGCCATGGCCAACGCCCATGGCTGGCAGGAACCCAACCCGGCCCTGGGCCTGCGGGCCATCCGCTACTGCCTGACTAAACCCGAAGTATTCAAAACCCAGCTGCGGGCCATATTAAGAGCCGCAGCCCATGGCAGCGTGCGCATCCTGTTTCCGATGATCGCGGCCTACTTTGAGATTATCGAAGCCCGGCGTCTGCTGGATGAAGCGGCCGAATCACTTGAAAAAGACGGTCTGCCCTTTAACCGGGATATCGAGGTGGGGATCATGGTGGAGGTCCCATCCATGGCGATCATCATGGACCTCGTGGCACCGGAGGTGGATTTTTTCAGCATCGGCACCAACGACCTGATCCAGTACACCCTGGCCATCGATCGGACCAACCGGCAGGTCGCCCACCTTTTTCAGCCGCTGGATCCGGCCATCCTGCGGCTGATCAAGCATATCGCCGATGTGGGCCGCAAAACAGACACCCCGGTTTATATGTGCGGCGAAATGGCGGCCCGGCCCTTGCACATACCACTGCTGCTTGGCCTGGGCATCGATGTGCTGAGTATGAACCCCCAGTCCATTCCGGCGGTCAAACGCATGATCCGGTCCATCAACGTAAAAGAGGCCCGGACCTTTGCCAAGAAAGTCCTTAAACTGAAAACCGCCCGCGGAGTCTATGAACTGCTGCGCGACACTTACGGCGACCTGCTGGCGGAACAAACCCAATCCTGATGCACCCATCGGCGCCCCGCAGCCGCCGCCAAGCCGGGCAAGGATCCTGAATGGCAAAAAGTCATAAAAAAATAATCGCTGAAAACCGCAAGGCACGCTTTGATTTTTTCATCGAAGACGAGTACGAGGCCGGTCTGGTTCTGCTGGGCACCGAGGTCAAGTCCCTGCGCCAGGGACGGGCCAATCTGAAGGATGCCTATGCCCGCATAAAAGACGGCGAGGTCTATGTCTATCAACTGCACATTGCCCCCTACCCCTTTGCCTACTACGGCAACCATGACCCTTTAAGACCGCGCAAGCTGCTCTTGCACAAACAGGAGATCAAGCGCCTGTACAGCAAGGTCAACGAAAAGGGCCACACCCTGGTGCCCCTGCGGCTGTATTTTAAAAACGGCAAGGTCAAAATCGTCATTGCCCTGGCCAAGGGAAAGCGCAAATACGACAAGCGCGTGGCCATCAGAAAACGCGACGAGCAGCGGGAGCTGGACCGGGAGCGGAAGCGATACACGTAGAATTCGGAAGCCGGAATGGGGAATGCGGAAGGCTGCTTGAAAGAATCCCCGGCATCTGGAACCTGCCTGCCGCGCCCCATTACCCTATCCCTTAACTTTTCTATTGGGCATCCAGTATTTTGAGCACCTTGACTTCACCTTGTTTGAGGTTATATTTATTGGTACGGGTGCGGGTTTCAATCTTCATTGATCGTTCGCATATCTTGTGCGAGCCTTTGGAGGCCATTTGCAATTCGGCAGATGATCTTTATGAATAAAAACAACTATCCATCCGATTCGATACGACTTTTCACCTGTTCCGGCCTCAATTCTTGTTAAGCCAGCGTCGTTGTTTATCCACCAGTCAATTCTGATCTGTACCTCACCCGGCACGGTACGTGAATTTCAGTTCGCATCCTGGTGCCCGAATGCTTTGTTCTCCCCGTTGTATTGCCTGAACATTCAACCCCAAAGGAGGTGCCCCATGTACTTCAAACAAAAAGACATTTTCGGATCACTGAGCAATGATTTTGTGAAAGAAATCATGAAAATCGCCGAAAGCGTTTCCTTGCCAGCAGGTGAACTGCTCTTTCAGGAGGGAGATCCCGCCGACTGGCTTTACATTCTGCTCAAGGGCCGCGTCAAGTTGAGCTTCGGACAAACCGGACAGGTGGTCTACGTTGTCAGCCATGCGGGCGAGGCCTTTGGCTGGTCGAGCCTGGTCGGGCGGCCCAGTTACTCTGCATCCGCTGAATGTGTCACCGCCACCAAGCTGCTCAAGTTCGACAAAGAAAAAATGCAAAGTATCGTCGAAAAAGATCCGGCCAATGGCCTGATCCTGTTTAAAAATCTTGCGGCAACCCTCGGCAATCGCCTGCTCCATGGCTATGTCACAAGCTTTTCAGCCGCCAGCGCAGGCGGGTTTGCCTCTTTGGGCACCGGTCAGGTCATGGAGGAGGCCGAATCCGAACTGGAAAAATAGCCCCTGTCCGTGCGAATAAGGCAGATTCTCCAGGTCAATTCATCTTTGCAATAGGAGGAGCTCGCCATGTTCAAAAATATCCTGCTGGCATTTGACGGCTCAGAATACAGTATCAAAGCCCTGGCCTATGCCCGCAGCATGGCCGAGCAGTATCAGGCCACGCTGTGGCTGGTGCATGTCTTCGCACCCACTTCGGATTTGCTCGGTTATGAAGATTACGAAAAACTGTTCGCCAAACGCAAATGTGCGGGGCAGCTGGTGATCGATGACGCTTTGGAAAAATTGGGGGAACCATCATTGGATATCCGCCAGGAATTGGTCGAGGGCCCTGAGGCAGAATCCATCTTAAAGGTCGCCCAAAACAATGGCGCCGACCTCATTGTGATGGGCACCCGGGGATTGGGAGCCGTAAAGGGGCTTTTTCTCGGCAGCGTGAGCCGCGAAGTGATCCGCCACTCCACCTGCCCGGTGATGGTGGTCCATTAATGGCCGGCATCCGATAACCAGTTGCCGGTGACCAGAAACCAGTATAATCTTGACAAAACGCCCGCTATCCCTTACTTTATAGCCAAACCTGCTCTTTTAAATAACCCCTTCCCTTCACATCCACTGTGAGCTCTGGCCACACACCAGGAGCTAATCACTGGGGGCGAAACGGCTTCGACGGGGACAAAGAAGCTCAGGCTGCATACCGAGCTCCTGTCAGCTCGTAAAAACGACGGGATCTTAAACATAATCGCAGATGATTATGAATATGCTCTGGCCGCATAAATAGGCCAGTGTCCTGCCGGGTTAATCCTGCGGACCCGGTAAGGGCATCGACTAGCGGGATAGCTGCTTGTGATTGCCTGCATCACAAACGGCGAAACTTTAGCGGGCTGGCCGCGTGAGTATCCTGCCTGAAGGAGACTCAAACGGCGAGATTCAAAATTCAGGCTAAGTATGTAGACGCCGGAGTGGAATGTTTTCGGACGCGGGTTCGACTCCCGCCGCCTCCACCATT
>CAZGNV010000071.1:0-20356 GCA_964527835.1 uncultured Desulfosarcinaceae bacterium | reverse complement strand
AAAATTGACGCAATCGTAAAAAGTCAATTTTGAGCGACATCAACCCTTTTCGGAAGAAGAGCGGTGAAGGGTTGAGCGTTAAAAATTGCAAGCTGTTTGAGGAGCTGGCGACGAGTTCTTGCAATTTAGCGAAACCCGCAAACAGCTCCCGAAAAGGCTTGCTCAAGCGAGAAAATGCGACTTTTTGCGGTTCCATCAAAATTGAAAACAACGCTGTTGAGGAATCATGAGCCTGATCGTACAAAAATACGGTGGAACTTCGGTGGCCGATCTCAAGCGCATCCGCAACGTGGCCCGGCGGGTGGCCAAAACCTATGACCAGGGGCACAATGTCGTCGTTATCCTGTCAGCAATGGCGGGAATCACCGACGGTTTGATCGAAATGGCATACAGTGCTGCTGAAGCGCCGGACAAGCGCGAACTGGATGTCCTGCTGGCCACCGGCGAACAGACCACCTCTGCCCTGCTGGCCATGGTGCTCAAATCCATGCAATACCCGGCCCAGTCCCTGCTCGGCCACCAGGCGGAAGTTATTACCGATCAATGTTTCGGCAATGCCCGCATCGTGGATATTAAAGCCGACCGGCTGCGCGAACTGCTGGCCGACCGCAACATCGTGGTGGTCGCCGGATTCCAGGGCTGTGATGAACAGGGCAACATCACCACCCTGGGACGCGGGGGGTCCGATACCTCGGCGGTGGCCATTGCAGCGGCCCTCAAGGCCGATGTTTGTGAAATCTATACCGATGTGGACGGTATTTATACCGCGGATCCCAACATCTGTGAAAAGGCACGCAAACTCAAGGCGATTTCATATGATGAAATGCTGAACATGGCCAGCCTCGGCGCCAAGGTGCTGCAAATCCGATCGGTGGGGTTCGCCAAAAAATACAACATCCCGGTGCACGTGCGCTCGTCGTTCAGCGAAGAGGAGGGAACCATGGTCGTCGATGAAAATTCAGGGATGGAACGCCTGGTGGTTTCCGGCGTTACCCACGATAAAAACCAGGCCCGCATCACCTTGAAAAAGGTGCCGGATCAGCCCGGAATTGCCGCCAAAATATTTGCACCCATCTCCGAGTCCGGAATCGTGGTGGACATGATCATTCAAAATACACGGGCCGGCGGACAGACGGATCTGACCTTCACGGTGCCGAAAATCGACTTTGACCGGGCCCTTGAAATCGAGCGGCAGGTGGCGCAAAACATTGGCGCTGAAGATGTATTCGGCGATAAAAACATCGCTAAGGTATCGGTGATCGGCGTGGGCATGAAGGATCACTCGGGGGTGGCCTCCACCATGTTTTCGACCCTGGCACGGGAAAACATCAACATCATGATGATCAGTACTTCGGAAATCCGGATTTCCTGCATCGTGGAGGAAAAGTACACTGAACTGGCGGTGCGGGTGCTGCACAACGCCTTTGGGCTCGACAAGGCCTAAGGTGGATCCCGGATGCCAAAGTTCAGTCCTGATCAGCTCATATTGACCCTGGTTCTGGCGGCTGTCATCCTGGGACTTGCCGCCTGGCGGGTTTTCAATCTTTATTGAATCACCGCTTCAATCTCTGCCGCCACCCGTTGGGCGGCGGCCCGCGGATCAGCGGCATTGCGGATCGGTCTTCCGATCACGAGGTAATCCGATCCGTTTCTTACCGCTGCGGCAGGCGTGGCGATGCGCTGCTGATCATCTTTTGCCCCGGCCGCCCACTGGGGACGGATCCCCGGAGTGACGGTGATAAATTCGTTCCCCAGATGTTCCTTGATTTTGGCAGCTTCCAGCCCGGAGCAGACGACACCGGCGCCGCCGGCCTTATGGACCATCCGGGCCCGCCTCAGAACCAGGGCGGCCGGATCTTTGCAAAATTCGGAACGATACCCGGCGCCACGAATATCTGCGCCGGAAACGCTGGTCAGCACCGTCACCCCCAGAACGCGGACTTTTCCCCGGCTGCCGGCCACCGCGGCTTCCAGCATTTTTGGCGTCTCCCCGCAGTGAACGGTGGCAAATCGAACCCCCAGCTCGGCAATACCGGCCATGGCCCGGGAAACAGTGGCCGGGATGTCATGCAGCTTTAAATCCAGGAAGACCCCGGCTGCTCCGGCCGAGTTGATAGATTCCACGATCTGCGGCCCGCAGCGGACAAACAGCTCGAGCCCGACCTTGAACATCCCCACCTCACCGGCCAGCAGCTGCACATAGCGCCGGGCTTCCTCCAGGGAGGCGACATCCAGCGGAAAGATGATATAGTCTTTGGCCGCTTTCATATTAACGTTCAACCATCCTGCCCGTAGTGCCGCTCAATCCACCGGCGGTATTCACCGGTTTTAACCCGTTGGACCCATTGCGGATGATCCAGGTACCATTGAATGGTTTTTCTCAGCCCGCTTTCAAAAGACTCCCGGGGCGCCCACCCCAGTTCACCTTCCAGCTGGCTGCAGTCGATGGCGTAGCGCAGATCGTGACCGGGCCGATCCCTGACAAATTCAATCAGGTCCTGCCGGGATGCGGCGGCGGGCCCGGGGGCCATCTCATCGAGCAGATCGCAGATCATTTTGACCGTGTCGAGGTTGGTCATTTCACAGCGACCGCCGATATTGTACATCCGGCCCCGGGTGCCCCGTTTCATTATTTCCCAGACGGCCCGGCAGTGGTCGGTGACATACAGCCAGTCCCGGACATTGCTGCCATCTCCGTACACCGGCAGGGGCTTGCCCTCCAGGGCGTTTAAAATCACCAGTGGGATCAGCTTTTCCGGAAACTGGTAGGGGCCATAGTTGTTGGAGCAGTTGGAAATCGTCACCGGCAGCCCGTAGGTTTTGCCGTAAGCCCGGACGAGATGGTCCGAGGCGGCCTTGGAAGCCGCGTAAGGGCTGTTGGGGCGATAGGGGCTGTGTTCGGTGAAATATCCCTTCGAACCCAGGGAGCCGAAAACCTCGTCGGTGCTCACATGGTGAAACAGCACCAGCCGGTCTGCATGGCGACGGGCGGCTTCCAGCAGGTTGAAGGTGCCGTTGATGTTGGTTTGAATAAATGCATCCGGTGCGACAATGGATCGGTCGACATGGGATTCAGCGGCAAAATGGCAGACCGCATCAATAGTATAAGCATCAAAGACCCTTTGGATTGCCGTTGAATCGCAGATGTCGGCCTGGATAAATACATAGCGCCCGGATGGGTCGGTATCCAGATCGGCAAGATTTTCAGCATTGCCGGCATAGGTCAGGCTGTCCAGGTTGATGACGCGCCCGTCAAAATCAGAATCCAGCAACAGGTAGCGGATAAAGTTGGTGCCGATAAAGCCGCACCCCCCGGTGATCAAAATATTTTTCAAGAATTCCCCCCTCCATGGACTTTTTACGATTCCATCTAATTTAGTTTAACCTAAAAGTTTTCCCGCATAAAGCCTTTTTTCCTGCCATGGCGGGAGATTTGAGCGCAGAAATCAGTTGAAATAATACGCCATAAACTGTATAAATATATATATTCGTAATATTTACAGGTAAATACTTCAAACCCCCATGCAAACTTGCCAAATCCAGCATGTTGCCACCGGCAGTTACCATGTCGGCGGCACCCGGGAACTGGTTCTCCAGGCGTGTCTTGCGACCTGCGTCGGAGTGGTCCTGTATGATGAAGCCGCCGGCGTGGGGGGCCTGATTCATCTGCTGTTGCCGGAGCCGGTTTCCTCGGCGCCGGACATTCAGCTCGAAAAATATGCGTCCACCGGAATGCCGCTTTTTCTGCGGGCCCTGTATGATGCCGGGGCCAGTCAAAGCGGGCTGAAAGCCGCCATTGCCGGCGGTGCGCTGGTGGACCCCATTGTCAGCCGTGATTTGCAGCTTGACGTCGGCGGCCGAACAGTGGAAACCGTGTTAAGCTGTCTGCAGGGGGAGCAAATCCCCGTTGAAACCGAGGAAACCGGAGGATTTTTCACCTGCCGACTGAGTCTGGACATGCAGCACTGGCGCTGGAGCATTGAACCCCTGGGAATGCAGAAAACCACTGTTCCAACGCCGGTGCAGGCACCTGCGGCAGATGACATCGACCGGAGTGTGGAGCAGATTCAGCCCATTCCCCAAGTGGCGCTTAAAATCCTCAGGCTCATCAATGAAGACGAATACGAAATTGGAAAACTGGCCGAGCAAATCCGCTCTGACCAGGTGATCAGCGCCAAAACGTTGAAGCTGTGCAATTCCGCCCTGTTTTCCAGGAGCGTCAGAATAGATTCCCTGGACCATGCCCTGGCCTTCCTGGGCATGGAGACCCTTGTCAAAGTCGTGATTTCCTCGGCCATGGAAAATTTTTTCAACATTTCCACCCCGGCAGGCTATTCACTTTGCAAGGGCGGACTTTATCACCATGCCGTCGGCACCGCAATCATCGCTGAAAAACTGGCGGCCATGACCGGCCGGGCAAAACCAGCGACGGCTTACACCGCAGGGCTTTTGCACGACATCGGCAAGGTGGTGCTGGACCAGTATGTTGCCGCGGTTCATCCCCTGTTTTACCGGCAACTGGCAGATGAAACTGCTGACCTTTGCCAGGCTGAAAAAAACCTTTTCGGCCTGGACCATACCCAGGTCGGCAACCGGCTGGCCCGCAAATGGTCGTTTCCGCACTCCCTGGCAGATGTCATCTGTCATCATCACGCTCCGGAGAAGGCGGCTGAAAACGTCGCCCTGGTGCACATCGTTTATCTGGCGGATCTGCTCATGTCCCGCTTTCACAGCGGTCTGGAACTGGATCGCCTGGATACCGGGGCACTTTTGTCGATACTTTCAACCGTCGGGTTGTCAATCGAGCAATTTCCCGCTATGGTGGATCTTATTCCAGCAGGCGTATTTGGACTCCCGCCGGAAAGTAACGAATAAAAAAACAAAACGGACAGGCAGCAGCGAGGATGAAAATTACCGAAAAACAACAACGGTTATTGCGCCGACTGCCCGGGGTGGACCAGCTTTTGGAGCATTTCATGGCCCGGTCGCCGAATGAAGACATCCCCCATGCGGTCATTGTTCACTGTATCCGCCAAATCCTGGAAACCCGGCGCAATCAAATTCTGGCCTCCGAGCCGACTGCCGGCGAAGAGACCCTGTCGGATGACCGCCTGCTGGAAATGGTCTCGGCGGCGGTGCAAAAAGCCATGGCGCCGAACTTGAAGCGGGTGATCAATGCCACCGGCGTGGTGGTGCACACCAACCTGGGCCGCTCACCGCTGCCGTCTGCAGTAATGGAAAACATCGTCGCCGTGGCCGGCCGCTACTCCAACCTGGAATACGATTTGGTTGCGGGAAGGCGTGGTTCGCGGTACACTGCCGTGGAGGACATCCTGTGCGAGATCAGCGGCGCCGAGGCCGCAATGGTGGTCAACAACAATGCCGGAGCTGTGCTGCTGTGCCTGGAAACCCTGGCAAAAGACAAAAATGTCATCGTCTCACGGGGCGAACTTGTCGAGATCGGCGGATCGTTCCGGGTGCCGGATGTGATGACCAAAAGCGGCGCTGTTTTAAAGGAGGTCGGCACCACCAACCGGACCCACCTGAAGGATTATGAAAATGCCATCGATGCTGAATGCGCCTTGCTGCTCAAGGTGCATCGCAGCAATTTCAGCATTGTCGGCTTTACAACCGAAGTTTCCCTGGAGCAACTGGTCGAGCTGGGTGGCCGCTGCGCCGTATCGGTAATGGAAGACCTGGGAAGCGGAACTTTTGTCGATTTTTCGAAATACGGCCTTGACAAGGAGCCCACGGTCCAGGAATCCGTGGCCTCCGGCGCGGACCTGGTGACTTTCAGCGGTGATAAGCTTCTCGGCGGACCCCAGGCGGGGCTCATCGTGGGCAGAAAACCCCTGGTGGACCAGATCAGGCAAAATCCGCTGGCCAGGGCCCTGCGCATCGACAAGCTCACCCTGGCGGCCCTTGAAGCCACCCTGCGCCTGTACCGTGATGAGCACAAAGCCGTGCAGACACTGCCGACGCTGCGGATGCTGACTGCCGATCGAAGCACCATCGAAAAACGGGCCGCCGCCTTGCTCAAATCGCTGATGGAAATCGGCGGGTCCCGGCTGCAGGTGGAGATTGTCGCCCGGGGTTCGAAAGCCGGCGGCGGCGCCCTGCCGCTGCTCGAGCTTCCCAGCAGCTGTCTGAAGATTCAGGCTGAAAACATTTCCGCCAGCCGACTGGAAAAACACATGCGCGAAAATGATCCCCCCATCATCGGGCGCATTGAAGATGATGCCTTTATTATTGACCCGCGAACGCTGCTTGACGAGGATCGGCCGGCCATCCAGGCTGCCTTTGAACGGCTATTGACTAGGGTTGCACCATGACCGCCAGAGATAAAAAACTGCTTTATCGCCAGGAGTCCACCCGGCATTTCCTGTTTTCCAGCACAGATCCCGGTCAGGTTGAAAAAACCGAAGCCGCGGTTTCAGCCCCTTTTGATGAAGCCCTGCAATCGGCTTTTGCGAAAGTTCTCACCGGCGGCCGTTTCGTCGAGCAGGTCCTGCAGCAACTGGGGTCGGCAGCCCGCTTTGCAGCCCTGGCCGCCCGGATTGATTCCCGACTGCCGGATGAAAAAGAGCCCACTGCAACGGACATCACCAACGGGCAATTGGAGCTGGCGGCAATTCTGGACAAAACCTGCGGCCGCGAAAAGGGCTGGTGGGGACTGCTGGAGTCCGGGCTGCTGGGTGCGGTTTTCCCGGAAAAAACTGCCGACCAGTGTCTGGAACTGGCCCAGCACGTTCAAAAACAGCTGGCCCGCAAAAACCGCTGCACGGTCACCCTGGGAGTGGCTGCCTACCCGAGCGTCACCTTTGACAGAAAAAACATTGTCGCCAACGCCTGCAAGGCCCTGGAGCATGCCACCTTTTTCGGACCTGACAGCGCCGTGGCTTTCGACGCGACAAGCCTGAACATCAGCGGCGACAAGCTCTACGAAAAAGGCGATGTCGAGGGGGCGGTTGCTGAGTTCAAAAAGGCGCTGGAACTCGACGAATTCAACGTCAACGTGCACAACAGCCTGGGTGTGTGCTACGGCCTGCAGGGAAAATATGACCTGGCAATGGAAGAATTCAAAACAGCAACCGCCATCGATGGCAGTGAATACATGGCGCTGTATAACATGGGACTGATCCGCAAGCTGACGGGACACCCCCGGCAGGCCCTGGATTTTTTTCTCAAGGCCGACAAAATCAATTCGGCGGTATTTGAAATCGCTTTTCAAATCGGCCAGCTCTACCTGGAACTTGAAGAACCCGAAAAGGCCGGGCTTTTTCTGGAACGGGCCGCCGAACTGGAGCCGGAGACCAGTGCGGTTTTCCGTTATCTGGGCGACTGCCACCAAGCCCAGGGCCGGCCGCAGGCCGCCATCGCCGCCTATACCCGGGCCATCAGGCAAAATCCGCAGGATGCCGCCGCCATGTCAGCCCTGGGATATCTTTTTGGCAGCCGGGGGGAAAACCCTGAAATTGCCCTGATGTTCTGCCGCGAAAGCGTGGCCCTGGAACCTCAAAACGGCCTGCTGCACTACCGCCTGGGGCAACTGTACTATCATCAGAACCGGGCGGCGGAGGCATTGCAAGCGTTTAACCGGGCCGAACAATTCGGTTATGATGCTTCCGGGGAAATCAGCAAAATTGAAAATCAAAAGAAAGCTGCCCAATGAAAAACCTTGTTCTGCACATCCTGCAGGAAAGCATCAGCGCCAAACGCCGGTGCATTGAAGACAATCTGGACGATATCGTCAAGGCGGCAAATCTGCTCAGCAGTCGTCTGGCCGCCGGCCGCAAGCTTCTTATTTTCGGAAACGGCGGCAGCGCGGCCGATGCCCAGCACCTGGCCGCCGAATTTGTCAACCGCTTTCAACTCGAACGCCCGGCTCTGGCCGCCCTGGCGCTGACCACCGACACCTCGGTTCTCACCAGTATTGCCAACGACTACCGTTTTGAAGAAATCTTTGCCAGGCAAATCGAGGCCCTGGGCAGTGAGGGTGACATTGCCTGGGGCATCAGCACCAGCGGCAATTCCGCCAATGTGATCCGGGCGGCTGAAATCGCCCGCCAAAAAGACATGGCGGTCATCGCCATGACCGGGCGCGCCGGGCAGCTGGCCGAATTGGCTGACATCGTCTTTGCCGTGGATGCGGATAAAACCGCCCGCATCCAGGAAGCCCATATTACCCTGGGCCATATTTTATGCGACCTTGTCGAAAGGTTGCTCTACCCGGAGCAATTGAAACTGAAATGAAGCAGGAATTGAATGGCTGAAAAATTCAAACCCATTGATTTAAGCAAGGTCAGGACCTACCGTCTTGGCGAACGCAAAAGCAAAGTCAGCTCCGATGATTTTGCGAAACCCTGGCAAACAGGATCTTCCTTTCAGGATTTTCTGGACAGCCTGCCCGACATCCTGGCCGGCCGGCAGCTGAAAGCGGTGATAACGGCCATCGTTAACGCCCAGCGCGGCCAACACATGGTTCTGTTCGGCATGGGGGCCCATGTAACCAAAGTGGGGCTGAACCCCGTTGTCATCGATTTGATGCAGCGTGGCATCATTACGGGGGTAGCCATGAACGGCGCCGGCATCATCCATGATCTGGAGATCGCACTGGTTGGCCGGACATCGGAAGATGTCGCCACCTCCCTGGGTGACGGATCCTTTGGCATGGCCCGTGAAACCTGCACTTTTTTAAGTGCCGCCATTGACAGCGCCGCAGAAAAGTCCTGGGGGCTGGGGTGGGCCGTCGGCAGGGCCATTATTGACCACCGGCTGCCCCTGGCAGACAGAAGCATTCTGGCCGCCGGAGCCCGCCTTGACATTCCGGTGACGGTGCACGTGGCCATGGGCACCGATATCATTCACATGCATCCCCAGTTTCACCCGGGCAATGCCGGGGCAGCCAGTCACCGGGACTTTCGCCTGTTCGCATCCATGGTCAGTGCGCTGGAAAAAGGCGTTTATCTCAATGTCGGCTCAGCGGTTATCCTGCCGGAAATATTTCTCAAGGCCATCACCCTGGTGCGCAACCTGGGGTACTCCCTGAAGGACTTTACCACGGTCAACCTGGATTTTATCAAACATTACCGCCCGCTGACCAACGTGGTCGCCCGACCGACCTCCCAGGGAGGAGCGGGAATCAACCTTGTCGGACACCACGAAATCCTGTTGCCTCTGATCGCTGCCGGTGTTATTGAACAGACGGGATAGATGGTTCGCACAGGGGCCAGCGCGCACCGCGATCTTGAATTCCAGTTGCCGATGATTATTGTTCTGCCTGGAGTTGAATTCGAAAAAGGAGTTGGGTTCATGCCGATTTACGAATACCACTGCGAAAAATGCGGTGAAAATTTTGAATGCCTGATCATGGGCAGTGACAAGCCGGAGTGTACCGAATGCCACAGTAAAAAGGTGACCCGTCTCATGTCGGCCTGCGGTTTTGTCAGTAAAACAGCCGGCGGTCAGACGGTTGCATCATCGGCCGGGTCATCCTGCAGCGGCTGTGCGGCGACCAGCTGCGCGGGGTGCAGCCACTGATGAAAACAGTGATCAAAATCGGCACCCGGGCCAGCCAGCTGGCACTTTGGCAGGCGCAATGGGTGCAGAGCGCCCTGGTTGAAAAATATCCCGGCCATTCCGTCGAACTGGTGACCATCCAGACCCGGGGCGACAAGATCCTGGATGTCCCCCTTGCCAAAATCGGCGGCAAGGGGCTTTTTGTCAAAGAAATCGAACAGGCCCTGCTCGACGGCCGCATTGACGTCGCGGTGCACAGCATGAAGGACATGCCGGCTGAAATTCCCGCCGGCCTCTGCATTGCCGCAGTCCCCCCACGGGAAACACCGGGGGATGTCCTGATCTGCCGGGAAGGTGCCTCCTTCAGCGCTCTTAAGGCCGGTGCGGTTATCGGGACCAGCAGCCTGCGACGGGCCGCCCAGCTGCGCCATGGCCGGTCGGACATCATTGTCAAGCCGTTGCGCGGCAACCTCGACACCCGCCTCAAAAAACTGCACACTGAAAACCTGGACGCCATCGTCCTGGCGGCCGCCGGTGTCAAACGCCTGGGTCTGGCAGCGCGCATCACCCAGTACCTGGATGCCGACATCATGCTGCCGGCCGTGGGCCAGGGTGCCCTGTGCATTGAAACCCGGCAGCACGATGCGGACATCACACCGTTGGTGGAGGCCTTGGATCACGGTCCCAGCCGGGCGGCTGTGCTGGGAGAGCGCGCCTTTTTGAACCGCCTGGGGGGCAGCTGCCAGGTACCCATCGCCGGCCACGGCACAATCGAAGGCGATCGGTTTACCCTGACAGGCCTGGTGGCAGAGCTGGACGGTTCCCGCATTATCCGCGATAACCACGCTGGGCCGGCCGGACAAGCGGAAACCGTGGGCATTGCGCTGGCCGAACAGCTTGTTGCCAGGGGGGCCGGTGAAATACTGGAAAAACTGCAGACCATGGAAACCATAAACAATGAACGCTAAGATCTATCTGGTGGGGGCCGGGCCCGGCGACCCGGAGCTGATCACCGTCAAGGGCAAACGCTGCATTGAAAAGGCCGATGTGATTATTTATGATTACCTGGCATCGGCTTCCCTGTTGAAGCATGCATCCGAAACTGCTGAAAAAATCTATGTGGGCAAAAAAGGCGGTGACCACACCCTGTCCCAGGACGAGATCAATGCGCTGATCGTACAAAAGGCCCGGGCCGGCCGCACGGTCTGTCGGCTCAAGGGGGGAGATCCCTTCATTTTCGGCCGCGGTGGAGAAGAAGCCGAAATGCTGGTGCAGAAGGGCCTTGCATTTGAAGTCGTCCCCGGCGTAACCTCGGCCATCGCCGCTGCTGCCTATGCGGGCATCCCCCTGACCCACCGCAAACTCACCGCCACCCTGGCGTTTGTCACCGGACATGAAGACCCCGACAAGGAACAGTCCGGCATCGACTGGGAGTCTCTGGCCCGCGGCATCGGCACCCTGGTCTTTTTTATGGGAGTCAAAAATCTGCCCGACATCGCCCGCAAACTGATCGCCCATGGCAGGCCCGCCGACACCCCGGTGGCCCTGATTCGTTGGGGGACCACCCCGGCCCAGACAACCGTAACCGGAACCCTCGACAACATTGCCGAACGGGTCCAGCAAGCGGGTCTCAAGGCACCGGCCATCACCGTTGTGGGGGAGGTGGTCGGGCTGCGGCAAACATTGAAATGGTTTGAGAATCGGCCGCTGCTGGGCAAACGCATCGTTGTCACCCGCGCCCGGCAGCAGGCCAGCGATCTGCTCCAACGCCTGGCCGACCTGGGGGCTGAGTGCCTGGAATATCCGACCATCCAGGTGGTGCCCCCCAATGACTTTCAGCAGCTTGATGGGGCCATCGAAAAATTGGACACCTATGACTGGATCGTCTTTACCAGTGTCAACGGCGTCGGATTTTTTTTCCAGCGGCTTTTCGCCCTCGACAGGGATGTGCGCGCCCTGCACCGTCTGCACACAGCCGCCATTGGCCCTGCCACGGCTGACAGCCTGCGCAGTTTCGGACTGAAAAGTGACATCATCCCGGACGCCTACCGGGCCGAAGCCGTGGTGCAGGCCTTCAGCAAGATGGATGTCAGCGGCAAAAAAATATTGCTGCCCCGGGCGGCCCAGGCCCGGCCGGTACTGCCGACCGAGCTGCGCAAAATGGGAGCCGAAGTCGATGAGGTTGTCGCTTATCACACTGAAAAAGTGGCCCACAACGTTGAACAACTCATCGCGCAACTGGAAGCCCAAACCATTGATCTTATCACCTTCACCAGTTCCTCCACGGTCACCAATTTTAAATCCCTTTTGCCGCCGGATAATTTCCAGCGGCTCATCGACGGTGTTGCCATTGCCAGCATTGGTCCGATCACCACCGAAGCCGCGATCAAAGCGGGTTTTAAGGTTCACATCACCGCCCAATCTTATACCATCGCCGGACTGTGTGAAGCCATCCTGGACTTTTTCAACCAAAACAAATAAGGCGCAGCTCCTGGCATTTTTTTTACGCATTAAGATTTGACGGCCTTGTAAAAAGTCATTTTCGAGCGACATCAAACGAAAAAATCGACCTTTTGCGGGTTCATCAAACATAACATTGACCTTTGCGCCATTTCTGGTATAGACTGCCGGTGTGTACAGGTCCTTCCAGGGTATCGCAGCAGCAATTGGTCTTTCGGATGGCGGAAACAAGAACCAACCGGCAAAGACCCCGGACAATCGCAATGAATGATTTTATCAGCAAACTGCCGCAGACCGTCGAAAAAATCAGGGAGATCCGGGATATCCTGATCACCAATATCGTCCTGATCGGCCAGACCCCTGCTCCCACGTTCAGGGAAAAGCGGCGGGCCACCGTTTTCATGGAAAGACTGGCTGAATTCGGGGTCGATGAAGTTACCACCGACGGTTACCGCAACCCCATCGGCATCATCCGGGGCACCAATCCCGACAAACCGCCGATTTTTGCAGTCGCTCACCTGGACACTTTCTATGAAAAAGACATTGTTTTCAATTACACCATCGGAGAGAACACCATCACCGGCCCCGGTCTGCTGGACAACTCCCTCGGCGTTGGCATTCTGGTGTCACTGCCGCTGGTTTTCAAACAACTGGATTTGACATTTGAGTCCGATATTGTGCTAGCCGGCACCATTCAATCCGTCGGCCGGGGAAACCTGCGGGGCGTGCGGCATCTGCTGAAAACCTGGCCCACGCCCATCAGGGGCGCGGTGTGCGTGGAAGGCATCGAGCTTGGCCGGCTCAACTATTTTTCAGACGGCATGATCCGCGGAGAAATCGACTGCAAGGTTGCCGAAGAAAAGGGGGTGGTGGACAAGCTCACTCCCAATGCGATTTTGATCCTCAATGAAGTGATCAACGAAATCATGAACCTGCGACTGTCACAGCGACCGCGCGCGCGCATCGTCCTGGGCAAAATAACCGGCGGGGCCAACCATGGCAAGACCGCCCGTGACGCCACCCTGGGATTTGAAATTCGCAGCGACTCCCACAAAATGGTCAAGTCTATCTTCAATGACATCAAAGACATCGCCGATGGAATCGCCCATGAAAACGACGTCGACCTGACAATCAAGACCATCAGCAACCTGAAAGCGGCGCGCCTCAAGTTCAACCATCCGCTGGTCAAGGCCGCGGCTGCGATCCTCAATGCCCTGGGGATCAAACCGGTCAGCAAATCAACCGAATCGGCGCTGTCCATCTTTCTGTCACGCAGGATACCCGCAGTAACACTGGGCATCACCCATGGAGAAAATTATTACACTGAAAATGCCACCATGGAAATCGACCCCATGTTCAAGGGCGTCGCCCAGGTGGTTGGCGTTCTGAAGACCATTGACGACGGGGCGTGCGATGAACAATAAGTGGCTCGAAAACAACACCTTCCATTACTCGGATTTTAAGGACCTCTTCAGGCTGGTGGAGGAGAAGCAGAAAAAAAACTTGACCATATCGCTGTGTCTGCCCACCCTGAATGAAGAAAAAACGATTGCCAAAGAAATCATCATCATGAAATCCGAGCTCATGACGCGCTATCCGCTGCTTGATGAAATTGTGGTCATCGATTCGGGCTCCACCGATCACACGGTGGACATTGCCCGCACCTACGGCGCGGATGTGTATGACGCCAACGAAATTTTACCGCACCTTGAAAAATTCAAGGGCAAGGGTGAAAACCTCTGGAAAGCCCTTTACATTACCCGGGGAGACATTATCGTCTACATAGATGCCGACATCAAAAACATTCACCACCGGTTCACCTATGGCCTGATCGGACCGCTGCTTTTGCATGACCACATTAAATATGTAAAGGCCTTTTATGACCGGCCGATTTCCATCGGCAAAAGCAGGATTCGGCCCACCGGGGGCGGGCGGGTGACGGAACTGGTGATTCGGCCCCTGTTTTCTCTCTTTTTCCCGGAGCTGACCCAGATCCTGCAACCCCTTTCGGGAGAGTATGCCGGCTATCGCGAAATATTTGAACAAATCCCCTTTCCGATCGGTTACGGCATTGAGACGAGCATGATTCTGGATATTTACAACAAATGGGGCCTGGATGTCATTGCCCAGGTGGATCTGGATCGGCGCATCCACCGCAATCAGGACACCAAGGCCCTGGGTAAAATGGCCTTTGCAATTTTGAAAACTTTTTTCAACCGGCAGCACCACCTGGGCCTGCTGGACATCAAGAAAACGCTTTTTGATGAAATTATCCAGTACAACCTGGTCGGGGACCAGTATCGGCCCGATATAACAAAAATAGTAGGACTTGAGCGGCCGCCCATGATTGAGATCCAGGAGTATCGTGAAAAACGAATCCCCTAGCTGATGATGAAGGGTAGAGTAGCGACCATCAACTGATCGATCATGGGCTTTAAAAACCAACTGACTGTTACCGGATTAACAAAATTGGCAGCATTAAAACTGATAGACCCCTGCAACCGGCACCTGAATTACCTGCGCATCTCCATCACTGACCGCTGCAACCTGAAATGCATCTATTGCATGCCCCAGGATCTCGTTGCCCGGCTGCCCCACGCCGAAATTCTAAAATATGAAGAAATTTTGCGCATCGTGCGCGTGGGGGTGAAGCTGGGAATTTCAAAAATCCGGGTGACCGGGGGGGAACCGCTGGTGCGCAAGGGGGTATACGAGTTTTTACATCAGCTCAGTCTGCTCGAGGGGCTCACGGATCTTTCGCTGACCACCAACGGTGTGGCGCTAAAAGACAACCTGGAAAAAATTCAAGCCGCCGGGATTCGCCGCATCAATATCAGCCTCGATACGCTCAACCGCAAAAAATATGAGCGGATTACGGGGGTTGATCTTTTCGACCAAATCTGGCAGGGCATCGAAAAGGCCCTGGAAATGGGATTTGACCCGATCAAGCTCAACGTTGTGGCTCTCAACGGCATCAATGACGATGAACTGACGAACATGGCCCGGCTGTCCCTTGATTACCCCTTGCACATCCGCTTCATTGAATACATGCCCATCGGAGAGTCCCAGCTGGGCAATGGGCCCCTGCTGCTGGCACCGGAAATCAAAAAGCGCATCAGCAGTGAACTGGGACAGCTCATTGCAGTGCGCAATTCAGCGACTGACGGCCCGGCCCAGCGCTATCGTTTTGAGGGCGCCAGAGGTGAGGTCGGCTTTATCCACGCCTTGAGCCACCATTTCTGCGACCGCTGTAATCGGCTGCGACTGACTGCCAGCGGACAGCTGCGGCCCTGTCTTTTATCAGACCGCCATGAGGACATCAAAGGCCCCCTGCGAAGTGGATGTTCGGACGAGCAGTTGGCAGATATTTTTCTCAGAGCCGTGCGCCACAAACCATCCGACCACAACCTGGCGGCCGGCGGCCGATCGCGGATCAATGGCCGCATGAGCGCCATCGGCGGATAAAAAAAGCCTGAGCCGCAGCAGTGGGAGGCTACATTTACTCGCACATGTCCTGGGTATGCGGCTCAGGCTAAATGAATAAACCCGATAAATTGTCAGCGGTCTTAAAGATCACGTGCCTTCTGTTTCCGGCACTATAAGGTGAGGCATTTAGCAAGCCTGAAAACACAAATCAAGTCTTTTTTTAAGGCGACGCACTTTTTTTTGCAAGCCGTGACAATGCATACCCGATCAGGTCCGGGGATCGGCGCCAACCTGGAAATAAAACTGTTTGCCATTGAAGCACCGGGCCCAAAATAATGGGAGGCCGCATGCCGATGATATCAGATCTGGATCCCCTTTTTTTTCAGCCTGCTGAAGCCGATCCGGAAATGGAAGAATTCAATGCCCGGATTGAAAAAGTCTTTTCCGAGATGCCGCCGCTGCATACCCTCCCGCCCCAGGTCATCCGGGACGCACGCGAGCAGGGAGACGGGATCTGGGGAGCGTTCAAGATCCTGGATGACGTTAAAATGAGACAAATCAAAGGGCCGTCAGGAGATGTCGGCGTGCGCGTGCTCATCCCCGACGAGGCAAACGGCGTGTATCTTCACATTCACGGGGGGGGATTCGTACTGAACCGCGCCCACTATTATGACGAACTCATGGCGCAGATTGCCGCAGCCTGTCAGGTCGTGACCGTCAGCGTGGACTACCGGCTGGCACCGGAAAATCCCTACCCGGCGGCACCGGACGATTGCGAAACCGCAGCGCTCTGGCTGGCTGATCAAGCCGCCGTCGAATTCGGGACAGAGGCCCTGATCATCGGCGGGGAATCCTCGGGTGCCAATCTTGCAGCGGTGACCTTGCTGCGCATGCGCGACCGTCATGGATTCAGCGGATTTCGCGGGGCGGTTCTCACTTACGGCGTCTTTGACCTGACGCTGACCCCGAGCTGCCGGCAGTGGGGGGACCGGCCCTTGATCCTGACCACACCGCTGATGCAGTGGTTTCATGCCCACTACGTTTCAGAAGACAAATATGACGACCCGGACGTCTCCCCGCTGTATGCGGACTTAAGCAACCTGCCGCCGGCGATTTTCACTGTCGGCACCCTGGACCCGCTGCTGGACGATTCCCTGTTCATGTACAGCCGCTGGTTGGCTGCCGGCAACCCCGCCCGGCTGGCCGTCTATCCCGGGGCTGTCCACGGTTTCAACTTCTTTCCACTGAAGGCCGCCGCCCGGGCCAACAGGCACATCACCGATTTCATTTGCCAGGCTTTAGAGGGCTGACGAAATTCCCTGAAACTGTCGCCCGTGATATCAAAAAACACTTGACATGAAGGTTGTTGTTTTATATCAGATAAATTATATCTAATTTATCTGATATATCCGATAGGGAGAAAGACATGCGCCTTACCAGAGCCGGAGAATATGCCGTGCGCTGTGTTCTTTACCTGACCATCCAGGGCGTCGGTCCGGTAGTCAGCCAGAAGCAGATTGCCCGCGAGATGGAAATTCCGGGCCCCTTTCTGGGCAAAATCGCCCAGCAGCTGGCCCGGGCCGGATTCATCGAAATTGTCCAGGGTGCCGGGGGGGGATTGCGGCTCAGCGTCGCCCCCGAAAAACTGACCCTGCTTGATGTCGTCGAGGCCGTGATCGGTGAAATTTTTTTAAATGACTGCATCCTGCAACCCGACTCCTGTCACCGCAGCCCAACATGCGCAGTGCATCGGGTGTGGGAGACCGCCCGGGAACAGCTCAGGCAGACCCTCAAAACGGCCACCTTCGCCAGGCTGCTGCGCGAGGAAAGCTGCCTCAGCCCTTTTTCCGACACTGGAGGCAAAAAAAATCCGGACTGTTAATGTTGACGGTCCCGTAATAAGTCATTTTCGAGCGCCATCAACCCGTTTGGGAGAAGGAGCCGTGGGGGGTGAACGTTAAAATTGCAAGCTGTTTGACCGGCCATGGCTTGAACACAGGAACACCACTAACCAGAAAGGAGGACAGCTGATGGATGTATTATTCCTATCCCGGCTGCAATTTGCGGCCACCACCCTGTTTCATTTTCTGTTTGTTCCCCTGACGCTGGGGCTTTCCATGCTGGTGGCCGTCATGGAAACCCAGTATGTCAGAACCGGGGATGAAACCTACCTGAAAATGACCAAATTCTGGGGCAAACTTTTTTTAATCAACTTCGCCGTCGGGATTGTCACGGGAATTACCCTGGAATTCCAGTTTGGGACCAACTGGTCCCGTTATTCGGCCTATGTCGGGGATATTTTCGGATCCCTGCTAGCCATTGAGGCCACGGCCGCCTTTTTCCTGGAATCCACCTTAATCGGCGTCTGGGTCTTCGGCTGGAAAAAACTGTCCAGAAAGGCCCACGCGGTGGTGATGTGGCTCGTGGCCGGCGGCAGCAGTCTTTCCGCCATCTGGATTTTGACCGCCAACGGCTGGATGCAGCACCCGGTGGGTTACACCCTGCGCAACGGCCGGGCCGAGCTGACGGATTTTGCCGCCGTGGTTTTCAACAAATTCGGCGTGCTGGAAGTCCTGCATACTCTTCCGGCCGCCTATATTCTGGGCGGTTTTTTCGTCATGGGCATCAGCGCCTACCATCTGCTCAAAAAACAGCATATCGATTTTTTTACCAAATCCTTCAAAATCGGGCTGGTTTTCGCACTGATTTTTTCTGTTTTCGTGCTCGTAGAAGGCGACATGCATGCCCGCGAGGTGGCCCAGACCCAGCCCGCCAAGCTGGCCGCCATGGAATCGTTGTGGGAGACGACTGCAAAGGCACCCATCTATATTTTTGCCCTGCCGGATGCCAAAAATGAAAAAAATGCCGTCCAGATCGGCGCTATTCCCGGAATGCTCAGCTTCCTCGGCTATCATGATTTCAACGCCGAGGTAAAGGGACTCAAGGACTTTGCCCCCGATGAACGGCCACCGGTCTTTCTTTCCTTTATTTCTTTCAGGGTCATGGTCGCATTGGGGTTTTATTTTTTCCTGATGAGCCTGCTCGGTGTATTCAAGCGCAATCGACTGCTGGAAAGTCCCGGTTATCTGCGACTGATGCTCTACTCGATTCCTCTGCCGTTTCTGGCTATCGAACTGGGATGGATCCTGGCGGAGGTTGGACGCCAGCCCTGGATAGTTTACGGCTTGATGAAAACTTCCGTCGCCGCTTCACCCATCGCGCCGGTGCAGGTATGGACCAGTTTGATCGCCTTTATCCTGGTTTACGGACTGCTGGGGGCGGTGGGCTATTACCTGATGTTTCAAACCGCCCGCAAGGGGCCAGAAGCGGTCAGCTGAACCATGGATGAGCAAACCGGTGAAAGCTGCAGCGCAGACCAGTCGCATTTGCCGTTTTGCCAAGAGCAGGATACTGTCTACATGGAAAACAAATGTGAAGTCAACCCTGCCGGCGATAGCGATCCGCTCGACGCAGGGTTTAGGGGAGGTTGAAAATGGTTTTACAGACGATATGGTTTTTTCTCTGGGGCCTGTTGTGGGCGCTGTACTTCATGACTGATGGTTTTGACCTGGGCATCGGTGCGCTGATGCCCTTTCTGGGCAAAAACGAATCCGACCGGCAGGTAATGATCAATTCCATGGGACCGCTGTGGGACGGCAACGAGGTCTGGCTGCTGACCGCCGGCGGGGTGACCTTTGCTGCCTTTCCCCAGGTGTATGCAGTGATGTTTTCTTCGTTTTATTCGGCACTGATGCTGATTCTGTTCGCCCTGATACTGCGCGGAGTGGCCTTTGAATTTCGCGGCAAGGTCAAAAGTCCCGGCTGGCGCCGGCTGTGGGACACCTGCCTTTTTATCGGCAGCTTCGCCCCGGCGCTGTTGTTCGGCGTGGCCTTTGCCAACATCTTCCGGGGAATCCCCATCGACCAAAATGGCATTTACCTCGGAACCCTGTTTACCCTGCTCAACCCCTATGGACTGCTGGGCGGGGTTTTGTTTCTAATGCTGTTTCTCGTTCACGGCAGTTTGTGGCTGTCCATCAGGGCCGATGGCGAGCTCCGGCAAAAAGCCATTTCAACGGCCAAACTGCTGTGGCCGGTGCTGCTGGTTGTCGCCGTTGTCTTTCTGGTCGCCAGTTATTTTGCCACCCATCTGTACAACAATTACCTGGCCCACCCGGTCCTGTTTGTCTTCATCCTGATCACCGTCGTGGCGCTGTTGGGAATCAGGATTTTTGTGGCTAAAAAAGCATTTTTCAAAGCCTGGTTTTCTTCGGCCCTGACCATTGTAGGGGCGACCTTTTTCGGGATCATCGGCCTTTACCCCAACATGTTTCCGTCCAACCTCAACGCGCAGTATAGCCTGACGGCTCACAATGCCTCTTCCAGTCAACTGACGCTGACAATTATGCTGGTGGTGGTGGTGATCTTTGTTCCCCTTGTACTTGGCTACCAGGCGTGGACATACAACCTGTTTAAAGGCAAAGTCACGGAAGAAGACATGGTTTATTGAAAAGAAACTGCCGGGGCCGAAAAATGCTTCCGGCCAAATCCTGCTGCCCGGGATGCTGGCACGCTTAGGCAGATATCGTTTTGAATTTTTCTTTGGGTGCACCGCAGACCGGGCATTTTTCAGGAATCCTCTTATCGGTGACATAACCGCACACCTGGCAGACGTGATAGGCTTTTATTTCATCCCTGATCACGTGGTAAATGGCGCGTTCATACAACTTGGCATGGAATGATTCCGCATCCCGCGCCTGGCTGAATACAAGGGCGGCCGCCTGCTCCCCGTCTTCTTCGGCCTCTTTCAGAAATTGCGGATATTCATTTTGGCTGATTGATTTTTCACGCTGGAAGGATTTCTCCAGATTCGTATCAGTATCTTTAACCAGTATATGATAAGGTTCAGGACATCGATGACCCAAAAGGTTCAAGACATCGGTGACCTTAA
>CAZGNV010000070.1:0-20969 GCA_964527835.1 uncultured Desulfosarcinaceae bacterium | reverse complement strand
ACAGCTCCCGAAAAGGCTTGCTTAAGCGAGAAAATCGACTTTTTACGGTTTCATCTTTCTTGCTGGTTGAAAAGTTGGGGTTTCAACGGGTCGCAATGTCCTCAAGGGCCGCTTTGATTTGCGGGTAGCGAAACGCAAACCCGTATTCCAGCAGCCGCTCGGGCACCGTGCGCTGGCTGCCCAGAAAAACGCCGGCAAACTCTCCCAGCACCAGCCGCAGGAGAAACGCCGGCGCCGGCATCCAGGCCGGGCGCTTGAGCACTTCACCCATGGCGGCGGCCAGTTCGTGGTTGCGCACCGGGTGCGGGGCGCAGAAATTCAGCGCTCCTTTGACCTGTTGATGCTCAAGGACAAACCCCACGGCCGCGGTCAGATCATCGAGGTGAATCCACGGAAACCACTGATTGCCGTCTCCCAGAGGCCCGCCCACAAAAAATTTGAACGCCGGCATCATCTTGGCCATGGCGCCGCCGTTTTTGCCCAGCACCACCCCGAAGCGCATGGTCACGACCCGCGCGCCTTTCTCAGCGGCCTGCCGGGCGGCTGCTTCCCAGTCGCGCGACAGCCCGGCCAGAAAATCACTGCCGGCGGGCTCATCTTCGGTGAGGATGTCATCGGCCCGGCTGCCGTAATAGCCTGCCCCGGAAGCGCTGCAAAGGGTGACGGCGCGATCCGCCGCCAGGCCGGCGACCACCTGGCGGGTGGTCAAAATGCGGCTGTCATGGATCTGCTGCTTGTAACGGGCACTCCAGCGTTTGAAAATGCTCACCCCGGCCAGGTTGATGACGGCCTGCGCATCTTCAAGCTGCGCCTGCCACGGCCCGCTGCGGGTAGTGTCCGCTGAGATATACCGGTAGGCCGCTGCGCGGATGCGGCCCTTGTCGGCCGATCGGGCGATGGCCACGACCTCATGGCCGCGGTCCAGCAGGTACTGTGAAAGATTCGAGCCGACAAAGCCCGAACCACCGGTGATCACGATCTTCATGCATCACCTCCAGCAATCAGGCTGATGTCCAATCGTATGCAGCGCAACGCATTTTGTCAACACCCCCGGCAGCAGACAAAGGCGGGCACATATTTTGACATCCGGGCAGTAAAACCGGATGGTCCCGGCGGTGGGATTTGTTTTGTAACCTTTTTGACATTCTGGCTCCTAAAATAGTAAATAAGTACAGTTTTTTTCAAATGCCGCAAAAAAAATCCGGTGCCAATCAGTCATACCACAGGAGGTGTCATGCAAAGCAAAGTCTGGAATCCATACCTGGCCGGCGCCCTGGCCGGTTTGCTGCTCGTTTTATCCGTGCTGGCTGCCGGCAAATTTCTGGGAGCTTCAACGACCTTTGCCCGCAGCGCAGCGGTCATCGAAAAAGCGGTGGGCGTTGACCCTTCCCAGTTCGAGTATTTTACCACCAAGAAAGGAAAATACGGTCCCGACTCTTTGCCCAACTGGCAGCTGATGTTTGTCCTGGGAATCATCCTCGGGGCTTTCGTTTCAGCCAGGCTGTCGGGGGACTTTAAGATTCAGGTGGTGCCGGACATGTGGCGGCAGCGCTTCGGGGGCAACCCTGTAACCAGAGCTGTCGTAGCCTTTTCCGGTGGTGTCATCCTGCTGTTCGGCGCCCGGCTTGCCGGCGGCTGTCCCAGCGGGCACGGGTTGAGCGGCCTGGCCCAGCTGGCGGTCAGCGGATTTATCGCCATGGCTTTTTTCTTTATCGGCGGCGCGATTACCGCCAATCTCATTTACCGCCAAAGGGGGAATTAGAAAATGAGCTTGATCTACGGGCTGGCAACCGGGGTTGTTTTCGGGTTTTTGCTGCAAAAAGGCCAGGTCCTGAAATACGACAAACAGGTCGGCGCCTTGCGGCTGCTGGACATGACCATTTTCAAATTCATGCTCAGCGCCATTATCGTCGGTGCGGTGGGCATCTATCTTTTCAAGGACCTGGGCCTGGTCAAGTTGCACCTCAAAGGCACTTCCATCGGCGCCCAGATCGTGGGGGGCAGTCTTTTCGGCATCGGCTGGGGGCTGCTGGGATATTGCCCGGGAACGGCCGGCGGTGCGCTGGGTGAGGGCCGCATCGACGGGCTGTGGGGCATGCTGGGCATGCTGGTCGGCGGTGCGCTTTATGCGGCCGTCTACCCCTTTATGAAAGCCTATGTCATCAGCATCGGCAAATTGGGTAAAATCAGCGTACCGGCGCTGCTGGGCATAAATCACTGGATCGTGATCATCGCCTTTGCCATCCTGACCCTGTTGATGTTCGGCTATTTCGAAAAGAAAAAATTATAAACTGATGACCGCGCTGTCGCAGGCCAGGTCGATCATTTTGTCGCCGGTGGCCATGCTCGCGCCTTCAATCAGATCGGTTTCGGTGATCTGGCGTGACACGGCGCAGGGCGTGCACACCAGGATGGGCACCTCATATTCCTGCAGAAATGCCAGATGGTCGTCGGCGGCATCGCCGGTGGCGGCTTTTATGTTTTCGATAATGCCTTTCTTGGCCAGATAGACAGCCTCATCGAGCAGGAACAGGATAGTCTGTTTGCCTTGCTTGGCGGCTATCATGGCAAAAAAAAGGGCGCGCGTGGCCCGGTTGGGGTTGTCCGTACCGCAGGAACATATCACCAGCACTTTGTCTTTCATCGCTACCTCCTGAAAATTGAAAAGAAAAATTTTGCGGATTTAACCAGTTCCGGGCGCAAAAATCAAGCCCAAAATTGGATCTTCCCCATCAGGCTGAGAACGCCCTTGACGTCGGTAATGATTGCATCTTTACCCTGAATAGTTCGTTTTGATCTTGAAACCAGAACTTTGCGACCGGCTCCGATCAATCCAGCAGCTTTATTCATTCTTTCAAGGTCTCTTTTCCCGGGGTTGGTTGTCAGTTTTATTTCAAAAGCCCATAGTCTGCCCTTTATCCGCAAAACCAGATCGAGTTCGTAGCCATCAGCCGTCCTGAAGAAAAAGGGCTCATATGGCACTCCCCGGTTGTTGAGGGTGGCGAGAATCTGTTCGATCACCCAGCCTTCCCAGCTGACGCCCACCCAGGGCTGCGCAATCAAATCCTCTGTGCTGTGAACATTCATCAATGTATGCAGCAGTCCCGAATCCCGCCAGTACACTTTAGGGCTTTTAATAAGCCGTTTCCTGATGTTGGTCGCATAAGGCGCAAGTTTTCGAATTAAAAAGGTTTGCTCCAGAAAATCGAGATAGCTATTGACGGTGTGATACGACAATCCCATGCTCTTGCCGATCATGCTCGCATTCCAGGTGGAACCGTGCGAAGCAGCTAACATTCGGAAGAAGCGTTTGGTAACCGGTGCGGTCGCCGGCAGACCCCATACGGGCAGATCTCGCATGGCCAATAAATCAAGATAGTTTCTCTGCCACTGCGGATATCGCCCCCTTTTTAATATGCCACCGTCAGGAAATCCACCCATCAACCACAGATCATCAAACGGCTGCTTTTGTATCTCCCTCAAAGAAAGCGGCCCCAACTCGACCAGGGCAATGCGCCCTGTTAAAAATTCAGACACCTGCTTCATCAATCCGGGCGAAACCGATCCCAGAATAAGAAAGCGGCCGTTTCTCTTCCTGTCCAGATCTATAGCAGCTCGAACCCGCGGAAATATTTCCGGAAAATATTGAGCTTCATCCAGGATAACGGGCACTTTGGATCCGGTAACGTCATCCCATTGCAAATCAAGCCTGAGGCAATCCTGTTCCAGTTCAAGATCAAAATATTTCTCTGAAAATGTTCTGGCCAAAGTTGTCTTTCCCGATTGCCGTGCTCCCAAAAGAGCGACCGCCGGATAGTTTTTCAAATGCTCCTTGATCAATATGGCAAGATGGCGCTTGATCATACTTTGTATTATAGAAATATATTTCTAATTTGCAAGAAAAAAATCAAATCCACTCCTTTGACCGGATCTGCCGCAGGGGATGAGATTTAGTCGACGGTAGCTTTTACGGTTGATCGGGGGATAGAATCCTTAATGAAAGATGGAATGCCATGGGGTCAAAGTCGCGGTCATCATGTAACAATGCAAGCCCCTCCATAATGCAATAGGTGCCGATAATAACATCGATCGTTTTGCGAACTGTTACCCCCTTTTTCCTGAGTATTCTGTAATTTTGAGCACTTTGCACAGCGACCTGATATCCCCCCATCCGGCGGAAAGGAAGGTCACTCAAGTAAGATTTCGCTGATTCATAATCATTATCTGATCGAAATCCTTGTAAAATTTCGGTCAGAATTAAATCCCCGATAATGATGGGCACATCTGAAAGAAGATTATCCAGCAGATTCGTCTGCCACGTTCGCTGCCCGTTGAAATAATCGATCCACACAGATGAGTCGACCAATATCATTGATCCAGCCTCATTTTTTCAAGGTCACCATCCCATTTTAATTTACCGCGTAAGCTTTTGATGCGCTCCTGTTTTTTGATCTGGATTAAGAGGCGCAAGCCAGTTTCAACTACAGCTTTTTTGGTTTTCAACCGGCTCAGTTCTATGGCTTCGGCCATAAGCTTGTCATCAATGACAATATTGGTTCTCATGATTCCCTCCTGTGTGTATTATTTTTAAAAAATATACACATTAACACCATAATGTGCAAGTCCTATTTTTCAAGAATATCTGAGGTGCTGCGAGATAAGATCGTTGATGGGATACCGGAAATAACTGTTTGTATTTACGGCGGGTTGATTATATTGAAAATTATTCGCTTTAACCGGGAGATACCACAAAGTGCATTAACGTCAAGGCCAATCACACAGCTTGAATTGAAATTTACAAAAAAAGGCGAAAGCCTATTTTTCAGTGCGGCCGCAAAACCACCTACCGGCGCTGGTCCAATACCTATTCCCAGCGGCTGATCCGGGAAGATATCCGGGATCTCACCGGCGTTAAATCAATCAGTGACATGGAAACCCTTTATTAAGAACAAGGAACAGCAGGAAGTTGATTTCCTGATTGTCAATGACCGCCGGCCGGTTTTGCTGGTTGAAACCAAGCTTGCGGATGCACACCCCTCACCTGCGCTCGTCAAATTCCAGAAGGCATTGAACGTACCGGCCCTCCAACTGGTAAATCAGGCCGGCGGTTTCAGAAAACTAAAAGCCGGCAACCAGACGATTCTGATTGCTCCCGCCTGCCAGTGGTTTGCCAGGTTGCCGGGGGTTTAGAATTCTAGGATTTTATTGACAAAAAGCACACATTGTACTATGTTAGTGTAATGAAATATTATGATTGGGGTCTGGAAAAAAACGAGGAACTCAAGGCTGAACGCCAGGTGATGTTCGAAGATGTTGTTTTTGCCATAACCCACGGTGATCTTTTGGACACCATCGAACATCCAAACCGAAACAGGTACCCCAATCAAAGAATTTTTATTGTCAATATAGATAATTATGTTTACCTGGTACCTTTTGTTGAAGATGAAAATATCATCTTTTTGAAAACGATTATTCCAAGTCGAAAAATGACGAAGAAATATTTAGGAGAAAATCGTAATGAAACTCAGCAAAGATGAAAAAGAACTGCTTGAATCCGTTGAAAAAGGTGAATGGAAAACCATTCCTGATTTTGAAAGGGAAGCACAGCGTTATCAGGAGTACGCCAAAGCAACTTTTCGTAAGGATAAACGCGTCAATATACGAATATCAGAAAGAGACCTGGTCAATCTTCAAAAGAAAGCGTTGCAGGAAGGCCTTCCCTACCAGACCCTGATTTCAAGCGTTCTCCATAAGTACATAACGGGCCGCCTCAAAGAGAAGGCAGTTTGAAAAACTAACGGTTTTGCCGTTTTCTGAAACCGGCTCTGAATTTCATTCAAGAGGGCGCTAGCGGTTTCAGTCTCTCCTTTTTGAGCCACATCAGATCATTACTCCAGCCAAGATGGTTGTCATTATAGTAGGTCCACCAAATCCCGCTCATAGCGTTCAGCCCACAGGTGGTGGTCGCTCAGCATCAAGCAATTTCAAGATAAGAATCGAGGGAGCAGGCATACCGGTGCTGATGAATATCCGGCAAGTTTCCATTTTTTCCATCATGGAAACTGTTGAACAACACCACCTGCGCTTCAAGGAATTGTTTGGGCAGCTGCAGGGATAGGGACGCTTATTCTGTCCAGTGACATTGAAATGTGTTGTCAAGCCCTTGAGATCGAGGGTGGCCGGAGGCGTGCATAAACCGGCCGGAAGATATTGGTCATTCAAACAGCTTGCGTGGATCGGCCATGAAAAATTCCTCCAGGGCCACCCCCTGGGGTCCGATAATCATCATTCGGGCCCCAGGGTGGCTTTTCAAGAATGCCGCAGTGCCTTTCGGGTTTGCGGATCCTGCTGATTTGACCTCTATGCCCCAAATGGCTTTCGGTGTCTTGACGACAAAGTCAACTTCCAGCCCCCTGTTTCTCCAATAATATACCGAATAAGACATTGCCGAAAGATGATTGAGCAGATGGGAACCAACGGCATTTTCAATCAGCCGCCCCCACCATGAGTGATCCAGCCGGCTTGATTCCAGGGATTGCCCTGAAACCGCGTTAATCAAGGCGTTGTTCCAAACGATGAGCTTCGGACTGCTGCTGCGTTTTTGCCGTCGTCCAGGCCTAATAAGCTCCAGGCCTGATAATAGAAACGCAGATTCAAGCAATTTCAGGTAATGGGCGAGGGTGGTCGTATTGCCGGCATCCTGAAGCTGGCCGAGCATTTTGTTGTAGGATAGGATTTGGGCTGGATGCACCGCAGCAAGCATGAACAGGTGCCTCAACAAGGCGGGTTTGGCGACTGTTTGCAGCTGCAGAACATCCCTGGCAAGGCCGCAGTGGTTTTTCCCACCTGTCGTGGTCCTGTAATAATATGGAGCAGCTTTTTCTTAAAGGCCATTGCTGTCAGGATATCTTTTACAACCGGCCGCTCATAGGCGTATTCAGTCATTTTCTTTCATTGCAACAGTTTGATATTAAATAATATAATCTGGATATCGTAATTTTACTCAATGATTAAGTAATAATACTCAATTAACAGGTTAAATGTCAAGAGCTGAAATTGCTATTGCCTGGCTGGCTGTCGGACAGGATGGTGCAGAGCACGGTGCGGCGCCGGCGCGGTCCGTCGAACTCACAAAAGAAGATCCCCTGCCAGGTGGAAAGACCCAGCTTGCCGTCGACCAGAGGGATAGTCTCCGAAGGCCCCACCAGACCCGACTTGAGGTGAGCATCGCCATTGCCGTCCTGCTGGTCGTGCAGCCAGACGCCTCGCGGGATCAGCTTGCGCAGCAGGTTGACCACGTCGGTGGGGACACTGGCATCCCAGTTCTCCTGGATCATGATGGCGGCGGTGGCACCCTGGGCGTAGAGCACCACAATCCCATCGCGGATACCGCTGTCGGCCACAGTAGCCTCGACCCTGGCGGTGATATCGACCAGTTCTTCACGGGCGTGGGTTTCAAGGGTGATGGGAATACGCATGCAATCCTTCCTGAGGTGGCTGGGATGAAGACCCTAAGGAAATTAGAGCATATAAATCAAAAATGGATAATTGTGTATCGGTGGCAGCTGCGGTCCAACATATTGAAACGCCAACATTACCCATCCGGATAATTAAAGCTGGTTTTGTTGTCAAGGTTATTTTTTTTCGGCGCGATTGCAATTTCAGGCCGGTCTTGGCATAGCTGGCCGTTATGCCTGCAGCTGAATTTTTTAAAGATGGCGGTTGCCATAAAAAACGAAATCTGACTGTGAAGTCAACATTGATTTTATGGCGCAGATTGAATATGATTCCTGGCTCAAGCATTGCCCGCCGCGGTGCAGCATTGCCCATTGCTGTGGCAGCGTTCTGTCTCCGGGCGGCGGAAAGGCTGGACAAAACAGGCATGACCACCGGCATTATATTCGACATCAAGCGCTATGCGATCCATGACGGTCCGGGGATCAGGACCACGGTTTTCATGAAGGGCTGTCCTTTGGCCTGCCCGTGGTGCCACAACCCGGAGGGCATCGAAGCGGCGCCTGCGCTGGCATACAATCAAAACCGGTGCATCCGCTGTGGGGCCTGCGTCGAAGACTGCCCCCAGCAGGCCCTTTGCCTGGCCGAAGCGGGGGTGGCTGCCGCGGGCGCGCCATGTGCGCTGTGCTTTGCCTGCACCGACGTCTGCCCGTCCGAGGCGCGGGAAAGGGTCGGCCGGGAGGTGACGACGGCCGAACTGCTGCGTGAGATCGAAAAGGATACGCCGTTTTACGACACCTCGGCCGGCGGGGTTACGTTTTCAGGGGGCGAGCCGCTGGCGCAGGCCGAGTTTTTACTGGAGATGCTCAAATTGTGCGGACAGGCCGGTCTGCACCGGGCGGTGGACACCACCGGCCATGCCAGCCGCCAAACCCTGATGGTGGTGGCCGACCACACCGACCTTTTTCTCTATGACCTGAAAATGATGGACCCGGACAGACACAGGCAACACACCGGGCGGTCCAACCAGCTGATCCTGGACAACCTGGAGCAGCTGGCACAAAGGGGGGCGGCCATCATCATCCGCATGCCCCTGATTCCCGGCGTCAATGACGATGTGGACAACCTGGAGCAAACCGGATTGTTTCTGGAGCGTCTGGCGGGGGTCGATGAAGTGCATATTCTGCCCTGCCATGATTTTCAGCAAAACAAATATCATCGCTTAGCGATGCCTTACAGCAGCGGGAATTTAACCGTGCCGGACAGTGCGTTGCTGTCGCGGGTCAAAGAACACCTCGAAGGCTTCGACCTTAAGGTGACCATCGGAGGTTGAGCGCCATGAACGCGAGAATCAAAAGGCTTCGGCAGCAAAGCTTCGACGCTGTCCCGCACATTTCCATTGAACGCGCCCTGCTGGAGACCGAATTTTACCAGGCCCATGCGGGCAAATACGCGACTCCGGTGATGCGGGCGCTGTTTTTCAGGCACCTTTGCGAGAAAAAGACGATTTACATCGGTGCTGATGAGTTGATCGTGGGCGAGCGCGGTCCCGGGCCCAAAGCGGTGCCGACTTTTCCGGAGCTGACCTGCCACAGCGGCGAGGATCTCAAAATCCTCAACGAGCGGGTGATGACCCCCTTTAAGATCTCGCCAGCCGACATTCAGACCCATGAAGCCCGGGTGCGGCGCTACTGGCAGGGCCGCAGCATGCGCGAGCGCATCTTCAGCCAAGTGCCCGAGCAGTGGTCGTCCGCATACAAAGCCGGTCTTTTTACGGAATTCATGGAGCAGCGGGCCCCCGGGCACACGGCCCTGGACGGGAGGATCTACCAAAATGGCATGCTCGATTTCAAGCGCCAGATTGCCCGGCGCACGGCGGCGCTGGATTATCTCAACGACCCGCAGGCCGCCGACCGGGCCCAGCAACTGCAGGCCATGGACATCGCCTGCGATGGGGCCATGGCCTTTGCCCAAAGGCACGCCGAGCTGGCGGAAGAAATGGCGCGCAGCGAAAAAGAGCCCATTCGCAAAGCCGAACTGCTGCAGATTGCCCGGGTCTGCCGCCGGGTGCCGGCCCATGCCCCCCGGTATTTGTGGGAGGCGTTGCAGATGTACTGGTTTGTGCACCTGGGCACCATCACGGAGCTCAACGGCTGGGATGCCATGAGCCCTGGCCACCTGGATCAGCACCTGGCTCCGTTTTACGAAAAAGATCTTGCCGACGGGACCCTGGACCGGGAGCGGGCCAAAGAGCTGATCAGCTGTTTCTGGATCAAGTTCAACAATCATCCGGCCCCGCCCAAAGTCGGGGTGACAGCCGAAGAAAGCGGGACCTACAACGATTTTACGAACATCAACCTGGCAGGGGTCAAATGCGACGGCAGCGACGGGGTCAGCGAGGTGTCCTACATCATCCTGGAAGTGCTCGATGAGCTGCACCTGCTGCAACCCCAATGCAATGTCCAGATCAGCGACCGGACGCCGGACCACTTCCTGAAGGCCGCCTGCCGGGTGATCCGCAAGGGATACGGCTATCCCTCGGTGTTCAACACCGATGAAGTCATCCTGGAGCAGCTGCGGGTGGGCAAAACGGTCGAAGACGCCCGCGAGGGCGGCTGCAGCGGGTGCATCGAAACAGGCGCTTTCGGCAAGGAGGCTTACATCCTCACCGGGTATCTCAATGTGCCCAAGATCCTGGAGCTGGCGCTGAACAACGGGGTTGACCCGCTCACCGGCCGGCAGATCGGTCCGGCCACCGGTGACGCGCGGCAGTTTGACTCCTTCGATGCCCTTTACGGGGCCTTCGAAAAACAGCTTAACGCCATTGTCGACCTGAAAATCAGGGTCAACAACTACATCGAGCGCATGTTTGCCCGCCACATGCCGGCGCCATTTCTGTCCGTGCTCATCGCGGACTGCATTGACAGGGGAAAAGATTACTACAATGGAGGGCCGCGTTACAACACCAGCTACATCCAGTGCTGCGGCATCGGCACGATCACCGACAGCCTTGCGGCCATCAAAACCCATGTCTTCGACCGGGGCGTCGTCACCATGGAGCAGCTGCTGGATGCCCTGGCCTGCGACTTCAAGGGGCACGAGGCGCTGCGCAGCCGGCTGCAGAATAAAACTCCGTTTTTCGGCAATGACGACGACCGAGCCGATCGGCTCATGCAGCGCGTGTATGCCTCCCTGTTTGACGCCATCGATAACAAGCCCAACACCAAGGGCGGGGTGTATCACCTGAACATGCTGTCGACCACCTGCCACATCTATTTCGGCAAAATGCTGGGGGCGACGGCCAATGGAAGGCTGGCGGGAAAGCCGATTTCCGACGGCACCTCGCCGTCCCACGGGGCGGATCGCAACGGACCGACGGCGGTCATCAAGTCGCTGGCCAAAATGGACCAGGTCAAATCCGGTGGAACCCTGCTCAACCAGCGCTTTTTGCCGGACCTGCTGGCCTCCGAAGCCGACCTCGACAAGCTGGTGCAGCTGATCCGAACCTATTTCAGGATGAACGGCCACCACATCCAGTTTAACATCGTGGACACTGCCACCCTCAAAGAGGCCCAGGCCCATCCGGAGGACTACCGGGACCTGCTGGTGCGCGTGGCCGGCTACAGCGACTATTTCGTGGACCTGGATGCCCACCACCAGCAGGAGATCATTGAAAGAACCGGCCACGGGTCTTTTTAGCGCTCAGCTAAAAAACGGTTGTTTTTGAAAAACCGTCTGACGGAACCTGTTTTTGTTGATCTCCGAATTTTTTATCCGTCCGCATAAGGAGACCGGGATGGTTGAGTATAAAATCTCCAATGTCCAGCGGGAAATGGAAGTTTACGGCTATGATGCCGCAATCAAAAGCCACTGCCGCATGTGTCATGGGGGCTGCGGGGTTATCGTCTATACCAAGGGTGGCCGAATCGCCAAAATCGCCGGCGATCCCGACTGCCCCATCAATCACGGTACGCTGTGCAGCAAGGCCCTGGCCTCCACCCAGCTGGTTTATCACCCGGATCGGCTCACGCACCCCGTGCGCCGCATCGGGCCCAAAGGCAGCGGCCGCTGGGAGCGGATTTCCTGGGACGAGGCCCTGGATACGATTGCCGGGCGCATTCTGGCTTACAAAGAGCGTTTCGGCGCCGAATCCATCGTGATGGGGTATGGCACCGGCCGCGAAAACGAGGCGGCCATCTACCGTTTTGCCAACCTGCTGGGAACCCCCAATGTATTGACGGCCGGACATTTCTGTTACGGCCCGCGGATTGCCACCAGTATCATCACCTGCGGCAGCAACCCGATTGTCGACTATGAAAACCACCCGCAATGCATTATGGTGTGGGGCAACAACCTGACCATCAGCAACCCGGACTGCTACAAGGGAGAGCCTTTTTCCACCTGCCTGAATGCCGGCGCCAAACTGATCGCCGTCGATCCCCGGCTGACCCGCATTGCGGCCCGGGCCGATGTCTGGCTGCCGCTAAGACCCGGTACCGATACGGCCCTGGCGCTGGGCATGGCCCACGTGATTGTCAATGAGAAACTGTATGACCGCAAATTTGTCGACGAGCATGTATACGGCTGGGAGCAGTTTGTGGCCCGGGTCAATGAATACCCGCCCGATAGGGTGGCCGCAATCACCTGGCTGCCGGCTCTGCCTCGACGAATGCCCCTATCAGGCGATTTCATTTGACCAGCGGCGGGGCATCGCCCAAAAATGCAACCTGTGTCATCACCGGGTGGACCGGGGGCTTGTCCCGGCCTGTGCGGATAACGTCTGCCTGGCGCATTGCATCCATTTTAAATACACTTGAACAATGATGATCATTGAAAGAACCGGCCACGGGTCTTTCTGACGACCGGATAAAACCCGGCTGCTTTTTCCTCAAGTTTCTGGTTTTCTTGCCGATATATTATTGAATCCCCTTTCAACCCCTGGACCCCGGCGCCGTCCGGTTGCCGGCACATGAAGGTGAAGCTGCCGGCAATGGGCGGCCGGAGGCGGTGAAATGAAAAAACACTGTGATTTCCACGCCACAAGAACGGCGCACTGGAGCTGTTCGAAGTGCGGCGCACTGTTGTGTTCCGACTGTGTCAGTAAGCGTGAACAGGGCGGCATCGCATCAAAGGCGCCGCTGCACTTCTGTCCCCGGTGCAATCTGCCGATGGACTGGGTCGGTGTCGCCAATGTCATCGATCCCTTCTGGAATCGGATGCCCCGGATTTTTTCGTATCCTTTTGCCGTGCAGCCACTGGTTTTCATGGCGGTGGTGTCGGGGTTGACTTTGTTTTTTTCAGGCGCCGGGATTTTCAGCATGCTGATGCGGGCAATCATATGGCTGATTGTACTCAAATACTCTTTTGAGTCTCTCAAAGCCACGGCCCGGGGAGATCTGAATCCACCGCCAATTTCACTGGAAACCATTTCCGATGATTTCCAGCAGGTATTCAAGCAGTTTGGAATCTATCTTCTGATTTTTTTGGCCAGCGGGTGGGTTGCCGCAACGCTCGGTGTTTTTCCGGGATATGTTGCCATGGTGCTGCTGCTTTTTCTGGTCCCGGCCATGGTGATCCTCCTGGTTACCACCGGCAGCTTTCTGCATGCCATCAACCCCCTGCTCTTTGTCAGGCTGGCGGTGAGAATCGGCTGGGGGTATCTGGTGATGTTTATTTTTTTGATGCTGCTGGGCAGCGCCCCGGCGTTTCTGGCCCACTACATCATCCGATTTTTTCCTGACGGCTTGAATGCCGCCATTTTTGGATTTGCCAAAAGCTTTTACACCATCGTGTCCTACCACATGATGGGCTATGTCATCCTGCAATACCATGACCGGATCGGATACCATGTTGACTACGAGGACTTCAAAGATCCCTCGGCCGATGGCGCCCGGGCGCAGCCGGCAGATCCGGATGCCGCGGTATTGACCCAGATTACACCGTTGATCCAGGACGGCAGGCTGGAGGAAGCCATCGGGGTTATTAAGCAGATGACCGGCAGCGAGGGGATTAAAGGACTCAATTTGTCCGAGCGCTATTATACGCTGTTGAAAATGAAAAAGCGCACCGCCCAGCTGCTGGAGCACGGCGTCAGGCACCTGGAACTGCTGGCGGCGCAAAATGAGCGCAAAAAAGCCCTGGCCGTGTACGGCGAATGCCTGAAACTCGATGGGAAATTTCTTCCGAAAGCCGACACTTTGTTCAAAATAGGCGGCTGGCTCAACGAATCCGGCAAGATCAAGGCGGCCGTTGGAGTTTACAACCGCCTGGTGAAAGCCTATTCAGAAAATCCGCTGTCCGCCAGGGCTTATTTTCGGGCCGCTCAGATCTTTCATGACCGCCTGATGAGCACCGAAAAGGCCAGGGCAATCCTCAAGGGGGTGATGCGCAAATACCCCAACCACGAAATTATCCCGCACGTGGAAAACTATCTGGCCCATCTCCAGGGGGCGGACCCGCAGCCGCTTTGAATCGCGCAGGGCCGGGAATCAGGCATTGAGCGGTTGTTTGAGATTGCCGGCGGCGATTTGACTTTCGGTTGACTCGGGATACTTCGAACGAATAACCTGCAGGCATTTTCGATATTTTTCAAGCAGCCCTTTGCGCCGGTATCCCTGGGAAAGCCTGAGCAGAGCGGCTGGAACCCCCGGAAAATCCGGCCGGTGCCGTAAAAACAGCGCCAGGATGCGCGCCGCTTTTTCGGGCTGTTCGAGAGCGGTGAAGACGTTGCTCATTTTCAGGTGCAGCTGCGGCGACAGGCGCGGGCGGCGGGCCAGGCTCAAGTATTCGTCATAGATTTTTGCGGCCAGCTCCGGGTTGGCATTTTTAGCGCACAGGTATTCAAGAAGCTTGCGGGCAATTTGATGAAACCCGGGGTCCCGGGGATTTACTTTGCGAACGTTAAACAATTGATTCATGGCACCGAGATGCCCAGGATCCCTGGCCAGGATTTCTTCTAGCAAATGCCTCCCCCCATCGAGGTCCAGGCGGCCGATGCACTCCAGGGCTTTTTCCATCAAAGGCGAGATCTCATCGTCCAGCTCGGGTTGCAGAGCGGCGGCATTAAAAGCTCCCAGAAATTTCAGGTTGATCAATCCCAGGGCGGCACCGGAGATCAGTCCACCAATATGGGCCACATAGGCGACATGGCTGGCCCCGCCAAAAAAGAAAAGCTGGACAAACTCGTTGGCGATCCACACCGGCAGCAGAACAATCGCCGGAATGCTGATATAATTGAAATAAAATCCCAGCGAGTAGAAAATCTTTACTTTCTGGCGATTGTACAGCACGGAAAATGCGCCCATAAGCCCGGCGATGGCTCCCGAAGCGCCCACCAGGGGAATGGAACTGCGCGGATAAATCAACCAGAAAAGTGTGACGGCGCAAAGACCGGTTAAGATATAAGTCAGGCTGTAAAAGATCCGGCCGCATCCCATCTCGAGCATGCAGCCGACCAGCCACAGAAAAATCATGTTGCCCAGAAGGTGCTCGATCCCACCATGCAGGAACATGTGGGTCAGGAATGTAAGCGGCCGTGCACGGGCTGGAACAAAGCCGTATTTCAAGGTTGTAATGCGGCCCAGAAGATCGTCATGGTTTTGTCTGAGTTCTTTCCACCGGGCATAATCGGGATCCCGGGGGGTGATGATTTCATCGTTTTTCAGTTTTTCAAGAAAGACGGCATCCCGGCGCATTTCACGATACAGGCCGCTAAGCTCGCGCTTGTTGATGCGTCCGCCGGCCTTGGAGGCCGCCGTCGAACCCGCCGCGGCCTGGCGGTAATTCGCATAGCGGGAGATCTCAATATCGGCCAGGCCGGAAGAAAAATAGTATTCCTGGGCTTCAAAAAAACGCTGATCCTCGTTGAATTGAAAGATAAAGAACACCAGGCAATTGATGAGGATCAGTGTGATGGTGACGACAGGAGGGTTGCGCCAGCCGGCTTTGCCTGTGACCGGAATGACTAACATGAGTATCGTTCACCTTGTGGCTGGATTCAACATTGTTGTTAAAAAGGACCTGGCCGGGAGGATATCTTCTCCCGGCAGCAAGCGTTACCTGTCAGAAGACGGTTGATCATCTTTGACGGTTCCGTAAAAAGCTTATTTATACCGCGAGCGGCAACCTATGAACAACGAACTTGGGTTGACTTCGTTGGAAGTCATTTTCGAGCGACATCAACCCTTTTCGGGAAGAGAGCCGTGAAGGGTTGAGCGTTAAAAATCGCAAGCTATTTTAGTCTGTTAGTAATACTTCTTGCGATTTAGCGAAACCCTGAACGGCTCCCGAAAAGGCTTGCTTAAGCGAGAAAATTCGACTTTTTACGACATCATCATCTTTTGTCCGGCCAAAATGCGGCCCGTCTTCGATGCAATCCCGGGCCTTGCTGATCATGGTGAATTGATCGGCATATCGCATGAGTGACTTTAGCAAAAACGAGCAATATCCGGGTTAATAAAACAGGTGGAGCAGGGTGGTCAGCACCAGGATAAAGATGGCGCTCAGGGGGGCGCCGGCGCGCAGAAAATTGGCGCTGGTGTAGTGCCCGGGGCCCATGTAAAGGGCGTTGACCTGGTGGGTGGGCAGCAAAAACGAATTGGACGCGGCGATGCCCACGGTCAGCGCCGCCGCGGCCGGGTCCATGCCGGCATCCACGGCCATGTTGACCACCAGCGGCACCAGCAAAACAGCCGCCCCGACGTTGGAAATCACGAGGGTGAAAACGGTGGTGATGGTGGCCACGATCAGCAAAAAGACAAATTGCGACGGGGCCCCGGCGATGGCCAGAATGTTCTGGGCTAGCCAGGCGGCGCCCCCCGTTTTTTCCATGGCGATGCCCAAGGGGATGAGACCGGCCAGCAAAAAGATCGTGCGCCAGTCGACTCCCTGGTAGGCTTCATCGATGCTGATCACGCCGGTCACCACCATGCCCATGGCACCTGCCAGCAGGCATACCGGCAGCGGCAGCGGTGAAAAAAGGGCCAGCACGGTTGCCAGCAGAAAAAAGGCAATGGACAGGCGGGATTTGCCGGGGTTGAGCACTTCGTAGTCCAGCGCGTGGGTGAATATCAAGTCGCGGGTGCGCCGGAACAGCTGGAATTGCTCCCAGCGTCCATGCATCAGCAAGGCATCGCCGGGTTCCAGGACCCGGGCGGCCAGTCCGGAATAGTAGACCTCGTCGCGCCGGTAGAGCGCCAGAGGGGAAACCAGGTAATTGTGGCGAAAATGGATCTGGCCGATGCTCTGGCCGATGAATTTGGAGTGGGGCGACACCACCCCCTCGACCATGCCGGAATAATCGCCGGCAAGCTCGTCTTCAAACCGCTGCAATTCGGGATGGATCTTGAAGCCGTGCTGTTCAGCGGCGGCGTGGACGTTTTCCGGCGGGCCGTAGACGGCGAATACCGCCCCCGGACAGATGGCCGTGTCGCGCGGCGGCGGAAAAAGCGTCAGGCGGGTCTTGGGGTCATAATAGATCACCGTGTGGATGTGATAGTCGTCGCACAGCTGCCAGACACAGGGGACCTCCCCGCGGGGGTCGGGATAGCTCAGTTCGAAAAGCTCACCGAGCCGATCGTAGTATTGGGTGACACCGGCGGCATCCTGGCCGGTGCTATCCTCCCCGCTGGCAGGGCGTGGCAGAAGCCAGCGGCCGAAGAAAACGAAATAGGCGATGCCGATGATGACCAGGGCAATGCCCACCGGCATTACGCTGAACAGGCCGAAAGGCGGCAGATCGAAGGGCGCCAGCAAATCGTTGAGCATGATCAGGGGGCTGGAGCCCACCAGGGTGATCGTGCCGCCCAGGATGGCGGCAAAGCCGGTGGGCATCAACAACTGGCCGAGGGCCACGCCGCTGTGGCGGCTGATGCGCCGCAGGGCCGGCAGGAACAGGGCCGCCGCCCCGATGTTTTGCATGACGCTGGAGATCAGGGCAATGGCCAGCGAAAGCACGGCAATGATTTTCGAACGCTGGGAGCCGGCAAAGCGGATGAGCGGGCGGATGGCACGGTTGATCACGCCGGTGCGGTCCAGCCCGCGGCCCATGATGATGACCGCAATGATCGAGATGACCGCGTTGCTGGAAAAACCGCTGAAGGCCTCGCGGCTGCTCACCAGCCCGAGCAGCGGCAGCGTGATCATGGCCAGGATGGCGACCACATCGACCCGGAGCCATTCGGCCAAAAACAGGAAAATAACAACGGCGATGACCCCGAATACGAGGATCATGTCGCTGGTCAGGGCGATGGCAGGCATTTTAACCTGGATCTTGTCGGGTTTGAGAAGGCCGCATATCATTATGTGCGGCTGAATTTCCAAAATAATCAGGAATATGTGGGCAAATATCAAACCGCGGGTTGATAGTCAACGATCAAATTGGCCCTCGAGTTGAAAATTTCAGTCGACTGAAACTTGCCGTTCCTGAGAGGCGAGCGGGTGTTGAAAATCCATGGGGCCGACAAAGGGTTGTAGTAAAAGGAAACAGGTTGACAATCCATGAGGATGTGTATTAATTTAAAGTATATGTAATAAAGTTGTGTTTTCCCTGTTTCAGGAGGTCAGTCAAAATGTCCATCAGAGTTCAGATCATTTTAGATGAGCAGGATGTGACGCGATTTAAATCCCAGGCGAAAAAAGAGTCGAAATCTCTCAGCGCATGGCTGCGCGATGCCGGCAGAAAAATGATCGAACTCGATGGCCGGCAGCAGCGTCTGACAGACCCGCAGTCCCTGAAAAACTTCTTTCGAAAATGCGATGAGCGGGAAAAGGGCGTTGAGCCGGATTGGAAAGACCATAAAAGACTGATTCTGGACAGCTATCAGGCAGGCAACAAGCCATGATCTTTGTGGACAGCAATGTGTTTATCTATGCCGTCGGGCGCTCCCACCCGTTAAAGACGGAAGCGCAAAGCTTTTTTTTGGATGCCAGCGACAGGGGAAAAAGACTGGTCACATCGGCCGAAGTGTTGCAGGAATTGCTGCATGTTTATTTGCCGGTGGAGCGCATGCAGACCCTTGATGCCGCGCTGGAACTGGCAACGCGGGGGGTTGACCGGATCATCCCCATTGATGCTGCGGCTGTGTTGCATGCCCGCAATCTCATCGCTAACTTCCCCGGCTTAACCGCCAGGGACCTGCTGCATCTGTCAATATGCCGGCTTAATAAAATCAAAGAGTTAAAAACATTTGACCGCAGTCTGCTGGCCGCTTTTCAAAGAAGTTAAATCGGGCAGGGCGGCCATGGCTGAAAGGAGGAATGCCCCTTGGATAAACAGGTATGGCTGCAGGAAATGACCTCGGAACAAGTCAAGCAACGAACCGTCGCAAGCCGGGGGACCATTATTTTGCCCATCGGCAGCACCGAGCAGCACGGCCCCCATCTGCCGGTGGGAACCGACACTTTGGTGGCCAATGCAATTGCCGAAGCAGCCGCCTTGAAGACCGGCGTGCTGGTCGCCCCGCCGCTCTGGTTCGGGTGGAGTCCCCATCACCTGGTGCTGGCCGGAACCATCACGATCCGCGCCGAGGTGCTGATTGAAGTGGTTTACGATATGCTGGCCTCGCTGCACCAGCATGGATTCGACAAATTTATTCTGTTAAACGGCCATCGCATCGTCAATGTGGGCTGGCTGCAAATCGCCGCCGAACGGGCCAAACGGCAGCTGGCCGTCAAAGTGGCTATTTTTGATCCGGCATACATGTCAAAGGAATTCGCCGGACAGCCGGGCTGGGGGGAAGTCGGGCACGCCGAGGAGATCGAAGGCTCGCACATGTGGTACTGCTATCCGGAGCTTGTGAAAATGCAGCGGGCCAAAGACAACCCCCATCGCCATCGCAGCCTGTATCACGTGGACCCCGCCTATGCCGGTGACACCCTGTGCTATGTTCCCAGCACCGTGGACGAAATGAAACAAACGGTGCTGGCCTCCGGGGGAACCGCGGGGCAGCCCAGCAAGGCCTCCCGCGAGGGGGGGAAAAAATATCATGAGCATCTCGTGCAGAAAATGGTGGAAGTCATCGCCATGCTGCAGGAGCAGCAAGGACAGCCTGAAAAGGCTTGAAGTCGCTCGCAAATGACTTTTTGCGGCGCCGGATTCTATGACCGGGATTTGCTTTCCATTGTCTGCAAAAAATGGGTGTCAATTTCGCCGGCGATGAATTGTGCGTCCTGAAAAACTTTTTTGTAAAACGGGATGGTAACTTTGATTCCCTCGATCTGAAATTCATCCAGCGCCCGCTGCATGCGCCGGATTGCCATGGGGCGGTCCTGGCCCCAGACCACCAGTTTGCCGATCAGCGAATCATAAAAGGGGGTAATTTCGAAACTGCGGTAAATATGGGTGTCAAGTCTGACCCCCGGGCCGCCGGGCAGCACCAGGGTTTCGATTTTGCCGGGAGAGGGCATGAAATTGTCATCCGGATCGGCGGCATTGATGCGGCATTCAATTGACCAGCCGTTCATACGGATATCTTCCTGCTTGAAGGCCAGCCGGCCGCCGGCGGCGATCAGGATCTGCTGCTGCACGATATCGATGCCGGTGACCATTTCGGTGACCGGATGTTCGACCTGAACCCGGGCATTGACTTCCATGAAATAATAGTTTTTTTCGGCATCCACCAGAAATTCCATGGTGCCGGCGTTGCTATAGCCGATGGAGCGGGCAACGACAATGGCGGTCTGCCCGAGCTTTTGCCGCAGCTCATCGTCTACGAACGGTGAGGGGGATTCTTCGATCAGTTTCTGGTAGCGCAGCTGGATGCTGCATTCACGCTCACCGAGGTGAACGATGTTGCCGTGCTGATCGGCCAGGATTTGAATTTCGATGTGCCGCGGTTTCTGGATGTATTTTTCCAGGTACAGATCCGGATTGCCAAAAGTCGCCCGGGCCTCTCCGGAGGCGACCTGCAGTTCCTCGGCCAGTTGTTCACGATTGTGCGCGATGCGCATGCCTCTGCCGCCGCCCCCACCGGAAGCTTTCAAGATAACGGGATAGCCAACGTTTTCAGCGACTTCGAAAGCCTGCTCGGGCGATGAAATAATGTCCTCGCTGCCGGGAATGACCGGGAGACCCATGTCCATTAAAAGTCTGCGGGCGGCGGATTTGTCGCCCGCGGCGGCAATGCAATCCGCGCTCGGGCCGATGAAAACCAGGTTGGATGCGGCACAAGCCCTGGCAAAAGATGCGTTTTCGGCCAGAAATCCGTAACCGGGGTGAATGGCTTCGGCTCCGGTCTGCCGGGCCACCGCGAGGATGGCGTCCGTGTTGAGATAGCTTTTTCGGCTCAGCGCCGGGCCGATATTGACCGCTTCGTCCGCGTGTTGGACATGCAGCGCCTGGGTGTCGGCGTCCGAAAAAACGGCCACCGTTTTGATGCCCATTTCCCGGCAGGCGCGAATGACTCTGAGCGCAATTTCGCCCCGATTGGCAATCAGTATTTTTTTAAAGTCCATCTTTTTTCCCGAAAAGGTTTGCCAGCCGCTCGAAAATGATTTTTTACGAGGCCGTCTTTCTT
>CAZGNV010000069.1:0-21052 GCA_964527835.1 uncultured Desulfosarcinaceae bacterium | reverse complement strand
ACATCATGCCACGGCCTCCTGGCTTTGTGAAGATGGGGTTTAATTGACGGTTACCTATTTTTATCATTCGGGATGAGGCGGGGTTTTCTAAACTCAACCTCATAATTGGGTAAATACAGTGAAAAAGTTACTAAAAGCATGCCTACCCGGCCCCTGACGGAGCTTTTATCTGTTCTGTTAGGGGCTTATTCTATTTTGTGGGGCAATGTCTATTGCCGGCACTTGCATGTAAGCTTTTGGATGTAAGTAAGGAAGCCTTGAAAGGAGGAGGGAAATGAAAAGAAATAAGTATTCCCTGACTTTTATCCTTTTAACGATGGGGTTGTTATTGTTTCCAATAAAAGGAGCCCCCCAATCGGATGTTCCTCTTTGCTCAGATATAAATGTGATAGAAACTTTTGTTCAACCTGACGAATTCAATGCTGGGCAGCTTCATGGCCTAGCATTTGATGGTCAAAGTTTGTGGGCGGCTTGCTATGGTTGTGGTTATATATATGAATTGGGATTTGATAGTGAAGGCAATATGGTCGTTGTGGATTACATAGAAGCTCCGGAACCTAATCCTACAGGGATAACCTTTGTTGGCAAAGAGCTTTTTGCAGGTGATGATGGCACACGGATAATATCCCAGATCAAGATGACAGGAAAGAAAGCCGGAACAGTCATAAGATGGTTTTACGCTCCAGGGTATCCAGACGAAGATTGTGTAGGATTAACGTTTGCTAAAGGATATCTCTGGAACTCTGACTTTGTATGGTCCCAAGATGGAGGGGCAGTTCATAAGATCAAGATGAATGGTGATCTTGATAGCAGCTTTTTTTTCTCAGCTTGGGATTGCCCCGAAGGACTTGCATTTGACGGCCAATTCATATGGCTTGCTGAGTGGTGCGAAAACAAAATTTACAAGTTAAATATGGATGATCTCACACCAGTATGCTATTTCGATGGTCCAGGTTTGAACCCAATAGGGTTGACATTTGATAAAAGTTATCTATGGCTTTCTGATCAGGGCACAAAATGTATTTACAAAATTGATATAGGTTCAAGTCAATAAGTCGATATCCCCGCCTTAAAAGGCGGGGATTCGACTTATTGAGCAGGGGCCCATTCTCGCACGTGATAATTTTTCGCTCAGGCCGTGCAAGAAATGAGTTCCAATTTATCCGGGTCATCGATGTCTTGGACTTTTTTTACCGTTAGACTTAGGTCATCGATGTCCTGGACTTTGACAGTTAGTAATTAAAATGATTCAGGATCGCAATAAATCGTATTTTAAGAAATGTTCGGCATGCGGCCGCAAATGGTTTGGCCGTAAGGATTTCCTGGAGGACCCGGGCATTGAAATCACCGGTTATCAGGTAAACTTTGATGACCTCTTAGGGGGAACATTTCTTTTCAGCCACGCCTGCGGAGTGACGCTTGCTTTGTCCGTGAGATTTTTCAACGGGTTATACGAAGGCCCGATTTTCCACGAACGGGCCACCGGAAGCGATGATTGCCCGGGATATTGCCTGTACCAGGATCGGCTGGACAAATGCTCTGCGCGCTGTGAGTGCGCCTATGTTCGCAACATCATCGAGATCATAAAAAACTGGCCTAAAAAAGTGGCTATCCCAGAACCTGTCTGACATTAGAATTCTTGAGATGGCCCAAAGGACCCGGTTAAAACCTAAATCGTTCGCAAGTCGATTAAAATAAAACATAAAATCTGCACCTTGTAAACAGTGTCTGAGAGTGGCAGCAGTTTTTTAAAGTGATTTTTTTAATGATTTTCTGACATAGAAAAGGAGGGCTTTCAGATGAGCACTACAAATCACAATAAAGTGAACTTTTTCATTGGCCTTGTGTTAGCGTTGCTCATGAATGTCACAATAGCGTATGCTGACTGGAACTCAGGAGGGCCATACGGGGGTTATGTACAATGCTTGGCAATAGCCTCAGTAGATCCTGATGTAATCTATGCCGGAACAGAAAGTGGGATCTTTAAAACAGCTGACGGGGGAGCTGCCTGGACAAAAACGGGCTTCCCCGAAAATCTCGTCAGAGCGCTACAAATTGCGCCTGATAATCCAAATACGGTTTGGGCCGGCACAGATGAGGGGATCTATAAAAGCGAGGACGGTGGAAATACCTGGACTGCTAAAGGACTCTCTGGTGCAAGGGTAAACACGATAGCGATAGACCCAAACACTCCTGATATCCTTTACGCAGGGGCAGGAATACCCAGATCCACAGGCGAGATTGTTGGTGTCTTTAAAAGCACGGACGGGGGCAACAACTGGGAAGAAAAAATTTCCGCAGGACTAGATGCTGTAATGGCCCTGCTTATTGATGCAGATGACTTCTCGTATATCTATGCAGGTGTCTCTGTAGAGGGTGGTGGACCCGGTTTTTACAAAAGCTCGAATAGGGGGGATACATGGGTGAGCCGGAAAGTAGGTGATTCGTGGCCATGGGATGACGTGGTTGCCCTTGCCATGACTCCTGCTGGTGCCGCTTCGCCGGCAATTTATGCGGTTAATTCGAGTGACATGGATGTTTTTAAAAGTACTGATAAAGGCGACAATTGGACGTCTACCAATACACCTTTCATCTCCCCGGCATCGCCCTGGGCCGTGGCTGTCGATCCTAATGATCCAGACATCGTTTATGTGGGAACCCATTATTACAAGGGGCGGTTTTACAAAAGTTCGAATGCAGGCAGCACATGGTCGATAAAGACAATTGGCCTTCCTCCATCAGTTCCTTCAGGTATTGTGATTGATCCACGCAACAGTAATGTTTATGCCGGGCTGTCTGAAGGGGGCGTATGTAAATCCACTGATAAAGCAGAAAGTTGGCAACTGTCTTCCCAAGGCATGAATAATACCTTCATAAACGATCTGACCACTTATCCTAATTCTTCAGAGATTGCATACGCAGCGATAAAGGGAGAAGGACACCACCTGGCCAAAACAACTGACGGGGGCACTTCATGGGACTATTTAACTGGCTCATCTACCAATCGTGGAGCGGTTGCAATTGATCCTCAAACACCTACCACGCTTTTTACAGGTTTTGGCTGGGATTTGCGAACAAATCCAATCTGCTATCTTGAAAAAAGCACTGACGGGGGACATTCCTGGACAAATACCGGATATTTGTTTTATCAGATTGGCACTGTTTGGCTGGGGGTTTCCGACATCTGGGTAAACCCAGGTGATTCAAATACAATCTTGGTGGCAGTAGCTGGCTTCGGTGTAAATGGTGGAGGCGTTTATAAAAGCACTAATGGCGGAAACACATGGGAAAAAACATGCAGTTTCTGGGCAGCAACGCTGGCAGTTGATCCGACAGACCCGCAAATCCTATACTTTGGCAGTGAAAGATGGGGATATGTGTTCCGATCAACTGACGCCGGAGAAAACTGGACGCAAATTAGCCCTGGCCAAGAGTGGGTCTGGGCAGTTCACGACATAGAGGTTGATTTGGATAAAGAAGTATATGCCGCCACAGATGAAGGCTTAATGAAATGGGCCGGCTCTGATTGGATGAAGTTACCAGGTTTGCCGACAGATGATATTACGTCTTTAGCCATTGACAGATCCACAACTCCGGGAACTGTATATGTGGGCACCGGAGAGGATGGCGTGTTTGTTTCCGAGGATGGAGGCAATAGCTGGGCACCCTTTAATGAAAACCTGGAAAATCTTTCCATTACAAAACTTGCCGGCAGTTTCAGCAAACCTAAAATCCTCTATGCCGGAACCGGGTATGGTGGTGTGAGCAGCAGAAGTCTCTCATCTGACCCATTACCTGACATCAAAGCAAATGGCTCAGATGGACCGGTAACGCTTAGTCCTGGTGAAGCGCTTTCAGTAACCATAACGCTTGATTCAGGATATCACTCAGGTAATCCGGCCGACTGGTGGGTAGTAGCCGACACTCCATCTGACTGGTATCACTATGATGTGGGAAGTGACTCCTGGATGCCTGGATTTACCGTTACATATCAAGGTTCGCTTTTTGATCTTAGCCCTCCGTTTGAAGTATTGAATACCTCAGAACTGCCCATAGGGGCATATACGATTTATTTCGGTGTCGACATGGATATGAACGGTTCCCTGGATATGGATCAAATCTATTATGACAGTGTGGAGGTGACTGTCGAATAGCTCAAAGCAAATATCCTGACCCAGAAAGCCAGGGTTCCCATGCTGCAGGAAGGCGAATCTTATCACGCAAGGTCCGAGCTGATCCGCAAGGACATATCCACGATTGCCCGGCTAAAGGCCGCATCGTTGATGTGCAACGGCAAAGCCTGCAGGCAGGATTTGTCATCGAGGTGCTGCTGCAGAATTTTTTGAAAAATCTCCGGGGCCTCAGGGTCATGCAGGGGGCCTTTTTCATGGTCAAAGGCTGAAAATCCCTTCATTGGCACCATGATCCTGCAGGGGCCGGAAGCGCGGTTGCACAAACCGGCGATGATTTTGCCCAGAGCCTGCATTTCTTCACGGCTGGTTCGCACCACGGTGATGGCGGCATTGTGTTCGTGGTACGGGCGGTCCGCAAATTGACGCCGGGCGGTTTCCAGGGGGCCGGTGACCAGAAAATCGATGTTGCCGGGTACCAGGATCGTCGGAATGCCTTTCTTCAGGGCGGTTGTGCCGCGCTCCGGTCCCGCATCGTAGTCGCCGCCAAAGTGATGGTCCGCAATTTCATGCAGCGATAAATCCACCAGGGCTGAAACTTTTTCCGGTCCGATCATTTCTTCCATGGCTTTTCCGCCGGCGCCCACCGTGTGAAATATAACGACTTCGTTGTTTTTTTCCTCCAGGGCCATGCGCACTTGCTGCACACAGGCTTCGGTGGTTCCGAGGGTAGAGACAAACACCAGGGGTTTTTCGCTTTGCTCATCCAAAGGGGGCGCTGCCTGCAGCATGCCCGCCAGGGCCAGGGCGCCGTTGCGCAGGACCTTGCGGGTGATGCGGTTCAGTCCGGCCAGGTCACACACCGAATGCAGCATGAAAATGTCTTTGGTGCCCACAAAGGCCCGGGTGTCGCGCGAGGCCATGGTGGAAATCATGACCTTGGGAAAGCCGACGGCAAAGCTTCGCATGACACCGGTGCCCAGGGTGGTGCCCATGGAGCCTCCCAGGCCGATCACGCCATTGATTTTGTTTTCCCGCTGCAAATCCTGAGCGCACTTGACGGCCCCGGCGGCCATGATCTGCAAGGCGTCGCCCTCATGGCCGAGACTTTGAACTTTTTCCAGGGTGCTGCCGCCGGCCCGGGCGACCTGTTGGCGACTGACGTCTACCGCAATCGGGCTGGTTCCCCGAATGCCGGCATCCATAAGGATCACCGCGATACCTTCGCCCTTCAAGCAGTTTGCAATGTACAGGGACTCCTGGCCCTTGGTGTCCATGGTGGCAACCACAAGAGCGGTCGCTGAATGCTCCATCCAAGCCTCCTTGACATATTTTTTCAATTGGCAGCGCTGAAGATGACCGGGTCTCAATGGTAAAACCACGGGACCCTGCCAGGTTTGTGGATCATGCTCCTGCAACCATGCGGTCCATTGTGGCGGCAGCCATCTTTCCAAAAGCCGCATCGTTGATGTGACCGTCCACTTGGATCGTTTCGATGCGGGGATCCAGGACTGCTTTCAGCCGGGTGATAAATATGTTGCTGATTTGCGGGTCATACAGGGGGCCGCCTGCACGGTCGGCCTCGGACCAGCCCCCGGCCGGGATCAGCACTTTAACGCGCAGCGGATCGCGGTTCAATTTTTGCGCCAGCTGGTCGGCCAGAGTCGTGGTTTCTGCGGCATTGAGTCGGATGGCAGAGCGAAAATCATAAAAGAAGATTTTGCGGTCCTTGAACTGGTCGGGAATGCCCTGGCGGGTAAATTCCAGCACCGCACAGTCCAGGCCCCCCGGCACCACCAGCCGCGGGATCTTTCTGCCGGGCACCGGGGCATAGCGCTGGGGTCCGATCCCCCGGCAGTAGCCGTTCATCAGCTCGTCGGCCAGCTCATGGGTGGCCAGATCCAGGATGCCGTCAAAATAGCCCTCGGCGGCCAGCTCTTCCATGGCCATGCCGCCGGTGCCGTTGGCGTGAAAGGCGATGACCTCGTAGCCCAGCGCTTCCAGGGCCCGTCGGGTGGTTTCGGCTCCCACGGTGATAAAGCCGAAAAAGGGCAGGGCAATGCGTTTTTTTTCTTCAGCCGGTTGCCATCGGCTTTGAACCATGCCGCAGACGGCGGCGGCGGCTTGGGCCAGGATGCGGCCGGAGATGCTGTTGACCCCCAGCAGATCAGCGACACTGTGTATCATGGTGATGTCTTTGGTGCCGACGATAGCGGCCATATCGCGCGAGGCCACCGTGGAGACCATCACCTTCGGCACCCCCAGAGGCAGTTCGCGCATGATGGCGGTGCAGATATGGGTGCCGGTGCCCCCGCCGGCCGACACGATGCCGCTGATTTTGCCCTTGGCATAAAGTTGTTTGATCTGTTTTCTGCCCTCCCGGAGCATGGCGCCGATGATCTGATCCCGGTTGTCTGAAGCGCTTCGGCCATCTTTAGCAATCCGTGCAAACAGGTCCAGGTCCACGGCCACCGGACTGGGCGTGCGGGTGCCCACATTGATGGTCAGAACCTTCAGCCCGCTTTGCTCAATCTGTACTTTTAAAAAGAGGTGCTCTTCAGCCTTGGAATCAAACGTTCCCAGTACGGCGATGCAGTGGTTATTTTCCATGGGTGTCTCGAGTCTGTGGCTGGTCAGCCACCTTCTATAATCGGCGGCGACCGCCTGAAATTTTTTTGATGCACTTTAATATAGTCGAGGCAGAATTGCAAACCGCAAACTTAATTGGTTGACTTTTAAAACTTTGCTGATTTACAGTGTCTGGTAGGGGTGACGGCGGGCGGCGGCATTCGAGCGCGGAACGGGCGATGGGAAAATGGTTTAAAATTGAAAGAATTCCGGGGGTGTTGGCATCATCATATGAGAAGGCCACCCGGATGGTGATCGAAAGCTACTACAGCCACGTGGCCGATGAGCTGGTGGCGGCCTTCAAGGCGGGCCTGCTGCTCGATCTTGGCACCGGCCCCGGGTATCTGCCCATTGAAATTGCAAAAAGGGCGCCGGAGATTAAAATCGTGGGAGTTGATCTGAGTCCTAAACTGATTTCCATGGCCCGGGAAAATGCCGCCCGGGCCGGGTTGGACCACCGGCTCAGCTTCGAGGTCGGCAACTCCGCCCGGCTGAGGTTTGCCGATGAATCCTTTGACATGGTGCTCAGCACCGGCATGCTGCATTCGTTAAAGGACCCGGTGGCGGTCTTTAAAGAAATATTGCGGGTGCTGAAAAAAGGCGGCCAGGCCTGGGTATACGATCCATCCAATGTCAGCGACTACATTGATCGCCGGCAGTGGATGGCAACGCTCAATTTGCGGGAACGCTTTTTCCTGTGGCTTTTCAGATGGCTCGGTCTGCTCAAGCCCATCGCCGCCTACCGTCGCGAGCAGGTTTTGCCGATGGTTGAAGCCGCTGGTTTTGTCAATGTCAGCATTGACGAAAGGCAAAATGAAATCCGCATCAAGCTGCGAAAATAACTGCGGAGAAGGAACGTGATGCACCTGTATCGTCAGATCTATGAGTTCGCTGCTTCGGCCGGGGCCTTTGAAGGTTATGTTTATCGCCGGGCAGTGAGCGACATCGACCTGGAGGCGTTGTCAAACTGGGTGAACAATCTCCAGCAGGCGTACGAACACCTGCCGGACGATGTGCGCCAACACGTCCAGGCGGCCTGCGACCGGACGTTGGGGCGGGCGATTCAGTCCCTTGAACCGCTGCTGGGCGCGCAAAGCGAGATCGTCGTCAAGTTGCGGTCCATGGTTGCCGGCAACCTGCCGGCAACCCCGGATGACTTTGACAAGCACAAGTGGTTCCGGCATTAGCCAGAGCAAAGCCATGCAGCAATACTGGAAAATAAGCGGCATAGTCCGCAGCGGCCTAAAACAGGGGGCCTTTTTTACCGGGCTGGACTGGGTCCGGCGGCAGTGCATGGAAAAGCTGGGATTTGAACCCTGGCCGGGGACCCTCAATCTTGAGATATCCGACGAACAGGCCGCTGTTATCGAAAGGCTGGTGTATAAAAAAGGCGCTGACCTGATTTCTCCCGATGGCAATTTTTGCTCCGGCAAAGTGTATCCCGTGACCGTTGCCGGAATGCCGGCCGCCATAGTCAGACCCGCCGCAGAAGTCAGAACCCATGGAAAAAACATCATCGAAATTATTGCCCCCCAGAATTTGAAAAAGGCATTGGAGATTGCCGAGGGGGACTGGCTGACATTCAGCATCGACGTTGCCGGGATGCCGCCGGGGGGGCAATAAGTTTCCCGCCATTGAGCATCAACGGAAACGATCGCCCACCATCGTTGGGGTTCAACGGCCGATGAGAATATCGCGATGCACCGCCGTCGGGTCCGGGGCACCGACCATGCCCATGATTCGCCGCAGTTCCGCGGTGATTTCAGCGACCAGGTCCGCAACACCCTGTTGCCCTCCGGCCGCCAGGGCCCAGAGGATGGGCCGTCCCAGACCGACCAGGGAGGCCCCGAATGCCAGGCCTTTGCAAACGTCACTTCCCCGGCGAAATCCACCGTCAACCATAACGGTGATATGGCCGGCAGCGATCTCCATGATTTCATCCATCACTTGAAAGGGATGCGGCAGGTAATCAATGGTATGGGCTCCGTGGTTGGACACCATGATGGCGTCGGCCCCGGCTTCGATGGCTTTTTCGGCATCGGATCGGCTCAGGATTCCCTTGAGAATCATCGGGCCGGAAATTTCCCGGCGCAGTTCTTTCAGCTCCCCGAGGCTAAGCGGACTGCAGTCGGCAATCATGGGCTGGTCCTTGATCTTGGTCCCTTGGCCCACATCGACCTCGATTCCGATCCAGCTCACCCCGGCGGCCTGGATCTGCTCCAGGGTTTTGAGCATTTTCTGGCGGTCCTGATAGGGCTTGACCGTGGAGGCCACCGGGACACCGGTTGCGACCAGGGCCGCGAGGTTTTTCGGCACGGGGGTGCCGGTCCACATCAGGCTGCCGACGGACTTCAAACCCTCTGCCACCTGCATCAGGCCGTCGGGTGCAATGGCGGAAATCGGCATGGTCATGGCCGACATGACGACCGGAGTTTTGAACTCTAAGCCCAGCACGGTAGTGGCGGTGGCAGGCTCCACGCCGTCAATGCACTGCTGCCGGAAGGTGTAGCTGTCGATCACCCGGCGGTTGTTGGCGAGCACAAACTCGGTTTCAACACCTTCGAGGGTAAAGCCAAATTCGTGTTTTTGCAGTTCAATAGCGCCTTTTTCATAAATTTCAGATAGTTTCATGGGGTGCTCCGTTCAACGGATTGGGAAATTCACATTCGGGCCGTGGAAAATGGGGTTCGGATAGACCCACTATGGCAAAAGTCAAGTGCAGAGTCAATATCGCCGGCCAAAGACTTTTTCACAGGTGAGCGTTTTAAAATTTTTAAAAAGGCGAAATTAGCGAAACAACCTCTTCCTTGTATCTGCGGCAGCACGCCAGAGACGGGCAACCTTTGACAATCGCTCAACTTAGGTTTTTGGCCGTTCATTGATATTCACATTTTGAAAAATTATTACCTGTGATATGACAAAAGCGCCACTGTCGGTTATGTTTCGGCTTTCTGCAAGGAGGGCAGTTCAATGGACAGTACGGTTTACATGGTTCAATGCCCGGATTATCAGCAGGCCGGAGAAAAACTGGGCGCTTTGATGGACCTGATGGGGGGAATTGGGCGCTTTGCCCGGGCGGGTGAGAAAATTGTGCTCAAGGCCAACCTGCTGCGGGAAGCCAGGCCCGAAGAGGCGGTTTGCACCCATCCGGCGGTGGTTGAAGCCGTAAGCCGGCTGGCAAAAGGGGCTGGGGCAGTGCCGGTGATCGTCGATTCTCCCGGCGGCGGGTACCGCTATGGTAAAAAGACGCTGGATAAAATCTACCGGACTACGGGCATGCTCCAGGCCGCCGAAAATGTCGGGATCCACCTCAACCGGGATACGACCCACCGGCCCGTCTCATACCCCCAAGGGGTGCTCATCAAGCATTTTGACATCATTGCGCCGGTGCTGGAGGCCGATGCGGTGTTTAACCTGTCTAAAATGAAGACCCACCTGTTCACCGGGATGACCGGCGCGGTGAAAAACATTTTCGGCGTCATCCCGGGCAGGGCCAAACCCGGGTACCATGCAAAACTGCATGATGGGCAGCGATTTGCCGGCATGCTGCTGGACCTGTACTTTTGCGTATCGCCGCGCCTGTCCATCATGGATGCGGTGGTGGCCATGGAAGGCGATGGCCCGGGCACCGGTGATCCCCGGGCGGTGGGTCTGCTGCTGGGCTCCCAAAACGCCCTGGCCCTGGATGTGGTGGCCACCGAAATAATGGGGCTCAATCGGGAACAAAACCCGGTTCTCATGGAAGCCGAACGCCGGGAGCTGCAGCCCACCCGCATCGAGGAGGTTGAAATCATCGGCGTCGACCTGGCCGAGGTGAAAGTGGCGGATTTCAAACCCCCGCGGGTGTCGGCCGGTCGCATCGGTCTGGGGCCCATGCCCTGGTACCAGCGGGTCCTGGAGCCGCTGTTCAAAGACGCTTTTACCGTCAGGCCCCGGGTCGTCCGGGATCGCTGCATTGCCTGCGGCACCTGCATCAAGGGCTGTCCCATGGAAGCCATCCGCTTCGTCAATGAGCGCGCCTTTATCGATGACGACAAGTGCATTCGCTGCTACTGCTGCCATGAGATGTGCCCGGAAGAGGCCATCGGCCTGCACAGCAGTTGGCTGTATCGGCTGCTCAAGCTGGCCTGAATGCAAGGAGGTAAAATACAATGCAAGGATGGAGCGAAGACGAAATTAAAAACCGGAATTTGATGGCTCCCTGCGGGCTGTATTGCGGGGCCTGCGGCATTTACATCGCCACCCGGGATGATAACGAAAAGTTCAAGGCCGTGCTGGGAAAGCTCTATGGTTCCAGGCCGGAACACACCCAATGCCTCGGGTGCATGCAGCCGGACCCGCCTGAAATGCTTTACGGATTTTGCAAGGACTGCACCATCAGGCAATGCGTCAAGTCCAGGGGCTACTACTCCTGCCACCAGTGTGAGCAGTGGCCCTGCGAGATGATTGAAAATTTCCCCCTGGCCACCGGCGTTCGGGTCATGAAGCGCGCCATTCCCCTGTGGCGCGACATGGTCGCCCGGCACGGAGATGAGAAGGGCAGCATCGAATGGGCCCGGGCCGAATGCGAACGCTACCACTGCGCTTCATGCGGCCAGCCGCTTTTCAGGGGGGCCCAGCGTTGCCGGGCCTGCAAGCAATCGGTGGCCGAGGAGCTGGACGGATCGCTGTAACCCGTTTGCGGATTGGAAAGACAGCCTCCTTGGTTTTACGGGTTTATCATGGTTTAACGCTGCCCGGCAACGGATGCGGTGCTATTCCAGCTTGCCGATTTTTTCAGCGATGCCCGTATATTGCTTTCTCAGCTTGGGCTTTTCTATTTTACCCGTGGGACTGCGGGGCACTTCGCCGAAGATGATTTTGCGCGGCCGCTTGTAGCGCGGCAGCCCCTGGCAAAACTGCTCCAGTTCTTCTTCGCTCAGGCTGTGGCCGGGCTTGACCTTGACGATGGCGGCGACGATCTCTCCCAGGCGCTGATCGGGAAGGCCGATCACACCGACATCCTGGATGGCGGGGTGGTCCATGATGAAACTTTCGATTTCCACCGGGAAGATGTTTTCCCCGCCGGTGATGATGATATCCTTGGCCCGGTCCACCAGCCAGATGAAGCCGTCTTCATCCACCCGGGCGATATCCCCGGTCAGCAGCCAGCCGTCTTTGAGGGTGGCGGCGGTGGCCTCCGGATTTTTGTAGTATTCCTTCATCACTCCCGGCCCTTTGACCAGCAGCTCTCCGGGTTCACCCGCCGGCACCGGTTGCATTTCCAGATCCACGATGCGGTATTCCCAGTCAAATCCGGCAATGCCGATGGCTCCGACCTTGGCCGTGTTTTCCAGCCCCAGGTGAACGCATCCGGGACCGGTGGTCTCCGTCAGGCCGTAGTTGGTATCGTATTCATGGTGGGGAAAGATTTTTTTCCATTGGTTGATCAGGCTCGGCGGGATGGGCTGGGCCCCCATATGCATCAGCCGCCACTGGTCCAGCTGGTAGTCGCTCAGATCGACTTCCTTGTTTTCGATGGCGATCAGGATGTCATGGGCCCAGGGAACCAGCAGCCAGACGATGGTCGCCTTTTCGCGGGAGACCGTCTCCAGGATCCATGCCGGTTTGACGCCCTTGAGAATGACGCCGCGGCCACCGACGATAAAGCTGCCGAACCAGTGCATCTTCGCCCCGGTGTGGTAAAGGGGCGGGATGCACAAAAAGACATCTTCGTGAACCTGGTTGTGATGGCGGTTTTCCACGTAGCAGGCATGCTCCAGGTTGCGGTGGGTCAAAAGCACCGCCTTGGGCGTGCCGGTGGTCCCGGAGGTAAAATACAGTCCCGCATCGTCGAGAAGATCGAATTCAACCTGCGGGTCTTCGGCGGTTCCGGTGTCCAGAAAATCCGGGTAAGACTGGGCGAATTCCGGTCGCCTGTCTTCCGGGCCCACAAACACGAAAGTCTCCACGGTGGCGTCCAGGGCCGCTTTGATGGGCGTGATCCGCTCGACAAATTCTTCGCCGAACATAAACGCCTTCGCCTCTGCAATCGAGGCGCACAGTTTGATGTCATCCGAAGAAAAGCGGAAATTCAACGGCACCGCCAGGGCGCCGGTGCGCAGGATTCCGAAATAGGCCGGCAGCCACTCAAGGCAGTTCATCATCAGGTGCACCACCCGGTCGCCTTTTTTGATTCCTCTGGCGATCAGGGCCGTGGCGACGCGGTTGGCCTGGGCATCGAACTGCTCCCAGGTGATTTCGCGGCGGCCGTCATTGGCCGGATCGCACTCCACCAGTGCGGTTTGCTGTCCGTATAGGCGTGCATTGCGGGCGAGGATTTCGGTGATCAGCATCTCTGGTTCCTTATTATTTTAATGTTGCAAGGTTTCCTAAGAGAGAAAATCAACTTTTTGCGGGTTCATAAAGACTGTTTCTAGTCAAGTTTTTGGAAAGCCTCCTTGCGGCCCGTGTGGATTTCCCTCAGTTTGGGCTTCATTAATTTGCCGGTGGGGTTTCTGAGGACCTTGTCAAATACGACCTTCCGGGGCACCTTGTAAAGGGCCAGTTTGGACTTGGCAAATTCAATCAGTTCCTCTTCGGTCATGGATTCGCCTTCCTTGAGCTGGACAATGGCCAGCACGATTTCCACCAGCCGTTCATCGGGATATCCGATGCAGGCCACGTCATCGATTTTGGGATGGTCCATCAGGGCGTCTTCGATTTCCACCGGAAAGATGTTCTCCCCCCCGCAGGTGATCATGTCCTTGGCGCGGTCCACGATGTAGCAGTAACCCTGCTCATCGGCGCGCACCAGGTCCCCGGTGTAAAGCCAGCCGTCTTTGAGGGTTTGGGCCGTCATCTCGGGATTCTGGTAGTAGCCCTTCATCATGCGGTTGGTTTTCAGCAGCAGTTCCCCCACCTGGCCGGGGGGCAGATCCTTGCCGTCAAAATCCACGATGCGCGCATCCATGCCAAAGGTGGGCTTGCCGATGGATCCCGGTTTTTCCAGCACTTCCTCCGGATACAGGTTGAACAGGCCGCCGCCGCCGCCTTCGGTGATGCCGTAGATGTTGGAAACGCCGCAAGGCAGGGTTTCCACCAGTCGCTTCATGACGTCGAAGGGCACCGGCTGGGCGCCGATTTCCATGTAGCGCCAGCTGGAAAGATCATAATCGGCCAGGTTGATTTCACCCTTGCTGATGGCATTCAGGATGGCCACGGCAATGGGCACCACGAAAAGCACATCGGTTCCCTTTTCTTCGGCCATGGCCTCGATGATCCATCGGGGGTCGGAAAATTCCCTCAGGATCGTGCCGGTGGCGCCGGTGGCGTAGAAGGGGGCCCACAGGAACATGGTGCCGCTGTGGTAAAGGGGCAGGAAAAAGACGTAGTTGTCGTTTTTCTGCACGAAATAGCTCATGCCATTGCCGATGGCCGTGTTGTTCAGCGAGTAGTGGGTGTGCATCACGGGTTTCGGATCGCCGGTGGTCCCGGAGGTGAACATCATGGCCAGGTCGTGCTGATCATCGACTTCGAGCATGGCTTCCGCGGTGTCATCGGAAGCGGCAATGTCCCTGTAGTCGATCATGTCCGCAGGGACCTCGTCGCCGACACAGATGTAATCGGTGACGGTTTTTAGTTCCTTCTGGATGGGCTGCACCACGGGAAGAAATTCGGAGCCCAGGATCATCGCTTTTGGTTGGCAGATGTTGGCCGCGTAAAGAACGTCGGGGCCCACAAAGCGGAAATTCAAGGGCACCACCACCGCCCCGAGCTTGATGATGGCGTAATAGGTGATCAGCCACTCAAGGGAGTTGTTTTGAAAATGCATGACGAAATCGCCGTCTTTTACCCCCAGCTGTTTGGACAGGTAATTGGCGGCCTTGTTGATTTCGTCGTTGAACTGGCGCCAGGTCAGGGTGCGCCGCTGGTTTTTGGAAGGCGTGCGTTCAATCAGGCAGATTTTATCGGCCAGGTGACGGGCATGCAGGGTGGCATAGGTGGCATAATTCATTTTTTTCCCTCCTTATCCTGAACTGAGCGAAGTTTATCTTGAAATTTTTCCCGCAGCTTGCGGTGCAGGATTTTGCCGGTGGGCGTGCGCGGCATCTCGTCTTCGTCAATGAAGATGATTTCCTTGGGGCGCTTAAAGCCGGCCAGCCTGCCCGAGCAGCATTGGCGGATGGTATCTTCATTGATGGTGCTTTCGTCCAGGCCGGGCTTGCGCACGACGACCGCAGCCACTTTCTCCCCCCACTTGTCGTCGGGAAGCCCGATGACCGCACAGTCGAACACGCACTCGTGGCTGCCCACTACCTCTTCGATTTCGCTGGGGTAGACGTTTTCGCCGCCGGTGATGATCAGGTTGTCCTTGCGGTCCACGATGCGGTAAAACCCATCCTCGTCGCGCACGGCCATATCGCCGGCGGAAAACCAGCCGTCACGAAAAGAGGCGGCCGTTTTTTCCGGCATTTTATAGTATTCGTCAAAGAGCATGGGCCCGCGCGAGTAAAGCTCGCCCACCTCGCCCACGCCCACCTCGTTGCCCTGTTCGTCGAGCAGTTTGACGAAATCCGTGCCCAGGCTTTCAAAGCCGATGGAGCCCAGTTTTTTCATCTGGTACTCGGGTTTGAGCACAGTGACGATGCCCGCCTCGGTGGAGCCGTAGCCCTCGTAAAGTTCCACTCCCGGGAAAAAGTCCATGATGGCCAGCTTCATGCTCTTTCTGACCGGCGCCGATGAGCACAACAATTTGCGGATGGAGCTGACGTCGCACTTTTTGGCTTCATCGGAGGCGTTTAAAATCAGATTGTAGTGAGTGGGGATCAGCGAAATAAAGGTGATCTTTTCTTTTTCCACGATTTTCAGAATTTCTGCGGGCTTGAAGGAGCGCGCTGGGTGGATATAAACCGAAGCGCCGATATAGGTGAAGGTGAACGTGAAATAAGTCGAGTTGATGTGGCACAGGGGCATCACGTTCAGGCAGTAGTCGTGCTCGTTGAACCCGAAATCCACGCCATTGATCAGGTAAAAGGCGACATGGGACTCATGGGAGCGAATCACGCCCTTGGGTTTGCCGGTGGTGCCGGAAGTGTAGATCAGAATCCAGGTGTCCTCCGGCCGGACGTCGGCCGCAGGTTCGGTGTCCGGGGAACTTTCAATCAACCCTTCATAGGGCTGATAGCCAGGCTGCGGCTGCCCGACGACGAAGTAGCCGTCGGGCAGGATGTTTTTCAGCTCGGCTTTGATTGGATCCACCGTGGCGGTGAACTCATCGTGCACCACGAAGACTTTGGCGTCCGAGTTTTCAACGATATACTGCACTTCGGCGCTGACCAGGCGAAAATTGATGGGCACGATGATGATGCCGGTCTTGGCGGTGGCCAGAAACAGTTCCACGATTTCGATGCTGTTTTCCAGCAGCACGGCGATCTTGTCACCCTTGGCCAAGCCCAGGGCCGTGAGACTGTGGGCCAGTTTGTTCACCCGGGAGTTGACCTGGGGGTAGGTGAAACTGCGGCTGGCGTCTTTCAGGGCCACGGTGGTGGGGAATTTCTTGGCGTTGACTTTAAGATTTTGTCCCAGGTTCAGCCATCCGGCCATGGAAAGCTCCTTTACAAGTTATGGATTTAAGTTGAAAATCACAACTTAATGTTGCAAAAGACGGAGGGTTTCAGAGCCAAGGCGCCAAGGGTGAAGCTGTATTCTTATACCGCAAACCCTTGGCAACACAGGATCTGAAGTCCTCCGGCTTTCCCGGAGGGTAAACAACATGGCCTAAAAAGATTCTATCCTTTGAATTCACAAAGGGGGTGAAGCAACAACATTCTGCGTTCGCTATGATATTGGAAATAATCCCCAAACATTAACTATTTTGTTGGCCATGTTGTTTATGCAACGTTGAGTTATAAACTGATGCGGGCATCCACTACATACACCCCGTCTTCAAAGGCTACCAGCGGGTTCAGGTCCATTTCCCGGATCTGCGGCAGGTCCGTGAGCAGTTGGGAAAGCCGGCCGATGATCTGCACCAGCTTGTCCTGATCCACGCCTTTTTGTCCGCGGATCCCTTCCAGCAGGGGCGCGCCCTTGATGGATTTCAGCATTTGACGGGCTTCGCCCGTTGTCACCGGGGTGAGATTAAACACCACGTCCTTCATGATTTCCACGAAAACCCCGCCGACGCCGAACATCACCGCATGGCCGAGGCCTTCTTCAGCCTTGGCGCCCATGATCAGCTCCAGACCGCCGGGCAGGTATTTCTGGACGAAAAAACGCAGGCCGTCATGGCCTGCAAAAGTCTGTTGCATCTTTTCGACTGCCGCCCGGACCGCGGCGGCATCCGGCAGATTCACGGCCACCCCGCCCAGGTCGCTTTTGTGCACGATGGTCGCCGCGTCGGCCTTGATTACCACCGGATAGCCGATTTCGGCAGCGGCTTTTTCGGCCTGCCCGGCATTTGCGGCCATCTGCCATTGGGCGGTGGGGATCTTGTAAGCCTCCAGGATGTCATAGACCTCGGCGGCAGAGAGGTTGGACTTTGCGTCCTTGACGGCGGCCGCCACGATTTCGGTGCCGCGGGCCTTGTTGGTGTCGTCAAAGGTCTGCACCTCGCCGATTTCACGGACGCGGATGTCGTTGTAATGCACCAGGGCGGCCATGGCCCGGGCCGCCTCGCCGGGAAGCGCAAAGCAGGGCACGCCGCCGTCCTGCAAAATTTTGACGACCTCCGTCCACTGGCGCCGGTCGGTCATCAGGTTGCAGACGATGGGTTTTTGCTGCTGCCGGCTGACCTCCACGATCTGGCGGGCAATGCTTTCATTGTCCACGAAAAAGGGCGTTACAAAATTGATGAACACGCAGTCGAAATTGTCGTCGGCCATCATGGCATCCATGCAGGCGCGGTAATGCTCGGCCGTTCCGGTGGCCAGCACATCAATGGGGTTGTGCACCGCGGCCTCGGGATACAGGACCTCAATGAGCTTTTGACGGGTTGTTTCCGCCAACGGCGGCAGGGTAAGGCCGGCGGCGACCATGACATCCGTGGCGATGACCGCCGGCCCACCGGTGTTGGTAATAATGCCCACCCGGTTGCCGGCGGGAATCGGCTGGCTGGCAAAGGCAGCGGCGGCCTGGATCAGTTCTCCCTCATCGCGAAAGGACAGGATGCCGGCCTTTTTGAAAATAAGGTCCGTGGCGATGTCCTCCTTGGCCAGTCCCCCGGTATGGGAGGCCGCGGCCTTGGCCCCTTCCATGGTGCGCCCGGCCTTCATGGCCAGAATCGGTTTTTTGGCGGCCACCTTAGTGGCCACCCGCATGAAGGTGTCCGCATCGCGCAGCCCCTCGACATAGGTGACGATCACCCGGGTGCCTTCGTCATCACCCAGGTAGTCGATGATCTCCGGGATGGTGACATCACAGGCATTGCCGTTGGAAGCATATATGCGGGTGCCCACCCCCATCTGGGAAAACGCCTGGTGGATGACCTCGGCCACCCCCCCGCTGAGGGCCACGATGGAGATGTAGCCTGGATCCGGCATGGTGAAGGTAAAATTGCAATAGGCCCGGATGTCCGGGTCGGTGTTGATGATTCCCTGGCAGTTGGGGCCTAGCACCCGGATGCCGTACTGCCCGGCTTTGGCCAGAAAATCCTTTTCAATGGCTTCGCCCTCGGGGCCGATTTCCGAAAATCCGCCCGAATTGATGATCACATTTTTTACGCCTTTTTTGCCGCAGTCTTCCATGGCCTGGGGTACGAATTTGGCCGGGATGACCATGTGCACCACATCGATGTTGTCCGGACATTCCAGAATCGACTTGTAGGCCCGCAGGCCGCGGATTTCATCGGCCTTGGGATTGATGGGATAAATGTCACCCTTGAAGCCGAAGTCGATCAGGTTTTTAATCACCCGGTTGCCGATGGACAGCTCCTTGGAGGAGGCGCCGATGACGGCCACCGATTTTGGTCTGAAGAGGGAATCTAGCATGTTCGTTCTCCTTGTCGATAAGCTGCGGATCTATTAATAACCTTTCATCAACCGGCGGCATTTTCGTCCAGCTGTTCGATAAAGGCTTCCACATTGGTCTTGGTCTGCTCGTCGGAGAGCATCCTCAGATCATTGAGATCGCCGTTGATGATCAGATGTGGAATCCCGGTCAGCTTGGACAACCGCTGGGCCATGCCGTAGCGGCAGTTGGTGTTGTTCGGACAGGTTTTGGCATCGTGGTAGATGACGCCGTCAACCTTGAAAAACTCGAGCATCTCTTTGATGTATTTTTCCTTGGCGTCATCGGAACGGACGATAAACAGCTCCGTATAGGCCCGGGCCATGCTCTTGAAGGGATCGTCAGGATCCAGGGCCGAAAATATCCAGCTGTTGCAATAGGTGGAGGCCAGGACATTGGTGTTCAGGCTGGCGAACAGCTTGGAGTGCGCACTGAGCCGTCCCCAGACCGGCATGCCGTCCCAGTAAATGCGGTGGCGTTCGTTTTCCACCGCGCCTTCTCCCTTGGCGACCCGCTCCTTGAGCTCCGCCAGCAAAATTTCATACACGTCCAGGGCTTTTTGCGTGCCGCGACCCACCACGGCCGGCCCCATCAGGGTGGTCCCGTCGAAAAATGTCAGCGGGGAGGGGACCGCAGCGGCCGTATCCAGGATTTCCTTCCAGATGTCCGAGCACTTGCGCGACAGCCGGACGGCTTCTTTGAGCGCATCGAGTTCGAATTTGGTGCCCGAGACTTTTTCCAGGGGTTCTACCAGCCCTTCCATCTGCTGGGCGATGTCGACGATGTGGGCTTCGGTGACATCGCCGATATTGCGATGGGTGTAAACCCCGATGGACGGGACGTTGAATTTTTCCCCGTACCAGTTGAACCAGTCCTGGACATCGCGGCACTGGTTGGTGTTGTATACCAGCACGTCCGGCTTGGGGACGCTTTCGATATTGTAGACTTTTTTCAGCGGGGTGACCCCCTGGACGAAGGCACCGATGTCGGCGGTCAGATACGAGCAGATGTCCGGCGAGTAGCCCAGGGCGTTGGCTTCCGGGATCAGATCGGTGGCCATGCGGGTGGCGCCCAGCATGGCGGAGTGGGTTTCGGGAAAATAGATCAGAAATCCCATGGCCCGCAGGATTTCAGCCGGCCCCACGCTGGTGCACCAGGCGATCTTGGGGCTGCCGGCCTTGGAAGCCTTGTCAAGCTCCAGGTAATAATCCGCCATGAATTTGCCGACATCCGCGGCAGCGGCTATTTTTTTTCGAACCACTTTTTTTTCTTCGCTCATTACTTATCCTCCACTCTTTTTATTTTGCAATCTGTTATCAATAAAGCCATTATTATTGATGGCCCCGTAAAAAGTCCAATTTTTCGCTTAAGCAAGCCTTATTATTATAATTAGACATAAGTTCAGCGCCGATTGACTGCATTCGTTGATCCCCCGTGGTTCATGGCATACAGCGCCGCACCGATGGCACCGGTGAGCTGGGGAAATTCCGGCACCAGGATTTTTTTGCCGATCATCTCCTCGGCCATTGTGACCAGGTACGGGTTGTGGGCCACCACCCCTCCCGTCATGACCACGTTGTCGCCCATGGAATCCATTTCCACCACCCGCCGGATGACGGAAAAAAAGACGCCCTTGACGATATCCTCGATTTTCTTGCCGTTGCGGATGTTTTCCAGCACCTCGGTGGCCGAAAAAACCGTACAGAAACTGCCCAGCTTGACCATGTCCCGGGATTTGCGGGCCAGAGCGTCCATTTCCTCCAGGGCCAGATCCAGCCGGGCGGCCATTTCCTCCAGAAAGGCGCCGGTGCCGGCGGCACACTTGCGGTTCATTTTAAAGCTCAGCCGGCGGCCGGCATCATCGAGCTTGATGATTTTGTTGTCCTGCCCTCCGATATCGATAATCGAGATGGCCCTGGGAAAATACAGGTAGCAGCCGCTGGCATGGCACCCGATTTCCGTCTTGCTGTCCGCCGCATAGGAAACGTTCTTGCGGCCGTAGCCCGTCGAAACCGCGCAGACAATATCCTCATGTCCTGCCCCGGCCATTTTCAGCGAGGCTGCCAAGCATTCATCAGCGGTGGCGGTAAAATCCGTGCCCGATTTTTTAACACAGTGGCCGATGAGCTTCTTGTCGGCATCGAGCACGGCCACCTTGGTTCTCGATGCCCCCACATCCGTTCCCACATATACTGGTTTAGTGTTCATCGCATCAATTCATATTTTACGGTTTCATCATATTTGATGAGGTCGTAAAAAGTCGATTTTCTCGCTCCGCAAGCCTTTTCGGGAGCTGTTCAGGGTTT
>CAZGNV010000068.1:0-21641 GCA_964527835.1 uncultured Desulfosarcinaceae bacterium | reverse complement strand
ATTATGAAATCAGCAGTTTGCTTTTAACCGTGTCCACTTTTTTGGGGAAAATCCACCTGTCGGCGGTGGTCTTTGGCCTAAGCGCCTGGAGTGTTCCCACGATTACCGCAGCCGCTGCAGGTGACTACGTGGGAGCACGCCTGGCCCCGGCCTGCCTGGGATTCATTACGCTGTTTTTCGGCATCGGTCAGGCCCTGGGGCCTGTGGTGGGAGGGTATTTAGCGGACCGCACCCACTCATTTACCACGTCGTTTATTGTTGCGTGCGGTGTTTCCCTGTTGGGCGCAATTCTGGCGACACGGCTGCCTCGAAACGAGGCAGAAGAGACGTCACAATAGTTATTGCCATGCATGCGATGCCCACGCAAAACTGTTTAAGGAGCGCAGGATCAAAACCATCAAATGACACAGTGCAGATTATTTCCATACTAGATACGAAGGCCGAAGGGCCCCCTTTCTTAGGGACTGCCTGGAAGCCCAAGACGTTACAGTATTCATCCTGGATGCGGGCATACGAGGAAAAAACCCCAATCTCCGCGGATGTCACCAGGGATGAGGCGGCCCTGGACAGACGAGCAGCTCGCCGTGCTTCCCCACAAGGCCAGTGTCTTCAATGACCTTTCGGGCTGGGTGCCAAAATATTTTCCTGGAAATCTTAAAAGAAAAATCAACGGCAGACTGCAGGACAAGTTCATGTATGGCTCGGATTATCCGGAAATACCCCCAGGCGATGGCTGTACGAGTTTGAGACCGGTGGGTGCAAACCGGAAGTGGTAGAAAAGGTTCTGTATAAGAACGCCCAGAGAATTTTGAAACGATTCCAATCATTGGGTGGCCGAATTTTGCCAGGCCTTTGCGGCGAGAGTCTATATCAAAAAAAACTTGAACGTTACGGCTGAAAAAACAGGACGAAATGAGACGCTTCTTTTATCCCGCGAGCATTGTTGTATTCGGAGTGGCGGAAAACCCAAGAAATCTGGCGAAAACGATCGTGAGCAATTGCCTTGAAATGGGCTTTAAAGGCGAAATTTACGCCGTTGGCAGGCAACCGGGCCGAATCCATGGAAAGGCGATCATAACCGATCCTGAAACCCTGCCTGATGGCATTGATCTGGCCGTTATCTTGGTTCCTGCAAAATTTGTGGCCGAAACCCTTAGGGTTTGCGGGCGCAAGGGAATTCGTCGGGCTGTCATTTCCACGGGGGGGTTCAGGGAATTCAGCGTAAATGTGAGCCATGTTGAAAAAGAGCTCCTCGAAGTGGCAAAGCGTTACGGAATTCGGCTAATCGGGCCTAACTGCATAGGGGTTATATGTCCCGGCTCAGGGCTATGTACACCATTTAATCCCATCCAGGTCAAAAGACTTAAGAAAGGCCCCGTAGGTTTGATTGTGCAGAGCGGAGGGGTGACCACCCAAGCTGCCTATTACTTTTCTGAGGAGCATGTTGGATTTTCCAAGATTATCAGTGCGGGCAACAAGCTGGATTTAAATGAAGTCGATTTTCTGGAATACTTGATGAACGATGAAGATACACAGCAGATTCACCTGTACCTGGAAAGCATTGATGATGGCAAAAGGCTGATGGAACTTGCCCGGGGTGCAAAAAAACCCGTTGTCATTTTCAAATCCAATGTAAGCGCCGCCGCCTCTTCAGTTGCTTATTCCCATACGGCCGCGCTTGCCAATGATGACCGCGTGGTTGACGGAGCGCTGAAACAGGCCGGTATCGTGCGTGTTCATGACCTCCGGGAGTTGGTGGTGGCAGCCAAGGCGCTGATGCTTCCCCCGCTAAGAGGCAATAGACTGGCCGTGCTGTCCATTTCAGGGGGGTTTTCTGTAATCCTTGGGGATGCTTGCGAAAAACACGGCTTTACCTGTCCGGCGCTACCGAAGGAAGTCATCAGCAGCATCGAACGGTATCGCCGGGCGGGCGTGATCCGTTTGGCCAACCCCATGGACCTTGGCGATGTCCATGACCCTAAGGGATTGATCGTTGCTCTTAAAAGCTGCCTTGACCTTGAGCACATTGACGGTGTTGTACTCGCCTTCCTGTACGACCCTGAGGTTGAAAAGATATTCGGTCGCAGTATCGGGACGCCTGAACAGATGTTGAATTTCCTTAAGACGTTATCACAGGAAAAAAACAAACCCATTGCTTTCAGCCTCTTTGCCCGTAGGGAGGACATTGAAAAGTTTAAGCAGCTCAATATTTTCCCCGTCTTCAATGACCCAGTGGAGAGTGTGCAAGCCCTGCACGTACTGCATGATCACTGGAGGCGCAGAAACTGCAACTGCAATAGGTGACCCACTATGCTTATCCAGCCACAGTGCCTCCCCTGCATATTGAATATGTCCCTTTCGGCTATTCAACGGGCGGTTATACGTCCGGATGAAATAAGGGAGATTTTCGAAACGGTTTTGGAAGTGCCGGCGTTGGGGGGGAAGTGTTGGGATGTGACAAGCGCCGAAGTTGTCGAGCAGGTCTTGATAAAAATCGCAGCATATTCAGGCAACACGGATCCGTTCCGTGGAGACAAGGCGAAGCAGAACAGGCGCATGAGCGAGATATATCCCATCCTTGAGCAAAGGATCGCCAGTTCCGGCAACTCCCTTGTTGCAGCTCTAAAGTATGCTGTTTTAGGTAATGCCATTGATGCCATGGTTACGGCCCTGCCCACGGATAAGATTGAGGAAGTTCTGGCGGATGCCGGCAAAATGCACTTTGACCAGGGGGATTTGGCTCATTTTATCGACAAGCTGCAGCACAGCAAAACCGTTTTGTACCTCGGGGATAATGCCGGCGAGGTGGTGTTGGACAAACTGTTTATCGCTGCTTTGCGGAGAGAATATAACCTGGAGATATTCTACGTAGTAAGGAGTAGGCCGGCATTAAACGACGTGACCATGGAAGATGCGGCATTTACAGATATGTCCGATGTCGCCCACGTGATGGAGAATGGTATCGACGGACCGCTGCCGGGAACCGTAATGCGAAGATGTTCACAGACGTTGCAAAAGCTGTTCTACAGATCCGATCTGATCATATCCAAGGGCGGGGGAAATTTCGAAACATTATCGGAATACGACGGCCTCAACAACGATATTACCTTCATGTTGCTTTCCAAGTGCAGCATTTATTGTGATTACTTTTCCGTGCCGCTGAACCGGCCGATTTTCGCCAATGTTTTTGGCAGGCGCTCAATATTCACCGGCAATTTTGCCAATGGAGGGAGCTAAATACCGTGTTCTTATTTTAGATGCGGGCATACGAAGGAAAAGCCCAATCCCCCGTTCTCACTAAATGCGAACCAGTCAATGAATATTAAAGGGAAATGTTCCATGAAAATTTTATTTGCAGCTTCGGAAAACACATGGGGCGGATTCCTCGGCTTACTTCGAACCGAAATTCTTGAACACCAGTGTGAGGCCACCGGACCCTGATGATCCTATTTTCAAATATAATGTGATGGCCACACCGCACATTGCCGGTTCTACGGATGTCTCCATGCGGGGCATTGTCCAGGTGGTTGCGGAAAATATCCGCAGGGTGGATCAAAACCGGGAGCCGTTGTATCTCAAACGCGTTTAAAAATATCATGGGAACGAAAGAAAGAAGGGCGCGGGGGAAAAAGCTATTTGGCAGCAAACCATCCGTTCCTTGCCTCGGGAGTGGTAGGGGGTGGGAGTAACAATTCAATGGGGGAAAACAACATGAGAGCGATAGATGTTCACGTGCATCCGAGCACAGCGCCATTTTCCTATGAGAGACGATGGGGCAAGGAAGTGGCTGAATTTATGCCCAAGTACTACAGGACTGAAGAAAAGATCAGGACAGATGAGGAAATGGCCAAGGAATTCAAAGATCTGGATATCAAGGCCCTGTTAATTGGATGGGACGGTCAGGCCGAGAGCGGGTATGACACCTCAAACACCAACGACGAAGTGGCCGCACTGATCAAGAAATTCCCGGACGTATTTATCGGCGGTTGGGCCATGATTGACCCGTGGAAGGGAAAATGGGCCATTAGGGAACTGGAAAGATGCGTCAAAGAACTTGGCTTGATGGGCCTCAAATTCCAGCAATCTGCCCAGGGATTCTTCCCAAATGAAAGGCGCTTTTATCCTCTTTATGAAAAATGCGTAGAGTTAGGTATTCCGGTATCTTTCCATACGGGGACGACAGGGGTTGGCGCTGGTATGCCGGGAGGATATGGCTACAAACTCAAATACACAAGACCGGTCCCTTATATCGATGATGTCGCGGCCGACTTTCCGGACCTGACTATTATTATGATCCATCCTGCATGGCCCTGGATAGATGAACAGATCGCCGTCCTTCTTCATAAGGCCAACGTTTTCAACGACCTTTCGGGTTGGGCGCCAAAATATTTTCCTGAGAATCTAAAAAGGGAAATTAACGGCAGATTACAGAACAAGTTCATGTATGGCTCGGATTATCCGGAAATACCCCCGCAGCGATGGCTGAACGAATTTGAGGCCGGTGGGTACAAGCCTGAGGTGGTGGCAAAGGTTTTATATAAGAATGCTCAGAGGATCCTAGAATTATCTAAATCATCAATGGGGGAATGAATGAATCTAATAGAAGATGCAATTAGGAAAAGGCGGACCACGCTTTCGGAACACGAATCCAAGCAGGTTCTCGCAGCTTACCACATCCCGGTCACCATTGAACAATTGGTCGGCAACGCAAAAGATCTTATTAAAGCCGCCGCGAAAATCGGTTATCCGGTCGCTATTAAGGGATGTTCGGCGGATATCGCCCACAAAACGGAAAAGGGCTTGATTCGGATCGATGTCAGAAACGATGCCGAAGCCGCAACTGCTTTTGAAGAAATCACCGCCGCCATGGAGGGCACCGATAAGGCTGTCCTGGTTCAGCAGATGGTCAAAGGAAAGCGTGAGCTTGTGGTCGGGATGACCCGTGATCCCCAGTTCGGTCCCTGCGTGATGTTCGGGCTGGGAGGGATATTTACCGAAGTGCTTCAAGACACCACATTTCGCGTCGCTCCCCTGGAAAAACGCGACGCTTTGGAAATGATACAGGAAATCAGGGCCCATAAGATCCTGGAGGCCGTGCGTGGTATGGCGCCGGCTGATAAAGACATGCTGGCCGAGATCCTGGTTGCTGTGGGACGGATTGGAATGGAAAACAAGGCCATCAAAGAGATTGACATTAACCCCGTCATTATTTCCGACGGTAAACCGGTGGCGGTGGATGCGCTGGTCGTATTGGAAGGAAACTAACAGTGGAGAGCACAAATCACTTTTTGGAAAGTTTTTTCAACCCGCATTCGGTAGCCGTCGTCGGTGCCACCGGCAACCCGTTGAAAATGAATTTCCGCCTTCTGGAAAACCTGGTCTCGTTGAAGTATAATGGCGAAATTTATCCCGTAAACCCCCACACAAAAGAAATTCTGGGAGTAAAATGCTTTGAACGTTTGCAGGATATCCCCGATAAGGTGGGCCTGGTTGTCAGCGCTGTACCGGCCAGAAAAACCATGGATATTCTCAGGCAGAGCAGTGCCATTGGGGTCAAGCATATCGTCATCATCAGCGGTGGTTTTTCAGAAGGCGGCGATGCCGGCAAACAGCTTCACCAGGCCATGGCTGACTTCACGAAAACAAACAATATTAGGATGTTAGGCCCCAACACGCTCAGTCCCGTCAACACGGCCAATAATTTTGCAATCAGCTTTAATCCGATCGAGAAATTGAACCGGGGCGGGCTTTCTTTTGCCTTCCAATCCGGGTTTTACGAGCCCATGATTAATTGGATTTTTGCGCATTTAGGCATTAACAAAATGTTGGATATGGGCAACAAGCTCGACATCAACGAAGTGGATGCCCTGGAGTACTTTGCCCGGGATCCGCAAACCGAGGTTATCGCCATGCACATTGAAAGCCTGAAAGGCGACGGCCGCAGATTTTACAGCCTTCTCAAGGCCACAACCCGGATAAAGCCGGTCATCATTTTAAAAACGGGCCGCACCCCCAGTGGGTCGCAAGCCGCCGCCTCCCATACCGGCTCACTGGCAGGAGAAAATGATGTCATTTTTGACGGCATGCTCAAGCAGGCCGGTGCTATTCGGGCCCGGAACCTGGAGGAGTTTTTTGATTTTGCCAAGGCCTTCCAGTTTCTTGAAGTCCCTCAGGGAAACCACATGGCGATCATCACCCTGTCCGGAGGCGAGGGGGTGATGGCCACCGATGCAGGTGACATTCATGGCTTGAAATTAGCCCGGCTGAGCGATCATACCCACACAAAGCTTAAAAAGATCTTTCCCCCATGGGATATTCCACTCAACCCCTTTGACGCCGGAATCTGTATGGAATTTCAACTGGCGGACATGATACAGAGAAAAATTCAAAAAGAGGTTGAATATGATCAAAATACTGGGAATCAACGGCAGCAGGATTAAAAATGGCAACACCCAGGCATTTCTCGCAGAAGCACTTTCTCAAGCCGGCCGGCATCCAGACGTAAAGACCGAATCGGTTGTCTTGGCCGGCAAGGAAATTAACGCCTGCAATCACTGCAACTGGTGCATCAAAAAACAAACCCGTGAAAAATACTGTGTCCAGGAAGATGACATGGTAGCCGTCTATCCAAAACTTCTCGAGGCGGACGGCATCATTTTGGCCTGTCCCTCGCACTTCGGTCGCCTCTCGGGATTGATGGCCGACATGATTGATCGCACGCGTGCCTTTGTCCATGGCCATATATACAAATTTCCGCTTAAAAATAAGATCGGCGCCTCAATGGCGGTCGCCTTTTTTCGAGGCGGCGGGATTGAAACCACGCTGTCCAGCCTCAATTTGATGTTTCTCACCCACCAGATGATTCCGTCCACCTCCGGCTTGTACCAGCTTGGAGCCGGTGCCTATAGCAGTCCTGAAGGCAAAGGCCGATTCGTAAAAGAGCCGCGCCATGCTGTCCTGAAAGATGAGTATGGAGTTTTGTCAGCCCGATTGCTGGCAGACAGGGCGATCGAGCTGGCAAGGCTGGTTAAAGCCGGTCAGCGTGCCCTTCAAAAAGAAGGATGAATGAGGTCTATATGAATAAGATCTATAGTTCTAAAGAAAGCGGTACACCGTCAAGCCTGGAGGTTTTTCTCAACCCTGTATCCGTGGCGGTTATCGGCGCTTCAGAGAAGCCGGGTTCCTGGGGATCGTTTATCATGGGCGGGTTGCTGTCCCGCAGTTATTCCGGCAAAATCTATCCGGTCAATCCCAGGGTCGATCAGGTTTGCGGTATCCCGGCGTTCAAAGATATCCGGGAGATCAGCGGGTCGGTTGATCTAGCGGTTTGCGCTGTGCCGGAAAAATTTTTAGAAGAAACCATCCGAGCCTGCGGGCAAAAAAGTGTCAAAGGCATCACCATCATTACGGCCGGCTTTGGTGAAACTTCCGAGCAGGGCAGACAACGCCAGGCATCCCTGGCCCGGCTTGCCCGCTCCCTCGATATGCGGCTGATTGGCCCCAACGTCAGCGGTACATTCAACCTGCATGCCGGTTTTAATGCCTCGTCCACTTCGGCGGAAAATCTGCTTGCCACCCCCATTGCGGCCGTCTGTCAGGGAGGTTATGCTTTTTATGACCTGCTGTCATCCGGATGGACCCGGGGGTTGGGTGTGGGCAAATTCATCCATACCGGCAATGAGTGTGATCTGACGGTAACCGATTTTCTCGAGCTTTTCGGACAGGACCCTGAAGTCAAGGCGATTGTCATGTACATCGAAGCCTTGCGCGACGGCCGTCGTTTTGTGGAGGTTGCCCGCCGGGTGGCCGCCGCCAAACCGGTGGTTGTATATAAAGGGGGCAAAAGTGCCGACAGTGCTCGTGCTGCCCGCAGTCACACCGGGGCCCTGGCCGGCGAATGGAAAATTTACGAGGGCCTGCTGCGCCAGGTGGGTGCTGTTGTTTCTCCTGCCATGGAGCTTCTGCTGCCCATTGCCCACGCGCTGATCGAACGGCCGCCCATGCAGGGCAACCGCGTGGCGATTATCACCATGGGGGGCTCATGGGGGGTCGCGCTTAGCGATTGTTTGACGCAGACCGGACTGTCAGTGCCCGAATTTAGCGCCAAGCTTCAGAAGGACCTGCGCTCGATAGGGATGCCGGAGCGGGCTTCGGTAAAAAATCCGGTTGATTTCGGAGCGTCCGGAAGATTTTTAGATGTTGAGTTTCTCAGCTCGCTGGGCCGTGCGATCCTGTCTTCGACAGAAATTGACGCCTTGATTTTGCATGGCATTGGACGGCCGGGGATGCATGCAGAACAAACCGACCAAGCGTGGAAGATTTTCCTGGAAATTGAAAAGCAGCAGGTCAGCCAATTTTGTGCTTTTGAAAAAGAACTTGAACTGCCGATTTTAATCGGCAGTCACTACAGCCCCTGGGAAAGCCAGGCGATCCACGATCTCAACCAGCAGGGCGTCAGGATTTATAACCGATTACACGAAATTGCCTGGTTGATTGCAGCAATGTATCGCTACTGGCAGAGTCGATGAGGACAATATCCATCCAAGCATCTGACGGCATGGGCGGGGCTGCATCCGTTAACTTTATTCAGCAATCAAAGCTTTCCAGGTTCTTCTTTGCAGAAAACTTCCTGCCACGTTTTTTTCCATCTCCTGAAACATTTTCCAGGGGACCGCAAAAGAGAGCAAGTCGCGATCGAGCTGTCTTCTGATATTTTCGCGTGCCGATATGTCCGTAAGGCCGACGACGGCCCGCTGTCTTTCGCTGCGGGCTTCCTGGTAAGGAAAAATGCCGATGGTCTGACACCCGGCGGCATAAGGAATAATCACATTGTCATTGCTCTGCCGGCCGTAGTTTGCCAGAATCACCAGCGCGGAGAGCTGGTCGGGCGGAGCCAAAAATACGATAATTTCCGGCGGCGCGCTGCCTTCAGCGACAGCGTTCAGGGGTTGAAAAATGACATATTTTGAAGGGACATCCATGATGGGCATGGCATTGACAAATCTTTCGACCAGTTCAGGAGACTTCAGATATCTTTCGCCCTGCAGAAAATCTTCCAGGAAATCTTTTGTCACAAAGTTTTCAATCTGCCCGGCAACCGCTTTGCCTTTATCCGAATGGGCATTGCCTGTTGAGAGGAAATGACAAAAGCATTCGATACCGCCGGGAAACTTGAGATACTGGTTGCCAAACCCCAGGCCGACCCCACCGCCCCAGCATCCATAGGTGTCTTTGTCAAAAACCGCTGTTTTGCCCCTGGCCGCACTGGCCAGCAGCCACATGACACAGCCCCATTTGCCTTGCCTGAATTGCTGAGCCTTTGCCGGTTTTTCATCGTCCCATAGGATGGCTATGGGGGGGTACTTAAGCTTGAGTGCTTCCGCGATCTTGCTTTTCATCTGTTTTCTCCTACTATCCGGAATAATCTACGCGCCATCCGGTTTCCAGGACTTCCATCCGCCGCCAAGGGCTTTGTACAGCCGCACGAGATTGGAGATTACAGCCCCCTCACTCTGAGCCAGCTGATCCTCTATGATGAGCAACGAACGCTGGGCGTCCAGCACGTTATTGAAATCCACCAGACCGGCCTGGTACACGTCCCTGGCCAGCGCAGCAGCCCGTTGGGCAGCGACCGTCGCTTTGGTGAGGGATTCCCGCCGGCGCTGTTCCTTGGCATAGGCCACCAGCGCATTTTCCACCTCCTCCAGGGCTCTGAGTACCGTCGATTCGTATTGGATCAGGGCCTGTTCCTGAAGGGCGGTCTGCACCTCGATGTTTTGTCGAATGGCGCCGCCGCGAAAAATATTCCAGGAAATGCCGGGGCCGCCGATACTCCAGGTTCGGCTGGCCCATTCGCTAAAATCACTGAAGGTAACTGATTCAAGACCGATACTGCCGATCAGATGAAACTTGGGATAAAGCTCTGCCGTGGCGACACCGATTCGGGCCGTCTGGGCGGCCAGGTTGCGTTCGGCCCGACGGATATCGGGACGCTGACGCAGGGTCTCGGCCGGAATCCCGACAGCCACTGTTGGCGGGAGCACCGGTATGGGTTGTTCATCGGCCAGTTCCCGGGAAAGCTCGCCGGGTGGCTCCCCCAAGAGCACCGCCAGACGATTTTTTGCCGCTTCCAGTCCTGTCTCCAGAGACGGGATCGCGGAACGGGAATTTTCCAGTATCCGCAGGGATTCCTGCACGGCCAGATCGTCGATGAGTCCTGCCTGGTACCGCGATTGATTCAGGTCATAGCTCTCCTGCAGGGTCTTGATATTTGCCTTGATTACTGCCAGCCGGGCTTGAAAGGTGCGCACCTCCACATGGTTTAAGGCCACCTCGGCCAGCAAACTCACCAGTGTCTGGTGCAGACCCTCCTGGGTGGCCTCAAGGTTGGCCTGGGCTGCCTCAACCGACCGACGGATTCCGCCAAAAACATCCAGTTCCCAGCCGGCATCAAATCCGGCGGAATACAAGTTGGAGTACAAGTCGACCTGCTCTCCTCTAGCGACATTTTTGCTGCCGCGACGCCTGGAGGCCGAAGCGCCAGCGTCCAAAGTGGGAAAAAGCCTGGCACGGCTGATACCGCGCAGGGCCCGGGCTTGCCGGACTCTGGCCTGGGCATTTTTCAGGTCAAGATTGCCCTTGAGCGCACGTTCCACCAGACTGGAAAGTTGCGGATCCTTTAGCGTACTCCACCAACGGGCCAGGGTTTCCGGATTTATCTTGCCAGCGGTCAGTCCGCCGGACGGTTCGGTATGCCATTTTGAAGGTGCCTCGGGTGTTACACGGGTATAGTCGGGTCCCACCATACATCCGGCCAGGATCAGTCCGATGATAACGGCGGTCAGGGATGAAAAGTGAAAACGGTTCTTGCCTGCAGACGGTTTACGGTGGTATCGATTTGCCGGTATAGATCGCATGTTTATCTCATTTCGCACTTTTTTTTAACTTCTATCGGCAGCTTTTGTTGCCGCCTTTTCACGGTGGCGTGTGCGCCAGGCACTGCCCTTTTCGCGGAATGACTGAAAAGTATAATAAAGCGGGGGAATTAGAAAAATTCCCAGTAGAGTCGCCGCCAGCATGCCGGAAAAAACCGTGGTGCCGATGGCCCGCCGGCTGCCGGCCCCGGCCCCGGCCCCGGTGGCGATCACCATGGGCGCCACGCCCAGGATAAAGGTAAAGGCGGTCATTAACACCGGACGGAAGCGGGTTTTAGCTCCCTCCACCGCAGCCTTGGCGGCGGGAAGACCTTCTTGCCGGCGGTCTTTGGCAAACTCCACGATCAAAATGGCGTTCTTGGCGGCCAGGCCCACCAGCAGAACCAAACCGATCTGGGCATAGATACTTAGGTTGAGTCCTGCGATCCACAAACCCGCCAGTCCTCCCAGACTGGCCACCGGGATTGACAGAATGATAGACAGTGGGATGTTCCAGCTCTCGTATTGGCCCACCAGGAAAAGATAGCCGAATAGCAGGGCCAGAGCGAACAGGAAGGCAACCTTACCCCCCGCCTTGCGCTCCTGGAAGGACATGGAAGACCAGTCAAAGGCGTAGCCGGCTGGCAGGGTCTTGGCCGCCAACCGTTCCATGGCCGCCATGGCATCTCCCGAGGAAAAGCCCGGGGCGGCGCTACCGTTGATCTGGACGCTGGTGAACTGGTTATAACGGTAGACGAGCTGGGGCGCCAGGATAGTCGACAGGGTGATCAGACTTCTCATGGGCACCATTTTGCCGCCATTACTGCGGACGTAAAGACGGTTGATGTCTTCTACGGCGTCGCGGTAAGAAGCCTCGGCCTGGACTTTGACCTGGTAGACCCGGCCGTAGAGATTGAAATCGTTGACATAGCCTGAACCGAGCTGCTCCTGCAAGGTGGCGAATACCCGGCTGACTGGTACGTTGAGGGTTTCTGCCCGGGTGCGGTCCAGCTTCACAAATATCTGCGGCGTGTCGGCTGTGTAAGTGGAAAACACCCGCATTAGGGTCGGGTCCTGGTTGGCGGCGATCAGCATGGCCCGGGTCACGGCGGCAATCTTGCGCGGCGGCTGGTCTTCAAGGGCTAAGAGTCGGAAATCAAAACCGCCGGTGGTGCCCAGACCCATGATGGGCGGCGGAACAAATGCAAAAATATTGGCAGCCGATATGGCGGCCAGCCTGCCCATGGCCTGCCCCACGATAGCGCCGATCTGCTGATCGGGACGGGTGCGCTCATCCCAGGGTTTCAGAACCACAATGCCGAATGCCACATTTTCCGCGGTGCCGCTGAGCAGGCTGAACCCGCTGACCCCTAAAACGTCATCAACACCGTCAATGTCCTGAAGCGTTCGGGTGACCCGCTGCATCACCTTGTTGGTGCGGGCAAGCGATGCCCCCTCGGGCAGCTGGGCATTGATAAAAAAGGCGCCCTGGTCTTCCGGGGGAAGGAAACTGGTTGGCGTGCGTGTGAACAGAAAATAGCCGGCACCGAGAACGCAGACGAATATTACCAGCGCCACCAACAGCCGCCGGACCAGCAACGCGGTGCTGGCCACGTAAACGTTGCTTGAGATGTTCAGCGTTCGGTTAAACCAGGCCAGGGGCCCGCGCCGGATGACCTTGGGCTCTCTGAGTAAAACGGCGCACAGGGCCGGACTCAGCGTCAGGGCGTTGATGGCCGATATCACCACCGCCGTACAGATGGTCACAGCAAACTGCTTGTAGAGCTGCCCGGTAATGCCGGGCATAAAACCGACCGGGACGAACACGGCCAGCAGCACCAGGGTGGTGGCGATAATCGGGCCGGTCACCTGGCCCATGGCCCGCATGGTCGCGGCCTTAGGGCTTAGCTTTCTTTTTTCCATTACCCGGTAAACGTTTTCAACCACAATAATGGCGTCGTCAACCACCAGGCCGATAGCCATGATCAGGGCGAACAGGGAGAGGGTATTGGCGCTGTAGCCCAGAGCCAGCAGCACGGCAAAGGTGCCGATCAGCGAGACCGGGATGGTCACAGTAGGCACCAGGGTGGCCCGCCAGTCTTGAAGGAAAATGTAGTTTACAAACAAAACCAGCAGGAAAGTGATCACCAGGGTGAGCACAATTTCATGGATGGCAGCCGAAACATATTTGGTGGTATCATAAATGACCTTATACTGCACATCTTCCGGCATCCGTTTGGCAAGCTGTTTGAGTTCGGCTCTGACCGCCTGCATGGTGTTAAGCGCATTGGCGTCAGATGACCGGTAAACAGCCAGCGCCAGCGACGGTCGGCCGTTGATAATCGAGTGCGTGCCGTAGTTTTTGCCTCCGAGCTCCACCCGGGCGATATCGCGCACCCGCACCAGGCCACCCTGATCGTTGCTGCGCACGATGATGTTTTTGAAATCCTTAACGTCATTGAGACGTCCCTTGGCGCGTAGTGTGTACTGGAGCTGCTGGTCGGCGCCGGCCGGCGATGTGCCGATGGATCCAACAGCCGCTTGGATATTCTGCCGGCGAATGGCTGCAATCACGTCATCGGCGGTCAGCTCCCGGGCGGTAAGCCGCTCCGGATCCATCCAGATGCGCATGCTGTATTCAAACTCACCGAAAATAAATACGTCGCTGACGCCGTCCAGCCGCACCAGGGCATCTTTGATGTTTTGACTGACATAATTGCTTAAAAAAAGCTTGCCCCGGGTCCCCTTGGGAGAAAAAAAGGCAACCGCCCCCAGGATATCGGTGGAACGCCTGCGCACAGTAATTCCCTGGGCAACCACATCCTTGGGTAATTTGGGCGTGGCCAGCTGCACCCGGTTTTGCAGATTGACCTGGTCCATGTCCGGGTCGGTGCCCACCGCAAAGGTGACGGCCAGCTCGTATCGCCCGTCGTTGGAAGAGGAAGAGGACATATAGAGCATCTTCTCTACGCCGTTGACCGCTTTTTCAATGGGTGCAGCCACGTTGTCGGCCACCACCTTGGCGTTGGCGCCCGGGTAAAACGCCGTCACCCGGATTTCGGGCGGCGTAATAGATGGGTACCGGGCCACCGGGATATTGAACATGGCGATGAGCCCGGCCAGAGTGATAAAGATGGACACGACCACGGCCAGGCGAGGACGTTCGATGAAAATCCGTGAAAACATGTCTTACCTCCCGTTCTGTTCTTTTACGGTGACTGTTTTCACGATCTGGCCGGGCCGGGCCTTTTGGACGCCCTGCACGATGACCATCTCGCCGAGGGCCAGGCCTGATTCGATGGCCCAGTTGACGCCGACTACAGGCCCGGTCTTGACCCGTCGCATGCTGACGCGGTTTTGGCCGTCCACAACAAGGACATACTGTCCGTCGTGATCTTCCAGGACTGCCGACTGGGGCACAACCGGCATCAGTTTGGGTTTGCTGCGGGCAACCATGACGGTTACATATTGCCCTGGCAGCAGCAGGCCGTCCGGGTTGTCAAACAGCGCCCGCACCGCAATGGTCCCGGTACCCGGGTCCACGGTGTTGTCCACGAAATCAATCCGCCCCTCAGTTTTGAGGATTTGCCCGCCGGGCAGCTTGATGCGCGGCGCCAGCATGGGGTGCTTCTTGCCCGCGGCAGCATCACGGATGCACATTTCGACTGACACAAGATCGTTCTCGCTGATGGAATAGGTCGCCCATATGGGATCGAGTTGTACAATGCGGGCAAGCGGTCCCGAGGCCGGATTTACCAGATTGCCCCGGGTATAAGCCGTACGGCCGATACGGCCGCTGATGGGAGCTGTGATTGAAGTATATCCAAGATTGACGGCCCCGTAAAAAGTCATTTTCGAGCGACATCAACCCTTTTCGGAAAAAGAGCTGTGAAGGGTTGAGCGTTAAAAACTTCAAGCTGTTTGAGGAGCTTGCGACGAGTTCTTGAAGTTTAGCGAAACCCTGAACGGCTCCCGAAAAGGCTTGCGGAGCGAAAAAATTGGACTTTTTACGACTTCATCAATCGTTAATGCCTTAACGAAAATATTTCGACAAACCGTTTCCGTAGGGACCGATAAGTATTGCCAGTTCCTGGGTTTCGAATTCAAGGTATTCGCAAAGATTTTTAAGTGAATAATTCAGCAATCGTTTGCAACACCTTAAAGACCGGGCAGGTTTGCGGGCAAATTGCTCGGCGACCTTAAAAGCGGCATCTCGAAGTTCGTTAAAAGGGACCACTTCATCGACCACTCCTAGATTCAGGGCCTCGTCCGCCGTGATATCTTTTTCGGACAGCAATAATTCATATGCTTTGCTGATGCCGACAATTTTAGACAGAAAAAATGCGCCCCCGCCTTTGGGCACCAGGCCTAATTCAAGACTGGGATTTTGATAAACCGTGTTTTCCGCCACGATCCGGTAATCACAGGCCAGGCTGACATTGAAAAACAGGGGCAGCACTTTGCCGCTGTCGGCATGGACAACGATTTGATTCATCTCTCGGATCTTCAGGATAAATTGGTCAACTGCATGGAACAGTTTAAGCACCATGCTGATATCCAGTTTTGATTGGACAACCTGATTGTAAAATTCGATATACTCATTGCGGCCTGTTTTATCCGGTGCACTCTGGATCACGACCACTTTAAGCGCATCTTTTCTCGATACGAGATCAAGATAGTCGAACAATACAAGCTTGGCATTCAAATCGGCGGCATGGGACATAATATTTTTCTCAAAGTCGAGCCGTAATATATCGCCGATTATTTCTCCTGAAAAAAAATCAAACGTCCCTTCTATATCCAGTATTTTTTTCATGCCAGCGCCTCCTTGATCAATATGGTTAGCTTTTGGCAGCCAGGCTTCGACGGCAAAAATTCAAGATTTCAGTGGCTATCAATGACATTTCGGGCGTATTTGGCATTTTTAATTTGAGATGCAGCGCACCAATGAGCATCCCTTGAATAATGAATGCGGTTTTCTCAATGGGTACTTTTTGGATTGATCCGTCTTTTTGTCCTTTCTTTAAGCAATTTTTCACTAAGTTCAACGAAAGGTTCAGACGGGCGGTAATTTCTTCCCGATAGACCGAACCTGGCTGTAGAAGATCGGTCGGAAAATCGCGGGTCAGTACCACCACCTCCTTAGACTTCTTTTTGCTAAAACGGAAATGAAAAAGAATAAAATTTTCAATGGCCTCAAGGCCGGTTCGGTTGCTATTAATTTCATTTTTTGCGCCTTCAATGTAATTTTCAAGCATGTCAATCAGGATATGAGCCAAGATGCCATTTTTGCTTTGAAAATAGTGGAAAATCAACCCCTCCGCCACACCGGCCGTTTTTGCAATTGCAGAGGTCGCAGTTGCGCTAAAGCCTTTTTCAGCAAACAGATCAATGGCGGCATTTAAAATCGCTTCTTTTTTACTCATGGCCATGTATCTTGAATTTTTTGGGGGATATGGTTTATAATTTTGTTTGATTGAGTAATCACTTAATGATAATATGTTAATGTTTCGCTTAAGTCAACGGCAAGATTGAAATCCGGCGTCGATAATCATGCTATTTGAGAGGAAAAATCGGTTATCCGGTTTTGCGGAGATAAAACATACCAAGTAACAAAACGCTGTAGCCGGTTAGCAACCGAACTGGAAAACACGCTGATGAAAAAAAATACCGCCTCAAAGGGAAAAACCGGACTGGTCATTGCCCTGATCATTATGTTTGTTTTCGGAACAGTGACCGTCTATAGCTACTGGAAATTCAAGACCCGCCAAAAAACACAGGTTGCGGATAAAAATCCCATCCCGGTGGAAACCGTTACGGCCACAATCAGACGGCTGCATGTGACTCTGGAGCAAACCGGTGATATCCGCCCAAGGCTGGAGGTCAATGTCCCCCCGAAAATTTCTGGCAAAATCATTGAAAGCATCCTGGTTGAAAAGGGCGATTTCGTTGAAAACGGAGCGCTGATCGCCACCCTGGACGATGAGATGATCAGAGCCCAGATCAGGGAAGGCGAAGCGGCGCTGAGTTCCGCAAATGCAAAATTAATCGAAGTGGAAGCCCAGCTTACTTTGCTCGGCAAAGACCGCCGCCGCATTGCAAAACTGGTGAAAACCCGGGCCATGTCTCAGCAAAAATTGGACCAGATTAACAGCCAGTATGAGGCAGCGCTTGCGGGCAAAAAGGTTGCGCTGGCTTTGATAGAAAGAGCGCAGGCATCTGTTAATCTTCTTAAAATTCTGCATAAGGATCATCAGGTTGTATCGCCGATTGCAGGTTACATTTCCGCCCGTTACGTGGATGCGGGCAGTATGTCCGACGCCAAGAAACCGATTGTGCGGGTCTCGGATGAAAAAATCGTAAAAATCATCACCAGCGTATCCGAGCAGGATTATCCATCCATCAAAAAGGGATTGAAAGCAGAGATCCGAGTGGATGCCTTCCCGCACAAAGTTTTTCAGGGAACCGTTGCCGTCATCAATCCGACTCTCGATCCGACAACCCGCACCGGTGAGTTCGAAATTTTCGTCCCCAATGAAGACCTCACGCTGCGCTCCGGCATGTTCGCCAATATACGCCTGCAGCTGGGAAACCGAACGGCTGTGACGATTGACAAAGACGCTCTTCTCAGATTGCCCGGAACCGGCAGTTATTATGTCTATACGGTGCAAAATTCCAGAGCCGTCCTGAAAAACATCCAAATCGGGTTGATCCAGGCAAATCTGGCGGAAATCAAGGCAGGGTTGGCAGCAGGCGAGCAGGTGATTGTCAAGGGGCAGAATCGGGTGAAAGACGGCTTGCCGGTGACGGTTAAGGGAGGTGCAAAGCAAGGCTTATGAAACTGCCCGAATTTGCCGTCAAACAACCGGTGGCAACCCTGATGCTTTTTCTGGCTTTGAGCATTATTGGACTATTCTCCCTGACCCGGCTGAGTATCGACATGCTGCCGGATATTGACCCGCCGGTAATTTCGATTCTGACATCCTGGCCGGGGGCCAGCGCCTTGGATGTGGAGACCGAGGTTACTGAACCGATCGAAGATCAGGTCAATACGGTTAACAACCTGGATACCCTGACTTCCAAGTCCCTGGACAATTTGTCGCTGGTCGTCTGCAAATTTGACTGGGGGACCAACCTGGACGTGGCCAGCAACGATATCCGGGATCGGCTGGAGCTGGCCAAACGCGAACTTCCGGATGATGCCGAAAAGCCGATTCTTTTCAAATTCAGCAGTGCCACAGCCCCGATCATGTTTATGACCATCAGCGGGGAGAAGTCATGGCCCCGGTTATACCACCTGACCGACAAGCAGGTCGTTGACGGGCTCAAGCGGGTGCCGGGCGTTGGAGCGGTAATTGTGCACGGCGGGCTGCGGCGGCGGATCAATGTCTATTTTAATCTGGCCCGGGTTCAAGGATATGGCCTGGCGCTATCCAGGATCAACCAGCTGCTGGCCGCTGAAAACCTCAACCTGCCGGCCGGTAATATCAAATCGGGGGCCAAGGACTATTTTGTACGGGTACCCGGCCGGTTCAAATCGGCCCGGGAGATCGCCAACACCGTCATCGGCTATTTTAAAAATCGGCCGGTATACCTCAAAGATGTAGCCCGGGTCCAAGACGGCTATGAACCTCAGGACGTCAACGGCTGGGGGGACGGCAAGCCAGCCATGGTGCTCATTCTTCAGAAACAAACCGGCAAAAACACGGTGGCGGTGGTGCGCCGGGTCAAAAACAAACTTGAAGAATTTAAAACCACGCTGCCGCCGGATGTGCGCATCAATATCATCATGGACACCTCGGAAGATATTTTGACTTCGGTTAAGAATCTGAGGACCACTCTTTTTTACGGTATTGCCTTCGTCGTGCTGGTCACCCTGCTTTTCCTGCGCCGTTTGCGGACCGTTTTCATTATTGCCTTAACAATTCCCTTTTCACTGATCGGCGCTTTTATCTTTCTTTATCTGTTCGGCTATACCATCAACCTGGTGTCACTGATGGCGTTGGCCATCGCCTCGGGCATGGTGGTGGACAATGGCATTGTGGTGCTGGAAAATATGGTGCGCCATATCGAACGTGGTGGGCGCATTAAGACCAGCGCCATGTTCGGAGCCAGTGAGATGGGGCTTGCCATCACCGCCTCCACCCTGACCACCGTGGTGGTTTTTGTACCTCTGATGTTTTTAACGGGGTTTGCGGGGATCATATTCAAACAACTGGGTTTTGTGCTCGTGGTGACTCTGGTGGTTTCGCTGTTGGCAGCCCTGATGCTCACACCCATGCTGGGGTCGCGGCTGATTACGGCCACCCCCGAAAGCCTGAGAAAAAGGAAAGGGGCCATCGGCCGCCTGTATGCCGCATCGGAGCGTATCTTGGAAGTTGTGGAGGATGCTTACACCCGGATTCTGGAATGGGCACTGAGCCACCGTAAAACGGTAGTTTTGCTGGCCGTATTTATTTTTATCAGCAGTGTTTCCCTGCTTCCCTTTTTGTCAACCTCTTTTTTCCCCACCGTCGACACCGGGGAGGTCAACATCAATTTTCGTCTTCCGGAAGGCTCCCGCATAGAAGAGACTAATGCGGTGCAAGAGGCGATCTTTAAAAACATCAATCAGGTCATCCGGCCTGAGGAATTACGGCATTCCTACGGTTTTGACGGCGAGACCAAAGAGGGTATCGGGGTGGCGATGGGTTTTGACCAGGGGCCTAATGTCGGCATCATCGGCCTGAAACTGGTGGGCCGCGACAAAAGAAGCCGCTCGGCTGAAGACATTGCCGCCGCCTTGCGGGAGCGGGTGCGAAAAATACCTGGCATCAGCAGGATTCAGGTGCGGGCCCAGAACGTCATTACGTCTATTTTAATGGGAGCCGGCAAACCCGTTTCCCTGGAAATTCAGGGATCGGATCTGAATGCCAATATGCTTTATGCCCTCAAGGTAAAGTCTATCATGGAGAAAATTCCGGGACTGGTGGACATCGACATCAGCCAAAAGGATCCCCGGCCGGAAATGTGGGTGGTGATAAACCGGCTCAAGGCGGCGAATTTGGGGCTTAATACAGCTACAATTGCCACCTCCCTGCGCAATTATTTTTACGGCATGGAGGCCACGCAGTTCAGGGATGCCGGCGATAATTTCGATATTTTTACCCGTTTAACTGAAAAAGACAAAAACAGCCTGAAAAACCTGCCCGAGGTACCATTGATTACCCCGGACGGACGGATGATCAAACTGAAAAACGTGGCCCGCATTATAAGCGGGCAAGGTCCCATTGAGATTGAAAGAAAAAACCGGCAGAATATCGTCAAAGTCGAGGCGGATACTTACCAGCGCTCATTGGGGGCGGTCACGGCAGATTTGAAACAGCAACTTGCCGCCATCGGCACACCGCCGGGGATTTCAACCCAGTTCGGGGGAGACGTGGAGGAGCAGAGAAAAGCGTTTCGAGACCTGACCACCCTTTTGATCATCGGCATCCTTCTGGTGTATATGGTGATGGCTGCACTTTTCGGAAATTTGCACGACCCGCTTATTATCATGTTTTCGGTTCCCTTTGCCTTCAGCGGGGTACTTTATGCTTTTTACTTAACGGACACCTCTTTGGGAATCATGTCATTTATGGGGGTGGTGATGCTCATGGGCATCGTGGTGAACAATGCCATCGTGCTGCTGGACTACATCCATTTGCTTCAGAAGCGCGGGCAGCCCTTGCTGCAGGCCGTTACCCGGGCCGGCCGCAACCGCCTCCGACCAGTGCTCATGACGACTATGACCACCTTTTTCGGCATGCTGCCCATGGCAACCGCCGACAGCGTAGGTGCGGAGGCCTGGAACCCGTTGGGGATCACCATGCTCGGGGGACTGTCGGTTTCCACCCTGGTGACGCTGGTCTTGGTACCCACCATCTATTTCATGCTGGAAAGCAGAAAACAGCGTTTGGATTAAAATCATGAAAATGTTGCTGTTGATTTATGATGTGGATTTCGATGAGGAAGTGATGGAAACCCTTACCACATGTTGTGTGGCCGGGTACACCAAGTGGGATCGGGTATTGGGCAAAGGAGAACGTTCAGATCCCAAATTTGACGATGCAGTCTGGCCCGGTTTTAACTGTGCGGTAATGATGGGAGTTGACGAAGCATTGGAACAAGCCATGTTCGAGGCCTTAACTTCATTGCATAAAAAAATGGGGGGCAAGGCTATAAAGGCGTTTTCCTGGCCTTTGGAGGAATTATTTTGAGATTTTCACTTACACTTCGAATCCTATAAATTAGGGTGTTCTATGACTTCGTGCCTAAGTATGAAAAATGATATTCCTTTCGTTAACCTAAATCCTCTAGAAATACCCGCCTTTTTTATCCTTCTTTCAAAGCCACATTTTTAACTGTCCATTCCCAAAAAGAGCGGCTCAAGTCTACGTTTGACTTTTAAGGGTTACAGACAAAAAGGCAAACGCAGACTTTAATTATTCACAGCTCCTGCCACCACTTTGCGGTTTTTGCATATATCATGTCGAATCGTCCGTTGCTGTTGCGCGGGACAGAGGATTGAAAATCCTTCGGTCTTCAACAAATTAAGTTACGATATCAGCAGGCTAAAATAGTACCGATGATATATTGTGCCCGCTTGTGGCCTTATTATAACAAAAAAAGCACTCACTAAAATATTATAAGCGCTTGATATTACTGGTACGCCCGGCCCGATTCGAACGGGCGACCTACGGATTCGAA
>CAZGNV010000067.1:0-21748 GCA_964527835.1 uncultured Desulfosarcinaceae bacterium | reverse complement strand
CTCCGACCCCTTGAACCCCATTCAAGTGCGCTACCAGACTGCGCTACGCCCCGACTCGAACCAACATTATTAACACGTCGCGGGGGGCGTGTCAAGATAGGATCAATGATTTGACAGACAAGGCGGACAAAACCAATCGGTTGCCCCGGCGGTTGAAGCCGGCTGACACCATCGGCATTGCGGCGCCGGCGGGCCCCTTTGATCACGGGCTGTTTCACCGGGGAACCCGGGTCCTTGAAGAGATGGGATTTAAAGTCTTTGTGCCCCGGGGCCTGTTTGAAACCAACGGCTACCTGGCCGGTGACGATCACCACCGGGCCCGACTGGTCAATGAGCTGTTTGCCGACGACAACGTGGATGCCATCATGTGTGCCCGGGGCGGTTACGGCTGCATGCGGATATTGCCACTGCTGGACTACGAGGCAATTCAAAACAATCCCAAGGTGTTTCTCGGCTTCAGTGACATCACCGCCCTGTTGTCGGTCCTGCTGACCCGCAGCCACCTGGTGACCTTTCACGCACCGGTGGTCACCAGCCTGGCCGAAGCGCCGGAAGCCGTGCGCCAGGCCCTGCTCGAAGCGGTTTCATCGGCAGAACCCCTCGAACTCAATGCGCCCGGCGCAGCGACCCTTGCTCCGGGTTCGGCTTCCGGCATCCTTTGCGGGGGCAACCTGACAATTTTATGCCACCTGGTGGGCACCGCCTTTGCCCCGGACTTTGCCGGCAAAATTTTATTCCTGGAGGATCGGGGGGAGGCCCCTTACAGGATTGATCGCATGCTGATGCATCTGAAGCTGGCCGGGTGCTTTGACGACCTGGCGGGCCTGGTGCTGGGCTCCTTCCAGGGGTGCGGCGCGCCTCAGGATATCTTGCGCGTTGTCGGCGACATATTTGAAGACCGCCGCCTGCCGATTCTGGCCGGCCTGGATGCCGGACACGACAACCTGAACCTGACCCTTCCCATGGGCGTGGAAGCGACCCTGGATGCGGACCGGCGGGTATTGTCCTACCACCGGGCCGCCACCGAATGAATGGGGAAGTCGGAATGCGGAAGTTGGAAAGTACGATGCAGTCGATTAACTCCCTCATGCTCCAGGCTGTGGCCGAAGGGGTTTTTCCCGGCGCGGTGCTGCTCGTATCCCGGAACGGCACCCCGGTTTTTCACCGGGCTTACGGGGTGGCCGACCTGTTTTCCGGACGTGCGATGAGCGTGGATACGATTTTCGACCTGGCGTCTTTGACCAAACCGCTGGCCACCACCCTGGCGGTGATGCACCTGGTTGGGCAAAACCGCCTTGATCTCCAGCAGTCACTGGGCCGGCTGTTGCCGGCTTTCAAGGACGGGCCCAAGGCAGCCATAACGATTACCCACCTGCTGGGCCACAATGCCGGGCTTGCCGCCTATCGTCCGTTTTACCAGCAACTGCAGCAGCTGCCATCAGCCGAGCGCAAACCGGCGCTGCGTGCACTGCTGGTGCGTGAACCGCTTGAGGGTCCCGTGGGAGGCAAAGCGGTCTACAGCGACCTCGGCTTTATGATCCTTGACTGGGTCGTTGAGCACGTCAGCGGCCGGCGGCTGGACGAGTATGTCGGCGATAATATTTACCGGCCCTGCGGCCTCAATCATCTTTTTTTTGTGGATCTGGATGCGCCGCTAAAAACCCGGCAGGATTTTGCCGCCACCGAACAGTGTCCCTGGCGCGGGCAGCTGCTGATCGGCCGGGTGCATGATGAAAATGCATACGTGCTCGGCGGCATCCAGGGCCATGCAGGCCTGTTCGGGACGGCCGGCGATGTGCACCGCCTGCTGGTGGAGTTGCAGGCCGCCTACCATGGCCGCCCGCTGACGGGATGCTTTGAAACCGATCTGGTGCGCCGGTTTTTCCGACGTCTGCCCGATGCTGACAGGACGCTGGGTTTTGATATGCCGGCGGTGGAAAATTCCAGCAGCGGGCGATTTTTTTCTGAAAGCAGCGTCGGTCACCTGGGATTTACCGGGACCTCTTTCTGGATGGATCTGGATCGAGCCGTGATTGTCGTTTTGCTCACCAACCGCATCCATCCGAGCCGCGCCAACGAGGCGATCAGAAAGTTTCGCCCCAGACTGCATGATGCGGTCATGGAAAATTTATTGGGTTCAGGGCAGACCGCCTGCGGCGGGCCATAAGGCCAGGAGGCCAGAAAGCTTGACAGCGCTCCCTGGACACAAGGGACAGGGAAAGTTTTTTTCAAACCGCCGTCATTTTTTTGATGATTTCTCTTGTTTGTAGTGATACAATAGGCCTTATAGTAATTTATTGATATCTTTCTATTATTGACGGCCTCGTAAAAAGTCATTTTCGAGCGACATCATATTTAAAAAAATCCAACAAACCGGCACATCACTACTGTGCGCCATATCGAGGTACCATGAATTTATTTTTTGATGGGATTCTAGGCATGTTTTCCAATGATCTTGCCATTGACCTTGGAACCGCCAACACCCTTGTGTATGTGAAAGGCAAGGGCATCGTATTGAGCGAACCTTCCGTGGTGGCTGTCAGCACCGGCAACCGCTCCAAGAACCGCGTCCTGGCCGTGGGCCTGGAAGCCAAGAACATGCTGGGCAAAACTCCGGGAAATATACTGGCGATTCGGCCCATGCGCGACGGGGTGATCGCCGATTTCGAGGTTACCGAGGCCATGCTGCGGCACTTCATTCACAAAGTCCATAACCGGCGGACCTTTGTGCGGCCGCGCATCATTGTGGCGGTGCCCTCCGGCATTACCCAGGTGGAAAAACGGGCGGTCCGCGAATCAGCGGAATCCGCAGGGGCCCGGGAGGTGTTTCTAATCGAAGAGCCCATGGCGGCCGCCATTGGCGCTGGTCTGCCCATCACCGAGCCCACCTGCAACATGGTGGTGGACATCGGCGGCGGCACAACCGAGGTCGCCGTCATTTCACTCAAAGGAATCGTTTACAGCCGTTCGGTGCGGGTGGCCGGAGACAAGATGGATTCAGCCATCATTCAGTATATCAAGCGCAAATACAACCTGCTCATCGGTGAGCGCACCGCTGAAGCGATCAAAACCACCATCGGCAACGCCTACCCTGATCCCCAGAACCTGGAGACCATCGAGGTCAAGGGGCGTGATCTGGCCTCGGGCATTCCCAAAATTTTGTCCATTGATTCGGAAGAGATCCGCATTGCGATTTCCGAACAAATCGATGCCATCATCGAAACGGTCAAGATCGCGCTGGAGCAGACTCCGCCGGAATTGTCCGCCGACATCGTCGATCGGGGAATCATTCTGACCGGCGGCGGCGCACTGCTCAAAAACCTGGACCACCTTCTGCGAGAGGAAACCAGCCTGCCGATCACCGTCACCGAGGATCCCCTGTCGACGGTGGCCCTGGGTTCGGGCAAGGCGCTGGATAATCTTGACATCCTGAAGGAAGTCGTTATCACCTGAACCTCAACGTTGCAGAAACAACATGGCAAACACTATCTAAGGTGAACCTAGCGAAACTGATCCATGTTTTCCAGAAAAATGGTGATCACCATCGGCGTCATTGTTTTGATCGCCGTCAATGTCATTGTCCTCTCGTTGAACGCCCGACGTCATTCAACGCTGGGCGTCGGGCGGCTTGCCGTCTCCTTCGCTGCGCCCTTCCAGGAGCTGGTCACCCGCACCATGCGCTTTGCCAGGGATGTGTGGCGCGATTACTTCTATCTTGTTGACGTTGCCAGGGAAAACCACAAACTGCGCACGCAGCTGAACGAAGCTGCTGAAAAAAGCAACCAGTGGCAGGAGATCGAACTGGCCAATGAACGGTTGCGCAATCTGCTTGATTTCCAGAAAACCATCAGCGGACAGGTTGTGGCCGCCGAGGTGATCGGTCGTGATCCATCTGCCTGGTTTAAAACGCTGATCATCGACAAGGGCCGGGTGGACGGGGTGATCAAGGGCCTGCCGGTCGTCATGCCCCGGGGAATCGCCGGCCAGGTGGTCGAAGTGTCAAGCCACTATGCCAAGGTGATGCTGATCATCGATCGCAACAGCGCGGTGGATGCCCTGGTTCAGCGAACCCGGGCCAGGGGGGTTGTTAAAGGAGAATCAGCAGGCTTGTGCCGCTTGCACTATGTGCTGCGCAAAAACGATGTCCGCGTGGGAGATACCATCGTCTCATCGGGGCTGGACGGGGTGTACCCCAAGGGGTTGCGTATCGGGCGTGTGTCGGACGTGCAGGACCACGATGCGGAAATTTTTCATGAGATCAAGGTCGTTCCGTTTGTTGATTTCGAAAAACTCGAGGAAGTGCTGGTGGTCGTGAATCGCCGCAAACACGATATCGCGAGCCGGTGATGATCTATTTTTTTTATACCGCCGTCTGCCTGGCCCTGACCATTGTCCAGACCACCATCTTGCCATGGGTGTCGGTGCAGGGTGGTGGTTACGATCTGTTGATTCCGTTTATCGTCTACCTGGGACTCCAGCGTCAGCTGCGTGAAAGCCTGCCGTTTGTCATTTTTCTCGGGCTTACCGTGGACAGCCTTTCCGGCAGCCCTTTTGGGTTGTACCTGACGGTCTATTTCTGGCTTTATATTGCCGTCAAGGGGGTTACCCGGCTGGTGCAGACACCGGATCGTCTGCTGATAGCCGCCGTGGTGGTTGCCGCCGGAGTGCTGGCTGAAAATTTCATCTTCATGGGAGCCCTCGCCCTTGCGGCACCGGAGCGGCAGATGGGCCCCCATACTTTCGGCGGCATCGCTATCCTGGGACTGCTGGCATTTTTTACCGGACCGCTGTTGATATTGTTATTTCAAAAGGCCCTCCAGTGGATGCAAAATTTTTTTGAGACTCGTAAAAGGGAGCAAGAGTGAAAATCAAGGGCAAAGCAGAGTTAAGATCTAAAACAGTTGAATAAGGTGTGCTTAGGTATTGAAATTCCAAATCTCAAGCACCAAAATACAAATAAATCTCAAATTTCAATTTCGAAACGGCTCAATCATAGTTGATGGTCCCGTAAAAATTCGACTTTTTACGACTTCATCATTGTTTGGGATTTCGGTCATTGTAATTTGTGATTTAGCAATATGGCCAAGTACTTAAAAACCGCAGACAGTGAGTGGTATCGGCAACGCATTTCCGGAGTGATGATCTGCGTGCTGGTGGCATTTGCCGTTATCCTGGTGCGGCTGGTTTATCTGCAGGTGATCATGGGGGAAAAATACCACACCCTGTCACTGAACAACCGCATCCGGCTGCAAAGCATCGAAGCGCCCCGTGGATTTATTCTGGATCGTAAAGGCCGGCTGCTGGTGGACAACCGCCCCTCTTTTGACATCAACATCGTATTGAAGGATGCCGGACCGATTTCCGAAACCATTGACAAACTGGCCCGCCACCTCAAGGTGCCAGCCCAGGACCTGGCGCGCAGGATCACCGAAAGCAAGGGGGCTTCCGCCTACAAGCCGATCCTGCTGAAACAGGACATCGGCCGCGATGCGCTGGCATCAGTTGAGGCCAATCGATACGATCTTCCGGGTGTGGATGTTAACGTGAAACTGCGCCGGCATTATCTGAACCGCCGGGGGGCATCGCATCTCATCGGATATTTGAGCGAAATCAATCCCGGAGAACTGGCCAGCGGGCGATACCCGGGACTGCGCCGGGGGGATTTCATCGGTAAATACGGTGCTGAAAAGGCCTACGATCAGTACTTGCGGGGCATTCGCGGTGGCCGCCAGGTCGAGGTCAATGCCAGCGGACGGGTGGTCCAGGTACTGAAAACGGTCAGCGCCAAGGCGGGGGAAAATATTTATTTAACCATTGACCGGGATTTGCAGGCCAGGGCCGAGTCCTTGCTGCAGGGGGTGGCCGGGGCTGTGGTCGCCCTGGAGCCCGACTCCGGACGTATTCTGGCCCTGGCCAGCAGTCCTTCCTTTGACCAGGACATTTTTGAAGGCGGCATGTCCCATGAACAGTGGGACGCATTGATTTCAAACCCTTTCAGGCCGTTGGAAAATAAGGCCATCCAGGGCGAGTATCCACCCGGCTCCACGTACAAGATCGTCACGGCGCTGGCCGGGCTGCAAGAGGGTGTGATCGATGAGAACACCGAATTTTTCTGCCCCGGCTATTACCGGTTCGGCAATCGCACCTACCGCTGCTGGAAAAAGGGCGGCCATGGCAGGGTCAATATAATCAAGGCCCTGGAAGAATCCTGCGATGTCTATTTTTACCAGGTCGGCCAGCAGCTGGGCGTGGATCGGCTGGCATGGTATGCCAAGGCCTGCGGCCTGGGGTCTCCGACCGGCATCAACCTGGACCGGGAGGCCGGCGGTCTGATCCCCACTGCGGCTTGGAAAAAAAAGCGCACCGGCATTGTATGGCAGGAAGGTGAAACCCTTTCGCTGGCCATCGGTCAGGGGTTTAACCTGACAACGCCGCTTCAGATGGCAGGTTTGATTGCCGCCATTGCCAACGGCGGCACGCGTTACAAACCCATGATCCTGGAATCCATAACGTCGGCGGACGGACGGCTTTTGAAGCAGAACCGGCCGCAGGTCATCGGAAAAATTCCGGTGAAACCTGCCATCCTGGCGCTGGTGCAACAGGGCCTGTGGGAGGTGGTCAACGGTGAGCATGGCACCGCCCGCGGCAGCCGGCTGCCGGACATCGAGATCAGCGGCAAGACAGGCACCTCCCAGGTCGTTGGCCGTAAAAAAGACGACCCTTTTGGCGAGGAGGAAAAGCCGGCGCATTTAAGACCTCATGCCTGGTTTGTGGCCTACGCGCCGTCGCAGGCCCCAAAAATTGCCGTGGCCGTGCTGGTCGAAAACGGTGAACACGGCTCCAGTGCGGCAGCTCCGGTGGCCCGGGAGCTGATAAAAAGCTATCTGCGCAGCCAGACCATGGAACCGCACCAGGTGGCGCGCAGGGATAGAGTGGATGGCCCCGTTAACTGAGTGGCAGGGACAAATTTTTAATCCAATTTGACCTGGAGCACGAACGACGATGTTTGACCGACGGCTCATACAATATTTTGATTGGGGATTGCTGGCCCTGACGGTGGTGCTCGGCTCCATCGGCCTGCTCGTGCTGTACAGCGCCGTAACCGCCGAAACGCCGGGGCCGCAAAAAATTATTTTCTACAAGCAGTTTATCTGGTTTTCCATCGGCCTGGTTGCCCTGACGGTCACCTTCACCTTCAACTACAAGCTGTTGGATCGGTACGGTCAGCTGGTTTACGTTTTGTGCCTGCTGCTGCTGGTGTGGGTGCTGGTATTCGGAAAATACATCGGAGGTTCGCGCCGCTGGCTGCTGCTGGGGCCCCTTTCGCTGCAGCCGTCAGAACTGGCCAAAATTGCGGTTATTATCGTGCTGGCAAAATACTACGCCAAGGATGCCAGCACCCGGGGGTTCACCCTCAAGGAGCTTTTGCGGCCCTTTGTGCTGGTCGTGGTCCCCTTTGTCCTGATTCTGAAACAGCCGGATTTGGGCACGGCCGGCCTGATTTTGCTGATTGCCGCATCCATCACCGTGTTCGTTAAAATTGAAAAACGTTCTTTTATCTACCTGGCAGTGTCCGCGGCTGCCGCAATTCCCCTGGTCTGGTTTTTCTTGAAGGAATATCAAAAACGGCGTATTCTGGTGTTTCTCGATCCGGATCGCGATCCGCTGGGGGCCGGCTATCATATCATTCAGTCGAAAATAGCCATTGGATCGGGTATGATTTCCGGCAAGGGATTTTTGAAAGGCACCCAGAATGCCCTGTCCTTCCTTCCGGAAGAGCATACCGACTTTATTTTTTCGGTGCTGGCTGAAGAATGGGGACTGATCGGATCGGTCGTCGTTATCCTGCTGTTTCTGGCGCTGATCGTCTGGGGCCTGCACGTGGCCCAGAGTTGCCGGGAACCCTTCGGTACCATCCTGGCCGTGGGGGTTTCTTCCATGTTTTTCTGGCAGGTGATCATCAATATCGCCATGACCATGGGACTGATGCCCGTCGTCGGCGTGCCGCTGCCTTTTATCAGCTACGGGGGGTCCTCGGTGCTGACCGCCGCCATCGGGGTCGGTTTGTTGCTGAATGTGAGCATGCGAAGATTTTTGCTTGAGTGAGCAAGAAAAGGGGTGAATCGGCCGGGGCATGATATTTTCTTCCAACAGGTATGAAATTAAGCCCTTGCTGCGTGTCCCTTGTTTGGGACGAGGCGCAATCATCTGCTAAATTGAATCGATCCCGTGCCATGCATCCCAAACAAGGCACACTACGAAAATAAAGAGTTGCTGAGTATCATATCGGTTTCCAGAAAACACCATGCCCCGGCCGATTCACTTTGCGGGTCGACTTGGATTGGGCATGTATTTATATGAAGATCAGGTGCGAAACCTGAGGACTTTAAGTTGGAAAATCGAACGCCATGAGAAAAAACCGGAAAATTGACAGGATATCCACTTTTATCGGTGCAGATGCGACCTTTGAGGGCCACATCGAGTTTGCCGGCACCATCCGGGTGGACGGCCGGATGAAGGGTCAAATTACCAGCAAAGGCGGCACGGTTATCGTGGGGGAAAAGGCAGTCGTTGATGCCGACATGGTTGTCGGGGCCGCCGTGATCATGGGGCAGCTCACCGGTACCATTGACGCCGCCGAGCGCATCGAGGTGTTTCCGCCCGGGCGGGTCGGCGGGGACATCCAGGCGCCGGTGATTTCAATCGAGCCCGGTGGTGTCTTCAATGGAACGTGCATCATGAAAAAGGCGCCGGAAACCGCCGTTAAAAGAATCCCGGCGGTGACGACCGGCTCCGGGTCCCCCAAGTAATCTCCAGACGATATCCTTAATTCATCCTTGAAAACCCGGTTCTTTGGGCCAGGATTCCTTACCTTCCAGCACACGGGCTCAGACAGGCGGCGCCCGCGGCGGCGCCTGTTGTTTTGTACCCTGTTGATCATCCCACATTCCCCCGGCCTGGCATCCGCTAAACGCGCCCTCAGATTTTTGGATGAGGCCCGCAAAAATTTTCAAAAAACCTTTGACAATTCATCTTTGCGGATGATATAGACCGCCGCAAGTCGAAAATACGCTTGCAGGGAAAATGTTCGAAAACAAACTGCCTGGTTGCTTTTTCAGGGGTGCATGGAGGTGCGTTCGATGATTTTTTCCAATGTGTGGCGCAAAAGGGTGGTGTACGTTCTCACTTCACTTGCTGGCGCACTGCTTGTCTTGTTACCTCAGATCGGCCTGGCTTCGTCCGGAGAATCCGGCGGTGGCGGAGTCACGGTGATGCCCGACGGGTCAGTCGTCATCCAGATCGTCAACTTTCTGTTTACCATCTGGGTATTAAACCTTCTGCTGTACAAACCCATCCGCAAGATTTTAATCCAGCGCAAAGAAAAAATACAGGGCTTGGAGCTTTCCATCGAGGTTGCCGACAAGGATGCCCTTGAAAAGGACCACTCCTTTGCAGCGGGCATAAAGGAAGCACGGACCAAGGGGCTGCAGGAAAAGGAAGCCCTGATCCAGCAGGCCGCCGAGGAGGAAAAGCGCATTATCGCCGAGATCAACCGGCAGGCCCAGGCCGAGCTGGCCGATTTGCGGGAAAAAATCAAAAAAGATGCCGGTGTGGTGAGAGAAAGCCTGGAACGGGAGATTGGTGATTTTGCCAGGCAAATCAGTCAAAAAATATTGGGGAGGGCGGTTTAATGAAAATTCGTGGTCCCGGACGGTCGCATCGGCGGTGCAAAAATGCTGTTGTCGTTTTTCTGCTGGCACTGTTGATATGCGTTCTGTTTGCTGCAGCAGTACCGGCCTCATCCGGCGGGGAAGGCGGCGGCGCCAAGGGGTGGGTGTCTACCGACACCTATCGGGTGATTAATTTTGTCGTTCTGGCGGCCGTGCTGGCCTTTGTGCTGCGCAAGCCCATGTCCCAGGCCCTGAGTTCCCGCACCCAGGGAATCAAGGATCAGCTGGCGGAACTGGAGGCCCGCAAGGAGGAAGCCGAAAGGAAACTGGCCGAATACAATGAAAAACTGGCCCAGCTGGAAAAAGAGGCTGAAAGGATCATCGCCGACTACATCAAACAGGGCAACGAGGCCAAGGCCCGCATTTTGAAAGAGGCGGAAGCGGCGGCCGAAAAACTCAAAGCCCAGGCGCGGCGCAATATTGATCATGAATTCGAACAGGCCAAGCTGAAGCTGGAGGCCGATATTTTTGAAAAGGCCCTGGTGGAGGCGGAAAAGATCATCAAGGAAAAGATCACGGCTCAGGATCAGGATAAAATCGTTGATGAGTACCTGGAGAAGGTGGTGGCAGGATGAAAAATTTAGCGATTGCAAGACGTTATGCCAAGGCACTGTTGCTGATTGGAAAAGAAGACGGCCAGACGGAAACTTACCGCACTGAATTGGCGGGATTTTGCGAGCTGGTTACAACCCAGGATGCCCTCGGCCAGGCCATTACCAATCCCCTTTACGATGCGGCCGGCCGCAAAAAAGTATTACAAACGGTCGTTGAGAGACTGGCGCTTTCGCCGGTGATGGAGTCCTTTCTGGTCCTGCTGTTCGACAAGGGGCGGTTCGTCTTCCTGGACAGCATCAACGACTTTTATCAGAAACTGGCCGATGAGCTCAAGGGCATCGCCCGGGCCAGCCTGGTTTCGGCCACTGAACTTTCATCCGAAACCATTGAAAAGATTCGTAGCACCCTGTCTCAAAAGACAGGTAAGGATATTATTCTTGAGGTTGAGCAGGATCCGAGCCTGATCGGCGGCATTGTCAGCCGCATCGGCGATCTTGTTCTCGACGGGAGTATCAAGACCCAATTACTCAACATGAGAGAATCTTTATTAAAAAGGGGTGAGGGTGCCTAATGGAACTAAGAGCAGAAGAAATCAGTCAGATTATTAAGGAACAGATTACGGATTACGACAAGAAAGTCGAACTGAGCGAGACGGGTGTGGTCTTGTCGGTGGGCGACGGCATCGCCCGGGTCTACGGACTCGAAAACGCGATGGCGCTGGAACTTGTCGAGTTCCCCGGCGGTATTCTGGGGCTCGTACTGAACCTTGAAGAGGACAATGTGGGCATCGCCATTATGGGCGAAGACATCCACATCAAAGAGGGCGATCTGGTCAAGCGCACCGGGCGCATCGCCCAGGTGCCGGTGGGCGAAGCCGTGCTGGGCCGCGTGGTCTCCGCCGTGGGCGAGCCCCTGGACGGCAAGGGCCCCATCGACGCCAAGGAGTTCAGCCGCGTGGAAGTCGTCGCTCCCGGGGTTATTGCCCGCAAAAGCGTTCATGAACCCTGTTATACCGGCTTGAAAGCAGTCGACGCCATGACACCCGTGGGTCGGGGCCAGCGGGAATTGATCATCGGCGATCGGCAGATCGGCAAGACCGCCGTGGCGGTCGATGCGATTCTGGCCCAGAAAGATTCCGACATCTTTTGCATTTACGTGGCCTGCGGGCAGAAACAGTCCACGGTGGCCCAGGTGCACGCGGTCCTCGAAAAGCACGGCGCCATGGAATACACCACCATCGTGTCGGCCTGCGCCAGTGATCCGGCCACCCTGCAATACATCGCACCCTATGCGGGATGTGCCATGGGGGAATATTTTCGCGATCGCAAACAGCATGCCCTGATTATTTATGATGATCTGTCCAAACAGGCGGCTGCCTATCGTCAGGTCTCCCTGCTGCTCAGACGACCGCCCGGCCGCGAAGCTTATCCGGGCGATATTTTCTACAATCACTCGCGGCTGCTGGAACGCGCCGCCAAACTCAACGATGAACTGGGAGCCGGATCGCTCACGGCGCTGCCCATCATCGAAACCCAGGCAGGAGACGTGTCCGCCTACATTCCGACAAACGTGATCTCCATTACCGACGGGCAGATTTACCTGGAACCCGGGCTGTTTTTCGCCGGGGTCCGGCCGGCCATTAACGTCGGGCTGTCCGTATCGCGGGTCGGTGGCTCCGCCCAGGTAAAAGCCATGAAACAGGTGGCCGGAACCCTGCGTCTGGACCTGGCCCAGTATCGTGAACTGGAAGCTTTCGCCGCTTTCGGCAGCGACCTGGACAAGGCCACCCAGCGCCAGCTTACCCGGGGCGCCCGGCTGGTTGAAATCCTCAAGCAGCCGCAGTATCAGCCGCTGCCGGTGGAAAAGCAGGTCGTGATTCTGTATGCCGGCACCCGGGGGTTTCTCGACGACTATCCCGTGGACGTGCTGGGAAAATACGAGGCTGGCCTGTATGCTTTCATCGAAGACCGGTACCCTCAGATTTTTGCGGATCTCAAGGAAAAACTGGCTATCGACGATGCGTTGGACCAGCAGATGGAAGAGGCCTTGAAGGCCTACGACGAGGAATTCAAGGATACCATTAAAAGCTAGTCTCCATCCAACCCATTACGGTGTGTTAAAGGGCTGATTTGTATGGCAACATTAAAAGATATCGAGAACAAGATCGGAGCGGTTAAAAAAACCCAGCAAATTACCAAAGCCATGAACATGGTGGCCGCTTCCCGCCTGCGGGGTGCCCAAACCCAGATGGAGGCATTTCGTCCTTACGCCGGCAAGTTTGCCGAGGTCCTGGGCAGCCTGGCCGAAAGGGCCGGCGATGAGGCCAGCCCGCTGCTGGTGCCGCGGGAAGAAGTCCGCAATATCCATGTGGTCCTGTGCACTTCCGATCGGGGGCTGTGCGGTGGTTTCAACATCAACCTGGCCGAAAAAGCCGAGAGCTTCATGAAGGACAAGACCGCCGCCGGGCAGGTGTCTTTTTCCTTTACCTGCTTCGGCAAAAAAGGCCGTGACTGGGCCCGCAAGAACAAGCTGCAGCTTGATGATGAGCATCTCGGGGTTGTGGGGACCAGTTTCAGCTTCAACGTGGCTTCGACTGCCGGGCGCAAGCTGGTGGAAGGTTTTACCGACGGCGACTACGACGAAGTTTACCTGATTTATGCCGAGTTTGTCAGCATGGCCCGGCAGGTTCCGGTGCTCAAACAGGTGTTGCCGGTGCCGCCCATTGAATCCGCCGGCCAGGAGGAAAAAGAGGCTGAGGAGGCTTACCTGCCGGAGCATATCTGCGAGCCGTCCGCTGATGAACTGCTCGGCGAGATGCTGCCGCGCAGCGTTTATGTCCAACTGTACAGTGCCTTGCTGGAGACCTCGACCAGCGAACACGCTGCCCGCATGATGGCCATGGACAACGCCACCAAGGCCTGCAAGGACATGATGGAAAACCTCACCCTGGTTTACAACAAGGCCCGTCAGGCGGCCATCACCGCCGAGCTGATGGACATTGTCGGCGGGGCCGAAGCGCTCAAGGGATAAGCGCAGGTTGCGGGATCCTGACAACGGCATCGAATCCGGCTGCTTTTAAAACGAACATAATTTTCCTGATACAAAGGGTAACAACGAACAAATTGGAGGTCTTTCGATGGGAGAAAACATTGGTAAAATCGTCCAGGTTATGGGGCCCGTGGTTGACGTGGAGTTCGAGCAGGGCAAGCTGCCGACGATTTATACGGCACTTACAATCAGCAATCCAACGATCAGTGACGAAGCCGACAACCTGGTGGTCGAGGTGGCGCAGCATCTCGGGGACAACGTGGTCCGCACCATCGCCATGGACGTTACTGACGGTCTGGTCCGGGGGATGCCCGTCAAGGATACCGAAAAGCCCATTATGATGCCCGTGGGCGAGGCCGGGCTGGGCCGCGTTCTGAACGTCGTGGGCCGGCCGGTGGATGGTCTGGGACCGGTCAGTCAGGAAAAGATGATGCCGATCCACCGCGAAGCGCCCAAATTTACCGAACAGGACACCACGGTGAAAGTGCTTGAAACCGGTGTTAAGGTCATCGACCTGCTGGTTCCGTTTCCCCGCGGCGGAAAGATGGGACTGTTCGGCGGCGCCGGGGTCGGCAAGACGGTTATCATGATGGAAATGGTTCACAACATCGCCATGCAGCATGGCGGGATTTCCGTTTTTGCCGGTGTGGGGGAAAGAACCCGCGAGGGCAATGACCTCTACCACGAGATGAAGGACTCCGGCGTGCTGCCCAAGGCGGCCCTGGTTTACGGGCAGATGACCGAACCGCCGGGCGCCAGGGCCCGGGTGGCGCTTTCCGCCCTGACAGCCGCCGAATATTTCCGTGATGAAGAGGGACAGGATGTGCTGATTTTCATCGACAACATTTTCCGCTTCACCCAGGCCGGCTCGGAGGTCTCGGCACTGCTCGGACGCATGCCATCTGCGGTGGGTTACCAGCCGACTCTGGCCGTTGACCTCGGGGAACTGCAGGAGCGCATCACCTCCACCGACAAGGGCTCCATTACCGCCGTACAGTGTGTTTACGTACCGGCCGACGACCTGACCGACCCGGCACCGGCTACCACCTTTGCCCATCTTGACGGTACGGTGGTGCTGTCGCGGCAGATTGTCGAACTCGGGATTTACCCGGCGGTGGATCCGCTGGATTCCACCTCCCGCATCCTGGATGCGGCCTATATCGGCGAGGAGCATTACCAGACGGCGCGCGAGGTCCAGCAGATTCTGCAAAAATACAAAGAGCTGCAGGACATTATCGCCATTCTGGGAATGGAGGAACTGTCCGATGAAGACAAGGTGACCGTCGGACGGGCCAGGAGAATTCAGCGCTTTTTGTCCCAGCCGTTTCACGTGGCCGAGGCATTTACGAACAAGCCCGGAAAATATATCAAGATCGAGGACACCGTCCGGGGGTTCAAGGAAATTTGTGAAGGCAAACATGATGACGTCCCGGAGCAGGCCTTTTACATGAAGGGCGGCATCGAAGAAGTCCTCGAGGAAGCCCAGAAAATGGCGGAAACCGAATAAACCTCAACGTTGCATAAATAACACGGCAAACACTATTTAATGATCCGATCTTATAACACAAATCATATTAAATGCACCTTGCTGAGGATATCCCATTGGGTGCACGCAAGGATGGGACCTTTTTTTATGCCATGTTATTTACCCTCCGGGAAAGCCGGAGGGCTTCAGATCCAGCGTTGTCAAGGGTTCGCAGTATAAAAATACAGCTTCACCCTTGACGCCTTGGCTTTGAAGCCCACCGACTTTTGCAACATTAAGGTAAAGCAAGGAACTACTGGTATGGCTGATAATATTATGCTGGAGGTTGTGACTCCCGAAAAAGTGGTGCTCAGCGAACAGGTGCAAATCGTCGCCTCCCCGGGATCTCTGGGCGAGTTCGGTGTGCTGGTCGGACACACGCCTTTTTTGACGACCCTTAAAACCGGGATTCTGCGGTACACGGACGCCCAGGGCACCGAGCGTTATGTCTTTGTCAGCGGCGGTTTCGCCGAGGCATTGCCGGACCGGGTGACGGTGCTTGCCGAATCAGCCGAAAAACGGGATGAGATCGATCTGGAGCGGGCCAAGGCCGCCATGGAGCGGGCTGAAAAGCGGCTTGCCGCCGAGCGTGACAAGGAGCAGGTCGACATCGCCCGGGCCAAGGCGGCCCTCGAGCGGGCGGTTACGCGCATCAATCTTGTCCAGACCCATTGATCGTCCGGCTGATTTTCAGGCCGATCGGATCTTTTTCGGCGTTTACATCAAAACCATATATTGTATAATAAAAGGGTAAACCGGATCGGCGGTTTACCCTTTTTAGTCTAAATGATGGGCCTTTGGTGCAAGGCTATGAAATTATACCGCTGCGGGGAAAAATCAGTGCCCAATAAAAGAGTGCCTAAAGTGCACTAAAGTGCCTTAAGTGCCTAAAGTTGTGGCGTCGCTGCGCTCCATCTTCTTTAACTTTAGGCACTTTTTTGGGGTTCCTAATGCCCCTCGCCATGCGCAAGGAATTTTCACCAGCAGAACAGGTTGTGTATCAATGATCGAAAACGTTGCCGTGATCATCCTGGCTGCCGGGCTGGGCACCCGCATGAAATCCGACAAGGCCAAGGTGCTCCATGAGGTCCAGGGGCGTCCCATGGTGCTTTACGTGGTCGAGGCGGCCCGAAGGGTGGTCGGCGATAACGTCGTGGTGGTTGTGGGCCACCAGGCCGAGCAGGTTCGTCGCACGGTAACTGAAATCGCACCGCTGATGTTCGCCTATCAGGAAAAACAGCTGGGGACCGGGCATGCGGTTCAGTGTGCCCTGCCGCATGTTCCGGTGCACTGCGATCAGGTGGTGATTCTGTGCGGGGATGTGCCGCTGATCGAATCCGCAACCATTCGCCGGCTGGTGGACGATCACCTGGCGTGCAGGCGGGACATCTCCGTGCTGGCGGTTGAGCTGGAGGACCCCCACGGCTATGGCCGGATTTTGTTGGATGGCGATCAGCGCTTTTGCGGCATTGTCGAAGAAGCCGATGCCACCGGCCGGCAAAAACAGGTCCGACTGATCAACAGCGGCATCTATTGCGTCGGCCGGCAGATTCTGACCCGCACGCTGTCCGACATTGGCAGCGACAATGCCCAGGGCGAGTTGTACCTGACCGATATTATCGCTGTCGGGTACCGTCAAAACTGCGCCATGGGCGTTTTTGTGGATTCGGACTGCCGCCAGGTGTTGGGCGTCAACACATTGCAGGAACTGGAGGCGGTCGATGCGATCATGCAAAACCGTCGGCAGATTAGCCCTTGACTTTTTAGTATATTACAGATTATATTGAATTAATCCATAATTGATGGTCCCGTAAAAGTCATTTTCGAGCGCCATCAACCCTATAATTGCATCTTGCTTAAAAATCAATGGAAGGTGAAGCAGGAAAAGTGGACAGTGAGGTGATCGTTAAACAGTTTGAGGAAATGGAACATAAAGTCAAACGTTTAATCGAGCGTTACAAGGCCCAGGAGGCTGAGAATCTAGAATTAAGAAATAAAATTAAAAGCTTAGAGGAGGAGATCCAGGGTAAGGTTGAGGCGGAAAGAAGCTTCGCTGAAGGAAAGGCCTTGATCCGATCAAAAATTGATGGACTGCTGGCCCGGCTGGATGAAATTTCAGAAATCTAGCTGTTGTGGCCGGCATGCAATAGGGACGGGAAAGGTGAAATTCGAGCACCATTGGAACAGATCGTAACCATAGAGCTTTTTGGACAATCGCATACATTTAAGGCCGATGCTGAAGTTACCCAGGCAGCGCAGGTTGCCGATCTTCTGGCCGAGGAGGTGGCCCGGGTAGAAAACCAGCAGACCGGGCAAGTGACCAACGTTTCAAAATTAACCATTTTAATGCTGGCTGCCCTGAACATCGCCAACCAACATATGGAATTGAAACGCAATCATGCGGCGTTGCTGCGCGAGATTGCAGAGCGGTCAGGGAGCTTGATTCGGACTTTAGATGCCACTGTACAGTGAAGGTAACGACAGGAAAAAATGGACACGGATGTATGTGGTCCGACAATCAGCGACAAAACACCTTTCTTGCCACCGGTCATGCCGGTTCAACCGGAAGCCCGGCGTGGCTTTTCCGGAAAATGTTTTTCAGTGAAGGTAGTGAATTGACGGGAAAAATTTTACCCCTGCCATGCACGTGATTGGAAGATATTCTTTGACCCAACAGCTATTGATATGGGAACCCTCCCTGGTTTCGGTGTGCATGTTCTGCTCGTACAGAAAAGCCTGAAGAAACTAAAAGGTGCCCACTTTGAACCCCAGGTTCAAAGACCTGACAACACGGCATTATGGCAGGGGTTCCCCCCTCTTTCTCCGCACCGGGCCGGCTAACGGGATCTAACTGATCCGGCGGCCTTCCGCCTGCTTTGCTGCACACACCTTGCCTTCTGAACGTACGCTTTACAACCTGTTCGTCCATACTTGACAACCCGGACCCCGCTTTGATGGTTCCGGATAGCCCGGGAGAAATATAATGAGTGATTATGCATTGCTGATCAGCATGGGCTGTTTTCTGGCCGGTTTTCTGATCGCCTACTGGGTGAGGGGAAGATTCGTTTCCCAGAAAGCCAAGGCAGCAGAAGAAGAGGCCGCCCGGCTGGTCGAGGAAGCCAGCAAGAAAGCCGAAACGCTTTTGCGCGAAGCCGACCTGGAGATGAAGGATCGGCTTTTCAAGCTGAAAAGCGAATTTGATGCTGAAACCAAAGAGACCCGCGCGGAACTGAAAAACAGAGAAACCCGGTTGGTGCAGAAAGAAGAAAACATCGACCGCAAAACAGAGCAGATTGAACGCCGTGAGCACGAGCTTTCCCGCCGGGAACGGCACCTGACCAAAAGAGAAGGCAAGCTTCAGCGAAAGGAACTGGAATATAACGACCTGGTGGAAGAGCAGAAGCGGCAACTGGAAAAAATATCCGGTTTAACGGTTGACCAGGCCAAGGAGCTGCTGATCCGCGCCATGGAAAACGAGGCCCGCTACGAGGGGGCCAAGTACATCAAAAAGATTGAAAATGAAACCAGGGAACAGGCCGATAAAAAGGCCAAGAAAATCCTGGCCACCGCCATCCAGAGATATGCCGGGGATTTCGTGGCCGAGCGGACGGTATCCGTTGTTCAGCTGCCCAGCGATGAGATGAAGGGCCGGATCATCGGCCGGGAAGGACGAAATATCCGGGCCCTCGAGGCAGCCACCGGCATCGATCTGATTATTGACGATACACCGGAGGCGGTAATTTTGTCCGGTTTTAACCCGGTGCGTCGCGAGGTGGCCCGAATTTCGCTGAACCGGCTGATTTCCGATGGTCGGATCCACCCGGCGCGAATTGAGGACGTGGTCAAAAAAGTGGGCCAGGAAGTGGAGCAGACCATCAAGGAGGCCGGGGAACAGGCGGCCTTTGATCTGGGGGTCCACAGTGTTCACGGGGAGCTGGTTAAATACCTCGGACGCCTGAAATTTCGCACCAGTTATGCCCAGAATGTTTTGCAGCATTCCATTGAAGTCGGATTTCTGACCGGCATCATCGCCGCTGAACTGGGATTGAACGTGAAATTGGCAAGACGCATGGGTCTGCTGCATGATATCGGCAAGGCCATTGACCATGAGGTCGAGGGGCCCCATGCCATTATCGGCTCCAAGCTGGCAAAAAAATTCGGAGAGTCTCCCAAGGTGGTTCATGCCATCGCGGCCCACCATGAGGATGTGCCGCCCAATTCGGTCTATGCCCTGCTGGTTCAGGCCGCTGACGGCCTGTCCGGGGCGCGTCCTGGAGCCCGCAAGGAACTGCTGGAAAATTACATCAAGCGCATCGAAGATCTGGAAAACATTGCCAATGAATTCAAAGGGGTTGCCAACTGCTATGCCATCCAGGCGGGCCGGGAGCTGCGGGTCATCGTCGAAAGCAACAAGATCAGTGATGAGGAAGCCGTTTTTCTCAGCCGCGATGTGGTCAAGAAAATTGAGGAGGCCCTGACTTTTCCGGGGCAGATCAAGGTGACGGTGATACGTGAAACGAGGGCCGTCGAGTACGCCAACAAATAAAGGTGGCTTTGCCGGAATGGATCTTTTTCCGATAGGCGGCGTTCTCCGCGAGTTTTAGACCTCGACGTACTAACAGTACGCCTCGGCCTAAAACTCTTGTGCGGCCTTGCCTATCGAAAAAATCTCTCATTCCTTTGAAGGCCGCCAATTCACACCTTCAATTGGCTAACTTAAATAAGAATGGATACCGGACATGGTCAGTGTGATTGATGAGCTAAAAGCGCGCGGTTTTATTGAACAGACCACCCATGAGCAGGAGCTGGCAGATTATATCGCCCAGGGCAATATTACCTGCTACATCGGGTTCGATCCCACCGCCTCCAGCCTGCACATCGGCAGCCTGGTCCCGATCATGTCCCTGGCGCATATGCAGCGGTTCGGGCACCGTCCGATTGCCCTGATTGGCGGCGGAACCGGGTTGGTGGGAGATCCCAGCGGCAAGACCGAAATGCGCCAGTTGCTGACGGTCGAAACCATCGAGGAAAACGCCCGGGGAATAAAAAACCAGCTGGCGCACTTTCTTGATTTCGATGAAGGCCGGGCGCTGATGCTCAACAACGCTGAATGGCTGACCCGGCTGGAATACATTCCCTTTTTGCGGGACATCGGCCGGCATTTTTCAGTCAATCGCATGATAAAGGCCGAAAGCTACAGGATGCGGCTGGATTCCGAGGAAGGCCTGAGCTTTATCGAGTTCAACTACATGATCCTGCAGGCCTATGACTTTCTCGAGTTGTTCAACCGTTATGAATGCCGGCTGCAGATGGGCGGCAGCGACCAGTGGGGCAATATTGTCGCCGGCGTTGAGCTGATCCGCAAAATGCGCCAGCAGACCGCTTTCGGGATCACATTTCCTCTCATTGTCACCAGCAGCGGTGAAAAAATGGGCAAGACCGCCAGGGGGGCCGTGTGGCTGGACCCGGCAAGAACCTCGCCTTACGATTATTACCAGTACTGGGTAAACACCGACGACAGAGACGTCGCCAGATTCCTGGCCCTTTTTACCTTTTTGCCCATGAATGAAATCCGAAAAGTCGAAACCCTCAAGGGTGCGGATCTGAACAGCGCCAAAAGCATTCTCGCCTTTGAGGCGACATTGCTGGCCCACGGCCGCCAGGAGGCGTTAAATGCCTATCAGGCTGCGGTGAGTATGTTCGGCGGCCGGAAAATCCCGAAGCGTCTGCTGCCGTCGAGCACCATTCCCCGGGAACTGTCAGCTGCCGATGATCTCAGCGTGCCCCATTCCCACGTGGATGCCGCGAGGTTAAAAGCCGGCATCCCGGCCTTCAAACTGTTTCAGGAAGCCGGCCTGGCAGCCTCCGGTGGTGCGGCGCGCCGTCTGATCGAGCAGGGGGGCGCGTATGTGAACGGGCAGCGCATCGACACCTTCGATCACTTGATCACCGACGCGGACCTGGACGAAGAGCAAACCATCGTATTGCGGTCCGGGAAAAAGCGGTTTCACAAGATAAAGATTCGATCAAAATCATGACGCAATCGTAATAAGTAAATTTTGAGCGCCATCAAGCCTTTTTTTACAACTTCATCAACTTGGATAATAAAAAATAAAAAAACTTTCAGATTTGAGTTGACAAAGCCTTGAGGCCGGTGTAGTGTCCACGCTCTGTCTGTCGGCCGGGGAAAACCTGCCCGGCGAATCCTTCCAGCCTTAAAAATATTTTTGATATCTATTTTTATTGCTTGACAACAACAAAAATTAATTATAAATAATCAGTTTTGCATATGGTCGAATTCGGAAGGCCAGTGTTGAGACCTGATTGACAGCAGACGCAATTTTTACGAAAAAAAAGGTTGACAAAAAGCAACCAATCAGTATATTAAAAAGGCCGCAATTGCGGATGCAATTCGGTTCTTTATGTATGAAATCCGTCATCCTGAATGGCGGGCATTTGATCTTTGAAAACTAAATAGTGGAATGTGAATGAGTCGGGCCCTAGTAAAAATGCCGTGCTCCAATACGGCATTGTATAATTTAATTGGAGAGTTTGATCCTGGCTCAGAATGAACGCTGGCGGCGTGCTTAACACATGCAAGTCGCACGAGAACGCTTCAGCTTGCTGAAGTTAGTAAAGTGGCGTACGGGTGAGTAACGCGTGGGTAATCTACCCCCGAATTGGGGATAACCCGCCGAAAGGCGTGCTAATACCGAATGACATCTTGAAAATTTCGGTTTTCGAGATCAAAGGTGACCTCTACATGTAAGTTACCGTTTGGGGATGAGCCCGCGTACCATTAGCTTGTTGGTAGGGTAACGGCCTACCAAGGCGACGATGGTTAGCTGGTCTGAGAGGATGATCAGCCACACTGGAACTGACACACGGT
>CAZGNV010000066.1:0-21854 GCA_964527835.1 uncultured Desulfosarcinaceae bacterium | reverse complement strand
CAATTCTGAGTGTCTTCATGATTACGGTTATCGCATTGGCCCTGTTGAGTTTTAGTAATTCGATCTCGGCGAGCACCGAACCAGATGAAATTTCCACCCAGGAACTGAAAAAACTGTTGGATGCAGGACAGGATTGTATTCTTGTCAACGTGCTGCCGAAGATTATGCATGACGCCAGGCACATCAAAGGATCGATAAACATCCCCATTGGACAGCTGGCCACAACTTCCGACTTGCCGCCGGATAAAGGCAAGCTGATTATTTTTTATTGTATGGGGCCCCAATGACTTTACAGTCCAAAGGCCGCCAGGATGGCGATCAAAATGGGTTACACCAATGTCAAAGTCTATCGTCAAGGAATTCCGGGCTGGGCCAAGGCTGGCAATCCCCTGGCATCAAACGCAAAATATCCCAAGAAAAAAGTTCCGCTGGTAAACGCCAAGGAATTATCTGCCCAGGCGCAGACGGATGTATTTATCCTTGACACGCGGCCGGCAACCAATTTTGGCAAGGGTCACATTAAAGGCGCCACCAATATTGATCTCGAAGTGTTGCATGAACAACTGCAAGCTCTGCCAAAGGACCGCAAAATAGTTATTGTCGACCATAAGGGCAAAACCACCACTTTGACCGGCAGGTACTTAATTTCTAATGGCTTCACAAACCTGGCGCGTTTGGACGGAGGCTTCAACGCCTGGGCCAAAGCCCAACTGCCGGTTGAAAAATAAGCTCCCCTTTGGCGGCTGGCCGGTTAAAGGCGGACCAAAACGATACCCGTAATCCGTATGCATTGGATCTCAATCACGAATAGACCGCGAAAACGGCAGCGGAAAACCAATAAAGCAAACCGGCGACGTACTATCATGGGAGAACAAGATGCTGAACAAATATACAGTCACAACCAAGCTGTGGATCGCCATGGGTCTGTTCTTTTTTCTACTGATTACGATAGGTGGAGGCACCCTTATTTCGATTCGCAAGATCGCCAATCGAACCAATGTAATCCGGGAATCGGCCTATCCGTTAGCTGTTTCATCTGCCAACCTCCAACTATGGGTGGAAAGATATGTATCGGTTATATACGCAGCGGCTTCGGCCGGCAGAAAGGATATCTTAAAACAGCTCAAAGATATCGAAACTCACATTAATCAAACCCACGCAGAACTTGAACGGCTGGCTTCGACCCACTTCGCACAGTTCGATAAGGTTGCGCCCGTGATGGAGTTGTTTAGCCAGACCAGCGAAACGGGGTTGAAATGGGTCGAGGCCACGATCGAGGAAGATTGGGACAATGAGCCGAAAATGGCCAAGAAATTTGCATCCCTGCGCGCTGAACTCGAGGCCGCCATCGAGACCATCAAAACAGAGGGTGTTGACAAACTGTCGCTGTCATTGATGTCCATCTCGGATCAGACCGGCAAGGTGATCAGCCGGGCTTCTTTTACTGGCCTTGCGGGTCTGGTCCTATATATCTTCCTGGCCCTGTTTCTGCCCCGTAGCATTATACGGCCGATCAGGCTGGTCATTGAAGGCCTTCAAAATGGCGCCGAGCAAGTGTCATCGATCGCAAGCCAGGTATCGTCGACCAGCCATTCTTTGGCCGAAGGATCCTCCCAGCAGGCGGCCTCCATTGAAGAAACCTCCGCCAGCCTGGAGGAAATGGCCTCCATGACCAAACAAAATGCCGATAATGCCGGCCAGGCTGACCAACTCATGCAGGAATCCAACCAGGTGATTGCAAAGGCCAACACCTCCATGAAAGAGCTCATCACATCCATGGATGAAATTTCAAAGGCCAGCAAAGAAATCTCCAACATTATAAAAACCATTGATGAAATCGCCTTCCAGACAAATCTTCTGGCCCTGAATGCAGCGGTGGAAGCGGCCAGGGCTGGCGAGGCCGGCGCCGGTTTTGCAGTGGTTGCCGATGAGGTCCGAAATCTGGCCATACGAGCGGCTGAAGCCGCCAAGAATACGTCAGCCTTGATCGAAGGGACGGTCATACAAATTAAGGACGGCTCTGATCTGGTGACTAGGACCAATGAAGCTTTTTCCGAAGTTACCTCGAGTTCTGTGAAAGTCAGTGAGCTGGTCAGCGAGATTGCGGCGGCTTCAATTGAACAGGCTCAGGGAATTGAACAGGTCAATCATGCGATTGGCGAAATGGATCAGGTTACTCAGCGAAACGCAGCGACCGCCGAAGAGTCGGCGTCCGCTTCGGAAGAAATGAATTCCCAGGCCAATGAAATGAAAATTTTGGTAACGCACCTAAATAGCATGATAAAAAGCAATTCGAATGCGAAACAAAAGCGCAAAGTTGCCCTCAAAGGGAAAATACCCGTATCTGATGGCAGTCCGCTCCCTGAACCGGATGCCAATGTCATCACCCGGGAACCCAAACGGCCTGAACAGATCCTCCCCCTATATGATGCGGATTGTAAAAGCTTCTAAGAAATTTGAAAAATCGCATCGTTTTTGATATAATAACTCAACTTTCGGGATTAAATTTAGGAAGCAAAATATGGTCTAATCAAGTGAAATCATGAAGAAATAAGTTGAAGAGCCCAGTCCTTTGATATATAGTGGATTTAGGCAAAAAACACAATAATATCAAAAGGAAAGGGCTCGAATGGACCATATCAGCATTGCCTCCAAATCGCAAGCAAACATTCAGGTTTCCAGCAAAATTGATGATTTTTTCGACCACTTTCGCATCGGCACGCTTTTACACCGCTGTGGGTTTCGTAAACGCCACGGCCATGGTGTTCGCTCTTTGACACAAGCTATTTTCACACTGCCATTTGTTGGCAAGAACTTTTTTCGCGGCATTGTCCTCAATGAGAATCTTGCCTTTGGCAAAGACGCGGCCTACCAGCTTCTTAAAGCCACAACTTACAACTGGCGCCGATTGCTTCTTGTGCTTGGCCAGCGGTTGTATGGCTTTTTCGACCCGCTCACGGACGAAAAGCGAGAAACGGTGCTCATTATCGATGACAGTCCTTATGAACGGCCACGCTCCAAGCTGGTGGAGTTGCTCAGCCGGGTCTATGATCACAGCACGGGCCGTTTTTTGAAGGGCTTTCGGATGCTCACCGTATGCTGGTCCGACGGCGTCAGTTGCCTGCCGCTGGATTTTTCGCTGCTGTCTTCTGCCGATGCGAAAAAGCGTCTGTGCGACAGCCAAAAATCCCTGGACAAACGCTGCTGTGCGCATCAACGAAGAAAAGAGGCTACGCTCAAGGCCACCGGGCAACTGGAGACCATGGTCAAACGCATCCTGTCTGCCGGCATCCGCGCCCAATATCTGCTCATGGACAGCTGGTTTACGATGCCAGCTACCGTTAGTGTTCTGGCACAACATATCGATGTCATCGGCATAGTGAAAAAATCTTCCAAGATTTTTTATCGTTACAACGGCCAGCCCATGCATCTGATGGCCATCTATGGCAAATTGAAAAAGCGCCGGGGCCGGGCCAAGATACTGGCCGGCTGTCGGGTGCAACTCAAAGATGGCCGTGTGGTTAAACTGGTCTTTGTGCGCGACAAACGCAAAAAGGACTGGCTGGCGCTGCTATCAACCAATATTAGATTGCCCGATGCAGATATTGTGCGCATTTACGGCAAACGATGGGATATCGAAGTGTTCTTCAAAATGGCCAAGCAGCATTTGAAACTGGCCAAAGAAATCCAGTGCCGCGACTATGATGCATTGATTGCCCATACTTCCATCGTGTTTATGCGCTATATGTTTTTGGCCTATCAGTGCCGCATCGAAACCGATCATCGAACTTTTGGCGATCTTTTTTACTTCTGCTGCGATGAAGTCAGTGATATCTCGTTTATGCAAGCACTTTACCGTATATTGACCCTGGCCGTGGACCAGTTGAAAAATATCGGCAACTTCTGTGAAAAAACCGCATCGGCTTTTTTTGATGCCATTATGGACACCGCGCTGCAGTGTGTCGGCTTGTCAAAGAACAATTTAAATCTGAATCCCGAAAGTTGAGTAATAATATAATATTCTATCGACGTTCCAGTATCTGATTCCGACCGCAAAGGCTAGTTCAAGTTAGGGACTTGGCCCCAGCTGGCCTGTGGCCCGGAGACAATGTTGGAAATGCTTACCCCGCAGAAACAGCTTCAGCTGAGAAGGCTGGACTGGAACATTGGAAACGGGGCATTGGGATCTTGATCGAGCCCAAATCGCAGCCCTTAAAAAAGCCTCTTTTTTTAGCGCGACCACCGCGTGCAGAAACCCCAACCCATTCAATCAGATACCGGACTCTAATAAAAAGGAAATCTTGCATGGATACGAACCAAGTATACAGATCGATTCTGAACAACTTGAATGATGTGGTGTACATGCGGGATCTTGAAAAAAACATCCTGTACCTGAATCCGGCTGCCGAAAAACTGACCGGCTGGATTAAAAAAGAGGCTTTGGGGAAAAAATGCTATCAGGTTTTTAGTAATGCTGCCCGCAATTGCCATAAAAATTGCAAAGCGGAAAATACCATCGTGAACAAAATGCCGATTCGGCACCAAAAGGGAAAAGTAAGGACTCTTTCCGGCGATGTTAAAGACATGCAGGTTTCCGTAACCCCTCTGGTTGAGAAGAACAAAATAATCGGCGCAATTGTTGTGATGCAGGACATCACCCATATAAACAAGATGCTGCAGACCACCACCGCGGCCTTGCAGGCTCTGGAAAAGGAAATCGCGGCGCGTAAGCTTTTCGAAAAAAAGTTAAAACAGAACGAAGAACGCTATCGCACCCTTTACCGCAAAACACCTGCCATGTTGCACTCCATCGATTGCGATGGGAAAATTATCAGTGCCAGCGAGTATTGGCTGGAGACCCTCGGTTATGATCGCAAAGAAGTCATCGGCCGAAAAGTCGTTGATTTTATGACCAGGGACTCCCGCAGGTGGGCCCAGCAGGAGGGGCTGCCCAAATTTTTCAAGAACGGCTTTATTTCGAAAGTGCCCTTGCAATTTGTCAAGAAAAATGGCGAGGTAATAGACGTCGAGCTTTCCGCAATTTCGGAAAAAGATAAAAAGGGCAATGTAGACCGCTCCTTTTCCATTCTGGATAATGTCACTGCACGAAACCGCGCCGAGTCTGCCTTGCGCAAAACAAATGCAGAATTGGAAGAACGAATTGGCCGGCGGACAAAAAGTCTTGAGGAAACCAATGCCGCCTTAAAAGTCATATTGAAACAACGAGAAGCGGACAAAGAAGAACTTGAGGAAAATGTCATTACCAATGTCAAGGAACTGATTCTTCCCTACCTTGAAAAATTGAGATCTTCGAAGCTGAATGCTGATCAGAAAACACTGGTGGAGATCCTGGAATCAAATTTAAATGCAATTGTTTCGCCCTTTACCGGCAAATTGTCTTTAAATTTTTACAACCTCACCCCGCAGGAAATTCGCGTCGCCGATCTTGTCAGGAACGGCAAAACCAATAAAGAAATAGCAGAACTGTTGAACCTTTCCAAAAGTACCATACTAACCCACCGCCACCATTTACGAAGCAAGCTCGGTTTAAAGCATAAGAAAACCAATTTGCGATCCCACCTGCTATCCCTTTCATAGTGCTGTCTCCCCCGTCACATTAAAAAAGTGAACGCACTGACTCCAATGCACTAACTCGGGACCGACCCAAATGCACAATGCACCAATGCATCCAATGCATAAAAGCAATGTTCTATCTTTACAAAGCATGCGGTGATGATGGCTGACTGCAGAAGTATGAAAAAAACTTAAGCTGTGGGAACAGAGATCAGAACTTACAAATTCATCGGAAGGATTGAGGTTTTTTGCGAGTTTGCGAGGTCGGGTCATAGTAACATATTAGAAAATCAGGAAAAGCTGCTCTAAAGCCCCAGTATTTCGCTTTTAATCGCTTTATTTTCATGTAAAAACTGGTTGATTAACGATGGTGGTTTTTAGCCCCACAAAAACGTGTTTCCGGGACCAGATTATTAGCTTTGCCATAAGGCGATAACATTTCCCGAAGGTCAAAGATATCATTCGTACTAAATATCTTTCTACCTTTTGCCCTAAACCCAAGGGCTTGTTTCATTTTCTCGATAAATGGTTTCCTGCCAACGGCAATGCTTTGTGTCCACTTGTTTTCTCTATCAATAGTATTAGTCTGTATTGCACTGTCTACCCACTGGTGGTGAGCGTTTTTTAATTCCGATAGTTTTCAAATCCTAGCAACGTCATCAGCCGATCAAAATCAATGATGCCTTCCAAACAGGCGCCGGCGAGAAAGGGACGTTCCAGAACGAAACAGCGCCCCTCAGCGGGGTAAAGTTTCGTCTTCATCCAGCAACGCCGACCCGTAATGGCGTCTGAACCGGGTGGCACTGTATTTTTCCAGCTTCCATGGCGGGACCCGGCACTCAGCACACACCTGTTTGAACCATTTGTTTCTCAGCCAGCGGGCGGCCCGGCTGTTGCGCGAATTTGTCACCACGAAGGTTTTGTTGCAATGGGTGGTGATGCGCGCCTGGTCGCCCATTTTTTCGACGGCCCGGATGCCATGCAAGATTCCCCTGCGCGAAGGCCACAGCTTGATCTTATCGATCAGCCGCAGCAGATCCACCCGTTTGCGGTAGGTTCGCCCGCTGCCGGCCAGAGATGGGATTTTTCGGGATTCGGTCATGGGCTCTCGCGCCTGGTTACCTTTCGTCGGCTGACAGTTTAAATTTTACGGTGTCTGCGATCATGGTGGCCACACCGATTTGAAGCGGGTCGTGCAGCAGCCGCTGCGCCAGTTTAACGCGTGCTGCGGCCGTCAGACCCAGGGGAACTCCCGGGGCACTGATCCAGGTAGATGCCGTGATGTGATCGGCGTCAATGATTCCGCCCGCCGGACAGGCATCGATAATTAGCTGTTGATCAGCCAGTGCCGGCTCCAGCTGACCGGCAATGCAGGCTTTAGAGCCGGTCAGGCGGGACAGGGTCGCCGCCAGATCATGGCAGTTCCGCTCGACGATATCATACAGGCACACCTGCACTCCGCGGCGGCAAAGCCACAATGCGGCCGCCCCGCCGACCGGTCCGCAGCCAATCACCAGCACCGCACGGTTTTTTACCCCTCCGGCCATCAGCTCCAGGCCCTGGGCAAATCCCCTGCCGGTGGCTTGTGCGTTGCGGGACACCCGCCGGCTGCGGATGTCAATGGCCGCAAAGCAGTCATCGTCAGCCAGCATGAGGATATCCGCTTTGCCTTCAAAAGCCTCGGCCAGCCCGGCGGCATCCATGCGACGGGTGACAAACGCCCGGCAGCCCAGATGCATGGCGATGCCAGCCACCGCATCGCAAAATCCGGCAATGATCCCGCGACCTGTGCTGAGCGGCACCACCCCGATCCGGGTTCCGGCCGCCCGGCGGGCAAAAATCGTTTCATCCACGGCGGCGGCCCGGCAGGCGATCTGTTTCAGCGAGCAGCCGGTTTTGGCGGTCAGTTCGGCATCGTAAGCTTTGAGATGTTCAGCAATGCCGGCGATGTCAGGAGGTTGCAGACGGGTCATGGCGTTTCTCCCGGATGGGCAGAACTCAACGCGGGTGGACCGGCGTCTTTGTATTGCTTCAGGTCAAAGGCCCGGCGAATGGATGCGATGGTTCGCTGGCGCCGGTGCCGTACTGCCGGGAGATCATCGCCCGCAAAAATCAGGGTGGCCGCCCATTGGGGGCGTTCAGGGGCATAGTTGGTAATGGCTTCATCGGCTCCGAAAAACCCGCTGTGCACCGCCAGCGAATCGCAGGCAGCCATGATGTGTTCGCCGCAAACCTCCAGCCGGCCGGGGGTCACATGGATGTGCTCGTAAATGACGGCCCGGCCTGCATTTGGACGTTTGTCGATGACCGCCGACGGCTTCAGCAACAGATCGGCCAGCAATGCCACCATGTTGAGCCCCGTTGACCAGTATACCGCCGTGGGGGTCTGGCTGGGCAGGCGGGCGTCGACTTCAAGCACTTTCAACCGGTTGTCGTCAAGGATCACTTCGACATCCATCAGACCCTCGAGCTGCAACGCTTCGGCGATGGTGACCGCAATTTGTTCAAACTCGCCCACCCGGACCGGAGCCATCCTGGTCGGGGTGCACACCCGCTTGCAGTCGTAGCCGGCATCCATTTCCAGTTCGGTTACCACCAGCGGCACATAGCGGCCGGGACGGCCAATCACTTCCAGTGAATAGGACGGTCCGGAGATAAATTCCTGGACCACCTGCGGTTGAGTGCTTTGATCAAGTTGTCGCTGCAGCAGTTGCGGGTCATTGAAAACCCTTACCTGCCGACTGCCGCTGCCCTCACTCGGCTTGATCACCGCCGGGCAGCCGCATTCAGGCCAGCTGGCAGGGATTTCAACGCCGCAGGATTCAAACAACCGGTTGGATGCGATCTTGGATGCCGTGATACCATAGGCGCGGGCATCAAAGGCCAGCGCCACGGCGCAATCCCGGCTCCAGCGCTCCAGGGTGGCCAGCGCCGCCGGGTTTTCCAGGGCGGGGATGATCAGGTCGACGGCAGCCAGCGCCGGTGGCGGGTCCTGCCAGCCGGTGACATCCAGCTCGATAAAGTGATCCGCCAGGCCGACGGCCGGCACCCGGCCTGTTTTGTCAACCAGTACGACCTGCCAGCCGGCCTTGCGCGCCAGGTAGCAGGCTTCGGTTCCTTGAAGTTTTCCACCGATTACGGCGACTTTCACCCGATCTTCTCCGGCAATGGACTGCCTGCAGGCAAGCTCACGGCAGGTTCAGCCGGATCCCGTTCAGGTAGGACAGGCTGCGTCCCATCCCGGCCAGGCTGCGGCGGCTGCCGGCGGCCATCAGCAAGCGTTCGAGCCCGAACCCGATTCCCACCCAGGTCTCAGCTATTTTCCAGGGGTGGTCCAGCCGATGGGGTCCCATGGCTGCCGAACCCACTTCCAGATTATCCTTGCCGGCCACGATGTCGATGGTTTCCCCGTATATTTCCGAGCTTGCGGATTCAAAGCGGTAGCCTTTGACCCCGGCAGTTTCTGCCACCAGGGCGGTAAGCTGCCGGATTCGATCCTGCCGGCTTTTTTTCGGCAGCCCCATTTCCACCAGGTTGAGCATCGTAAATTCGCTGGCATGCTGCGCTCCACGTGATTCCTTGCGGAAACAGGGGCCGATCTCAAAAATACGCACCGGCCGGTTCCACAGGCGCAGCAGGTCCACGAGCACATAATACAGGTGGGGCGCCAGCATGGGGCGTAGGCATTTGTTTTTGTCGAGCCAGTAAATTTGGGCATTCAGAGGATGGTGAGCATCAATGGCCATTTTGGTCAGCAGCCCCCGGGCCATGATGATCGGTGTGGTCACCTGGACAAAACCCCGCTTGACCAGAACATCCACCAGGCGGCTTTCCAGGCGGCACAGGGCGGGCCGGCGGTCAGTTTCACGAAAAGCCTGCAATTGCTTGCGCTGGAGTGCCGCGAGTTGTTTTTCCAGTTTTTGGAAGGCGCGTTCGCGCTGCCGCGAGTCTGCAAAGCGCCGGCTCAGATCCGCCGCGCAAGCATTCAAGGCGTCCAGGCGCTGGGCCTGGGATGGAGTCCACGGGAGGTCCATGGAATTTTTCCTTGTCTCCGGGGGCATACTGGCGGGGAGTACGGGAGTTGCACCCGTCTACGTGGATTTAGAGTCCACACGATCCCATAACGATCCACCCCCCCCGCAAATCGAGATTTATAATTGAACGTTTTGCAAAAAGTGATTTTCAATATTGACGATGCTGATTTTTGATGAAACCGTTAAAAGTAACATTTTCTCGCTTAAGCAAGCCTTTTCGGGAGCCGTTCAGGGTTTCGCTAAATCGCAAGAAGGATTAATAACAGCCAAAAACAGCTTGCGATTCTTAACGCTCAACCCTTCACGGCTCTCTTCCCGAAAAGGGTTGATGTCGCTCGAAAATGACTTCCAACGAAGTCAACCCAAGTTCGTTGTTCATAGGTTGCCGCTCGCGGTATAAATAAGCTTTTTACGGGACCGTCATATTTACGATGTTGATTTTTGCAGCAGCCGCTTTATTTTTTTAACCCCGTCACCGGCATCCTGGGCATAGGCATCGGCACCGATGCGATCGGCCCAGCGCTGGGTGACCGGAGCGCCGCCGACAATGGTCTTGTATTTGTCTCTCAGCCCGGCGTTTTTCAGCTCCTGCTCCAGTTCCCGCTGGCCGGCCATGGTGGTGGTCAGCAGCGAGCTGGTACCAATGATATCGGCGCCAAATTTCTCGGCTTCTGCGATGAACCGTTCGATGGGCACATCGCGGCCGAGATCCAGCACATCAAAACCATTGGCGTTCAAAAGCGATACGACAATGGTTTTGCCAATGTCATGGACGTCGCCGGCGACGGTTCCAATAACCACTTTGCCACCGGCAATTTTAGCGCCGCTGCTGATGGCGGCGTTGAGGATTTCGGTGGCTTTTTCCATCGCTTTGGCCGCCAGGATTAATCCCGGCAGAAAAATTCTGCCAGCCTCAAACAGGTTCCCGACATTGTTGATTGCCGGGATAAAGCCTTTTTCCATGAATTCCAGGGCATCGAGCCCCTGGTCAAGTCCGCGCCGGGCCAGTTCGGCCGTCTGGTCGATGTCGCCTTTCAGAATCACCTCGCTGGCCTGTGCGAACAAATTTTCCATTATCCTTATCCGTCCTTTAGCCGGTGGCGTCCCGGGTTATTGTGACAGCTGCCTGGCCTTTTCGGTGGCCGAAGCTGCGTTGGCGCTGTAAGCATCAGCTCCGATTCTGTCAGCATACTCCTGGGTCACGGGAGCGCCGCCGATCATCACCTTGACCTGGTTGCGGAGTCCCCCTGTCTTGAGAGCTTCGATGGTTTCCTGCATTTTTGGCATCGTGGTGGTCAAAAGGGCCGACATCCCCAGGATATCCGGCTGGTGTTGCTCGATGGCCAGGACAAAGTCGCGGGGTTTGATGTCGGTTCCAAGATCGATTATCTTGAAGCCCGCTCCCTGAAGCATCATGGCCACCAGGTTTTTGCCGATATCATGCAGGTCCCCTTCCACGGTGCCGATGACGACCGTACCTGCGCCGGCGGCGTCGCCCTTAGAAAGCAGGGGATTCAGAATATCCATGGCCGCGTGCATGCAGCGGGCGCAGAGCAGAACTTCGGGAATAAACATCTCACCGGCCTTGAAGCGCTGACCCACGACATCCATACCGACCAGCAGACCTTTGTCCAGGATGTCCCGCGGAGCAACTTTTTTATCCAGGCCCTCGCGGGTCAGCGCAATGACCTCGTCCTGATTGCCGGCGATCAGTGCTGCAGCCATTTTTTCAAATAATTCTTTCATGGGGGATCCTTTCTCAATGGGTTGCGTCCGACGCCGGAACTCTCGGGCTTTTTCAACCCCGAGGCTTTATTGCCCATTTGTGATTTGTTGCCACGAGTGCCTTATCATTGCCAGGAATTCATTGTCAAGAAATAGCTTGAAGGGGGATTTTGCCCGCAACCGACCGCTGCGTCGGCAGGATCGGGATGGTCGTTGACTAAATGAATTTTATTCCTTAAATTAAAGATGCACGCAAAATCCATCAAATTTAGGCCTTTTAGGCCTTCAAAAGGCTGGCCACGGGACTTGACATGGGACATGTCTTCGATTTTCACGAGGCTGCTGCTTACGAGCAATGGTTCAACCAGCCGCATAACAAGGCTGCTTTTGAGCTTGAAACGCAGCTGATGCGCGATTTGCTCCAGCCCATGCGGGGGGAAACCGTGCTGGACATCGGTTGCGGGACAGGTGCCTGCCTGGCGGCATTTCTGGAAATGGGGCTGCAGGTGACCGGAGTGGACCCCTCGACCTACATGCTCGATCTGGCGCTCAAAAAAATCGGCCACCGGGCGGAATTATACCGCGGCTATGCCGAGGACCTTCCCTTTGATGACAATTCGTTCAATTATGGATGCCTTTTTACCACCCTCGAATTTGTCGAAGACCCCCAAAAGGCGCTTGCGGAGGCCTTTCGGGTCGCCAAGGACCGCGTTTTTATCGGGGTGCTCAACCGCTATGCCATCAAAGGTATCCAGCGACGGGTGAAGGGCATTTTTTCACCGAGTATATTCAATCATGCCCGGTTTTTCAGCGTCTGGGAGCTCAAACAGATGATCCGCAGCCTGATCGGCAATCTGCCGGTATCCTGGCGAACCGTCTGCCAGTTGCCGCTAAACTCCGGCAGGCTCACAACCAGCCTGGAGCAGTCCAAAATCATTCAGCGCTGCCCGTTCGGCGCATTTGCAGGGATGGTGGTCACCCTGGTGCCGCGGTTTCGAACCCGGCCGTTGACCGTGCGTTATGGGGCCAAGGATCCCACTGGCATTGCAACTGGATGACGGTTTCGTAAAATGGCCAACCTCGGCGTTGCGCTATAATTTTGCTGTCACTGCGGCGTACTAACAGTACGCCTCGCTCCGCAAAATTCGCGCGCCTTGAATTTAGCCATTTTACGAAACCGTCGACAATAGATTTTTTTATCAGATATTAAACGGCAAATTTTCATATTTGCTACTCTATAGGTCACATACTTATCAGAGGAATTGAATAAAGCAGCCATTTTATGGAGCGATCAGTTATGGAAGCCTATCTGTGGGAGCCGATGGAAGACAGCAAGGTGCGGTGCAATCTTTGCAGCCATCGCTGCGTCATCAAAGAGGGGCGCCGGGGAATCTGCCAGGTGCGCCGCAATGAGGCGGGCGTGCTGAAGACGCTGGTTTACGGTCGTTTGATTGCCCGGCACATCGACCCCATCGAAAAAAAACCGCTGTTTCATTTTCTCCCCGGCACGCTTTCATATTCCGTGGCGACGGTAGGCTGCAATTTTCGCTGCCGCTTCTGCCAAAATGCCGACATCGCCCAGATGCCGTCGGACCATGACGGGACGATTATGGGCGATGTGCGCACCCCGGCCCAGGTGGTGGCAGCCGCCGAAAGCGGCGGATGCAGGAGCATCTCTTACACCTATACCGAACCCACCGTCTTTTTCGAGTTTGCCCGGGATGCCGCCGAGCAGGCCAATCAAAGGGGTCTGCGCAACGTGTTTGTCACCAATGGGTACATGAGCGCCGAAGCCCTTGAGATGATCCATCCCCACCTGGATGCCGCCAATGTCGATTTGAAGGCCTTTCGCGACAAATATTACCGGGAACTTTGCGGCGCCAAACTGGTCCATGTCCAGCAGACGCTGAAGCTGATGAAATCCCTGGGCATTTTTGTGGAAGTCACCACCCTGATTGTGCCGGGTCTCAATGATGATCCGGCAGAGCTCGGCGATCTGGCCGCTTTTATCGCCGGGGAGCTGGGACCGGAAACGCCCTGGCACATCAGCCGCTTCCACCCCACCTACCGGTTGACCGACCGTCCTTCAACGCCGGTTAAAACCCTGACCCGGGCCCGGGAAATCGGTGTGCAGGCCGGTCTGCGGTATGTCTACACGGGCAACGTGCCCGGTGATGAGGGTGAAAACACCTTTTGTTACAGTTGCGGGCAGAAGGTGATTCAGCGCTGGGGGTTTCAGGTGGAGAGCATTCGCCTCAAAGACGGCAAATGCACCCGCTGCGGCGTTAAAATCGATGGCGTGTGGCGCTGATGTTCGATTCAGTGATTTGCGGCCTCGGGGTCAGCAGGCAGCCGAATCATCTGCACGGCCGCCAATGATACCATGCTCATTGCGGCTCCCGCGACAAACGGGATGCGGTAGTCAATCATCCACAGCAAACCGCCGACGGCCGGCAGAAACACCGCGGCAATGTGGTTGATGGTAAAGCCGACGGCCATGGTGGGCGCAATTTCTTTGGGGTCCCCCACCTTTTGAAAATAGGTGCGAATGGCAATGGCGAAGTTGAAAAAGATGTGGTCCAGGATGTACAACAGGGCAGCCACGATTCTGGATCCGGTGGTGGCGTAGGCCAGAAAGATAAAAATCAGGCTGCTGTACTCAAAGGACAGGATTTTGCGTTCCCCAAAGCGGATAATGCCCTTGCCGATCAGGGGGCTCAGGTAATAGTTGATGATGTTGTTGACGACAAAAAGAAGCGTGACCTGCTGAACCGTATAGTTGAATTTTTCCACCAGCAGCAAAACCGCAAAGGCGATAAAAATTTGGCGGCGGGCCCCGGCCATGAAAGTCAGAAAATAAAAGAGCCCGTATTTTTTGCGCCAGATCATTTTTTTGCGCTGGGGGATGATCCGGGCGCTGGAAGGATCCTGGGTGAAGCCCCACACGGCGGCCGCCATGATTAAGGCGCCGATGAGCAGATAAATCATGATGAAGTCCAGCAAAAAAGCCAGTCCGTAAATCACGATTCCGACGGCAATGTTGGCCGCAGCCGCATAACTGCGCTGCTTGCCGAATACCCAGGGCGACGTCTGTTCGTCAAAGTATTGCAAAGTCAAGGACATGTTGGTGGTTTCGTAGTAGTGAAAACCGAAGCTCATGACCAGGGTGGTCAGCAACAGCCCCGGATACGAGGGAAACAGACCCGTGATGGCGACCCCCAGGCCGAGAATCAGAATGGACAGGGTGGAGAGGCGATGCTCCCGGATCACCATGATCGCGAAAACAGCCAGCAGTGCCAGAAAACCCGGTACTTCCCGGATGGACTGGATCATGCCGACCTGTTCGCCATTCAGACCTGCCACGTCCACGGCAAAATTGTTAAACAGGGTTCGCCAGGCTTGCAGTCCAACAGTGGAGCTGATCGTCAAAACGATCAGATACCGGTACATGGGATTTTTTTTTAAACGATCCAGGCTTTCCATGGTGGCTGATGACCCATCGGGCATGCTGTTGAGCGGGTGACAACGATGGCGGTTAAGGGGGTTGCCCCAATGTAATTGTATAAAATCAATTAGTTAGAGTGAATTTACGGGGACCCAGTTCCGGGTTCAAAATTTTGAACTTCCACTTAACTAAAAAAAAGCTATAAAAACAACAGGTTTTTTCGTTTGCCGGGACAGCGGTTTATAAATTTGAACTTCAACGTCCATGGGGGCTGGCAATATGGATTTGTCCCGGGTGCCGGCAACCCTGAAAAAACAACGGCTCTAATCCTATCTTATTGAAATCCAAAGCAATTTTTATTTTTTATCCGTTTTTATGCCCATTTCTATTTTTTGGCAAGCAATTTGCAATAACCAGAGACAGCCTAATAATTTCTTCATCTGTTCTCCTCCTTAACGACTAACTGGAAAAATTCCAGTTAGTCGTTTTTTTTTGCTTGCCAAGCATGCCCTTCGGGCGTAAGCATGCATAAACCTGTAAACCTTGGAGTCAGCCGGTGATCATTGATTTTCACACCCATATTTTTCCACCTGCGATTCGCCGGGGCCGGGAGAAATTTTTCCCCTCCGAGCCGGCATTTGAACTGCTCTACCGCTCTTCAAAATCCAGGCTCGTCGGGGCCGGCCAGCTGCTGGCGACCATGGATGAAAACGGGGTGGACAAATCCGTTGTTTTCGGGTTTCCCTGGAAAAACCCGCAAACGGTTAAACGCAACAATGATTACGTCATGGAGGTTGTGGCCCGGCATCCGGATCGCCTGGTCGGTCTGGGCTGTTTCGAGCCTTCCGGCAGCCTTGCCGCCGAGGAAACCCGGCGTTGCCTGGAGGGGGGACTGGCCGGCATCGGGGAGCTGGCCTTTTATGAAACCGGTCTTGGGTCCGAGGCCATCGCCCGCCTGGAACCGGTCATGGAAATCTGCCGGCGACACCAGGCGCTGGTGCTGATCCACACCAATGAGCCCATCGGCCACAGTTATCCCGGCAAGACGCCCAACACCCTGGCCCAGATTTATGACCTGGTGGGGCGATTCGCCGACAACACCATTGTGCTGGCCCACTGGGGCGGCGGGATTTTTTTCTTCAATTTATTGAAAAAAGAGGTGCGCCAAAAATTCAACAATGTCTTTTTCGACACGGCCGCTTCGCCGTATCTCTATGATCCGGCGGTTTACAGAACCGCTGTTGAGATTGTGGGAGTCGATAAGATTCTTTTCGGCAGCGACTACCCGCTGCTGGCGCCGCAGCGCTATTTCAAGGAGATGGACGCCGGTGGATTGGCGGCAGATGATAAAAAGGCCATCTGCGGGGGCAATGCCGCGGCGTTGCTGCGGAAAACAGCGGCCGGGAGCAATAAATAAGGCTTGCGGAGCGAAAAATTGGACTTTTTACGGAACCGTCAATAAATGTTGAACCCGTAAAAAAAGTGCGAATTAATTTTATCTATCGAGGAGGCTTTGGATGAGCAAAAAGCGGGTTGCCATCGTGCGTTATGAGAAACCGGAAGCATCCGTGCGCAAAGTCGTGGAAATGGCCGGCGGCCTGGACCACCTGCCGGCAAAGGCCCGGGTGTTTATCAAACCCAACATTGTTTTCTGGACCAAAGCCGTGCCCTTCCCCAAATGGGGGGTGATCACCACTTCCCGGGTGGTGGAGGACACGGTGGTGCTTTTGAAGCAGCAGGGGATCGATGACATCGTCATTGGCGAGGGCATGGTGACCCTGGATCCCCGGGACACCGCCACACCGGCCCATGCCTTTGAAAGCCTGGGCTACGGCAGATTGAAGGACCGTTACGGGGTGCGGTATGTGAACGTCTTTGAGCGTCCCTTTAAAAAGGTGGATCTGGGAGACGGGGTGGTTCTGCGCTTCAACGCCGATGCCCTGGAAAGTGATTTCGTGGTGGATTTGCCGGTGATGAAGGCTCACAATCAGACGGTGGTCAGCCTCGGCATCAAGAACTTGAAGGGACTGATCGATATCGCCTCGCGCAAGAAATGCCACAACATGACCCCGGGCAAGGATCTGCATTTCTGGGTGTCAAAGCTGGCGGACAAGATGCCGCCCATCTTCACCCTGATCGACGGAATTTACAGCAATGAACGCGGACCAGGGATGGACGGCAAACTGCACCGCACCGATCTTCTGGTGGCTTCCGCCGATGTGTTGTCGGCCGACATGGTCGGCGCCAGGATTCTGGGCTATCCTCCGCAGCAGGTGCCCTATATCCGCCACGCCGCCGAACACCACGGCCGGCCCCTGGATTTTTCGGATATCGAAGTGGTGGGCGAAGCCGTCGAAGATGTGGCCCGGCGCCACGAACATGATTTCAGCTACACCGAAACGCCGGAAGCCATTTTGCCCACCCCGCTGGTCAAACAGGGCATCAAGGGGGTTTTTTACCGCAAGTACGATCTTTCCATGTGCACTTACTGCTCGGCGGTCAACGGCCTGATGCTGTCGGCCATCCGGTTTGCCTGGCAAGGCACGCCCTTTGATGACGTGGAAATTCTCACCGGCAAAACAATGACACCCACCCCGGGCAAGAAAAAAACCATTTTGCTGGGAAAATGCATTTACCAGGCCAATAAAGACAACCCGGATATCCAGCAGATGCTTGCCGTCAAGGGCTGCCCGCCCAAGCCCGAGGACATGCTCAAGGCCCTGCACCAGGCCGGCATCGATGCGGATCCGAAGCTGTTTGAAAACATTGAGCAGTTGCCGGGATTTTACATGGGCCGCTACCAGGACAAGCCCGAATACGACGAGGCGTTTTTTAAGATCCAATAGTTGGGCGCTCGACTGGCTGCGCAGATGCCCCCGTCTTTATCCCCATCAGAATGGATGTGAATTGGCAGGCCCATGGTGTTTTCTGGAAACCGGTATGATACTCAACGGCTCCTTATTTTCGCAGTGTCCCTTGTTTGGGATGAATGGCACGGGACCGATTCAATTCGGCAACAAATAGTGCCTCGTCCCAAACAAGGGACACGCTGCTGTGGCATGATTTCATACCGGCTGGAAGAAAATATCATGGGCCTGCCAATTCACACCTTCCTGTCAGATTTTTATTTGGCGCAGCTGCTCCAGGATCGGCTCGATGTCTGCGCGGTGCTCGGGCGGGATCATCAGCACTTTGAGCGGCCAGTTTTCAATTAAACCATTGGCCTCGCATTTCAGGGAGTTGTTTTCATAGGCTTTGCGGCGGTCTTCAGGTGCCAGAACCTGCAGCACATCGATGAGGTTGCCCGAGCATCCCTCGCGATCCACGTGCTCGATGATCTGCAGAAACACCGTGTTGACCGAGGCGGTAAAATCGTCGATGTCCGCAAATCCGGTTTCGGCGCAGTTGCGGCGGGAAACAAAACAGCGGCAGCCAAAGGGGCGCCGGTCGTAAATGGCGCACAGCGCATCCTGCAGCAGGGGGCAGGAGTCTGCCGTGGCGGCGTGGGCTTCGGGAGGCACTTTGGCGTCGGCCGCCACCAGTTCGGCCAGCCGGTTGGTGCTCACCTGGGGGTGGTAGCGTTTGAGGGCCGACAGGTCGGCCAGTGGGCCGATGGTATCCAGTTTGCCGGTGGCGGCAAGGTGCCCCACGATTTGATAGCCTTCCAGGGTGGTCAGCGTCACGTTGGTGGTGCAGCAGTGGGCACAGGTTTTTTCACAGGCCACGTCCAGTCCGGCGCTGAACCGGTCATAAATTTCATAAATCCGGTCCAGCGCTTCAATTTTTTTTTCAAGTTCCACGGGTTTCTCCATTTTCCAAGGTGTAAAAAGCCTCAACAACCTGTTGCGGGGTGGTTCGCTCCAGGCATTCGGGATGATCGCAGTTGGCCGTCTGGGTTTCAAAACAGGGATGGCATTGCAGGCTGGGGCGCACGATTTTCACCCGCCGGCCCACCGGGGCCCAGCGGACGGGATCTGCGGGGCCGAAGATGACCACTGCGGGCAGCCCGAGAAAAGCCGCCAGGTGGCTGGCCCCCGAATCATTGCCGATATACCCGCCGGCTGAGCTCAGCAGGGCCGCCAGCTCCTGCAGGTCCTCCAGTGCGTACAGCGGCTGATTGGCCTGCTGCAGGACCGGCACCAGGTCAGCTTCGGCCGGTCCCAGGATGAACTCGGGGCCCCGCCCTTCGGCTGCCAGACGGGCGGCCACATCAAGGAAATTTGAAAGCGGCCAGCGCTTGCGCACACTGCCGGCACCGGGATGCAGCAGGATTGTGGCGGGGTTTTTCGGCCGCCCATGGCGTTCGGGCACCTGGATTTCCGTGGCCCCGATTTTACAACCGTCGAACCACCCGCAGCCATTCAGTTTTTCCAGCACGAATTGCGTCAGATGGATACGCACATCGGCCGGCGGCTTCGGAGCGATGCGGCAGACCGATCGTGAGCGCAGATGATTGACGGACTGCTCCAGGGTTGGGGACCGTGAAAACAGAACGATGTCGCTGTAAGTTTTCAGCAATGCAGCGGTACGGGCATCGGTGTGATGGGAAAAAAGCGAGGCAAACCGGGCGGCTTCCAAGGGGTAGGCGTTTTGCGCAAGCCCGAGGCTCTGGGCCAGTTTCCCCAGCCGGCCCTGGCACAGCACATCGATGCGCCCCACGGATGCTTGCAGCAGGCCGATGGCGGGAAAGGTCAGGATGAAATCTCCCAGGGCTCCCGGGTGGATGATGAGCAGGCTGGCAGTCGCCATGATGAAAAGCTCCTGAACAGGGGTGGCCTTTATCCGTAAGGTAAAATTGCGAAACTTTTTTCCGCCGCCGGTGTTTATATAAAATAAAACCATCCGGATATCCAGCATCAATTCACCCCCCCTCCCCCCCCCGGTTGCCAGCCGGGCGGAAGACAGGAAAATGCGGTCATGAAATTTCAATTGGCCATGATTTTCACCCTTTTTATATCCCAGATGGCCTTTCTTGTTCCTGCCCGGGGGGCAACCTTCGATGAAGCCCGGCACCTGCTGGCGCGCACCGGCTTCGGCGCATCGACCGAAGAAATCCGTTCCCTCATGGCCCTGGAATATTCAAAGGCGGTTGCCCGGCTGCTGGCCCAAACCCGGTCGGCACCGCAGAAGGATCCCCCGGGCTGGGTGCAGGATGCGCCGCTTCGACCCAAAAAATTCAAGCAGCTCAACGGCCGGCAGCGCCGGACCCTTCGGCGGCAGCGGCGCAACCGGGTGATGGAATTGAAGGGCTGGTGGTTTAAAGAGATGCTGGTTACCGGCACGCCTTTCACCGAGCACATGACGCTTTTCTGGCACAACCATTTCACTTCCAGCTTGAAAAAGGTCAGGTACGCGGCCCTGATGTACCGCCAGAACCTGCTGCTGCGCCAGCACGCGCTGGGCAATGCGTTCTGCCGGCGAAAAAAAAGCGCCTCCCCCGGCATCCGCCAATCGGATGAGCGCCGGGTACATGGCCGCCTTTGGCAAAGGGCTCAGCCGCAGGGACATCATCAGAACCCTGCTGCCCGGTTTTGCCCGACAAGGCCGGGCCGGGCCGGATGACCCGTTCCGCACCCTGGTACTGCTGGAGCTCAAAGGCGGCAATGATGGATTGAATAGCCTCGTGCCTTACACCGACGACGTTTACTATAACTGCGGCCCGGCCTGGCAGTCTCCCGGGATCAGGTCCTGCCGTTAGACGAGCATCTAGGCTTTAATGCCCGCCTGCAGCCTCTGATGGACCTGTGGCAGCGCAATGAAGTGGCCGTCATTGCCGGGGTGGGATATCCGCAGCCGAACCGCTCCCATTTTCGTTCCATTGAAATCTGGGAGACCGGCTCGTCCAGCAATGAATATCTGGCGGATGGCTGGCTGGCGCGAGTGCTGCCGAAAATTCCACATGCCGGCCGCCGGGTGGCCGGCGGGGCCGTCATCGGCGGCCTGAATGTGGCGGTCATGCGCAATGCGCGCCAATTTTTCCGCCAGGCACAGCGTCCGTGCATTTTATCCTGGGCGGCAGGGTCAAGGGGGGGATCTACGGTCGCCAGCCTTCCCTGACCGACCTGGCAAACGGGGACCTCAAGTTCAGCGTTGATTATCGCCGCCTGTATGCCACCGTGGCCCGCCGCTGGTGGGGACGGAAGGCTGAATTTCTCACCGGCGGGCCGTTTGCCCCACTCGAATGTCTGAAAGCATGACAGGGGGTGCGGGTACTTCCTTGCCGCATGCCAGAGGTTGCCGGCCTCAGTCTGGCACATCTAAATAAATTATGATTTCCTTAAAAAATTTGGTTGCCAAACAATGAAATGTATCAACAAAAATTATCAGTCCATAAAAAAACAGTTTGCTTTGTCTAACTTGTTGTGGTATTTTAAAAAAAACAATCACCTATCTTTTAGTGCGGAGGGCAGGGCGTTGAAGAAAAGGGCAGGACTTTCAGAAAGCCTGGAGGACTACCTGGAAACCATCCTTGAACTTGAAAAAACCAGCAAAGTTGCCCGGGTTAAGGACATTGCCGATAAAATGGACGTGCTGCAGGGGTCGGTGACAGGGGCGCTGAAAACTTTAGCCGAAAAAGGTCTGATCGATTACCAACCGTACAGCTTTATCACGCTGACACGCAAAGGGGCTGCGATCGCCAGGGAAATAACGCGCAAGCACGCTGTCATTAAGGAATTCCTGCAAAACGTCCTGTTGATGGATTCGGAAAAAGCGGAACAAAACGCCTGCCGGATGGAACATGCCATGGACCGGGCGGCCATTGACCGGCTGGTTCATTTTATCGAGTATATTCACTACTGCCCCCGAACCGGCGATGATTGGATCAACGGTTTTGTAAGCTATTATTCCAGGGACGAGCACGATCGGGTCGACTGCCGCCGCTGTATCGATGCTTGCGTCGAGCGGTATCGCAATCGCGGCTGACGCAACACCGGCAATGACAGAGGCTGGCCGGCAAAGCGATTCCTTCCCTGATGGAGGCAGTAAAAGAGGGATGAAGATGACGGGCCGTTTGTGATTCTTTCGGGCCTATCCCGCAAAAAAAGGCTAATTTAGCAAAAGTTATTTACCGCGAT
>CAZGNV010000065.1:0-22015 GCA_964527835.1 uncultured Desulfosarcinaceae bacterium | reverse complement strand
TAATCGCTGAGGAAAGCAGATTGCTTTGATTTTTTTCAGGCATGATGCTCTTTCCACTTGCGCTGCAATTGCCTCCATAATTGGTTAGATGGCTCATCCCGATCAAAAAGCCCAAACGATCTGCCAATATCCCAGATAGATAATGTCTGTTGAAGCAGGAGGTTAAAAGACGAATCCCTTATCTCCCGCGCCTCGACTTCAGCCACTAATTTCCATCTGTTTAAATATTTCTGACAATCCTTTTTATCCATATCGATAAAAGACAGTGGCGAGTAACAATTGTTAAAGTCGGAAGTGACATTTTAAATCTCTTATTTTAGGAGCTCAAACAATTCAAGCTTGGCCGCTTTTTGTCGAAGGTAATTACGGATTCACAGCCTGAATGGTTTGCATAATGGCCGATTAAAATATCTGAAAGGTCTATCTTGTTTTTACGTGCTGAAGATATAAAGCTTCTGATGGCTGATTGGGCCTCAAACTCCAATATTGGCATCAACAGAAGGTCTTCAAGAGAGTCTAATATTTCATTCCTGGTTATTTCATAAACCGAATCGAGCACCCAGACAGTTTTAAGCAAAAGCGGCAACGGCACGGTTGGCAATATCTTGAACCTTTGAATAATTGCCAATTTTGAACTATTGAAGCTTGCAACATACTGTTTTTATTATGCCCGATTTTGGAAAAAGTGAAAAATTCAAAGGTCTCGAATGGTTCCAGTGGCAATGACAGCATATCGGAGCTCAACCGGAGCGGTATTGAGCACCACCAGATCCACCTGGCCGGTCAATAGAATGGCCGTCTCTATTTTATTGAAGATATAAAAGATCCAATTTGAGATATATATGACTCGAAATCATCAAGCCTGGATTGGATGATTTTCCAGATCTCTGAAACCTCAACGTCCCAGTAAAGATGCACAAGTCGATTTCTGAATCTGGCCATTTTGGCCAGTTCAGATGCAAAATCCTTCTGGATAACCTTAGCCTCTGCCAGAACTTTGAATGTATCCGCATAATCTTCAGGCGCTCTGAAGCCTCTTTTTGAAATCAAATGATTTGCAATGTCACTGGCAGCTTCAATGGCAACAATAAAATTATATTTGGCGCTGCTTTGCTTATGTTTGTCGGCATTAAATTCGGACTCAGGTATATCCTTAATTTCGGTGAGCATAATAACAGAATCGCGCATAGCGCTGACCAGCCTTTGGATTCTTTCTGGATCAACTTGTCGGATCATCGCATCACCTCTCGCAAGTATTCATTGCGCCGGGGTTTGAAATCGAAATATTCAACCCTGGACAAATATTCGAAATCAGAACGCAGGTTACTGTCTTTATCCACGATGAGAATGCCATCTGAGATCACGCGATACCTGAAACTCAAAGGTGCTCGATTGAGGACCTGTACATCTATTCTGCGCTTAAGAAATTCTTCAAGGTCGATCTCCAGCGGGATGGCAAAGGACAGGCTAATTTCACCAGCACTGCTGAGTTGATCAAATATTTTGGGGTACAGGTACACCGCGATATCAATATCGCGAGGGTTCTTTTTTGTTAAAACAGACCCGTGCAAATAGGCGGTCACCACCTGGCGCTGCTTTTCCAATCGCAATCTCAGTTTCTTTTTTATGCTTTCGATTTCCACAAGTCATCCGTCACTTGTCACTTGCTACTATTTTATGCAGTGTTTCGGCGAGGCTTTGCTGCCAGGGCCGGGGTTGGATTCCAAAATTGTCTTTGATTGCCGAGCAGTTCAGCACGGAATTGGCCGGCCGTTGGGCCGGTGTGGGAAATTCAGCTGTGGTGATGGGTTCAACTGTTTTTACTGCCAGGGATGTACGTTTTTTCGCCAGATCGAATATGGCTTCGGCAAATCCATGCCAGCTGGTCGCCCCCTGGCCGCAGTAATGGTAGGTGCCCCATTTTACCTGGCTTTTGGTTGAAATTGCGTCAGCGATGATCAAAATGGCAGCCGCCAGGTCGGCGGCCGCGGTCGGGCAGCCGAATTGATCCGATACGACCCGGACAACTTTCCGCTCGCGGCCCAAGCGCAGCATGGTCTTGACAAAATTGTTGCCGTGCACGCCATACAGCCAGGCGGTGCGGACGATGATGTGGGCGGGCAGAATCCTGCGGATCTCTTCTTCGCCGGCCGCCTTGCTGCGGCCGTATACGCCCAGCGGCGATACCGGGTCAGATTCTTTGTAAGGCTCTTTTTGGGTGCCGTCAAACACATAGTCGGTGGACACATGAATCAGCGCCGCACCCTGCCTGGCACATGCGGCTGCCAGGTAAGCCGGTCCGTCGCGGTTGATCGAAAAAGCCAGTTGGGTTTCCTTTTCTGCCCGATCCACCGCCGTATAGGCCGCGGCATTGATCACCACATCGGCATGGGCTTTGCGTAGCAGGCTGTCAACCGCTGCTTGATCGGTGATATCAAAATCGGGCAGGTCAACCGCGAGAACATCCAACCCCTTTTGCCTGCCCTGCCGGTTTAGCTCCCAGCCCAGCTGGCCATTGATGCCGATAATGATAAATTTCAAAGCACTCGCCACTCGTTGTTTTTCACTTGTTGTTTTTCACTGTTTTTTTATTCTTGTCACTCGCCACTATTTACCTGTCACTGCTTGTCATAACGTCGGCTATTTTCTGCTGCTGCTCATCCGTTAAATACGGATGCATGGGCAGGCTGAAAATACGCTCACAGGTTTTTTCGCTGACCGCAAAATCACCCGGGCGATACCCCAGGGCGGCAAAAGCAGTCTGCAGGTGCAAGGGCTTCGGGTAGTAAACAGCACTGGGAATCTGCGCGGCCTGCAGGCGGTTTTGCAACCGGGCGCGATGTTTGGCATCTTCGGCCAGAACAGAGTATTGCGCCCAGGCGCTCGTATATCCCTTCGGGATATAGGGAGTGATGAGGGATGAGGGATGAGTGGCGAGCAGCCTGCTGTAAGTTTGGGCCACTTTTTGGCGCAACTTGAGTTCTTCGGGGAAGATATCGAACTTGGCCTGCAAAATGGCCGCCTGCAGGGTATCCAGGCGCCCGTTGATGCCAATGCGCACATTGTCGTATTTGTCGCTGCCCTTGCCGTGAATGCGAAGCGACTGCATAACCTCGGCCAGCCGGTCGTCGTCGGTGAAACACATGCCCCCGTCCCCGTAGCAGCCCAGGGGTTTGGCGGGGAAAAACGAGGTGCAGCCGATATCACCGAACGAACAGGCCCTGCGGCCGTTGACTTCGGCTCCCAACGACTGGGCGGCATCTTCGATGAGAAAAAGACCGTGTTCCCGGGCGACCCGTTCGATTTGGGCATAGTCGGCCGGAAGGCCGAAAAGATCCACGGTGATGATGCATTTTGGGATAATGGGTAATGGGGGGTGATGGGTGATGGGTAAGGGATGGATTGTCGCATCATTGTTTTCAACGGCTTTGATGGCCCGCTCAAGGGCTGCCGGGTCGATATTAAAGGTTTGCGGGTCGATGTCCACAAAAACCGGGGTGGCACCCACCAGGCGGATCACCTCCGCGGTGGCAATAAAGGTAAACGGGGTTGTCAACACTGCATCGCCCGGGCCCGTCCCGAAGGCCAGCAGCGCCATCAGAAGCGCGTCGGTGCCCGAAGCACAGCCGATGCCATGGGCCACACCGACATAATCGGCCAGACGTTGCTCGAGCTGCCCGACTTCCGGGCCCATGATGTAGCGGCCGTGGTCAAGAACGGCTGCGATGTTGGACTCGATTTTTTGCCGGATCCGTTTTTGCTGGGCGGCTAAATCAACAAATTGCATGCTGTGAAAAATCCTTGTCTTACTGGATCTGGGTCACGTTTTCCGGGGCAATGCCCAGTTCAGCTATTTTTTGCTGGATAATCTCCCGGGAACTGACGGCCGTAACCAGAATCCTGTCAAATTGCAGTGAGGCCAGCTGTTGCGGGGATAAAACCGCAAGGTGCATAAAGCGCCGGCCGACCTTTGCGTCATCGACCGCCGCCACCAAATGGATGCCGGTCTCCTGGAGGGACACAAAGGCAATTTCGGCCATCTCGCCGACCCCGTAAAAGACGATCCGGCAGACCCCCTGGCTTTCGAGTTCGGCATACAGAGTGCGCATCTTGCTGCGGATGTTTTTGTAAAACTGGTAGGAATGCTGGATGTATTCGAGGGTCAGCCGCGACTTTTCGGCAAAGCCCCGGGGCGTGAGGATATAGCGAATCCGGTTTTTGGGAACCTGCGTAATCTTGAAATAACCCTTTTTGCTCAGCCGCTTGACAAAGCTGTTTGCCAGGCCCAGGGAAATATTGAGCTCTTTGGCCAGCGCCCTCTGGCTGGAGGTGCTGTCGTTTTCGACTTTTTCAAGAATTTGCAGGGTGCGGATGTCTTGGGGATCCATCGGCAGGCCGTTAGTCTGACGATAATTATTGGAAAGGTCTGGCGACGATAGCTCCGCTCCGTCAATTACATAAACCGTTGTGCACCGGCCCATGCAAATGGTGGCGGATTGTGAATGGTGGTTTTGATTGGTTGTGGATCGGGACCGTGCTAAGTGTTCAGCATATGAACAAATTTAAAAGAAGGTGTCAAGTAAAGATTTGATATTTTATTAAAAAAATACTTATCAAAAGCGCAAAATTGACGATTTAAATATTAAACTCCATCCGATGACTTTTGGGCCCGCACACGATTTTTAGGTTGAAAGACCTAAAAAGTTGTGGTCTAATTTAAAGGTGGGCGACCCACGGCCCGGATATTTTTTATGAGAAGGCCAGCGGCTGGGAAAGGAAAAATGATGTTATGGAACGTATCCTGATCATAGATGATGAGCCTCAGATCCGATCCATGCTCCGGTTGATGCTGGAACGCGCCGGATATGAAGTTGTCGAGGCTTCCGATGGCATTGACGGCATCAGGCTCTACCGCCAGAATCCGACTGATTTGATCATCACCGACCTGATCATGCCGAACAAGGACGGCATTGGCATGATTATTGACCTGAAAAAGGAATTTCCCGACGTCAAAATCATTGCCATGTCCGGTGGGGGGCTGAACAAACCAGAAGGTTACCTGCAGGGCGCCAAAAAACTGGGAGCCGCCTACACCCTGACCAAACCGATAGATCGTGAAAAAATGATCCAGGCAGTCAAAGACACGCTCAGGGGCAGTGCACCCCGGGTGGATTCGGCCGAATGACAGGCGCTGGAACTGCCTGAATCGGAGGCAACCTGCCACCGGGAAAACGCAAACCTACAGCATCTCGAAAACCCGGCTGTTACTTCACTGCACGAAATTAGAATCAGCACGCACGTACTCAGGGCAAAACAGAAAGCAGCTATCGTGAAATTTTTTGTGCCGGCATGCTTGTTTGTTGTCTGCATGGCTTTTACAGCCCAGGCGGATATTATTTTTTTTAAAGACGGCATGAAAACCATCTGCCAGCAAAAAGCGTGGGAGCAGGACGGGGAAGTAAAATGTGAATACCGCGGCTGGGTGCTCAGCTACCGCAAAGAAGACGTGGAGCGAATTGTAAAAACAACTCCAGAAAAAAACTCGCCGGCGCCAAAAAACAACTCCTCCCACCGTCCCCGGGTTGTCAACGCAAAAATGCCGGTCTCTAAAAAGCCGGACACGGCCGGTGGGCTGACCTTTTACGATCCAAGAAGGCCTTATAAATATTGGGCCTCAAAAAATTCCAAGCACCGCAGCTTTAAAGAGGCTGTTGAAGCTCTGGCCAAACAGTATGGCCGCACGCCCCAGTGGGTTCAAGCCCACATGGGGAACACCAATGATCTTGCCCGGATTCATCAGAATCTGGCCCATCCGGACGCCGACAAAAAGGTTGCGGCCGCCAAACCGGAGGCCGATCAGCCGCCGGGCATCGTCTTTTACAACCCCAGAAGGCCCAATCCCTACTGGACTGGCCCGAATGCAAAACATAAAACTTTCAAGGCCGCCATTGATGCGCTGGCCAGCCAGTACAAGCGCTCCGCCCAGTGGGTTCAGGCCAATATGGGAACCAGCAATGATCTGGGCGAGATCCGGCGCAGTCTCAGCAGCCGGCTGACGGCTGAAGCAGGTGATTGACAAGTTCAACGATTTCACGTACAATAAATATTTAATTGTGATATAAGCTATTTATCCTGTAGCCGCTGCTGGAATAAGCCGGACGCACTGTTATAGAAAGGATCTGCGGGGAATGTCCATTTTGAGCCGGGATGCTGTGGTAGCCATAAAATTGATCACCAGCTGTGTGACGGCCGCGTTTCTGATATTTTTTATTTCCGCGCTCAGCGGAGAAGATTTAATTAAAAACCAGAAAACCATCGAGGAACTGAAAACCATTCAGTCCGAGATAACTGCCGAACTTGAAGGCGGCATCGACCGCCGAATCAAGCAACTGGGTGAAGTTCCCCAGGTCAATCCCTACCGGCAGTTTTACTGTGCCGAGCTGGCCAAGGAAATCCATGAAATTTCCTACTTGACTGAAAAGCAAAAAATCGCCTTCGATGCCTTCAATGTCCGTGACTTCGAACATAAATCCAGACGCCTGGTCACCTATTCCGAGACCGGCAACCTTAAGGAACTGCTCAACGAGCTTGAGACGGTAAAACGGGAGTTGAAAAATTCCGCCAACCTGCTGGACAAAAAACGCCGCAAACTGATCCGGCAGCGGACCGCGTACATCATCTTATTTTTTGTTTTATGGCTGGTCGTCTTCTTTTACTATGGGCGGGGTGTAATGAGATAAAGTCACATGTATGAGACCTATTACAACCTTAAATCCAAACCGTTTCAGATAACGACGGATCCCAAATTTCTCTGGCTCGGCGAAAAACACGCCGAAGCGCTGGCTACCCTGAAATACGGGATACTGGAAAACAAGGGTTTTTTGCTGCTGACCGGAGATGTGGGAACCGGCAAGACCGCGCTGATCAATCAACTGGTGAAAATGATCGATCTGGCGGCCATTGTGGCCACCATCCCGGACCCGGGTCTGGACGTCCTGGATTTTTTTAATATCCTGGCAATTGAGTTCGGGATGAAGAAAAGGTTCGACAGCAAGGGCGCTTTTCTGATCTACCTTAAACAGTTTTTGCACAAGGCCTATGCCGCCCATAAAAAAGTACTGCTGATCATCGATGAAAGCCAGCGTTTGGACCCCGAACTGCTCGAACAGATACGGCTGCTGTCCAATATCGAACTGCAGAACAGGAAACTGATCAACATTTTTTTCGTGGGTCAGAGCGAATTCAACGATATGCTGATGAAAGAACGCAGCAAAGCGGTGCGCCAGCGTATCAGCGTCAGCTACCACATCGATCCCCTGACCGAGGCCGAAACGCTCAAGTATATCCGCCACCGGCTGAAAATCGCCGGCGCCACCCGGCAGATCTTCACCGCCGATGCCGTGCACGAAATCTATTCGTTTGCAAACGGCTACCCGCGTCTGATCAACATTATCTGCGATCATGCCCTGTTGACCGGGTATGCCGCCGGGCTGAAATCAATCGACGCCGGCGTGATCCTGGAATGTAAAAAGGAGCTGCAGATACCGGTGGAAATCAAGCTTGAAAATGGCAACGGCCAAAAATCGGGGACGGTCGCTCCCGTGCTTCCCCCTGCCCCGGTCGATGTGCCGCCAAAATCATCGGTTGGCAAAAAGACCGCCATTGTTGCCGTGCTGCTCATGCTGCTGACCCTGGCAGGCTATTTTGTCTACGAGATGAAAAGTGACGATGCCCCCAAGTGGTCCATGCAGGAAATCGCCCCCCAGCAATACCAGGGACCCACTCCAGAAATCAGACAAGCCATCAAAGATGCGAATGCCGGCATAGATGAGAACAAAGCGCAGCAACCCGCCAAAGCTGCTGCCGTCCCCCCCGCTGAAGGTGCCGCACAGCCATCCGGCAACCAGGTGGCATCCGCGCCGCAACAGGGCAGTGCAGTGCAAACGCCGCCTTTGACCCAGCGCCGGTTTCGCATTTACTTCAAACGCAACTCAAACGAACTGCCGGATGCCTCCTTTGAAACGCTGGAACGCATCGCCGGCTTTATGCAGCAAAACCCTGCGGCCACGGTGGACATTAACGGCTATACGGACTCAACCGGAAGCTACAGTTACAACATCAGCGTGTCTGAATTCAGGGCCAACACCATCAAAACCTATCTGGTGGGCAAAGGCATCGATCCGTCCCGGATCAATGCCGCCGGCAAAGGGCCTCAAAATCCCATTGCTTCCAATGCGACCGTCGCGGGCCGGCGCAAAAACCGCCGGGTGGAAATCGAACTGCACGCCGAACCCTCTCAGGCGCCAAACTGAAAAAAAATTGCCGCCCGCCTGCAGAGCCTTCAACCCAATCAACCATCCCCCTGCTTGAGCCAGTACGGGCTGATCAAATCCTCAAATATGGTCATGGCCGCCTCGGCCCCCTGCCCGGCGGCGGTGACGATCTGCTTGTAGCCGCCCTGCACATCTCCGGCGCAATACACCCCGGCGACATTGGTACGATGCTTGCCGTCGTGCTGGATATAGCCTTCGGCGTTGATCGTCACCCCGATTTTTTGGGCCAGTTCAACCTCGGGCAGATACCCGATGGCGATGAACACGCCGTTGGTAGCCAACGCGAAGGTTTCCTCTGTTTTGTGATTGTACAGCAGGAGCTCCTCGACGCGCTCTTCGCCGCGGATTTCCCGGATTTCAGTGTCCCAGAGCACCGGGATGTCGTTGTCAAGCAGTTGCTGGGCTAAAAATTCCTGGGCCCTTAGCTTATCGCGCCGGTGAATCAGGGTCACATCGACTCCCATGTGAAACAGGTGCAGCGCTTCGGTCACCGCGCTGTTGCCGCCGCCGACCATGACCACTTTCTTGCCTTTGAACAGGGGCCCGTCACAGGTGCTGCAATAGCTGACCCCTCTGCCGGCCAGCCGCGATTCACCGGGGACATTCAGGTGGCGATGGGAGGCGCCGGTGGCCAGCAGGATGGCTTTGGCCTCAAATTTGCGGCGGCTGGTGATCACCGTGTGCGGATTGCCGGGCTTGAGGTCAACCACGGCCTCTCCCTGGAATATCTGAACGTACTGCAGGGCATGGCTGACCAGAATGTCCACCAGGGTCTTGCCCCCAACCGAGGTAAAGCCCGGATAATTTTCAACCACCGGCGTGGTGGCCACCTGCCCTCCCAGGGCCTCGCGTTCCACCACGGCAGTCTGCAGCCCGCTGCGCACCGCATAGATGCCGGCCGTCAGGCCGGCCGGCCCGCCGCCCACGATGACCAGATCCGCGACCACCAGCTGTGCATCGCTGTCGGGAATAAAAATGCTCTGGGGTTCCAGTTTCAGCAGTGACAGGATGAACACCTCTTCGGTCTGGGCACCCTGGCCGATTAAAATATCATTGGCATAGGCCTGGGGCACACTCTGGGCGGAATACTGGTCGGCCAGCTCCGGTTCGCTCTGAATGTCGATGATTTCCAGTGCAATTTTGTCCGGCATTTCAACAGCGGCCTTGACCGCATTGACCGCCTCCTGGGGGCAGTAAGGGCAGGTCGGGCTGACAAAGACCTTGACGGCGCGCGGCGAATCGATCTTTTTAATGACATTCAGCGACTGGTCGCTGAGGTTGCTTTTGCCAAGCCCGACCAAAATCAGGGTTTCAAGAAAGGTTTTGGCTTCTTCGCCCATGGGGGCGCCCAGCCAGCGAATGGAATAGAGTTGCGGTGCGATCAGCAGCGTGGGTGAATGGGTCACATTGTATTTTTGCGCCAGCTCGTGATCCAGGCCGTACTCTCGCAGTTTAATACGCGCACCCAACTCCCGGAAGGCCCGGATGACCTGCCGGTTGGCCTGGGCAAAAACGTCATCGCGCTCCCGGGCGGCAAAAAGCAGCAATTCGATTTCGTTGGGCAGCTGTTCAAAGGTGGCTTTAAGCTGACTCAGGTAGGCCTCACTGGCCATCTCGCTTTCGGGGGCGCTTTCGTCCTGCATCGGTTACTCTCCCTTTTTACAAGTTGTTTTTGCTGTTGGTTTGTGTCTGCAGGCACCGCGCGATCTGAAGATCCTCGCTGTCGGTAATTTTGATGTTACTCCGGCTGCCGGTGATAATCGTCACGGGAGCACCCAGCCTCTCCACCAGGGATGCATCATCGGTGCCCGCATATCCCTCACGCCGCGCCAGTCCATGGGCCTTGCGAATCAATTCAAGTTCAAAGGCCTGGGGGGTCTGGGCCAGCCAGATTCGTTCCCTTGCAAGCGTCTTCGCAATCCGTCCGGAGGCGTCGACCTGCTTGAGGGTATCAAAGGCCGGCACTGCCAGAATGCAGGCACCGCTTTGTGCGGCGCCCTCGATGCAGGCCATCAGTTGATCGGTGCGCACCAGCGGCCGCACCCCGTCATGGATGGCCACGATACCGCAGCGGTCGTCCACTTGCTGCAACCCATTGAAAACCGAACCCTGACGGCTGTCAGCACCGGCGGCCAGAACAATCTCGGTGCCAAATTTTTGCGGCTCGAGGATATTGCGGCGGCAATAATCAAAATCTTCGGCCGGGATGACCAGGCAAATCTGCTCGATTTTTGGGCAGGAATCAAAAACGGCCAGCGTGCGGGCCAAAACCGGCCGCCCGGCCAGCGGCAGGTACTGCTTGCGCAGCCTGGTCCGCATGCGCCTTCCGCTACCGGCGGCGACGATGACAGCAGCAGCCATAGGGTTGCCTCAGGGTTTCAATGCCGTTGACACACACTCAATGTTGCACAAGTCGGAGGGCTCCAGAGCCACGGCCGGTTTTACATCAAATACTTCAGCTCTTGGGGCAGGGGAATCCCCTTGCCCATGGTGTCTTCACCATAGTTGGCGCCGGCCAGTATTTCGATGTCCTTCAGCGCCCGGGCATCGCCCTCGAAGATTACTTCCTTCAGGTTTTCCTTCTGGATTTTACCCCCCGCCCACTGGATATCCAGCACACTGCTGGCATCGAAGCGGTCTTGCCCGACCAGCATTTCCACCTGTCCGCCGTAATGCTGAACGATCTTGGCCACCAGCAGACTGGGACGGGCGTGAAATCCCAGTTTTTGCGGAATCCCCACTTTGATCCGGCTGCGCTCGATGTTTTCATTGAGAATTTCACTGGCCAGTTCCTGGCCGGTGGTCAAAAAATGGCAGGCATAAAAAAGACCGTAATTGATGGTGCGATCCAGCAAAACGTCAGGGTCGATCAGGCGGGCCAGGCGCTCCTGGACCTTCTTGTATGTGTCCGTGTAGCCCGCCTCATGCAGGTGGCGCTCATAGAAATGCAGCAGGCGCCCCACCATCTGAAGCAGGTGCAATACCACCGAAAAGGAGCCGCGCAGCTGTTTGAGCTTCCGGTTGCCGTAACGATAGCCCCCATGGATCACATAGGTGTCGAAGGAAGACTGCAGGTTGTGCAGCAGCATTTCATAGCGCCGGATTTCAACTTCGTTGATCTTGTCGGGGACGATGGCCAGCAGGTCTTCAGCGCTGTAAGTCTCGTAAAATTTGAGCTGGTCAAAATCCTTGGTAATCTTTAAAAATTCACTGGCGATCTTGACGATGTTTTTTTTCTGCACGTCCTTGTGCTGATCATCGATATCATAGTCCAAGACTTCGTCGGTGGTAATGCGTGGAAAATCGGCCGCACTGTACCGCTGCTGCGGAATGGGGATGTTCAGGCGCCGGGCCTCCTCGATAATGACCGGGGCCATGTTCACCAGGGCCCGGGTCAGAAATTCAAAAGTGATATCGCCTTCTTTGCGGACGTCTCCGTAGTCCGGCAGGTCATAGAACCCGAGCCGGTTGGAAATGTGTTTTTGAAAATTCGCCCCCAGGCTCAGATGCCGCACCGCGGCTGACAGCTCCCGGTAATAGTACCAGGTCTTGTTGTTTTTGGCCCCGTGGAAATCCAGGAAATCTTCAAGCAGCAAGGAGGTCGAAATCAGTTTGGCAAACAGTTTTTTGGTAAACGCATCTTTCGGATCGTCGAGCTGCGACAGGTACAGGCAGCACATCAGGTAGTCATGGGAAAAGATCTTTGCCTTTTCAAGAAACACATTGCTGATCCGGCGGCTGTTATCGCGCATCCGTAAAATGGGATCCTCGCTTTTAAAAAAATATTCCCCGCCTCGTTTCTGCATCCGCGAGCCGGGGCTTTTGAGTTTCAAACGGCCGGAGCAACCCGTAAGCCGAATTCTGTCTCCCGCTGCGGGTTGCCCCCCAGCGGGCAACGATCATTCATCTATGGATGCCGGTCACCCGACACCTCTTGCGACCTACCCGGGAGCTCGAACGGGCAGCCCTCGAACGCTCCCCTATTTGGTCTTGCACCGGGTGGGGTTTGCCGAGCTTCCCCGGTCACCCGGGGAACTGGTGCGCTCTTACCGCACCGTTTCACCCTTACCTGGCGCTGAACCCGCAGGTTCAGCGCCGGGCGGTTTACTTTCTGTTGCACTTTCCTTCGCGTCGCCGCGACTTCACGTTATGAAGCACCCTGCCCTGCGGTGTTCGGACTTTCCTCCGGGCCGATCAGCCGACCCGGCGATCGTTCAGGTTACTCCGACCGTTCATCTTGTTGTTGCCAGTAAATGATTCTCTCACAATTGGGACAATAGTTCAAGCGGTCACAGCGATGAAGCTCGTTGTACAGCTGGGGCGGAATGTTCAGGTGACATCCCTGGCAGACGGCATTTTGGACTTCCACGATGGCAACCCAGTCGGAATGATCAGCCTGCACACGCCTGTATATGTCCAGCAGGCCGGAATCCAGCCCGGAAGACAGCGCTGCGCGTTCAGCTTCCAGCTGCCGCAGCCTTTCTTTGCTTTTTTCAGCTTCCTGCTGGACCGCCTTGATTTCCTCACGGGCCTCATCGGCAAGTTCGGCATGCCGCTGACCGGTTTGCGCAAGCTGCTCCTCAGCCGCATCTATCTGCTCCAGAAACTCGAGCATCTCATCTTCCAGCGCGGCGTTTTTCAGTTTCAGATCGTCGATTTCCTTCAGCGACGACTGGTATTCCTTGTTGGTTTTCACCGCCCGCAGCTTCTCCTGGCTTTTGGCAATCATGGCCAGATTGCCCTGGACTTCAACTTCATAGCTGCGATATTTTTTTTTAAGCTCTTCGATGGCCGCCTTGTTGTCTTCAATGCGGCCGGTGAATTCTTCCACCCCCCGCTCCAGTTCGCTGATTTGGTCGGGCACCTCGCGCAGCCGGGCCTCGAGGCGTTTGGTTTTCAGATCGATTTGCTGTAGTTTGATGAGAGTGGCGATTTGCTCTCGGGTGATTTTCGGCATGCGCTTTCCTGTTTTACAAAATAAGGGATTGGGTGTTTATGTTTGATGAAGCCGTAAAGGGTTGATGTCGCTCAAAAATGACTTTTACGGGACCATCATGGTTATCGGTACTCAAAAGGATCGGCTTCAAGGTCACAGGCCCGCACACTGACATTGAGAGCCTTTTGAGCAATTATTTTTTCAAGCCGCTCGGCCAGTACCTCAACGATCAGATGCTCCGAGGCAAAGTGACCGATGTCCACCAGGCCCAGCTGGGCCGCCTGCACGTCCCGGGCATCGTGATAGCGCAGGTCCCCGCTGATATAGACCTGGGCGCCGGAGCTGAAAAATTCCGGCAGCAACGAGCCGCCGCTGCCGCTGCAAACAGCCGCCCTTTCAACCGCCAGCGCGGGATCACCGGCGAACCGAATCCGGGCAAGCCCGAGGGATTCCTTGATCCTGGCCACCAGCGCTTCCAACGCAATGCGGCCGTCCAGATCGCCCACCCGGCCAATTCCTTCCACGGCACTACTGTCCCGGACCGCGGGCTGCAGGGGCTGCAGATCCCGCAGCCCGATTCGCCGGGCCAGGACGTCATTGATGCCGCCAGCCACGCTGTCCAGGTTGGTATGGGCGGCAAAAATCGACAGCCGGTGACGCGCGGCCAGATCGATAATCGCACCCACGGGGCGGCGAAAGTCGACCCGCGTCAACGGTTTGAACAGCAGCGGATGATGGGTCACCAACAGATCCACATGGCTCTGACAGGCCGCCTGAACGACTTCAGGGGTGGGATCCAGGGCCACCCAGATATTTTGCACGTGTCCCGTAAAATCGCCCACCTGCAAACCGACGTTGTCTCCCTGCTGGGCAAGCGCCGGCGGCATCATTTCGTCCAGGATGCCGATTATGTCAGCAACGGTTGTGGGCATGGCAGTGTAAGCTGAAAAGTGGGCCCACCTGGGATCGAACCAGGGACCTACCGGTTATGAGCCGGTGGCTCTGCCAGCTGAGCTATGGGCCCAAAAAACAGGCTCTTTTTAAAATCTGAAACCCTCACAATCAGGTTTCGATGAAATTCTTCAACTGCCGGCTTCTGGTCGGATGGCGCAGTTTTCGCAGGGCCTTGGCTTCGATCTGCCGGATGCGCTCGCGGGTGACCGCAAAATCCTGGCCGACCTCCTCGAGCGTGTGATCGGCTTTTTCGCCGATGCCAAACCTCATGCGCAGGACTTTTTCCTCACGCGGCGTCAGGGTGGCCAGGACCTTGCGCGTCTGTTCGGCCAGGTTCATATTGACGGCCGCATCCGAGGGCAGCATGAATTTCTTGTCTTCGATAAAATCTCCCAGATGGCTGTCTTCTTCTTCGCCGATGGGCGTTTCCAGCGAAATCGGCTCCCGTGCGATTTTGAGCACCTTGCGCACTTTTTCCAGCGGAATCTCCATTTTAGCGGCAATTTCCTCCGGGGTCGGCTCGCGGCCCTGTTCCTGAACCAGGTAGCGTGAGGTCCGGATCAGCTTGTTGATCGTTTCGATCATGTGCACCGGAATGCGAATGGTTCGCGCCTGATCGGCGATGGCCCGGGTGATGGCCTGCCGGATCCACCAGGTGGCGTAAGTGCTGAATTTGTATCCCCGGCGATACTCGAATTTGTCAACGGCTTTCATCAGGCCGATATTGCCCTCCTGGATCAGGTCCAGGAACTGCAGCCCGCGGTTGGTATATTTTTTGGCGATGCTGACCACCAGCCGCAAGTTGGCCTTGATCAGCTCGCTTTTCGCCATTTTGGCGCGAAAGCGCCCCTCCTCCACATTGCTGATAATGCGCTTCAGCGCCCGGCGATTGGCCTTGAGTTCAAGTTCCTGGCTCTCGACGGCGACCAGCACCGATTTGAGTTCCTTATGCAGCCGGCCCAGATCCTCTTTGGTCAGGCTGCAGCGCGGGCTGGCCCATTTGACGAATTTCGTCTTGGTTTTCAGGTTGTCATGCAGCTCCTTGACAGGGGAATTGAGCATTTCCGCGGTTTCAATAAACACATTGTGCCTGGCGTCAAACCATTGGATCTGCTGCCTGATCCGGCTTTCGATGCTGTCGATAACACTGGGCTCCAGGCGCCAGTCTTTGAGCAGGTCGAAAATTTTATTGATCCGCCGCGATATGTTGCGCCGCAGGCGGCGCTGTTCGTCGGCCTTGAGTTTCGGGCTGAAAAGCTTTTCCCTGAAAGCTTTGTTCTCTTCATGGATCTGTTTGATGGAGCGGATGACACCCAGAAATTGTTCGGTCTGCATGATTTCGTCGGTATAGGTGTCGCCCTCGTCGATGTCCCGCAGCACATATTTGGGCCGCAGCGCCCCGTTTTCAATGTCGCCGCCAAGATTGATGATGGCCTCGACCCCGGTGGTGCTTTCCAACAATGCCCGCAGCACCGCCTGTTCGCCGGCTTCGATCTTTTTGGCGATTTCGACCTCACCTTCCCGGCTCAACAGGGTCACCAGCCCCATCTCGCGAAGATACATTTTCACCGGATCGGTAACGGTGCCGAATTCGGCGCTGTCCACCTCCTTGACCGCTATTTTCTTCTCTTTGGCCTTTGTAATCTTGGCCACCTTTTTCTGCTGTTTCTCATCCACGACTTGAATGTCGTTCTCATCAAACAGCATTAAAGTTTCATCGAGCTGCTCGGGCGACAGCATGTCTTCCGGCAGCAGTTCGTTTATCTCATCGTAGGTCAAATATCCCTGTTTTTTCCCCCTTCCCAGCAGCGTCTTGATCGCCTTCATGGTCGTTTTGTTGCTGCGGTCGGGTTTTTCAACCTTGTTGTTTCCCTGCGCCTGTTTCTTGGCGGGTTTTTTGACGCCCTTTTTTCCCGCAGCCACTTTTTTCGCGGCTGCCTTGGCAACCGTTTTGTTAGCGCCCTTTTTTTTCACAGCAGCTTTTCTGGCCATAAAACCTTGCCTCCCCGATACCCCTTTTTTCAGCCGCAATTGCGCCGGCAATTTACTTCTCATTCAAGATGGCCATTTTTTCCTGTTCACTGCGCCTGGCCATCTTCTGTTTTTGTTTTAAAAGCGACAGCAGCAGGGTCTGGTCATTGTTTTTTTCGGCGGCCCTGATTTTCTCGTCCAGCAGTCCGCCTTCCTGCTTTTTGCGGCCGGTTTCGACAAACTGACCCAGCAATCGCAGGCAACCCTTCATATTCCAGGATTCTTCTCCCATGGCCAGGGCCGCAACAATTTTTTGCTCTTGCGGACTGTCCATCCGTAAAATCAGTTCGGACACCTGGCTGTCTGTGCGGGGAAAGATTTCCAGGATAAATTCCCCAATTTTTTTTAAATTTATATTTTCAAAGTATTTCAGTATGTTTTGATTCTTTATTTCAGGCAATATGTCAGGAAACTGGAGCATCATGGCAATAATTTTGCGCTCTGTCCGGCTTCCCGGCCGATGCTTTTCATCGTCGCCGGCTGGTCCCGGCACCGCGCCGTTGCCTGTTTCACCGCGCCGGACAGCCCCGCGCCCCGGATACCCCGCGCCGGTTTGATTTTCCCCCGCCGCCGCTTTGACCCGCCGGGCGACCGCCCGTTCATCGACGCCGATGCGTTCGGCGACTTGCTGGATATACAATATCCGGGCCACAGGATCGTTGATCGCCGCCAGAGGGGCCTGAATTTCGTCAATAATGCGAATTTTCCCCTCGGTGGAAAGCCCGTAGTTGGCAACCGCGCAATCCAGCAAAAAAGTGATGATGCCGGGCGCTGCGGCCGCCGCCTCCAGAAAGGCTTCAGGCCCATGCTTAAAGACATATGAATCCGGGTCATGCCCGGACGGCAGCACCAGGATATGGGTGTCGGCCTTTTCCTCCCGGAACACGTCCTGCCGCCGGAAATCGACATGCTCCTGCCAGAATATTTCGATGCACCGCCGGGCGGACCGCAGACCGGCTTCATCGGAGTCATAAACCAGAATGATCTGTCCGGCAAAGCGGGTTAAAAGCCGCACCTGCTGGACGGTCAAGGCCGTCCCAAGTGTGGCCACGCAGTTTTCGATACCGTGCTGGTGCAGCGCCAGCAGGTCCAGGTACCCTTCAACGATAAAAACCGTCCCGCTGGCCCGGCACTTTTCTCTGGCCCGATGGATGCCGTACAGCGAGCGGCTTTTGTTATATACCGCCGTTTCCGGAGAATTCAGGTATTTGGGCAGACTGTCATCGAGCACCCGTCCGCCGAATGCGACCACCTGCCGGTTGATGTCAAAAATCGGAAACATGATCCGGTTGCGAAAACGATCATAGTAGCCGCTTTTATTTTTGCGGGGCACCGCCAGGCCCGCTTTTTCAACCATCAGGGGCGAAATCCGCCGGGATGCAAAATGGTTCAGCAGCGTATCCCAACTGTCGGGGGCAAATCCCAGTTTAAAATCATCAATGATCCGATCACTGATTCCCCTTTGCTCCAGATAAGCTTTTGCTTGCCGTCCGGCCTCGCTTTTGAGCAGGGCCCGGTGGAAAAAAGCCATGGCGTCCCGATTGATCTCCAGCAGGCTCTCGCGTTCGTTGATCCGGCGCTTTTGCTCCGGCGACATTGGTTTGTCCGGCAAATCAATGCCGCAGCGGCGGGCCAGCCGGCGCACCGCTTCGGGAAACGCCAGCCCCTCGTGCTTCATCAGAAAACTGAAAACATTGCCGCCCGTGCCGCACCCGAAACAATAAAATATCTGCTTGTCCGTGCTGACCGTAAAAGATGGTGTTTTTTCGGAATGAAACGGGCACAGACCCACGTAGTTTTTGCCCGCTTTTTTCAGAAGCACGGCTTCTGAAACAACATCTACAATATCGGCCGCATTTTTTATCTCAGAAATTTTATCTTCAGGGATAAAATTCGCCAATAACAGCAACCTCCATTGCCGGGAGAGTCGGAAGATTCTTGTTGATGGAAGGGTTTACAGTTAAACGGAAAATTTAATCCGCCACAGCTGGTTTGTCAATGCCTTTTTTTAACATTTTCGGCCGGTTTGATCGCGCGACCGCGCAAGCCTGCTTAAAATCCAGCTGCCCGCTGTACAGGGCCCTGCCGGTGATCACCCCGACGACCCCCACGGCCTCCAGGGGCAGGAGGTTTTCAATGTCGCTGATGCTCGCTACACCGCCGGAAGCAACCACCGGGATGGAAACGGCCTCGGCCAGTTTGCGCGTTTGTTCAAGGTTGGGGCCCGTCTGCATCCCGTCACGCGCAATATCGGTAAAATTAATTGCCGCCACCGGGCTGTCTTCAAATCGCCGGGCCAGATCAACGGCCCTGATCCCGGTGGTTTCAGTCCACCCCTCGATGGCAACCCGCCCGTCGCGGGCATCGATGCCGATTACGATATGACCGGCAAAACGGGCGGCAGCCTCGATCACCCAGCGGGAGTTGCGGATGGCCTCGGTTCCGATAATCACCCGCTCGATGCCCATGTCCAGCAGCATGCCCACGGTCTGCATATCGCGGATCCCGCCGCCCAGCTGGATCGGGGTGTCCACCGCATCCAGGATGTTTTTGATGGCCGTCATGTTTTGGGGACTTTTTTCAAAGGCACCGTTAAGATCGACCACGTGGATCAATTCGGCCCCCTCCTGGGCCCATTTGCGGGCCATGGCGGCCGGATCGTCGGAAAACACCGTTTCATCTTCCATGCGCCCCTGCAGCAGCCGGACGCATTTTCCATCTTTGATATCAACTGCGGGAATGACAATCATCGAACTAAAGGCTCCCCTTGGAGGAGCGCACACCGCTGATGCGATCGTCAAGGGTGCATGCCTGGTCGAGAGAGCGGCCCAGGGCCTTGAACACCGCTTCGAGCACGTGGTGCTCATTTTCTCCGTAGGCGACCCGGATATGCAGATTCATGGCGCCGCGAAAGGCCAGGGCCCTGCAAAATTCCCTGGCCTGCTGCGGGTTGAAGGCAATGCCCGACGGATCAATCTCCGGCAGCCGGTAAATCAGGAAAGGTCGGTTGGACAAATCGATGGTAACGGCTGCCAGGGCATCGTCCATCGGTGTGACGGCATGCCCGTAGCGTCTGATTCCCCGGCGCTCACCCAGCGCCCGGACAAAGGCATCGCCCAGCACCAGTCCAACGTCTTCAACGGTATGGTGCAAATCGACTTCCAGGTCTCCCTCGGCATGCACGGTCAGGTTGAAAAAACCGTGAACGGCAAACAGGGTCAGCATGTGATCAAAAAAAGGAATTCCCGTGGATATCTCCGCCCGTCCCTGTCCGTCCAGCTCCAACGCCACCCGGATATTTGTCTCCCTGGTCTTGCGTTCCACCTCGGCGCTTCTGTCCATATTCCCCCGCGCGATTCCGCCAGCATATTTAATGAGTTATCAAACCAATGAATTGTTTTCGAAACCCGATCTCAAAATATAAACCATGTTCAGTAAAAGTCAACGTCCATCTGCACGGTCAGCAAAAAGGGTGATCCACCGGTCGGTGAATCACCCATGAAAGGAGGTCAGAATAAAGCGCTACAAAGGCATTTACTCTGAGATGGCTCAGCCAGCAGCTGACCCACCATTTGTAAAGAGCCATAGATACGGATAAAGTTACAAAATTGGAATCATCTCCGGTAAAAACCCATCCACTATGCCCTTTCAATTCCTATCATTGTGGTATATAATCGTCCAACCTTTTGGCGCCGCAGACGGCGTCGCTGCTTTTTGTGTTGAGTTGGCGATCGCTGCAACAACGGAATTTGTGCGGCAGGAACCGGACGCTGGATTGGAAAAAAATGGTGGAGATGAGGGGGATCGAACCCCTGACCTCGGCGTTGCGAACGCCGCGCTCTCCCATCTGAGCTACATCCCCACTTGGCAATGAATTGTGATTTATATCAAAACAGGAAAAAATGGTCAATGATATTATTAAAACAAGGAGCCACCCGATGAAACCCAAAGTCATCATTCTGCAGGATGCCTATAAAAGTTTTACCGCCGACCAGGATAAAATCATCTCGCCGGAAGAAACGGTAAAACGCTTTCGCAGCCGGTTGAAAAAAATCGAGCTGGACATCCTGAAAAGCACCCTGCGCATCGATAACGGACGGCTGGACATCCCCGTATTTTTCAGCACCTGCGGCCGCGACGCCGAGGCGGTCATCGGCACCAAAAAGCAGATGGGCAAGGGGGGCACGCCGCAACAGGCAGAGGCCAGTGCGGTGATGGAACTGGCCGAACGCTTCAGTTTTTTCAGTTTCACCAAAGATCCCGCCAACTTTGTCATCGACACCCCCGCCAACCTGAAAGGCGAGGCCATTGATTTCGAAATGATCGCCCGCTCGGTTCACGATGAATCGGAGGACTTGCCCGTCACCCGCAAAATATATGAACAACTGCCGCTGAAGTGGACCTGGGCCTACAACCTGACCCGCGAACAGCCAATCCTGGTGCCGTTTGACTGGTTTTTCGCCATCAACGAATTCAACGGGCCATCGGCCGGCAACTGTGTCGAGGAGGCCCTGATCCAGGGAATCTGCGAAATCGTTGAGCGGCACACATCATCGCTGGTCAGCAACCGCAAGCTGAAAGTGCCGGCCATCCGGCCGCAATCGGCCACCGATGCGCTGGTGCGTGAAATGCTCGCAAAATACAAGTCCGCCGGGGTCAAGCTGTATCTTTCCGATTTTTCCCTGGACACCGGCATCCCCACGGTGGGGGCCCTGGCCTATGATCCGGCGACCTTTCCCGCTTTAAGTGAAATCGTCTGGACGGCCGGCACGGCTCCGGATCCCGAAAAAGCCCTGAGCCGCGCCTTGACCGAAGTCGCCCAGCTGGCGGGCGATTTCAACAGCGCTTCGAATTACGTGGCCAGCGGTCTGCCGAAATTCAGCCGCCTGGAGCAGGCCGCCTTTGTCACCGATCCCGGCAAAATGGTTGATGTTGCCGATCTGCCCGATCTTTCCAACGCCAACATCAAAACAGAAATCGAAAACTGCCTCAACGCGCTGGCGGCCATCGACATGGAAGTGCTGGTAATCAACACCACCCACAACCTGCTGGAAATCCCGGCCTTTTACACCATCATCCCCGGGGCCCATTTCCGGGAACGCTCCCAGGGCACCAGCGTGGGAATGTTTGCGGCCCGCCACATCTATGAGAACAGCCCGCCGGCCCGCGCCATTTCGCAGCTGACGGCCATCGAAAAGATGCTGCCGCAGAAATATTACGTCCACTTTTACCTGGGCGCCTGCCACCTCAAGCTGGGTGATCCGGCCGCGGCCCTGCCCTGCCTGCAGCGCGCCCTGGAACTGGATCCCGCCGAGCAGGACACCCCCAGCATCTATTCTTACATGGCCGTGGCCTTGAAGGATCTGGGCCAGTACCACCAGGCCCTTGAAGTTCTGGAAAAAGGCGAAAAGCTGGATCAGGAACGAACCGACATATACAACCTGAAGGGGTTTTGCCATTTCAAGCTCAAGGAGCACCAGGCGGCAGTTGAAAACTTCAAAAAGGTGATCGAGCTGAATCCCTCCTCGGCCATTGACTATGCCAACATTGCTGCCAACTACCGGCAGATGGGCCAAAAAGAAAAGGCCATCCGCTACTACCGCATGGCCCTGACCCTCGACGATTCAATCCAGTTTGCCAAAGACGGGCTGGAGGAACTTCAAAGCTAAAGGAGAACGTTCAATGTTGATGGCCCCGTAAAAAGTAATTTTCGAGCGACATCAACCCTTTTCGGAAAAAGAGCGGTGAAGGGTTGAGCGTT
>CAZGNV010000064.1:0-22479 GCA_964527835.1 uncultured Desulfosarcinaceae bacterium | reverse complement strand
TGCTTAAGCGAAAAAATTATACTTTTAACGGAAGCTTTAGACAAGGAAAGGAAATATGGAAAACACCAGCAAAATCGGTTCGGTGATGGTGCTCGGCGGTGGCATCGCCGGGATGCAGTCGGCCCTCGATCTGGCCAACTCCGGCTACTACGTCTACCTGGTGGAAAAATCGGCGGCCATCGGAGGGCTCATGTCCCAGCTGGACAAGACTTTTCCCACCAATGACTGCGCCATGTGAATCATCTCGCCCAAACTGGTCGAGGTCGGCCGGCACCTGAACATCGAACTTTTGACCAACAGCGAACTGGTCAGTCTTGAAGGCCATCCGGGAAATTTCACCGCCCGGGTGAAAAAACAGGCCCGCTACGTGGATCTTGCCAAGTGCACCAGCTGCGGAGAATGCGCCAAGGTCTGCCCGGTGGAGCTTGCCAGCGAATACGACGAGGGGCTGGCGCTTAAAAAAGCCGCCTACAAGCAGTATGCCCAGGCGATCCCGGGGGCGTTTGCCATCCAGAAAACGGCCCCCGCTCCCTGCCGCCTGGCCTGTCCCGGAGGACTCAACGTCCAGGGATACGTGCAGATGGTCAAACAGGGAAAGTACAAGGAAGCCCTGGAAATTATCATGGAAGACCTGCCGCTGCCCGGCGTGCTGGGGCGCATCTGCCCCCACGGCTGTGAAGACGTCTGCCGGCGCTGCGAGGTGGACCACCCGGTGGCCATCCGCAATCTCAAGCGCCTGGCCGCGGACCGCTTCGACTGCCGTCAGATCCGCATCGACTGCCCGCCGCCGGCAAAGGAGAAGGTGGCCATTATCGGCTCCGGCCCCGCCGGGCTTTCGGCCGCCTACCAGCTGGCCAGAAAAGGCATCCTGTCGACCATCTTTGAATCCCTGCCCGAACCCGGAGGCATGCTGCGCGTGGGCATCCCGGCCCACCGTCTGCCCCGTGAGATACTGGACCAGGAAATCGAGGTCATCACCGCCCTGGGCGTGGAGATCAAAACCAATACGGCCCTGGGCAAGGACCTGAGCGTCGACGATCTGCTCAACAATGGATACCGGGCCGTCTACCTGGCCCTGGGCGCTCACCGGGGAATCGAACTGGCGATTCCCGGTGAAAAGGCCCGCGGGGTGCGCCAGGGAGTCGATTTTCTGCGGGAGGTCAACCTGACCGGCAAGACCGAGGTGGGCAAAAAAGTGGCCATCATCGGCGGCGGCAACGTGGCCATTGACGTTTCGCGGGCCGCGGTGCGCCTGGGCGCCGGGGAGGTGACCATCATTTACCGACGCACGCGCACCGAGATGCCCGCCTGGGAAGAAGAAATCCAGGCCGCCGAAGCCGAAGGGGTCCGCATTACCTACCTTGCCGCGCCCAAGGAAGTCCTGACCGCCGGCGATCGGGTAGTCGGCCTGCGCTGCATTCGCATGGAACTGGGTGAGCCCGATGAGTCGGGACGCCGCCGCCCGGTGCCCATTGCCGACAGTGAGTACGACATCGAAATCGATCAGCTGATCGCCGCCATCGGCCAGAAACCCGACCTGTCGGCCCTCGAGGGCCTGACCGGGGTGCGCTTTTCCCGCTGGGGCACCGTCGAGGCGGACAAGATCACCTGTGCCACCGACAGGCCCGGGGTCTTTGCCGGCGGCGACCTGCAGACAGGCCCTGCAACGGCCATCGAAGCCATCGGCGCCGGCAAGCAAGCCGCCGAGTCCATCTACCGCTACTTCAACGGGCAGGACATCGCCGGCGGGCGCGAAGTGCCGGTCAAAGAAACACCGGACTACCGGCCGATCCCCGAAAAAGAGCCCCGGCAGGGCCGGGCCGAAATGCCCGAACTGCCCCCGGATGAGCGCCACGGCAATTTCAAGGAAGTCGAGCTGGGATATGACGAAACCGCCGGGCAGGCCGAAGCCGGGCGCTGTCTCAACTGCGGCTACTGCTCCGAGTGCTATCAGTGCGTCAGCGCCTGTCTGGCCGAAGCCATCGACCACCGCCAGCAGTCCGAGGTCCTGGACCTTGCGGTGGGCTCGGTGATATTAAGCCCCGGCTGCCGGCCCTTTGACCCCGCCGACCTGGAAAACATCTATCATTACAAAACCTGCGCCAACGTGGTGACCAGTCTCGAATTCGAACGGATTCTGAGCGCCTCGGGACCCACCATGGGCCACCTGGTGCGGCCCTCCGATGAAAAGGAGCCCAAGAAAATCGCCTGGCTGCAGTGCGTGGGTTCGCGCGACACCAACCGCTGCGGCAACAGCTACTGCTCTTCGGTGTGCTGCATGTACGCGCTCAAAGATTCCATGATCGCCAAGGAACATGCCGATGGACAGCTGGACTGCGCCATATTCAACATGGACATCCGCACCTTCGGCAAGGATTATGAGAAATATTACCAGCGGGCCAAAGACGCCGGCATCCGCTTTTACAAATCACGGATCCATTCCGTGGATGAGGAGTTCGGCACCGGAAATCTGGCGATCCGTTACCTGGATGAGGCCGGTGCACTGCAGGAGGAGACCTTTGACATGGTGGTCCTCTCGGTGGGGCTTCAGATACCGGCCGAGGTCGCCGAACTGGCCCACCGGCTGGACGTTGAGCTGGATGGCCACAATTTCGCCGCCACCCATCCCTTTGCGCCGGTGAAAACTTCACGGCCCGGCGTCTATGCCTGCGGGGTTTTCCAGGAAGCCAAAGACATCCCCAGCTCGGTGATGGAAGCCAGTGCCGCGGCCTGCCTGGCCGGAAGTGATCTGGCCGCCGCCCGCAACAGCCTAACCCGCAGCGTCGAACTCCCGGCCCAGATCGATGTCAGCGATCAGGAGCCGAGAATCGGCGTGTTTGTCTGCCACTGCGGCATCAACATCGCCGGGGTGGTCGACGTGGAGGCGGTGGAGGCCTATGCCAGGACCCTGCCCCACGTGGTTTATGCCGGCCGCAACCTGTTCAGCTGCTCCCAGGACTCCCAGGAGCTGATGAAGGAGCTCGTCAAGGAGCACGGCCTCAACCGGCTGGTGATCGCCGCCTGCACGCCCAAAACCCATGAGCCGATCTTTATGGACACCCTGGAAAAATGCGGTCTCAACAAGTATCTCATCGAAATGGCCAACATTCGCAACCACAACTCCTGGGTCCATTCCCAGAATCCGCAGGAAGCCACCGCCAAGGCCAGGGAGCTGGTGCACATGGCCGTGGCCCGGGCGGCCACCCTGTATCCGCTGGAAGAAAAAGAGATTTCCGTGATTCAGCGGGCCCTGGTCCTGGGCGGCGGGGTGGCCGGCATGAATGCCGCCCTGGGCCTGGCCGATCAGGGCTTTGAAGTCGTGCTGGTGGAAAAGGAAAAACAACTCGGCGGTCTTGCCACCCGGCTGACCTCCACCATCGAAGGGGCGGTCGTCGGAGATTATTTAAAACAACTGGTCGACAGGGTATCCAGCCATGACAACATCCAGGTGCTGACCCAGTCGCTGGTGGTCGGGTTTTCAGGATTCAAGGGCAACTTCACCACCGAACTGCTGATCGGCCCGGGAATGTATGAACGCAAGATCGACCATGGCGTGGTCATCCTGGCCACGGGTGCGGTCGAGTACCAGCCCAAAGAGTATCTCTACGGCGAAGATGACCGGGTGGTCACCCAGCTTGAGCTGGCCCGGCGGCTCGAATCGAATCCCGCCGATCTGCAGCGGGTGGTCATGATCCAGTGCGTGGGATCGCGCAATGATGAAAACCCCAACTGCTCCCGGATCTGCTGCCAGACAGCCGTCAAAAATGCGCTGCACATAAAAAAAGACAATCCGGATACCGACGTTTTCATTCTTTATCGCGACATCCGCACCTACGGCGTGCTGGAGGATTATTACCATGAGGCCCGGCGCCAGGGGGTGCTGTTTTTCCGTTTCAGCGCCGATGATCCCCCCCGGGTGCAAGCATCCAACCAGGCCCTGACGGTGACCTTCAAGGATCACGTCCTGGGGGTGGACCTGGAAGTCGAAACCGACCTGCTGGCCTTAAGCGCCGGAATGGCGGCCGCTGACACCGAGGAACTGGCCTCCATTGTCAAGGTGGCGCGCAATGCGGAAGGCTATTTCATGGAGGCCCACGTCAAGCTGCGGCCGGTGGACATGGCCACCGAAGGCATCTTCGTCTGCGGAACGGCCCACAGCCCCAAGCTGATCTCGGAGACCATTTCCCAGGCCCAGGCCGCGGCTTCTCGGGCAACGACATTCCTGTCCCAGGACCGGCTGACCCTGTCGGCGGTGACGGCCCACGTGGAAGCCGACCTCTGCGCATCGTGCCTGATATGCGTGCGCTCCTGCCCTTACGGAGTGCCGCGGATCAATGCCGAAGGGGTCAGCGAAATCGACATGGCCCTGTGCCACGGGTGCGGCATCTGCGCCTCGGAATGTCCGGCCAAAGCCATCGACCTGCGCTGGTACCAGGACGAGCAGATCATGTGCAAGCTGGACGCGCTGCTGGAAGGAGTTCTTTAGAAGTGGGAAGGTGGAAGGCGGAAGGCAGATTTTTTCAACCTGAAGTGTGACGGCCGCGTAAAAAGTCTTTTGTGAGCGACTTTGAGCATTTTGGGGAAAAGATTGCCGGGAGCCTGAGCGTTAAGAAATTCAAACTGTTTGAGGGCGTCAGCCCGAGTTTTTGAATTTCAGCGAAGGGTTCCGGCAATCCCCAAAATGCTCACCAAGCGAACAAAAGGTACTTTTTACGGAATCATTAAGTTTATAATCGAGAGGAGTTTCCATGAGCGAGGATTTTACACCGATCATCATCGCGTTTTGCTGCAATTTCTGAGGGTATACCGCAGCGGACCTGGCAGGTACCATGCGACTGCAATACCCGACCGATATTCGTATCATTCGCGTTCCATGCACCGGCAAAGTCGATGTGCTGCACCTGCTGCACGCCTTTGAAAAAGGCGCCGACGGCGTTTACGTCGTCGGGTGCCTGGAAGGGGATTGCCACTATAACAGCGGCAACCTGAGAGCCCGCAAGCGGGTGGAGCAGGCCCGCAGCATCCTCGACACCATCGGCATCGGCGGCCAGCGGGTCCAGATGTACAATCTGGCCTCCAGCGACGGCCCCCTTTTCGCGAAATACGCCGTCGAGATGGATGCGAAAATCCGTGAGATGGGCCCCAACCCCATCAAACTGGCCAAAAAAAACGCCGCATAACATGCAACCGTGTCGGCTGGCCGCACAGGACAACCGGGCCCTGGGCGGGAATTCTGCCCGGCCAGCCGGGAAAGAGAGGGCGAATTTTATGATTGTTGCCGACAAAAAACCGATTGAAGAAATCATCGAACAGATCAAGGACAAAAAGACGGTCCTGATCCTGGGCTGCAACGAGTGCGTCACGGTCTGCGAGGCCGGAGGGAAAAAGGAGGTCGGCATTCTGGCCTCGGCCCTGCGCATGTATTTTCTCAACCAGGGCCGCGAAGTCAAAATTGACGAGGTGACCCTCGAACGGCAGTGCGACCACGAATACCTGGAGGAAATCCGGGATATCATCGACCGCTACGATGCGGTGGTTTCCATCGCCTGCGGAGTGGGGGTCCAGTTCATGGCCGAAAAATACCATTCGACCCCGGTTTTTCCGGGGGTCAACACCTGCTTTCTGGGGGCGACCGAACAGCGCGGCCTGTGGACGGAACGCTGCCAGGCCTGCGGCAGCTGCATCCTGGCCACCACCGGTGGAATCTGCCCGGTATCGCGCTGCGCCAAGCGACTGCTCAACGGGCCCTGCGGCGGTTCGACCGGCGGCATGTGTGAAATCAGCAAGGAAGTCGTATGCGCCTGGCAGATGATTGTCGACCGCCTCAAGGCGCTGGACAAAATGGACGATTTCGAAACCCTTGCACCCATCAAGGACTGGTCCACGGACAGGGCCGGAGGACCCCGCAAAGTGAAGAGGGAGGATGTGCAGTCATGAAGCTGAAGACACCCAGCAAACTTGAAAAAATCCTGGCCGCCGGCCATCTTGCCGTTACCTCGGAATGCGGTCCGCCCCGGGGCAGCGATCCGGAGGTCATCACCCGCAAGGCGGAAATGATCAAGGATCACGTCGATGCCATCAACATCACCGACAACCAGACCTCGGTCACCCGCATGTGCAGCCTGGCGGCCTGCATCCGTCTCAAGCTCATGGGGTTGGAGCCGGTTCTGCAGATGGTCACCCGGGACCGCAACCGCATCGCCCTGCAAAGCGATATCCTGGGTGCGGCCGCTTTTGATATCCACAACATCCTGTGCCTGTCCGGGGATCACCAGAGTTTCGGCGACTGTGCCCAGGGCCAGAACGTCCACGACCTGGATTCCATGCAGCTGATCCAGACCGTGCGGCACATGCGCGATGAGGGCAAGTTTCTCGGCGGAGATGACATCAAAAGGCCGCCGCAGATGTTTGTCGGAGCAGCCGCCAACCCCTTTGCCGACCCCTTTGAAATCCGGGTGCCGCGGCTGGCCAAAAAAATCGCCGCCGGAGTGGAATTCATTCAGACCCAGTGCATTTACAATCTCGATAAATTCGAGCAATGGATGCAGCTGGTCCGTGAACGGGGGCTGCATGAAAAGGTATATATCCTGGCGGGGATGACTCCCATGAAAAATGCCGGTATGGCCCGTTATATGAAAAACCGGGTCCCGGGCATGGATGTCCCCGACGAGATTGTCAAGCGCCTGGCGGACACCCCCAAGGAAAAACAGGCCGATGAGGGCATCAAGATCTGCATCGAAGCCATCCAGCGGCTCAAGGAAGTCGAGGGCATCGCCGGTTTTCACATCATGGCCATCGAATGGGAACAGAAGGTGCCTGAAATCGTGGAAGCCGCCGGTCTTTACCCCCGGCCCCAGGTGGACGGATAACCCGAGCGCCGATCTGCCGGGCTTTTACCGGCCGCAGAGAAACAAGGCGGCTTTGGCCGGCGTCAACATTTGCGTAACCAAGGAGGACAAAATGAGTGAGAAAAAAAAGATTCTGGTGGTGGACGACGAACCCGATTTCGCCGCCCTGGTCCAGGCGAATCTCGAAAAAGAAGGCTTTGAAGTCGAGCTGGCTTACAACGGCGTCGAAGGGCTCGAAAAGGTATACACAAGTCCCCCGGATGCCATTGTGCTGGACGTGATGATGCCGGAAAAAGACGGCTACAAGGTTTGCGCGGAATTAAAAGCCGACGAGCGTTATGCGGACATCCCCATCATCCTGCTGACCGCCGTGGCCTCCCACGTAACCTCCACCCGGTATTCCCATGCGGACGGGATGAGCACCGAAGCCGATGACTACCTTGCCAAACCGGCCTCGGCGGAACAAATCACCGAGAGCATCAAGGGGCTGCTGGGCTTGTGAAGGGGCGTGAAAAACCGGCCCTGGAACCTTAAATGAAAGTATTCTGCATCTTAGGTGACGAACGGGTGTATGGCTCCAAATCCCCGGCCATGTTTTCCAGGGTTCTGCAGCGCATCGGAATCCAGGCGACGTATGTGCCCTTTAAAGTCGAACCGCAAAGAATCGGCCAGGCCCTGCAGGCGATCAAGATCCTGAACATCGCCGGCGCCAACGTCACCGTGCCGTACAAGGAGACGGCCATTCCCTACCTGGACGGATTGTCCGAAGGGGCCAACATCATCGGGGCGATCAACACCATCGTGCGCAACGGCGACGAACTCAAGGGATACAACACCAACGCCATCGGGTTCATGGATGCATTGAATGAGGCCGGTTTCGAAACCGCCGGCAGGTCCGCGCTGGTTTTCGGCACCGGCGGGGCAGCCAAGGCGGTCGTCTTCATGCTCAACTGGCTGCAGGCCGCCGCCGTCCACGTGGTAGGGCGCGACATTGGAAAAACCAGGCAGCTCGTGGAAAAATTCGGCGGAACGGCCCATCACATCAGCGAACTGGCGGACCATCCGGTTGCAGCCGACATCGTGGTCAATGCCACTTCGGTTTCCAGTCCCCGCGAAGCACCGGAGCTGACCCCCCTGGTGACAGGGCTGCAGGTTCCCGGCTGTCAGCTGGTCTTTGACCTGAACTACGGACGCAGTGAAAATTTCTGGCAGGTCATGGCCGGACGCAACAACATCCGGTTTGTGGGCGGTCTTTCAGCCCTGGCCTACCAGGCCCGCCGCACGCTGGCCCTGTGGACCGGGGTGCAGGTGGCACCCGAAGAGTTTCTCAACGCCCTGCCGGAATAGACGGATTCTGGTGCAGCGCTGGAAACTCAGTATTTTTTTACGTTTTATGGCAAGCTCTTTTTGCCAGACGAAGCGCGTTTCAGGCACTTGCCGGGTCATTCATCCGCCACGGATTCCTTTACCGGCAAAGTGACCGTAAACGTGCTGCCGCTGCCCGGCGTGCTCTCCACGTCGATGAACCCGCCCATGGAATCCACCAGTCCCTTGACAATGGGCAGGCCCAGGCCCGTGCCGGTGATAAAGCGCGTATTTTCATCCTTGACCCGGTAAAATCTTTCGAAAATCCTTTCCAGGTGACGCGCCTCCATGCCGAAACCGTTGTCAACCACAGCGACCCGCACGCTGATTCCCGCAAGCTCCGCCCGAACCCGGATCAGGCCGCCTTCCGGCGTGTAATTGATGGCATTGGTAATCAGGTTGCCAAAAATGCTTTCCAGGGCCAGGGGGTCCGCGGTGATCGCCGGCAGCGGCTGGTCCGGCAGATCGAGGACCAGGGACTGTTTTTTGCTTTTCGCCCGGCTGCCCAGAAAATCGACGATGCTCTGCAGCAGTTCATCGATGCGAACAGCGGTGGGCTCCTGGGTGACCACGCCCGCCTCGATGCGGGATAAATCCAGCAAATCACCGATCAGGGAAATCAGGCCATGGGTTTTTTCCTTGGCCCGCTGGAGAATGTGGGGGTCGATGCGGGAGGATTCTGCCAGCATTTCACCGAGCACGTAAGCCAGCTGCTCGTGGATGGTGGACAGCGGGGAGCGCAGTTCATGGGAAACCTTGGCCACGAATTCGGATTTCATACGGTCGATGATTTTCAGGCCGCTGATGTCCACCAGGTTGACCACGGCCCCCAGGCACTGGTTTCTTTCCCCCAGCACCGGCCGGCTGTGGACCAGCAGGAACTTCTCATCGGAGACCGCCAGCTCATGGCCGGGAATGTCTTCAAAATCCACGTGCCGCCCCCGGCAGATTTCGCGGATCAGAGTGCAAAGCTCGCTGTCGGCAATATAGTCTTCAACGGGTTTTCCCGGGGCACAGTCGGGCGGCAGATCCAGCAACTGCAGAAAGGCCGGATTCATCAAGACCACCTGTCCCTGTGAATTGGTCACCCCCACGCCGTCGGGAAGCGATTCGACAATCGTGCGCATGCGGGTTTTTTCAGTGTGCAGGTCGGCCAGGGTCCGGTTGCGCTCGGCTTCCATTTCCCGGGCCTCATGGCGCAGCCGCATTTTTTCAGCTGCGCGGTTGACGACAATGCGCAGCTGCTCGGGCTCGAAGGGCTTGGGAATAAAATCATAGGCGCCGTGTTTCATGGCTTCGATGGCCGTTTCCACCGTGGCAAACCCGGTGATCACAATCACTAGGGGGGGCTCGTCCATTGCCATGACGCGGGTGAGCACCTGCATCCCGTCGATGCCGGGCATCTTCAGATCCAGCAGTACAATGGGAACCGTGTTTTCGCCCAGGATATCCAGGGCGGCGGTCCCGTCAGGGGCCGTCAGGACCTGGAACCCGATGCGGGAAAGGATGCGTTCACACGCATCCCGGATATCCTGTTCATCATCTACAACCAGCACCGGCATGGGTTTGTCAGCTAGGTTCACCTTGATCTCCTTGGGTTGTGCCCTTGGCGACAGGAAGCTCGATGATGAAAACAGCCCCGCCGGCGGGTTCGTTGCGAGCCTGAATCCGACCCCCGTGATTTTCAATAATTCCATACACCAGGCTGAGTCCCAGGCCGGTTCCCTGGCCCTCCTGCTTGGTGGTGTAAAAGGGGTCGAAAATATGAGGCATCACATCGTCGGCAATTCCGGGGCCCGAGTCGGCAAACTCCACCACTACCTGGCCGGCGGCGGCGTCACAAACGGTGGTGATCGTCAGTTTGCCCTTGCCTTCCATGGCCTGGGCGGCATTTAAAATAATGTTCATGAAGACGTGGTTGAGTTGCTGGATGTCCGCCTTGACCCGGGGCAGGTCGGCTGCAAACTTTTTTTCGATTGTGATGTTTTGAAACAGGCTCTGGTTTTCCAGCAAAAACAACGTGCGGCTAATGGCCCGGTTGACATCGTGGGGGCGCATGTGGTGGCGGGTCTGTCGGGTGAATTCCAGCAACTCCTTGACCGTATCCCGGCACCTGCGGGCATCTTTTAGAATCCGCTGCAAATCCCGGTGCACACCTTCCTCCAGTTCGTATTCCTCCAGGGCCAGTTTGGCAAACAAGGTGATGCCACCCAAAGGATTGTTGATCTGGTGGGCGACACCGGCCGCCAGTTTGCCCAGGGACGCCATCTTTTCAGCCTGCAGCAGCTGAACCTGTGTTTTTTCCAGCTCGGCCTTGATGCGCCGCCGCTCGCGCAGGTCATGGAAAAAACCGATGGTGGCCTTTTCGCAGCCATCCTCATAGATGATGGAGGCATAAAGACTGATGGGAATCAATTCCCCGTTTTTGGCCTTTACGTCGACGTGGTATCTTTTCAGCCTGCCCTTGGGCCCGTATTCGTCGCTGCGCATTTTGCGCATCACCTCTTTGGCCCCGTCGCCGGGGTACAGGTCGCGGATGTTCAGATCCTTTAAAGCCTCCTCCATGCTGTAGCCGAACACTTCGACCGCTGAATCATTGAAAATCAGAATCTTGCCGGTCATGTCCGCGGCGATCACCCCGTCCACTGCGCTGTATATCAGGTTGCTCAAAAAAGCATTGGTCCGCCGCAACTCTTCCTCGAGCGCATCCAGGGCCGGAAAATCGAAATCCAGCATCACATAGGCGTCGACCCTGCCGTCGGTAATCAGGGGGTAGGAATACAGGCAAGGGATCTGACCCGGTTTGCGAGGAGGATGGAACCCGTGGCTGAGCGCCGGCTGCAGCATTCGACCCACCTCGAAGGTTGGGCACTGCCTGCAGGCGGATTGGCGCTGGTACAGGGTTTGGTAACATTTGCTGCCGATGACATTCTCGCCGACAACACCGGTGTCGTGTCCGCGGATGGCCAGGATTTCAAACTGGGGGGACACCACCAGGATCTTGCGATTGAAGGCGTCCAAGGCCCGCAGCATGATTTTGGTCTGTTCATCCATGGGTGCTTGGCCGATAAAAGGGTGGTTGGTTACAAAAAAAAGGGTTGCTGCCGCTCAAAATTCACTTTTTACGATTGCGTCAATTTTACACTGCTGAAAATACGCATTAAATACGCTACTGACAATAAAATTGCAAGGTCATTTATGCGCGTTGAAATCGCGGCCAATTGCTGTTATCAACGTTGAGCAGCCCAACAGGGCAATCCTAATCACACCGGCTGCGGCGGGCTGGCCTGGCCGTTTGCAAGGCGCTCTGAAAACGAAAGGAGAAAAACCATGCAGTTTGAAAACCTGGAAGCCATTTTGGACTTTGCCATTGAAAAAGAAATCGAGGCTGCTGACTTTTACACCGGTCTGAGCAGCAAAACGGCTTTTGCCGGATCCGCAGCGATGTTCGAGGAGTTTGCCGCTGAAGAACGCAAGCACCAGAGAATGCTCGAGGACTTTAAGGCCCAGGGATTTGCCACGGCCGTGGAGGGCTATAAATTTGAATGGATTACAGACATCAAGCGCAGTGACTATGTCGTTGATCTTGAATACACGCCGGATATGGGATACAACGAAATCCTCCTACTGGCCATGAAGCGTGAGGAAAAGGCGCTCAAACTGTACAATGAATTTCTGGACCAGGCCGATTCCGCCGGGGCAAAAAAATTGTTTAAGGTTCTGTGCCAGGAGGAAGCCAGGCACAAGCTGGCCCTGGAGACCATGTATGACGACTACATGGCCCAGATGGGGGATTGAACCCGGTGGCTGATGCCCGCTATCGGTTGTTATCCGACAACGGGCAGCCAGTGCAGTCTGTAATCAGGTTTTTCAATCTCTTCGACAGGACCGTGTAAGAATAATATTTTTTGGCAATCTCGTAATTGTGCTTCGTCATCCTGGTGCGCAACGCTTTGTCTCTGAGCACCTGGCGCGTTTTGCGCACCGCCTCGTCGGACACGTAACCGTCAATTTCGATGACATCGAAACCCTTGGGTTTGATGTCCATGCTGTAAATTGAGTAAGTATTGACGACGATGGGCCGACAAAAATAGATGGCCTCCAAAAATGCGTTGCCGAATCCCTCAAAGGTGGATGGATAGGTCACCAGATCGGCATGGGGATAGACGTCCTCCAGGGTGTATATCTTTCTGCCGTTTTCCGTCCGGCCCCTTTGCTCGTTGATAATGTTGGCCACAAAATAGGTGTCGACCTTCATCAATTTTGAATATTCTCTGACCCTCTGTTCATAAGCATAGCCTTCGTCGCCGGATGCGTGGGAAATGATGAGCTTGGCCTTCTTTCCCAGCCGATGGACCAGCTCGATGGCATGCTCGATCCCCTTGCGCTTGACCACCCGGGTGGGCTGCAGCACTAAAAATTCGTCATCGGCGACTCCCAGGGCTGCTCGCACATCATCGGCATAACCGTCCGACTGCGGTGGCGGATTTTCGAAATCCATCACGTTGGGGATCATCGTAGCCGAAATCCCGGTCCGCAGGCTCAACTGGTTGTCCGCTGAGGAGTTGATGACTGCATGCTTGATCGAGGGCAGATGCGGCGGAAAGGCCATGTTAAGATATTCCCAAGCGGCATTGGTCATGAAATGCTGACGTTCCCAGAAAAAATCATGGTGATGCGCGATGGTGGGTATTCGGGTTTCCGAAATCACCTCGGTCAGGGCAATCCCCAAGGGGATGTTCAGTGGAATGGTCAGTGAATTTTCCGGAAGCAGCAGGTCGATGTCAAATTCTTTGATGAATTCGTAAATTCGATCCTTGAGTTTGCGCTTGATTTCATAAATTTTTTGCGTCACGGAACGCTTCCGGACACTGACGCCAAAGCATTGTTGATATATATCCCTGATAGCGGGATGCTGGAAATGCGCCTCTTCCACCAGAAAGGAGCAGTCCTCCGGGTGATCGAGCTCCCCGGCAAAATAAAAGCATGCAAAGCCGACCCGTTTAAAAACGTCGGCCCACTTGGTCGTCTCCAGGGAAACGCCGTCTGTGCCCGCAAAGCGGGTGGATACAAACCCGACATTGTGTTTCCTGCCGCAATGTTTACAATATGCCATTCTGCCGCCTTTCCGTTTTAAATGCGCTTCAGCCCTTGTCAACTAAACAGGTAGAATCCCAACGCCTTATCCGTAGCCTCCGTGAGGGCGAATTCCGTTCCCAGCAACTCCCGGTGTATGTTGCGGATGACCACCTTTTTCCTGATTAGCGTCCGGTTCGCATCGTCAAGGTGAAATTCCACCTGGAGAACATCGTCGACAGCCAGGTTATGGCTATCGCTGATCTTGAGTTTCATGCCGCCGGCGGACAGATCCTGGACTGTCATCAGTCCCTGCCCCACCTGTTTGCCGTCCACAAGGTGGATATATTTTGCCGGCAAATTGGTCTGCTTGCGATATTTTTTCCGTTTTTCCAGCATGGTGGAATAGGCATGTCCACAGGGACACCTGACGGTCACCCGAACAATTTTATCCATCTGGGCGTAGCGTGCCACACTGACGGTTTTGGATCGCTTGCACTGGGGGCAAATAAAAGTGGCCATTTGCTTGCTGGTGATAAAAACTCTTTCGGTCATCGGGGTCCCTTTATCTGGTAGAGATCTGATCTTATTTTTTTAACATGAAATATCTTTTTTTTAAACCTGATTTTGTTTTTTTATCCCTGAATCACGACAAATTTCAGCAATGATGCAACCACCACCGGTGATAGGAGCTCTGCCGGTCTCACCGGGATAACCATCAAAATCATTTTCCATCCCGTGGAAAAATGGCTAAATTAGTGCCTTTTTCATGATTTCTTCCTGCAAAACTATGGGAAACAGGCTTTTACCTGTTGACTTTCAAAAATTTTTACGTTAGATTTACACTAACCAGGAAATATTAGGCTAACTTCAATATCATCACCCAAGGAGGAAGAAATGACAAAAGCAGAGTTAATTGAAAAAATGGCAAAGGACGCTAAAATTTCCAAAGTCGCCGCCAGCAATGTTCTGGATTCTTTCATGGCCAATGTCACCAAGGCCCTGAAGAAGAAAAACGGCAAGGTCACCCTGGTGGGATTCGGAACCTTCGTGAAAACCCGCCAGAAAGCGCGCAAGGGCCGCAATCCGCAAACCGGTGAGCCCATCAAAATCAAGGCCCGCAATGTCGTCAAATTCAAGGCCGGCAAAAAGCTCAAGGATGCCATTTAGGCAGGCCTTAAACCAGTTAAAAAGGCAGCCGACCAGTTGCGTCGGCTGCCTTTTTTTTTGCATCTTTGTGCAGCACATGGAAACGGCGCCGTCAATGGGCAGATTCGCGCATTGCGAACCGCAAATCGGCGCTGCCGCCACGCAGTCACCTGATGATTTTCACGATTCGGGGACGGTATTCATTTTTTTTTGCCAGTCGGTTGGCCGAGGTTTTGACAATCAACACCGCGGCGAAGAAAAACAAAAACCCCACCACCGCAGAAAATCCGTTGGGACTGAAACCGAAAAAAACGGCATATTTTTGCCCCAGGGCAGCTCCCGCAATCAACACCAGGATCGGAAAAACGTAAAGCAAAAAGGTCGCCTTCAGCAGGGAGGCCGTTTGGAAGCTCAACACAATCCGGTCGCCTTCAGCGGCTCCGATATCGTTGATCACCTTGACCTCCATTTCTTCGCCGCCCATGGCCTGGCACGAATGCCGGGAGGCACATCCTTCACAGGCGCTGGATCTCACGGTTTTTACCCAGGCCTCGCCGGTATCCGTGCGAATGACGATCCCTTTTTCAGTTGCCAACTGAGACTTCCCTTTCCTGATCCTTCAGTATTCCGACTTCCTTCAGCCTTCCACCTTCCGCATTCCGAATTCATTCAGCCCCTCAGGCCTTTACCTTGTACCTGGCACCTTGTACCGTGAGCCCTTTCTATCCCTCAACGGCGCTTTTTTCCTTCACCGCTGCCGGCTCAGAATGCTCGTAGCATATCAACCCGCACTGCAAGCATCTTTCGGCTTCCGCCCGGGCCATCTCTTCGGTAAACCCGCGTTCGATTTCCCCGCAAACGGCAAGCTCCGGGCCGCTGCAGATCGGCATGATCTGTCTGCGGGTGGCGGCAACATTTTCAACGTGATCGACGTTTTGCACATCCGCATCCGTGGTGATAACATGCCCGGAAAGTGCCGGTTCCAGGCCATGGATAATTTGATGCAGCGATGCGGCAGCCCTGCGGCCCGCCCCGATGGCCTTGATGGCGGCATTGTAATCGGCCAGCACATCCCCCTCGGCAAACAGACCGATTTCATCCTTTGAAACCGGCTGTTTATAAGGCGCTGTCGCTTTCCATTGCAGGGGCTCGCCGGATGCCAGGGTTTCAGCCTTGGCTGCACCAAATATCAGCTCCGGAAATCGGCCGGCGGCGATGATAAGCCCCTGGGCCGCCACCATGGTTTTTTCCCGGCTGCGCAGATCGACATATTCCACCTGTTGCAGGCTGTCGCCTTCGCCCGTCAGGCTTTGCAATCCCACATGGTATACCACCTGCAATCCTGCAATGCCCAGCGCATCCAGGTCGGTATCGCCGAAATCAGCCCCCGGCTGATCTTCGCGCAGCAAAATCGTAATCTGGCGGGCCCCTTTGTCGTGACAGACCCGGGCTGCTTTCAAAGCCAGCCGGCCGCCGCCGTAAATGACGATGTCCGCCGGGCAAACCCCTGCATCATCTTTGTCCGCCAAATTCAGCCAGTCAACCATCAAATAAGTGCCGGCAATGGGCGGTTGGTCCTCGATCACAACGCCACGGGCCAGCCGGCTGTCCCAGCCGCCGGTGGCCAGAAGCACGGCTTCAAATCCCTGGCGCAGCAGTCCCGTGACCGTAAAATCCCTGCCCAGCACCTTGCCGGTTTCCGCCTGCACGCCCATCTCCAGGATGCCATCGATATCCCAGGTGAGAATTTCTTCGGGCAGCCGCTCCTTGGCGATGGCGCTGCGCAGCAATCCTCCCAGCTTTGACGAGGCCTCGAAAACCGTCACCTGGTGGCCCAGACGGGCGGCAAAAAAAGCGGCCGACAGTCCCTCCACCCCGCCGCCCACCACCGCCATGCGGTGCTCGGTTTCAGGCGCCTTGTAAGGCAGCACCCTTTTTCCGGTTTCCCGCTCGTAGTCGGCGGCATAGCGTTTTAAAAAATTGATGGCCACTGGCTCATCGACGAAATTGCGGCGGCATTCCAGCTCGCAGGGACGCGGACAGATACGGCCAATGACGGCCGGAAACGGGTTACGTTCCTTGATGACCTGGACTGCGTTGTGATAGTTGCCCAGCGAAATCTGCCGGATGTACTCGCGGATGTCGATCCCGGCCGGACAGGCCCGCTGACAGGGCGTGGTGCACTCTTCGGTGGTGTACTCGCGCATGATGCGACGGGTGACCGAGGACAGGGTAATAATGTGTTTCGGACACACCCGCTCACAGGTGCCGCAGCCGGTGCATTTGACTTCATCGACCACCGGCAGCCCCTCGGGCCCCATGGCAATGGCGTCAAAGGGACAGGCCCGGGCACAGGTGCCCAGCCCCAGACAGCCGATGGTGCAGACTTTCATGCCGCCGCCGAGCAAAGCCACCGCCCGGCAGTCGTTCAGACCGTCATAGGTGTACTTGGTGTCGGCCGCCTGCACCCCGAAAAAGCAGCCCGGACGTGCGATATCCGGTTCCTGGGCCTCGATTTTGACTCCCATGATTGCGGCGATGGCTTCAGCCACCTCGGGACCGGCCGCCACGCAGGAATTGGGCGGTGAAGTGCCCGCCACGATGGCCTCTGCATTGGGGCTGCAACCCGGCAGCCCGCAGCCGCCTCAGTTGGCCCCCGGCAGTTCCTCTTCCACGGCCAGTATCTTGGGATCAACATAAACGTAGAAAATCTTCGATGCCAGGGCTAAGATCACACCGATTACCAGTCCCATCCCGCCCATTAAAACGAGTGCTGCGGTCATTATCCCTTCTCCATTTGATTTAAAAAATAGCGCCGAACTTGCATTTTTCAAAACAGGTCATGCATTTGATGCATTGTTCCTTATCGATCCGGGCGACCTCCTTCTTTTGCCAGGCAATCGCCTCCACCGGGCAGGCTCTGAAGCACATCCCGCACCGGGTGCACAGGTCTTCGTCGACTTCAAATTTTAAAAGCGGCACGCAGCGTTTGGCCGGGCAGCGCTTTTCGTAGATATGGGCCTCGTATTCGTCCCTGAAGTAGCGCAGGGTGGAAAGCACCGGGTTGGGCCCGGTCTGCCCCAGCCCGCACAATGCGGTATCTTTGATCGTGTACGACAGCTGCTCCATGACTTCAAGATCCCCATGTTCTCCCCGGCCCTCGCAAATTTTTTCCAGCAACTGCTGCAGTCGGCGGGTCCCCTCCCTGCAGGGAGTGCACTTGCCGCAGGACTCATCCTGAACAAAGTCCATGAAAAAACGGGCCATATCAACCATGCAGGTGTTTTCATCCATCACGATGACTCCACCGGACCCCATGATGGCCCCTACCTGGGCAATGGCTTCGTAATCCACGGGAGTATCCAGGTGCTGCTCCGGAATGCAGCCGCCCGACGGTCCTCCGAGCTGGACCCCCTTGAATTTCTTTTTTTTGGGGATACCGCCGCCGATATCATAAATAATCGTGCGCAGGGTGGTTCCCATGGGCACTTCCACCAGACCGATGTTGTTGACATCGCCGGACAGGGCAAACACCTTGGTCCCCTTGCTGCTCTCGGTTCCCACCGAGGCAAACCACTGGCCCCCGTTTAAGATGATCTGGCCGATGCTGGCCAGGGTCTCGACGTTGTTCAGAATGGTGGGTTTTTCCCACAGCCCCTTGATGGCCGGAAAAGGCGGGCGCGGCCGCGGCATGCCGCGACGGCCCTCGATGGAGCGCATCAGGGCTGTTTCCTCGCCGCAGACAAACGCACCGGCACCCTGGTAAATATCAATATCGAAGTCGAAACCGCTGCCCAGGATGTCGGTTCCCAGCAGTCCGTATTCCCGGGCCTGTTTAATGGCGATGCCCAACCGCCGGATTGCCAGAGGGTACTCCGTGCGCGCGTAAATATATCCCTGGCGGGCATCGATGGCCCGCGCGGCGATGATCATGCCTTCCAGAACCGCATGGGGATCGGCTTCCAGGACACTGCGGTCCATAAAAGCCCCCGGATCGCCTTCATCCGCATTGCACAGGACATACTTGACATCCCCTGGACTGCGCCGGGCAAATTCCCATTTCAACCCCGTGGGAAAACCGGCACCGCCGCGTCCCCGGAGCCCGGAGGTTTTGACCTCTTCGATGATCTGTTCGGGGGTCATTTCATGCAACGCTTTGGCGACGCCAAAATAACCGTCCCGGGCGATGTATTCGTCAATTACTTCCGGATCGATCACGCCCTTGTTGCGCATCACCCAGAACATCTGGTGCGCGAAAAAGGGGATTTTCGTCATGATGGGAATGGTCTGTTTGGAAGACGGGTCCACGTATAGCAATTTTTCGACCGGCCGGCCCTTTAAAAAATGCTCTTCGACCAGAAGAGGGGCATCATCGGGCCTGAGGTTCTGGTAAAAAATCCCCTCGGGCTGCACCAGCATGACCGGCCCCACCGCACAAAACCCGTTGCAGCCGGTCTCAATGATCTTGATTTCTTCGGCCAGCCCCTGGCGTTCGAGCTCTTTTTGCAAAGCTTCGTGAAACGCCTGGCTGGCATTGGCATGGCAGCCGGTACCGCTGCAAAGCATCAATTGGGTTCTAACCTTGTTCATCCTTTTCTCCCGCATTTCACGATTGGAAAGTCACCAGGACCCATCCAAACCCCTGAGTCCATTGATGTACAGTCTGCCGCTGGCCACAAACAGCGAATAGCCGGTGAGCAGCACCGGCATTTTCAGTGATCGCGCCAGCTCGAGCACGGGTTCGTCGGGTTTTTTCCCCCGCACGAAGACCACGCAGCTTACCCCGGCAACTCTTGCCGTCCGCAGCACCTGCTCGGTGGTAAGCCCCGTGAGCAGCACGGCTCCGGCGGCGACAGCCGCCAGCACGTCCGACATCAAATCCGCCCCCCCGGCCCCCGTGATGTTGATGTCAAGCTGGTCTTCGCCCACCAGGACCTCGGCCTTGAGGATATCTTTTATCTCGGATACTTTCATAGGGCTTCAATCATCACTCGTATTTTTCGAGGGTTTCGATGATCGTATCGGCCTTCACGGCGCCATAGGTGTCCTGGTCCACCACCATCACCGGCGCCAGTCCGCAGGCACCCAGGCAGCGGACGGCTTCCAGCGAAAACCGCCGATCTTCGGTCACTCCGCCTTCTTTCAGGTTGAAGTGATTGCAAATGCGGTTGACCGTCTCTTTGATCCCCTTGACATAGCATGCCGTTCCCATGCAAACCCGGATCAGATGCCGGCCTTTGGGTTCAAATGAAAAAAGGGCATAAAAAGAAGCCACCCCGTAAACCTCGGAGCGTGAAAGATTCAACCCGTAGCTGATGTAGTCAACCAGTTCCAGCGGCAGATAGCCGACGACATCCTGACATTGGCGCAAAACCGTGATCACCGAGCCGGGAATATCGCGGTTTTGTTGGATGATCTCATCGATGTCTTTCCACATATCATCATTTATGTCAGGGTGTTGAGGGTGTTCATCATTGGGCATGGTCAACCTCCGCAAAATAAATAGTCGGCAGCACTTTGTTGGAATATCGGATCATTAGATAGTGTTTGCCATGTTGTTTATGCAACGTTGAGGTTAAACGAAGATTGCTATATCACACAATCGATTCTAATTGTCAACGGAAACACAGCCCCGGTTGTATGTCCCGCCGCATATCATCACACAAACCTTCTTGACTGCCGGTGCGGGCTGCACTAAGATGCGCAGTCCAGAAAGAATAAAGTTGCAACGTTAAGGTAAAAATGGCCGGAGATTATTATGAGCGACCAACAGCGCAAGGCGGCGGCGGCGGCGGGATACATCAAGGGCCGCATTAAACGCCCCCCCCGGGTCGGATTGCTCACCGGCACGGGTCTGGGCGCAAGCGCCCGGTTCGTCCAGCAACCGACAATCCTGGAATATCGCGACATCCCGAATTTTCCGCTTTCAACCGTTCAAAGCCATGCCGGCAGGCTGCTGGCCGGTGATGTCGGCCGCTGTCCGGTGATGGTGCTGCAGGGACGCTTTCACCTTTACGAGGGATATTCCCCCCTGCAGGTCACCTTTCCCATCCGTGTCATGCAGGAGCTCGGCGTGCAGGTGCTGGTGCTGACCAATGCTGCCGGCGGATTGAACCTGGAGTTTGCCGCCGGAGACATAATGCTCATCACCGATCACATCAACCTGACGGGCTCCAATCCGCTGATTGGCCCCAACGAGGAATCCTGGGGGGTCCGGTTTCCCGACATGACCCGCGCCTATGACCGGCATCTGGCGGACATGGCCCGGCAGGCCGCCCAGGCTGCCGGGGTCTCATCACTGCGCAGCGGAATTTACGCCGGTCTGCCGGGCCCCTCGCTGGAAACCCCGGCGGAAGTCCGTTTTTTAAAAACCATCGGCGCCGATGCCGTCGGGTTCTCCACCGTGCTGGAAGTGATTGCCGCCGTGCATGCCGGCATGCGGGTGCTGGGGTTAGCCACCATTACCAACATCAACGATCCGGACAACCCCGTTGCGGCAACCGTGGAAGACATCATCGCCGTGGCCGGCAGGGCAGCACCGGTGCTTGCTAAAATCATCCGGACTGTCGTGGAGCAAATATAATGACCCCTAAAAAAGTGGATCTTCTGGTCACCAATGGCATTGTGGTCACCCTGGATGACGGCAGCCCCCTGATTACCCTTGGAGCGGTGGCCATAGACGGTGAGCGGATCGCCGCGGTGGGGCCGGCCGATGAGTTGGAACGGTACTCCGCCGGCCGGGTGATCGATGCCGGCGGCGGCATCATCATGCCCGGACTGGTGAACACCCACACCCATGCGGCCATGACCTGCTTCAGGGGCCTTGCTGACGACCTGCCGTTGATGACCTGGCTCAATGAGCACATTTTTCCGGCCGAAGCCGGGCTGGACGAAGAAAAGGTCTACCGGGGCGCCCTGCTGGCCTGTGCCGAAATGATCCTGTCCGGCACCACCTGTTTTTGCGACATGTACCTGTTTGAAGATGCCGTCGCCCGGGCGGCAAAAGCCGCTGGAATCCGGGCGGTGGTCGGCGAGGTGCTTTATGATTTCGATTCTCCCAGTTATGGCCCCCTGGAGCAGGGATTTGACTACACCCGGATGCTGCTGGACAAATGGAAAAACGATCCGCTGGTCACCGTCGCCGTCGAACCCCATTCTCCCTACCTGTGCGCTCCGGAACTGCTGCAAACGGCAGCCTCCATCGCCCGGGAACATGAGGCCGTGCTGGTGATCCATCTGTCTGAAACCCAAAGCGAAGTGGCCGGCATCAACGAACGCTACGGCTGCACACCGGTGGAGCACCTGGCCAATCTTGAAATCCTGGCCCCCAACCTGCTGGCCTGTCACTGCGTGGTCCTGACGGATCATGACATCGAACTGCTGCAACGCTTCGATGTCAAAGTCGCCCACAACCCTGAAAGCAACATGAAACTGGCCTCCGGGGTCGCCCCGGTGCCGGCCCTGCTGGCCGCCGGCATCTGTGTCGGACTGGGCACCGACGGCTGTGCCAGCAACAACAACCTGGACCTGCTGCTGGAAATGGATACCGCAGCCAAGCTGCACAAGGCCGTAACCCTTGACCCCACGGTGCTGGATGCCTCCACGGTGCTGAAAATGGCCACCATCGGGGGGGCCCGGGCCCTGGGTCTGGAGAAGATCACCGGCTCCCTGGAACCCGGCAAACGGGCGGACCTGATCGTCATCGACACCCACCGGCCGCACCTGACCCCCATGTACAACCCGGTATCGCACCTGGTTTACGCCGTGCGGGGCAGTGATGTCACCACCTCGATCATCAACGGACGCCTGGTGATGGAAGACGGCCGGCTGCTCAGCCTGGATGTCGAAAAAATCATGGCCGACGTCAACGCCATTGCCAGGGAGTTGGTCTCCCCCTGAAGAATGGTTTGATTTTTCGGCCCTTTTTATTAGTTTTGATTTCGATGGCGGCAAATCAGATTCACGCGAAGGTGTGAATTATCCGGTGCATGATATTTTCTTCCAACCGGTATGAAACCATGCCGTTGCAGCGTGTCCCTTG
>CAZGNV010000063.1:0-22799 GCA_964527835.1 uncultured Desulfosarcinaceae bacterium | reverse complement strand
CCTTCACGGCTCTCTTCCCGAAAAGGGTTGATGTCGCTCGAAAATGACTTTTTACGGGACCGTCACTATTATGCTTTTATTTTTTTTCCGTCTTTTGTGTAGCGGTAAAATCCTTTCCCGGCCTTTTTGCCCAGCCGGCCTTCCTGCACCATGCGCTGAAGCAGATCGGAACGGGCCACGAGGTGTCCGGCGCCCAGCGTCTTCATCGATTCGCTCACCCGCACGAAGGTGTCCAACCCGGCGTTGTCGGCGATTTCAAACGGCCCGACATTCCAGCCGTAGCCCAGGCGCATGCCCAGGTCAATGTCGGCCGGTGAGGCGACCCCATCGCTGACAAGCTCGACGCACTCTTTAAAGGCCGCTGAAAAGATGCGGTTCATCACAAAACCGGGGATGTCTTTGTGAACCTTGACCGGTGTTTTTCCCAGGGATCGGACAAAATCAACACCCCGGTCGAAGATTTCACCGGAGGTTTGCCGCCCTTTGATCACTTCCACCAGGCCCATGAAGGGCACCGGTCCGAAAAAATGCAGCCCCAGCACTCTTTGCGGACACTGGGTGGCTTCTGCGATGCGCGAAATCGGAATCGATGACGTATTGGTCGCCAGGGGCGTGAAGGCGGGTGTCAGTTGATCCAACTCCCGGAAAATTTCCAGCTTGAGCGGCTCGTCTTCAAGGGCGGATTCAATCACCCAGTCGGCCGTCGCGCTTTTTTCCAGATCAGTTGCCATGCCGATCCGCTGCCCAACGGTTTGCGGGGGTTCTTTCAGCAGGCCCTTTGATGCCAGTTTGTTCAGCGACCACCCGATGCCCTGCAGGGCCTTGTCGAGCGCCGGCCGGTTGACATCCATCAAAGACACCTCGCAGCCCGCCTGGGCGCATACCTGGGCGATGCCGCTTCCCATGAAGCCGGCGCCGACAATAAATATCTTTTTCAACGCATCCCCCTCTGGTCTCGTGAAGCTGTTTAGTACCACCACAAGCGGGCGCCTGTAAAGGTCCAAAAAAGGTTTGTCATTACAGAGAGGGCTTCTGCATACTCATCTGCGGTTTCAAATTTCAGCGAAAGGATTGTTGAAAAAAGCAGTTGAATGTGATTTAAACCATTTTTCATGACTGCATGCAGGTTCAACAGCAATGTCTAATAAAGGGGGGGAAACCGTATGGCACAGGTAATCGCAGACCGGCGGGACCTGGACTTTGTTCTTTACGAGCAGCTCAAGGTCGATGAAATGACCCAGCTTGACAAGTTCAAGGATTTTAACCGCAAGACCTTTGACATGATCATCACCGAGGCCCGCAATTTTGCGGTCAAGGAGATGCTGCCCACATGCACCGAGGGCGATAAGCAGGGACTTGTCCTGGAAGACGGGCAGGTCAGGGTGCCCCAGAGCTTTCATCGTCCTTTTGAACTGCTGGTGGAAGGCGAATGGACGTCGCTGATGGAAGACCCCGAGTGGGGCGGCCAGGGATTGCCAGTGTGCATTTCCCAGGCAGTGGGGGAATACCTGTTCGGTGCCAACTGGGCGCTCATGAATTACGGCAGCATGGGCCATGGGACCGGCAAGATGATCGAAATTTTCGGAACGGCGCAGCAAAAAGAAATGTTTGTCAAAAAGCTTTACACCGCCCAGTGGGGCGGCACCATGCTGCTGACCGAACCCCAGGCCGGTTCCGACGTGGGGGCGCTGACCACCACGGCGGTGAAAAATCCCGACGGCACCTATTCGATCAGCGGGGAGAAGATTTTTATCACCAACGGCGAGCATGACCTGACCGAAAACATCATCCATCCGGTGCTGGCCCGCATCGAGGGAGACCCGCCCGGAACCAAGGGGATTTCCATTTTCATCGTGCCCAAGATCTGGGTCAATGAAGACGGCAGCCTGGGCGAGCCTAATGATGTCGTCTGCACAGGCATCGAGGAAAAAATGGGGATTCATGCCAGCGCGACTTGCAGCATGGCCCTGGGAGGCAAGGGCCGCTGCCGGGGGCTGCTGCTGGGCGAGCAATGCAAGGGCATGAAAATCATGTTTTACATGATGAACGAAGCCCGGCTGGGCGTCGGGTTTCAGGCGTTCAATTACGCTTCCACTGCCTACCTGTATGCCGTCAACTATGCCAGGCAGCGGTTGCAGGGCCGCGACCTGGCGGATGCGAAAAACTACGCCGCCCCCCAGGTGCCCATCATCCGGCATCCGGACGTTCGCCGGATGCTGCTGGAAATGAAGGCTTACGTGGAGGGCATGCGCAGTTTTGTCTATTACGTGGGGCAGTGTCTTGACTGGGAAATCCTGTCGGTCGATGAAGCTCAAAGAGCCTATTACAAGGGGTTTGCCGACCTGCTTACCCCCCTGGTTAAGGCCTATTGCGCTCAGCGGGGATTTGACGTTTGCGTGCAGGCCGTCCAGGTCTACGGCGGTTACGGCTATATCAGCGAATACCCGGTGGAGCAACTGGTGCGCGATTGCAAGATCACTTCCATTTACGAGGGCACTGACGGCATCCAGGCAATGGATCTTCTGGGGCGCAAGCTGGGAATGGACAAGGGCCGGGTTTTCATGAACTTTCTCGGTGAAATTCAAAAAGCCGTTGCCCTGGCCCGGGAGACCGAAGGGATTGAAGCGCTGGCCGATGAGGTCGAAAAAGCCGCCGGCCGCCTAGGCGAGGTGGCCATGCACATCGGCAAAAGCGCCATGTCGCCGGAATTCAAGGTGGCCTTCGCCTTCGCCTTTCCGTTTCTGGAAGTCATGGGCGATGTGATTGTGGCCTGGATGCTGTTATGGCGTGCGGCGGTGGCGCAACAGAAACTTACCGCCGGGGCCAAGAAAAAGGATGTGGCTTTTTACCAGGGGCAGCTGAAGACCGCCGAGTTTTTTATCCAGGCAAAACTGCCAATCACCTTCGGCAAAATGGACAGCATCATCAAGGGCAGCCCGGCGGCGGTTGAAATTGCAGAAGACGGGTTCGGCGGCTAATATGGAATTTTTCTTCAAACCCCGGGGCATCGCGCTGGTGGGCGCCTCGGCCAACCCCAACAAGGGCGGCAATTCCATTCTTACCAACCTGGTGCGCGGCTTCAAGGGCGCGATCCACCCGGTCAACCCCCGCTATGATGAGGTTGCCGGGCTGACCTGCTATCCTTCGGTTCTGAAGGTGCCCGACCCGGTCGACCTGGCGATCGTCTTCGTCGGGGCTGAAATGACCCTTGAGGCCGTGCAGCAGTGCGCCCGGCGCGGAGTGCGCGGGGTGATGATTCAATCGGCCGGCTTTGCCGAAAGCGGCCCCCGGGGACGGCAGCTGCAGGCCGAGCTGCAGGCCATCTGCCGCGATACCGGCATGCGCTTGTGGGGGCCTAACTGCATGGGACTGGTGGACGGCGTCAACGGACTGGTTTTTTCCTTTGTTGCGCCGTCCATCTGGGACGAGGGACTGGTGCCCGGCCGGGTGTCGCTGGTGGTGCAAAGCGGAATGCTGGCTGCCGGCTTTCTGATCGACATCATGACCCATGGCACCATGGGCATCAGCAAGGCCTGCTCCATCGGCAACAAGGTGGACGTGGATGAATGCGACCTGCTGCAATACCTGCTGGAGGATCCGGACACCGGCTGTGTCGGCATGTATCTCGAATCCATTGCCGATGGCCGCCGGTTCATCGAGATCTGCCGCCGCAGCCAAAAGCCCATCGTGGTTTTGAAAGGCGGCCAAAGCAAAAAGGGGGCGGCCGCCGCGCTCAGCCACACCGCCAGCATCGCAGGCAACCGGGCGGTGGTCAGGGGTGCTTTGGCCCAGGCCGGTGTGATCGAGGCCCGGGGGTTCATGCAGCTGATCGATCTGTCCCGGGCCCTGGCGATCTACCCCCAGTTCAAGGAGCAAATCCGGCCTGCCAGGATTGCCGTGCTGACCTTTTCCGGTGCCGCCGGGATTGTTTCCTCGGATTTTATCGAACGCCATGGATTGGAGCTGGCGGATCTTGGCGACGATGCCAAAAAGGATCTGCAGGAGATATTCCCGCCATGGATGCCGGCATCCAACCCGGTGGACCTGTGGCCCGCCATCGAGCGCAGCGGAGCGGATGTGGCCTGGGGACGGGCTTTTGAAGCGGTTTTCGCCGATCCCGGTGTCGATGCGGTTTTTTTTCATTTCTTTGTGGGGGGATTTTCCGGCAGCTATGATTTGTCTTTGATTGCCCGGATAGCCCGCAGCGCCGATAAGCCCGTTTTCGGCTGGCTGCTGGGCAAGCGCAGCGAAGCGCATCACTTCATGGTGCAGGCCGGTGAAACCGGAATTCCGGTTTTCAGGGAAATACCGCGGGCCGTGGAATGCATGGCCGCTGTTTTAAAGCGTAAGAAACGGCTGCCTTAGTATCGACGCCCGGCATTTAGAATCCGCCGCTTACCAAATCGTCGCCACATGGGGGTAGTCGATTATCTTTTGATCTTTGGTGATTAAGGCCAGGCCATTTATCCGGGCGGTCGCCACAATGATTCTGTCGGCCGGATCCTTGTGAAACTTGCCGGGAAGGTTGCAAGACTCAGCGGCGATGCTGCAACTCAGATCCAGTACTTCCAATCCCGTTTTGTTAACTGCCTGATCCAGCCATTGCTCTGTCGACATTCCAATTTCCACTCTTCCGGTACTTACCATCATGGCAAATTCCCACATCGAAATTGAAGCGATCGCCCTTTGACCAGGAGGGTTTTTCCTGATCGTTTGAAGGGCCTTGCGGGAGAGACTTTGGGGCTCATTTAAGGCCCACCACCATACGTGCGTATCCAGAAGAACCATGAGGCTAGTCAAGCTCCCAGTCTGTTTGCGCGGTTAGCGGTGCAGTCAGATCCCCGATGGTGCGACCGATACCCGCCATGGCACCCAGCAAGGGATCTTCGGCGTTATCGTGATTGATATGCACCAGCTTGGCCACGGGCTTGCCGCGTTTCGTAATGATCACCTCTTTGTGGGACTGCCTGACTTCGTCAAGTATCTTAAAACAGTTGGCCCTGAATTGAACAGCATTGATTTCCATTGAAAACCACCTCCTAACATGTACACTATATAACGTACATGTTCTCCTGTCAATTCAATGTGCAAGTTTTCGATGGTTTTATTTAATCTCGAAATTGTCCTCGAACAGGTCGGGATCGTCGAAATGCGAGCGACCGAGGAGCTTGACGGCATGGTGGCCCCGTTGGCGCATGGCGCCGATATCGGGAATCCCCATGGAAAACAGCAAAAGCGGCTCGATGCGCTCGGAACCCTTGGCAATTCCGCGGGGACTGAAAATGCTTTCGGACCCGCCTCCGGGGCGGGGCAGCATCTCGAGCTGATCATAGGGTGTCAGGCGATAGGGCAAAGATGCCGCGATCAGTCCCTCGTCGGTGCCCAGGTGATTGACCTGGTGCCAGCCGGAAATCACCCGGATGACAAGACGTTTTGCCGGAAACAGTTCCGGCAGCCAGCGCGGCACAAAGGCATCGATTTGCTGATCAATGGAAATCACGCCCAGGACCCTTTGGCGGTCGGGCACAAAAAAGTGATAGCAGCCGCAGTTGTTCATGATGTCCACCATGAACGGCAGTCCTTTCGGATCCAGGGAGATTCTCACCGTCAGGCCGTCGAGCCGCCCGCGCTCGATGGCAGGGGAATTTTCACCGTTGCGGGCGGCGTACCAGAAAACATAATTCAGCTGCAGGACAGGATGGCCTTTGAGCCGCGCATGGGAAAGATAACAGTAGACGGTCGGCTGCTGAAAATCGATGCCTAACCGGTTGTCTTCCCAGACAACCGCACCAATCCTGTCATAGTCCCGCACGATATCCTGGACAATGACCGGTGCGAACATGGCCAGCAGGATCTTTTCATCGGCAGCCGCTAAAATGGGAACCTCCAGAGGATTGCGGCTTGAACGTCTTATAATTTCGCTTGCCTTCGTCTGGGAATAGGAGATGAAGTCCGAGGGGCGGTAGGCGGTCAGCCGGCCCTGTTGGGGGAGCCGGTCGGCCGGGGTGCGATGCCATTTTTCGAATTTGGCCTGGGCCCGGTATGTCAGGGAGGCCACCGGTATGGAAGTCAGTGGATAAAGTCCCAGCACCCGGTAAATAGTCCGGTATTCATCCGGGGTGCTCACGATCAGCTGTACAAGTCTGTAATAGTCCGGCTGTTGCCGGTCATGGGCCAGCATTCTTGCCGAAAAGCGGGTCATCTGGTCCTGAAACAGCTGTCGGTCAGCAGGCTGGCCCAATTCGCTGGCCAGCGCCTTGAGGGCGTCGGGGGGCAGGTTGCGAATCTCTTTTTTGCGGGCGGCCAGATCGAGCTGGCGCATCGCTTCAATCCACTGTTTGCGGGCGTCATCGGTATCCAGCCGGTCTTTAAAAGAGGTCAGGAAGCGGCTGGTGCGCAGGTAGGCAAAGCCGGGCACCTGAAAACTGGAAGCATCCCGCACGCCGGCCTGGTCCACGGCGCGGTCCAGCAAAGCGAAAAACTGCTCGTATTGGGGCGGGCGCTGAAAATCAGCCACCCATTGATGTACGTGCGATGCAGCACATCCGACAACGAGAAATAATAGCAGCAAAAATACCCATGACAGGCGGATGGGGTTTCGCATCGCCATGCAGCCGCTATGCCCTCCACGCCCGCTGAACAGTCACTTCAGGCATTGGATAATGTTTGGAATTCAAGGTGTATATTCGGCCGCCCATTTGCAGGGCAGTTGCCGCCAGGATTGCATCGTTGACATCAGTTCCATTGCGGGGGTTCCATTTGCGATAGAATTCCCCTGCTTTGTCTATGATCTGCTGATCTATCGGTGCGGTTTGAAATTGTGCCAGGAATAAAAGCGTGGCCGACTGCTCAGTTGGCCGCATGAAAAAGACCAGCTCGGCGCGTTGCATGGCACCGATCCACAGTTGAAACTGCTCTTTGTTCCGAAGCCTTTTGAGTAAGTTGAGAGCCTTGCGTTCACCACGCAGATGCCAGATCAGGACATCTGAATCAATAAACGCCTTCATCGCTTGTATCTTTCCTGAGATTTGCGCATGATATCTTTGATGGTTTGGACGGTTTCGGCTGCAGATTCATCGCGCTGCCAGCTCCCGAAAGTGGCGGTCAAAACATCAAAGCCCTGCTCTGTCTCGATCTTTTCAGCATAATACCGGATGGCATTTTCAAGAACCGCCTTTTTAGACGTTCCCAACCTTTTGGCTAACATGCCGATATGCTGAATAACGGCTTCATCTATTCGGGCTGACATGATTTTATCCAAGATTACCTCCCTATTTCTTACGTAAGGAATATAACGTAATAAACAGGCTTTGTCAAGGGTATCGCTCACCGTCGGGCTAGTCGTTGAAATTTTCCGCCTGCACCTGCACAGTCAACCCGTCACTTTCCTTCAGCCGGTTTTCCAGCCCCAGCGTTTTGGGAAGCTCGTATCCGTGCCAGCTTTTATGTGGACGCTCCTTTCTTACGGTTTGTCTGGTCTGCATCCAACAGCTGGCGGGCGGTTTCCCGGGCAAATTTGCGGTAAAGATGATAGAAAAACAGGCTGATCACTTCGTGAAATTGCCCGGTTTTTTCAGCAAAGCCCTTGGCGCACAGCTTCTCCAGGTTGCTTTCATAATATTTTTTAAAGTTGCTGACGACAAACTCGCGCACAAAATTGGCGATTTTTTTGAGCTCTTCCGGGTCGTGCCCGTCATTGGGCCCGAAGCCGAGATTGTCCATGTCCACCATCAAACGGCCGATGGCCACATCGTCGGCGGAGTACACCGGCTCAGCAGCGCTCAGATCCGGTGTGATGACGCCCCATTTTTCAGCACTGATCAGCCATTTGCGCCCTAGCCCGGTGGCTTCACAGAAGGCATCGCGCCCCACAATTTTGCGGGTCAGCAGGCGATCGGCCGGTCGGGAAAAACGGCTGTGATATTGCGATACCGCTTGGTCGACAGGGGATTGCCGGTTAAAATTTTTAACAATTTCTTTTATTTCCGGAATCGGGAGGTGGTAGTTGTCGCGCAGCCCCTTGATCAGCCGAATCTGATCCACATAGCCGGGGTGGTATTCTGCTGAATTCACGCCTGATTTACGGGGTTTGCGCAGCAATCCCTCGCGGATGTAAAAATGGATGGTTTCCTTGGGAACACCGGTTCGGCGAACCAGTTCGCCAATCTTCATGGCTTCCTCGGCAACATCATTGGAGTGAATGCCCGCCAGGGCAGGCAGGAACTTAACTATAGCTTCCTTATTCAGCTGATAAAAATATGTCAAGCAAAAAATAAAAAATATTTTCTTGACAAAATAATCAAATATAATAAATAGGTTTTACGTGTAATTATTTACACGAAATGCGTGTAGTTAGCTGCACGCTAAAATGCCGGCGACGGACCGATTTTTATTGACGAATTGTTAACCGGCGGATCTTTCCGGACCATGGGAGATCCGGCCTAAAAGGAGAGGCTATTCATTATGGCGCAGCAATTGGCGGACCGACGGGACCAGGAATTCGTTGTCTGGGAGCAAATGCAGTGCGGCGAAATCATCGACCATCCCCTGTATGCGGAGTTTAACCGCAAGACCTGTGACATGATCCTTAAAGAGGCCAGGGCCCTGGCCATCAAGGAGGTCCTGCCGACGCTCAAAGACGGCGATGAGCAGGGGGTGCGGTTTGAAAACGGCGCGGTCAAGGTGCCGCAAAGCTTTCACCGGGTCTTCAACCTCATCCTGGAAGGCGACTGGCAGAATCTGAGCGTGCCGGTGGAGATGGGGGGGCAGGGCGCCCCGGCATTTCTAGGGGCCGCCGCGGCTGAATATTTTCTGGCGGCCAACTGGGCGCTATACTGTTATGCCACCATGGGCAACGGGACGGCGTTGATCATCCATCGGTATGGGACCGAGGAGCAGAAGAAAAAATACGTGCATAAGCTGACCGCCGCCCGATGGGGCGGCACCATGCTGCTGACAGAGCCCGAGGCCGGATCCGACGTGGGGTCGCTGACCACCACCGCCGTGAAAAACCCCGATGGAACTTACCGTCTGACGGGCAACAAGATCTTTATCACCAACGGCGAGCACGATCTGGCGGAAAACATCATTCACCCGGTGCTGGCCCGCATCGAAGGCGATCCGCCGGGCACCAGGGGGATCACCCTTTTTCTGGTGCCCAAGTACTTTGTCAATGAAGACGGCAGCCTCGGGCAGTGCAACGACATTGTCTGCACCGGGGTGGAAGAAAAACACGGCATCCACGGCAGTGCGACCTGCAGCATGACCCTGGGGGGCAAGGGAAAATGCATCGGCTACCTGCTCGGTGAACGCTGCCAAGGCATGAAAATCATGTTCGATATGATCAACCATGCCCGCATGAGCACCGGCCTGCAAGGCCTGTGTTATGGATCGGCGGCCTACCTGCTGGCGGTCAATTATGCCCGGGAAAGGATCCAGGGCCGCGACCTGGAAAATTTTGCCGATCACGGGGCCCCTTCGGTGGCGATCATCAACCATCCCGACGTGCGCCGCAACCTGTTGTGGATGAAGTCTTATGTGGACGGGATGCGCAGTTTTTTTTATTTCCTGACCAGATGCCACTCCCAGGCGGAGGTTTCCGACAACCCTGAAAAAAAAGAGCGTTTTGAAGACCTGTTCAGCATGCTCACCCCCATCGTGAAGGATTACCTGGCGGTCAAGGGCCATGAGGTCTGCATTCAGGCCATCCAAGTGTTCGGGGGCGCGGGCTATACCCGGGACTACCTGGTGGAGCAGTATGCACGGGACTGCAAAATCACCACCATTTATGAAGGCTGCAGCGGAATCCAGGCCATGGACCTGTTGGCCCGCAAGATCGGCATGAAAAAAGGGACGGTTTTTTTAAATTTTCTGGGGGAAATTCAAAAAACCGTCGAGCAGGCCAAAGCAATTGACCCCCTGCGGGATCTGGCAGTCAAAGTGGAGACCGCCGCCGGTCGACTTGGAGAAATCGCCATGCATATTGGCAAGATGGCCATGTCGCCGGATTTCAAAGTGGCCTTTGCCCACTCACTGCCCTTTCTTTATGCCATGGGGGATACTATCATGGCCTGGATGCTGCTGTGGCGGGCGGTGACGGCCTCCGAGAAATTAGCTGACGGGGCTGCCAAAAAGGATATCGAATTTTACAAAGGCCAGGTTAAAACCGCTGAATTTTACATCAAGACCGAACTTCCCGTTGCCCTGGGCAAAATGGACGCCATCCAGTCCGCCTGCCCGGCGGCCATGGAAATCTCGGATGCCGGCTATGGGGGATTGTAAAGGTGGCCACTAATTTATAGGGCACCGAGCTGAGCTTTTGACAGCTGCGCCAACAGGTGTTGCGCATGGCTGAAGTTGGCTGCTTACAAGGCGCCTAGGATCGTTGAATTTCGAAGCAAACTTTCCAAGTTGGCAGTGGGAAAAATTTTGCGTAAAGTTCTGCGCGCTGAGGAAGAAGCCCGGGATCAAAAAAAATAAGCACGCAAGAAAGGGGATGCACAGCATGAAAACGGAATACAAAACCATTGCGGTGGCGCTCAGAGACGGCGTGGCGGTGCTGACGATGAACAATCCGCCGGTCAACCAGCTTTCGGACCACTTCGTGCGCGAGCTGGCCACGGCAATTGCCGAGGGCTTCAGTGACGAGGAAGTCAAGGCCCTGGTGCTGACCGGCACCGGCAAAAATTTTATCGCCGGCGCGGACATCACCCAGATCAAGGACGTCAAGACCAGGGAACAGGTGCTGCCGATGGTCAGGGAAAACAACCGCTTTATCAGCGGCATCGAAACCGGACCCAAGCCGGTGGTCGCGGCCATCAACGGCAACTGCCTGGGCGGCGGGCTGGAACTGGCCATGGCCTGCCACTACCGGGTGGCGGTCAAGGGCGTCAACCTGGGCCAGCCCGAAGTCCAGATCGGGCTGATTCCCGGTGCCGGCGGGACCCAGCGCCTGCCGCGGCTGGTGGGGCTGCGCTATGGCCTCGAGATGATTACCATCGGAAAACCCATCAAGGCCGAAATCGCTTTTCAACGGGGGCTGGTCGACGAAGTGGTGGATCCGGAAAATTTAGTGGATAGAGCCGTCAAAGCCGCGGGAAAATTCCTCAACGGCCAACTGAACATCCAACTGCGGGCTACCCGCAACCTGCATCATCGACTTCCCAGTGCAGCCGAGAAAAAGAATTTGTTGGATTTTACCAAGGCCATGATGGCCAGCCAGGCCAGAGGATATATCGCGCCGTTCAAGGCCGTGGAGGCCTTCGAACGGGGACTTGGGTTCGACATCGATGCCGATCTGGAAATCGAGGCGGAGCTGTTTGCCGACTGCGTGGTGTCGGATGTAGCCAAAAACCTGATCGGTATTTTTCTCAACACCCGGGCGGCCGGCCGGCTGCCGCGCATTGAGGGCATCAAACCAGCCAGGGTCAAGAAAGTCGGCATGCTGGGCGGCGGAGTCATGGGTTCAGGCATCGTCAGCGTGCTGCTCAAAAACGGGTTTGAAGCCGTGTTGTGGGAAATCAATGACCCGGCCCTGGAAAAAGGCGTGGCGGCCGTGCGCAAAACCTTCGACTACCCCATCAAGAAAAAGAAGATGAGCGCCGAGCAGCTCGAATCCATGGTCAAAGAGCAGTTGACCACCACAACCTCCCTGGAGGATATGCAGGACGTGGATCTGGTCATCGAGGCGGTACTCGAAGACATGCAGATCAAGCAGGACATCTGGAAAAAACTCGACGGGATCTGCCGGCCGGAGGTGGTTTTTGCCACCAACACCTCGGCGCTGCCAATCACGGAGCTGGCTTCCGTGCTCCAGAATCCCGGGCGCATGATCGGGCTGCATTTTTTCAATCCCGCCCACCGCATGCAGCTGCTGGAGATCATCTGCGCGCAGAAAACCTCCGATCAGACGCTGGCCACCAGCGTGGCCTTTGCCAGGGCCATCAATAAGATTCCCATTGTGGTCAATGACGGCCCCGGCTTTTACGTCTCCCGCCAGTTGGGTGGACTGCTGGGAGGGGCGGTCTTTCTGACCGCCGACGGGGTGGATGGCGCAGCCATCGAAAAGGCCATGGTCAATTTCGGCATGCCCATGGGACCGGCCACGCTGTCGGATCTGACCGGCATCGACATCAATTACCATGTCAACAAGACCTTTGAAAAACGCCTCGGCGAGCGTTACAAGGTCCATCCGTTGACCGAGCTGATCTACCAGACCGGCTGTTACGGGCGCAAGACCGGCTCCGGCTATTTTGATTACAGCGGCGACAAACCGGTTCCCAATCCCAAAGTGGAAGCGGTGATCCGCAAATACCTCGACGACAACGGGGTGGCCCCCAAAAAGATGTCCGAACAGGAAATCGTCGATGTCATGCTGGCCCTGGGAATTAACGAAGCCGCCTTGATGATGGAAGAGGGCATTTGCGACCGGCCCCAGGACATGGACCTGGCCATGATATACGGCACCGGGTTTCCGCCTTACCGCGGCGGAGTACTGCGCTATGCCGACAAGTGGGGGCTGAAAAATGTCTATGAAAAACTGGTGGAACTTGAAAAGCGATACGGACTGCGCTTTAAACCGGCCAACCTGATCAGGGAGATGGCGCAATCCGGAAAAAGATTTTACCAGGAGTAGAAAAAGTACGACTTCATCAATAGTGATGAAGTCCTTAAAAGTCGAATTTTCTCGCTGACGAGCAGCGAGTGGATGGTGACAGGTAACCCACTTGAATAATCTGAATAAAATTGCAATTTAAACACATGGTTACGTTAATAGACTTAATGAACCAAATCAACTCAATTAGCCATATGGAGGTGTGCCATGAAAGAAGTCGTTATTGCCGGCTATCTGAGAACCGCCCAGTCGCGTTCCCGACCCCGGGACCCGGCCCGGGATTGGTTCTGCAAAATACGGGCCGATGAACTGCTGGCCAAACTGCTGCCCGCCGTGATCGAAAAAACGGGGATCGACGCCAAGGAAATCGACGATTTCCTGGTCGGCTGCGCCACCGGCGTCGGTGAACAGTGGGCCTATGGCGGGCGTTCGCCGATCTTCATGGCCAATTTGCCGGAAACCATCCCGGCCAAATTCGTCGACCAGCAATGCGGCTCGGCCCTGGCCGGCATCCAGATCGGATTCATGGAGATCGCCCAGGAATTTGCCGATATCGTGCTGGTGGGCGGCATGGAGCACATGACCCGCGTTCCCATGGGAATGACCACCACCGACCGGGGACTGGTGGCTCCCAGCCTGTCGCTTTTCACGGATCCCGGCTATCAGCACTGGGACATGATGACCACCATGAACATGGGCCTGACGGCTGAAAAACTGTTTGCCCAGACCGATTTTACCCGTGAAGACCTGGACAAATGGGGAGCGCGATCCCATCAACTGGCCAGCAAGGCCAGAGAGGAAGGTTTTTTTGACGATGAAATTTTTCCCATCGACGCCCAACAGGCCGATGGTACCGTCATGACCGTTGACCGCGATCAGGCCATTCGCGATGATGCCACCGTGGAAGGCATGGCCGCTTTGAAACCGGTCTTCAAAAAAGACGGTGTGATCACACCGGGAAACTCCTCACCGCTGAATGCCGCCGCCACCTCCATGGTGCTGATGTCCAAAGACACCGCCAGAAGCAAGGGCATCAAGCCCCTGGCCACCATCCGCTCCATCGGCTTTGCCGGGGTGGACCCCACCATCATGGGGGCCGGTCCGGTGCCGGCCAGCCGCATGGCCCTGGAAAAAATCGGACTTGAGCCAGCAGACATTGATTTCTGGGAAATCAACGAGGCTTTTTGCATCGTGGCCTTGAACTGCATCAAGGAGCTTGGTATTGATCCCGACAGGGTCAATGTCATGGGCGGCGGGGTGGCCATCGGGCATCCCCTGGGGGCCACCGGCATCCGCCTGACGGGAACCCTGGCGCGCATCCTCAACCTCAAGGGCGGCCGCTACGGCTGCGCCAACGCCTGTGTGGGCGGAGGCCAGGGAGTGGCTGTAATTATCGAGAGGGAAGCATATAACTGGAGCTGAATTCATGTTTAAACCTTTTCACGAGGTCATCAACAACGTTGCCAGGACCGTTGTGGATCACGAACAGCAATTGTCCCGCCCGGTGATCGGGGTGATGCCGGCCTATTTTCCGCTGGAGCTGATCTGGGCCGCGGGGGGATATCCGGTCCAGCTCTGGGGCAACAGCCTGCCCCTTGAAAATTCGGATGCCTACCTGCAGTCCTACTGCTGTTCGGTGGCTCGATCGGTGCTGGAACTGGAGATGATCGGCGGTGCCAAAATGGTAAAGGCCTATGCCTTTACCTCGCTTTGCGACACCCTGATCAACCTGAGGGAAATCTACCGCCGGCTGTTCGACAAACCGACCCTGGAACTGTCGATTCCGATCACCCGGACCGTCGAGGCGCGCAAAACCTATCTGGCCAGCGTTGTTGAAACCATTGGCGAAGGGCTGGAAAAAATCACGGGCAAAAAAGTGACGCCGGAAGCGCTGGCTGCGGCTGGCAGACTGTACGGCCGCAGCCGGGCGCTGCAAAGGCAGCTGTATCGCATCAGGCGTGAAAAACCGGGGCTGGTGAAAAATTACGATTTTTACGCGGCCATCAAAGCCGGGTTTTTTCTGCCAGCCACGGCGTATCAGCAGATGCTGGAAAAGCTGGTCGCCCAGCTGGAAACAATGCCGCCCCCCGGCACCCCGCGGGTGAAACTGTTTTTATCCGGCATGATCTTCGATCCCATCCAGGTTTATCGCATCTTCGATGAACTGGGGATTGACGTTGTTGATGACGATTTTGCCAATGGCTGGCGGACGGTTTCCAAGGCGGATCTGAAGGCAGGCAACCTGGTGGAGGCCATTGCGGACTATCTTTTCAACCCGGCCCCGTGCTGCTGTCTTTACAATCCGGACAACGACCGCCATGTTTATCTTTTAAAGCGGGTAAAAGACTGCCATGCAGACGGGGTGCTGTTCTGGTACATTAAATTTTGCGAGCCCGACGCCTTTGACCGTCCGCAGCTGTCAAAACATTTCAAGCAGCAGGGGGTTCCAGTCACCACCGTGGAGGTGGAGCTTTCCATGAGCAATTTTGAAGCTTTGAAGACCCGGATCAGCGCCTTTTGCGAGATGATTGAGAAAGTCTGACAAGCTCATCCTTTTTGGAATGATGGAGAACAAATGATATGACCCAATTTGCGGCCTTTAAGAAAATGAAGGAGCTGATGACCGCCTATTACATCGAGGCCAAGACCACCCGCGAAAAGCCCATTGCCTGGGTCACCAGCGGGGCGCCGGTGGAGTTTTTATACGCCATGGACGTGCTGCCGGTGTACCCGGAAAATTATGCCGCCATGTGCGCGGCTGGGCACCAGTCGGTGGAACTGATGGAGGCCGCTGAAGCCGAGGGGTTTTCCCAGGATATCTGTGCCTATGCCCGCACCGATTTCGGGGCGGACATCACCCAGGGGGGGCCTGCCGCCGGCCTGCCGCCGCCGGATTTTCTGCTGTGCTCTACTAACATCTGCAAAACGGTCATCAAGTGGTATGAGGTCATTGCCCGCAAGTACGAAGTGCCGCTGTTTATCGTCGACACCCCTTTTCTGCACGACGGCCTGACCGATGAGCTAATTGACTACACCGTCTCGCAGTTCAAGGACCTGGAACAATTTCTGGCCGAATTTAGCGGCAAACCATTTGACCGGGACCGGCTGATGGAAACCCTGGGTTTCAGCCAGCAGGCCGCCCAGGTCTGGAAAAAAATACTGTACCTGGCCAAAATCCATCCGGCTCCGCTCAACAGCCTGGATTCCTTCATCCATCTGGCGCCCATCGTGACCTTGCGCGGCACACCCGAGTGCGTGGAGTACTACCGGCTGCTTTACGAGGAAGTGTCGGATAGGGCGGCAAAAAAAATCGGCTCCATTGCCGATGAGCGCTACCGGGTATTGTGGGACAACCTGCCGGTGTGGTTCAAAATGCGCCGGCTGGAGCAGTTTTTCGATGAACACAAAACCGCCTTGGTGGTCACCACCTATGCCAACAGCTGGGGGGGGCTGGGCGGTTTGACTGACAGTACAATGGCTGATGTTTACAAGGCCCTGGCCGTATCCTACTTGAACGTTTACATCAACCTGGGTTTTGACGAACGCATCCAGTACCTGGCCCAGTTGATCGACGAGTTTGACCTGACCGGCTTTATCATGCATTCCAACCGTTCGTGCAAGCCCTATTCGGTGGGCATGTACCGTCTGCAGGAAGAGGTTTCGCAATTAACCGGCAAGCCGGGCGTCGTCATCGAGGCCGATCAGAACGATCCGAGGGTTTATTCGGACGCCCAGGTGGAAACCCGCCTGGAAGCCTTTATCGAGTCGATGCAGCCGGTTCAGTAAATCGCGCACCGGGAGGCAGGCATTAAACATATGGACGGGGAGGGCAGCATGCAGGATCATGCTGGCGAAAAAAGTTCAGTCTCTGATTCATCCCGCTACGTTCTGGCCATCGACCTGGGCAGCGGGGGGCATAAAGCGGCGCTGGTGTCCGACAGCGGCGAGGTGGTCGCCAGTGCCGAGGAAAAGCTGGAGATCTTTCTGCTGCCCAACGGCGGCGGCGAGCAGGATGCCCATCAGTGGTGGGAGGGGGCTAAAAAAGCGGCTAAAAAGGTGGTTGCCGCTTCCAAGGTTCCAGCCGAGGACATCGTCGCCATTGGCTGCGACTCCCAGTGGTCGGTGATGGTGCCGGTCAATGAGCACTGCGAACCCCTGACGCGGGCCGTGCACTGGAGCGATCAGCGCGGCGGACCATACAACCGCAGGATCACCGCCGGCTTTCCCAGCGTCCAGGGCTATGGCCTGTTCAAGCTGCTCAAGTGGATCCGGCTGACCGGCATGGTGCCCACCCACTCGGGGGTGGACTCTTTGGGCCATGTCCTGTTCATTAAAAACGAACGGCCGGACATTTATGCCAGAACTTACAAGTTTCTGGAACCCATGGACTATCTGACCGCCCGGCTGACCGGCAAGATCACGGCCACCCAGAAAACCATGGCGCCTTTTCTCATCATGGACAACCGCAAGTGGGGATCGCAGCAATACAGCGATGAGCTGTTGAAGATGGCCGGGGTGGCGAAGGAAAAATTTCCCGAACTGCTGCCCAACGACGGCATCGTCGGCACCCTGCTGCCGTCGGTGGCCGAAGAGCTGGGGCTTTCCCCCGCCACCCGGGTGGTGGCCGGCGTCAGCGACTCCAATGCATCGCTGATCGGCTCGGGGGCTGTGCGTGATTTTGAAACCATCATCTACATCGGCACCACCCTGTACATGACCTGCCATCTGCCCGTGAAAAAAACCGATTTTTCCTCCTTCATGACCTCGCTGCCCAGCCCGTTTCAGTCACGCTACTACCTGCTGGGGGAGCAGGGCACCGGCGGAAAGTGCGTTGAATTTTTCCTGAAAAACATTGTTTATCACAATGATCCATTTGGCACCGGCCCCCTTCCGGATGACGCCTATGAGCGCTTCAACACCCTGGCCTCCGAAGCACCGGCCGGCAGCGGAGGAGTGATTTTTCTGCCCTGGCTCAACGGCTCGGTGGTGCCCAGCGAAAACCCCAATGCCCGGGGCGGATTTATCAATCTTTCGCTGACGACTGACCGCGGTCACCTGACCCGGGCCATCATGGAAGGGCTGGCTTACAACAACCGCTGGACCATGGGACCGGCCCAAAAATTCATCGGACGCAGCATTGACAGTTTCCGGTTTTCCGGCGGTGGGGCATTGTCCAGCGTATGGTCCCAGATTCACGCGGATGTCCTGGGCGTTCCCATCCACCAGGTGGACGACCCCATCAACACCACGGTGCGCGGGGCCGCCTTTCTGGCCCTCATATCGCTGGGATACCGCTGCCTGGAAGAGATTCCCGCCCTGGTGAGCATCAAGCAGGTGTTTGAACCCGATGAATCCAACCGGGCAGTCTATGACAAGATGTATGCCCAGTATCGTGAGCTGTTCAAGCGCAATAAAAAGGTGTTCAATGCGCTGAATGGATGATAAAAAAGGTACAAGGTACAAGGTACAGGGTGCAGGGTAAAAGGGGTGCTGCGCACCAGGCACAGCTAATAGCTCTGAACCTTGAACCCTGAACCCTGTACCTATCATTAAGGAGGTAGCACCATGTCTGATAAAACCGCCGAAAAGCCGGATGTCGATCCTTTCAAGCCGTACAAGGGGCGCTTCGAGAGCTATGCCCGGATTCCGGCCAAGGGACGCGATAAAGACGACATACTTCAGGAACTGGCCACCATGGCCGAGGAGGAAAATGCCACCTGGCAGACCGGCCAGGTGTCAGGAACCTTTTATCATGCGGGTGAGGAGCACCGGGCCTATCTGAACCGGGTGTTTGCGCTTTTTTCCCACGTCAACACCCTGCAGTTCGACATCTGCCCGAGCATGTTCAAAATGGAAAGCGAAATCATTTCCATGACCGCCAAGATGCTCAACGCCGATGCGGTCACCGAGCACAACCCGGAAGATGCGGTCTGCGGCACGGTGACCTCCGGCGGCACCGAGAGCATCCTGATGGCCATGAAGGTTTACCGTGAATGGGCGCGGGCTGAAAAGGGCATTGAAGCCCCCGAGGTGATCATGCCCCACACGGCCCATCCGGCCTTTGATAAGGCCGGGCAATACTTCGGCATCAAGATGGTCCACGTGCCGGTGGATCCCCCGGATTTCCGCGTGGATCCGGCAGCCGTGGAAGCGCGCATCAACGCCAACACGGCCGCCATTGTCGGCAGTGCCGGCAACTATCCCTATGGACTCATCGACCCGCTGGACAGATTGTCCGAGATCGCTTTGAAGCACAATATCGGCTTTCACGTGGACGGCTGCCTGGGCGGATTTATCCTGCCCTGGATCGAAAAGCTGGGCTACGACGTGCCGGTCTTCGACTTTCGCCTGCCGGGGGTGAGCTCCATGTCCGCCGACACCCATAAATACGGCTTTGCCCTCAAGGGCACCTCGGTGGTGCTGTACCGCAACAACCGCCTGCGGCGCTGTCAGTATTTCAATGTCCCCGACTGGCCCGGAGGACTGTACGCCTCGCCCACGGCTGCCGGCAGCCGCTCCGGAGGCCTGACCGCCGCCACCTGGGCCTCCATGGTCTACCTGGGTGAAGAAGGATATCTGGCGGCCGCACGGGCCATCATGGACGTAGCCGATGCCATTAAAAAAGGCGTCGCCCAGATCCCGGAACTGCTGTTGATCGGCGATCCAACCTTTGTCATCAGCTTTCGCTCCGAGCAGGTCGATGTCTTTCATGTCAACGATTTCATGAAAACAAAGGGCTGGCGTTTCAACTGCCTGCAGCTGCCGCCCGGGATGCATTTTTGTGTGACCATGCCCCAGACCCTGGTGCCGGATATTGCGACACGTTTGGTCCAGGACCTCAAGGAAGGGGTCGAATACGCCAAGTCCAAGGCCGGCACGGTGGCCGAAACCACCGCCCTGTATGGGTTGGGGGGGACCCCCCAGGGCAACCGGCAGGCCACTGAACTGATTTTCGGTGCCCTGGACTACCTGTACTCGGTTTGAGCTTGGGGTCTGACCAAACCTTACATCCGGATGAACACCGGTTCCTGGTCCTTCACGTCCAGCCCTTCTTCAATCAGCTCCAGCACCCGGGGTTTTTCCTCGGGAAATTTGTAGCCTTCGTAGCTCTGGGAAAACAGCAGGCCGCCTTTGGTGTTGCGCCAGTAATTGCCGGCATGGTCGAAGCAGACCCTGGAGGTGACCTCCAGTTCCTGGATCATGGTCTTGAGCTCCATCAACTGCTCATGGGGGGACAGCAGGGTAAACCGGCCGCTTTCATATTCATCGAAAAGCGGTGTCCCCGGCGCCGGGAACAGGGGCCGGGAGCGGATGTAGTGGGGATTGATGGCGCTTAACACCCGGGCGGTGTTGCGGGCATGGTTTTCCCACATGAGGGTGCCCCCGAGCCCCGGCATCCAGTATTCGGAAAGTTGAAACCCCGCCTCCATGGCCTTGCGGCCGCCCTTGATATGTCCGTCGGCGGTCACGCCTTTTTTGATTTTTTTCAACAGTTCGTCGTCGCCGGTCTCCAGTCCCACGTGCAGCCGATCCAGACCCGCCTCGCGAATCGCTGTCAGCTCCTCGGGCTTTTTCTGCGCCAGGGTTTTGGAGCGCGCATAGGAGGTGACACGGTTGATGGACGGAAAGGTTTTTCTCAGATGCTGCAGGGCTTCCACCAGCTGCGGGGTCTTCATGATCGGGCTGTTGGCATCCTGCAAAAAGGCGGTCTTGGCGCCGGCCTGCAGCCAGTTGTAAACCATGCCGAATCCGGTGTGATAGTTGAGTTCGGGAGTTCTGGTAATCAGCTCCACGGCCGCCTCCCGGGTGATCCGGCCGCCGAAACCGAGCTGCCAGGAGATTTCCTTCAGATCCTCGCACAGGGCGGCAATGGCGTCGATGTCGCCCTTGATTTCATCGAGGGGACGGACCTCGAATTTTTCCGTCTTATACATGGCGCAGAAGGTGCAGCGGTTCCAGGGGCAGTTGCGGGTAAAACGCACCAGCAGCGAATAGCTGCCGCCTTCACTGGGGGGACGGTAGACGCCGGTTTCAAAACTGTATTTTGCAGTGGATTCTGTTGGCATTACGGCTCCTTTGCAGGTTGACCCTGTGTTTTTTGTCTTTTTAAATTAAGCATTCAAACGGTTTTTTCAACATTGCTCCCGATTTTGGCACTTCCTTGACTTGTGGTTTCGTGGTATTGAAGTCAAAACCATGCGGTTTCAGAAAGGAATAAAACATGGTGCAATACGAAGAACTGGACCCTGGATTCAAAAAATCTGTCGTGCAGTGGATGAAAACCCACAACCATTTCTGGTCTCTGCTGGGCATGGAAATTGTGGATATGAAAAAGGGATGGGCCAAAATCCGCCTGCCGTTTGCTGAAAAATTGGTCAACGGCGTCGGGGTGGCCCACGGGGGAGCTGTTTTTGCACCGGCGGACTCCGCCGTGGGCGTGGCCCTGGTCGGCATGCTGAACCGTGATGAAACCCTGTCGACTCTGGAAATGAAAATCAATTATACCCGGCCGTTCAAGCAGGGAGAAATTACAGCCGAAGCCAGGATTGTTCACAAGGGCAACCAGACGGCCATCGGGGACGTGGAAGTGCGCGATGAAAAGGACAACCTGATTGCAAAAGGGCTGGCAACTTACGCGATTGTCAAAAAAAGCGGAAATTAGTTCAAAAAAAAACCGAACCCCCGGAACAGGAGAATGTCAATGGACGTCCAACAATTCAAGGAAATAATCTATGATCAAGATGAGCAAACCGGCATTGTGACGGTGACCCTCAACCGGCCGGAAATTAAAAACGCCATGACCTTCGGACTTCTGCGGGAGCTGTACCTGGCCGCATGTGCCCTGGACGAGGATGCGGCGGCCAAGGCCATGATCATCACCGGTGCCCGGGCGCCGGACGCCGATGATCCGGCCGGCGAGGCCTTCAGCAGCGGCGGATATTTCAACCCGGCAGAGTTGGCCGCCATGGATCCCGAGGTACAAAAGGAAATCGATTTTAGCGATATCGCCCAGAAAAAGCTGTGCCTGAAGATGTGGCAGCTTGAAAAGCCGGTGATTGCCGCCATCAACGGCCTGGCAATCGGCGGGGGATTTACCGTTCCGCTTGCCTGCGCTGATCTGATATACGTGTCCGAACATGCCTGGGCGCGGCTTCCCTTCATCACCATCGGCATCATCCCGGAGCTGGCGTCCAGCTATCTGCTGCCCCGCCTGCTGGGAATGCAGCGGGCCAAGGAAATCATGTTTTTTGGAGAAGATCTAAGTGCGCAAAGGCTGCTCGAGCTGGGGCTGGTCAACAGGGTGCTGCCCCATGGAGAGCTGTTGCCCTATGCAAAAAAAATGGCCGCCAAGCTCATTGAACCCCAGGGGGCGGCCCTGGCGGTGAAAATGACCAAGCAGGTGCTTCACCGGCCGCTGCTGGACAATCTGTCCATCGCCCTCGACCTTGAAAATGAATCCTTGAACCGCGCGGTTCAAAGCGAAGATTTTCTCGAAGCCCTGACCGCCCGCAAGGAAAAAAGAGCGCCGGTGTTTAAAGGCCGTTAAGGCACTTTGGGATTCTCAAACTGGAATCCTGAACCTTAAGCCGCTTAACCGATATGTTAATTATGGAGGTTGATTATGTCTGAAAAATTAATGGAATACTTTAATAAGCAACCCCGGCTTGGATCCCTGAGCACGGCTGACAAAAACGGCCGGGTCAATGTGGCTTATTTCGGGTCTCCCCGTATGGTGGATGAAAAAACCGTGTTCATGGGACTCGGCCAAAACCGCACGTTTGCCAACCTGCAGGAAAATCCAAATGCCGTTTTCATGATCATGGAGCCGGGCAAAACGATCATGGAATGGAAGGGGATTCGCCTGTACGTCCGCATGACGGATTGTCAGACCTCGGGCAGCAAGCTCGACGAGATGAAGGCGGCCATCGGCAAGGTGGCCGGAGAAGATGCGGCCAAAATGATGCATGCGGCCGTTACTTTGAAATCCTGGAAATCCGCCCGCTGGCGGATTTTGGGCAAGGGTGGGAAAAATCGATATGACTGGAAGGCAAATGGCCCTTTTTCCGATGAGAGGCGTTCTCCGCGGGTTTTATCCTTCGACGTACTCAATGTACGCCCCAGGATAAAATCCTTGTGCGGCCTTGCGCATCGAAAAAATTCCTCATTTGCAAAATCTTTAGGGTTC
>CAZGNV010000062.1:0-24252 GCA_964527835.1 uncultured Desulfosarcinaceae bacterium | reverse complement strand
TAAGGTCACCGATGTCTTGAACCTTTTGGGTCATCGATGTCCTGAACCTTATCAGGTAACAGGTAACAGGTAACAGGTGATAGGTAATGGGTAATAGGCAATAGGTTATAGGCGGATGAATTTAATGCAAAACCTAAAACCCATGACCTATGACCTCGAACCATAATTATAAAGGAGAGTAAACATGATCGGAATCACTTCTTATGGCGCATACATTCCGCGGCTGCGGCTGGATCGCATGGCGATTTTCCAGGCCATGGGCTGGTTTGCCCCGGCCATTATGATGGTGGCCCAGGGGGAACGCTCCATGTGCAACTGGGATGAAGACGCCATCACCATGGCGGTGGCCGCCTCCCGGGACTGCCTGCAAGGGCAGGACAAGCAGAAACTGGACGCCCTGTACTTGGCGTCCACGACGCTGCCGTTTGTCGACCGCCAGAACGCAGGGATCGTGTCGGCGGCCCTCAACCTCAAGGATGAACTGATCACGGCCGATTACACGGCCTCCCAGAAAGTCGCCACCACGGCCCTGATCACCGCCCTGGATACGATCAAGGGCGGGGCGCGCAGCAACATCATGGTGACGGCCACGGACCGCCGGGAAACCAAGACCGCCTATTTTTATGAAATGTGGTTCGGTGATGGTGCGGCCTCCTTGACGGTGGGCGACAGCGATGTGATTGCCGAATTCAAGGGTTCGCATTCCATATCCCTTGATTTTGTGGATCACTACCGCGGCGCCGACAAGCACTACGATTACGTGTGGGAGGAACGCTGGACCCGCGACAGCGGTTACGGCATAATCATCCCCCAGGTGGTCACCGGGCTTTTTGACAAGCTGGGCATCAGCATGGATGATGTCGACAAGCTGGTGTATCCTTGCTTTTTCAAGGGCGATCATCGCAAAATCGCCGCCAAGCTGGGGGCGACTCCTGAAAAGCTGGTGGACAACATGCATGAAGTCTGCGGGGAGACCGGCGTGGCCCATTCGTTCATGATGTTTATCTCCGCCCTCGAACAGGCCAGTCCCGGAGACCGCATCCTGATGTGCGGCTTCGGCCAGGGGGCCAATGCCCTGTATTTCGAGGTGACCGAAAACATCACCCAACTGGGCCAGCGCAAGGGCGTGGCCGGATCACTGGCCAACAAGAAAACCATCGACAACTATCCCAAGTGGCTCAAGTTCCGGGATTTGATCAAAACCGAGATGGGCATCCGGGCCGAAGCCCCGACCCAGACCGCCACTACGGTTTTGTGGCGCAAAAACAAGATGATCCTCGCCCTGGTGGGCGGTATCTGCCGCGAGTGCGGCACCCCGCAGTTTCCCAAGGCCGATATTTGCGTCAACCCCGACTGCGGGGCGTTTCACAGCCAGGATGATTATGAATTCGCCGATGTGCCGGCCCGGGTGAAGACCTTTACCGGTGATATGCTGTCGGTTTCGGTGGATCCGCCGGCCATTTACGGCATGGTGCAGTTTGAAGGCGGCGGGCGCATGGTGGCCGATTTTACCGACTGCGAGCTGGACGACATCAAAGTCGGACTGCCGGTGACCCTGGAGTTCAAGCGCAAGGCCGTGGACAAGGAGCGCGGTTTTGTCAACTATTTCTGGAAGGCCGTGCCGGTGCCCGGGGCGGCCGAACAAATGGACAAGATCAATTTTGACGGTCGGGTGGCGATTGTCACCGGCGCCGGTGCGGGGCTGGGCCGGGTCTACGCCCTGGAGCTGGCCAAACGCGGGGCCAAGGTCGTGGTCAATGACTACGGCGGGGCGCGCGACGGCAGCGGAGAGGGCTCGGCCACCCCGGCCGACAAGGTGGTGGCAGAGATCAAGGCCGCCGGCGGCGAGGCGGTGGCCAACTATGACAACGTGGCCACCGAGCAGGGCGGACAGAACATCGTCAAAACCGCCGTGGATGCCTTCGGCCGGGTGGATATCCTGATCAACAACGCCGGCATTTTGCGCGACAAGAGCTTTTTGAAAATGGAGCCGGAAAACTGGAAGGCCGTTCAGGACGTGCATCTGCATGGGGCCTATCATGTGACGCGCCCGGCCATGGCGGTTATGCGCGAAAACGGCTATGGGCGGATCGTGATGACCACCTCGGCTGCCGGGTTGTACGGCAATTTCGGCCAGACCAATTACTCGGCCGCCAAGATGGCCCTGGTGGGTTTGATGAACACCCTCAAGCTGGAGGGCAAAAAATACAACATCAAGGTCAACACCATCGCTCCCATCGCGGCCTCGCGGCTGACAGAAGATGTCATGCCGCCGGATTTGTTTGCAAAATGCAAACCGGAATTCGTCGCCCCCATGGTCATGTGTCTTTGCAGCGACAGCTGCGAGGTGAGCGGGGCGATTTTTAATGCCGGCATGGGCTATTTCAACCGGGCCGCGGTTCATACCGGGCAGACCACGCAGCCGGGGGACGCGCAGAATCCGCCCACCCCGGAACAGATCCATGAAAACTGGAAAAAGATCAACAGCCTGGAAGGCGCCAAAGAGATTGAAGATGCCAATGCGGCGATTTTCGATTTGATCTCTCCGCCGAGCGGCGAAGAAAAGACAGCAGAACAAGCCGGTGAAGCCGGCGGCAGTGTGCAGGAGATCTTTGATAAAATGGCCGGCAGCTTCAATGCCGATGCGGCCGCCGGGGTGGATGTGGTTTTTCAGTTCAATATTTCCGGCGTCGGCGGCGGTGACTGGTACTGCGTCATCAAGGACGGCACCTGCACCATTGATGCCGGGGTTCATGAAAAGCCGGTTTGCACGATCAAGATGAGCGATGGTGATTTCATGGCCATGATGGGCGGCAAGCTGCCGGCCATGCAAGCCTTTACTTCCGGCAAGCTGAAGATTGAAGGCGACGTGATGAAATCGCAGCTGCTGGAGAAGCTGTTCAAAATCGGGTAATAAAATGAAGCACGCAAACAATTAACGCAATTTTGCGGAGGAACCTATCATGGCGACAGGAATTAAAGATAAAGTTGCAATCATCGGTATGGGCTGCACCCGCTTCGGCGAGCGCTGGGACATGGGGGCCGAGGAGCTGATGGTCGAGGCCTTTGAGGAATGCCTGGCGGATGCAGGAATCGAAAAAAAACAAATCGGGGCCGCCTGGCTGGGCACTTGTTTTGACAATATCAATGTGGGCAAAAGTGCGCTGCCGCTGTCGATGACTCTGCGTCTGCCCAACATCCCGGTCACCCGCGTGGAAAACTTTTGCGCCACCGGCACCGAAGCTTTCCGGGGGGCCTGCTACGCGGTGGCCTCCGGGGCTTATGACATCGCCCTGGCGCTGGGGGTGGAAAAACTGAAGGATACCGGCTACGGCGGGCTGCCTAGTTTCGTGGGATCCGACTCGGGCAGCCTGACCTGGCAATGGTTTCCGAACATGACGGCTCCCGGCGCGTTCGCCCAACTGGCCACCGCCTATGCCGCCAAGTACAAGATCGACGAAAATGATCTCAAAAGGGCTATGGCCCATGTTTCCGCCAAAAGCCATGCCAACGGGGTCTTGAACCCCAAGGCGCACCTGCGCAAGGCGGTCAGCGAGGATCAGATCATGGCCTCGCCCATCATCGCCTATCCGCTGGGCCTTTTCGACTGCTGCGGTGTCAGTGACGGGGCGGCCTGTGCGATCGTCACCACCCCCGAGCTTGCGAAGAAAATGGGCAAAAAGGATTTTATCACCGTCAAGTCCCTGCAGCTGGCTTTGAGCAGCGGCGAGGAGATGGGCTACAACAACTGGGACGGGGATCATTTCGTCACCACCAGCAAGTGCAGCACCCGGGCCTACGAGGAAGCCGGCATCACCAACCCCCGCGAAGAGCTGAGCATGATGGAAGTGCATGACTGCTTTTCGATTACCGAACTGGTCACCATGGAGGATCTTCACATTTCCGAAAGGGGACGGGCCTGGCGGGATGTGATGGACGGCGTATTCGACCGGGACGGCGAGGTTCCCTGCCAGGTGGACGGCGGTTTGAAGTGCTTCGGCCATCCCATCGGGGCCTCGGGCTTACGGATGCTCTACGAGCTGTACCTGCAGTTCAACGGTCGGGCTGAAGAGCGTCAGCTCGAAGATCCGCGTTTTGGCCTGACCCACAACCTGGGCGGCTTTCCGGCCATGAACGTCTGCAGCATTTCGATTGTCGGCAAATACGAAGGATAGAGAAGATAGCCATGGAAATATTGAATTACACCCCAGCGCACGACGAGTTTCGTGAACGGCTGAAGGCGTTTCTGGCCAAGGAAGTCACCCCCTTTGCCGACCAGTGGGAAAAAGACCGGATCGTTCCCCGGGAAGTCTGGACAAAGATGGGACAGGCCGGGTTTCTGTGCACCGATGTGGCGCCCGAATACGGCGGGATGGGGGGAGACTTTCTCTATTCCTTCATCGTGGCCGAGGAGATGACCCACACCTGGCAGACCGGGCTGGCGACGCCTTTGCACAGTGATATCGTGGTGCCTTACATCAGCGCTTTCGGCTCCGAAGAGATCAAGCGCCAATACCTGCCGGGCTGCGTTTCCGGCGACATCGTCACCGCGGTGGCCATGACCGAGCCGGGTGCGGGCAGCGACCTGGCCGGCATGACCACCTCCGCCGTCGAGCAGGGCGATGAAGTCGTGATCGACGGCTCCAAGACTTTTATCTCCAACGGGCTGAATTCGGACCTGGTGGTGGTGGCTGCCAAGGACCCGGCGGTGGAAAATCCCCACCAGGCCATCTCGTTGTATGTGGTGGAGTCGGCAACGCCTGGTTTCAGCCGCGGACGGCACCTGGAGAAAATGGGGATGTGGAGCCAGGACACGGCCGAGCTTTTTTTCTCCAAGTGCCGCATCCCGGTGAAAAACCGCCTGGGTGAAAAAGGCATGGGGTTTTTGATGCTGGTGCAAAAGCTGCAGCAGGAGCGGCTGGTGTGCGCCATCATGGGCGTTACCGTTGCCGAGCGCATCCTGGAATGGATCACCGATTACTGCCGGAAGACATCATCTTCTGCTTCCGGAAAACCAATCAGCAAATCCCAGGTGGTGCAGTTCGCCCTGGTGGAAATGACCACCGAGGTGAAGCTCGGCCGAACTTTCGTTGAAAAGCTGATCGTCGAGCACATGGAGCAAAAAGACGTGATCATCGAAACTTCCATGGCCAAGTACTGGACCACCGAAATGCTCAACCGGGTGGCCAACCGCAGTCTGGACTTGTGCGGGGATTTCGGCACCCTGGAGAAATGCAAGATTGTCCGGGCCTGGCGCGATGCCAAGATCATGACGATTTTTGCGGGCACCAATGAAATCATGAAGAATATTGCGGCCAAGTTCATGGGACTGTGAAAACCGGGTGTAAAACCGCATTCTATGGCCGATGGCGGCGTTGCGAGCCACTGAAAAATGCTCACGTACTAACGTGTACGCTCCGCTTTTTCAGCGACTCGGCGCCTTGCCCTCAACCATAGCCTACGGCTTTACACCCGGTTTTAGAAGCAACTTTCCCGCAATAACTAATCAACCGATTAATATCAGTGTCCGTTCACAAATGGTAGATTTTGGTTCGGTGCAAGGCCTGAGCGATTTTGAAACCACAGGCATAGTAAACTATGTCGAGGATTTCAAAAGAGCGAAAACGCCGCAACGGGCCAAAAGATGCCGTTTGTGGATGGACACCTGCTAAGGAGACGACATGGCCGATTATGATGCGGTGGTAATCGGGGCGGGCAATGGCGGGCTGACCGCTGCGGCAAAGCTGGCGCAAAAGGGCTTGAAGGTGATGCTGCTGGAGCGGCACAATATCCCCGGCGGCGCGGCCACGAGCTTTTGCCGCGGCCGATTCGAGTTCGAGGTGGCGCTGCATCAGCTCAGCGGTCTGGGGACAGCTGAAAAGCCCGGGCTTTTGCGACTGGAGCTGGATAAACTCGGGATTATGGACGATCTCGAGTTTGTGGAGATTTCCGATCTTTACCATGTGGCCACGCCGGATGGGTTTCAAATAACCCTCAAAACAGATCGCGCGCAAACCATCGCGGTGCTCAAGGAAGCCTTTCCCCATCAAAAAGAGGCGCTTGAGAGGTATTTTGATTTGATGGCGCAATTTGCCAATGACATGATCGGGGCCTTCATCTTCCGGGACCCGGAGGCATCGCGCGCCAAGTATCCCACCCTTTACCAGCACGCCCTGCAGAATTCCAAAGACATTCTGGATGATTATTTTTCCGATCCCCTGCTCAAAGCGGTGCTGGCGGTTTTCTGGGGCTATATCGGTGTGCCGCCGACCCGGCTGGCCTTTGCCTATCTGGCCATGGTGCTCTTCCAGTACATGGAGTTCAAGCCGTTTCACATCAAAGGCGGCTCCCAGGCCCTGTCCAATGCGATTTTAAATAAATTCTTGGTCAGCGGCGGTACCGCCCGCTTCAGCTGTGGTGCCAAGAAGATCGTCGTGCGCGACGGAAAGATCCAGGGGGTGATCACCGATGACGATCTTGAGGTTTCAACCCGGGTGGTCGTCTGCAACGCCTCACCGATCACGACCTACAACCAGCTGATCGATTCGGAGCAGGTGCCTGCGCAAGCCCTGGTTGAAATGAAGTCGCGCAACCTGAGCACCTCGGCTTTTACGATGTTCATCGGTTTCGACTGCGAACCCGGGCAGCTGGGCATTGGCGAGTCGACCAATTTTCTGATGCGCAGCACGGACATCTCCGACGGCCTGCTCGACACCATGAATCGGATCGACATCGACGACGAGCTGCTGGTTTTCAGCTGTTATGATGTTACGGACCCGGATTTTTCCCCGCCCGGCACCTGCCAGGCGAATGTGGTGACGTTAAAATACGGCGAGCCCTGGCTGCGAATTCCCCCGCGCCAATACCATGACGTGAAGTTTCGCTGCGCCGATGCCATGCTCCAGCGCGTGGAGGAAATATTTACCGGGGCCAGGGCTCATATCGAGGAAATCGAGGTCGGCACGCCCCTGACGCACATGCGCTACCTTGGCCATCCCCTGGGCGCGATTTACGGTTATGAAATGCTCACCAAGGACGCTTTGTTTTTCCAGCCCGGGCGGAATTCGCCCATTGACGGCCTGTTTTTTGCCGGCGGCTGGGCCGGGGACAACGGGTTTGAGCCCACCCTGCGCTCGGGGATCGCCGCGGCCAAATCCATCATCAAAAGAATGGGCGCCCAATAGCAACCCGGGCATCATCAAGGAGATCATTATGCGAAAAGGCATTTGGCAGGAATTCGACGGCTACGAACAGATCGTTGAACAGATCCGGGTGAGCCGCAAACTCGGGGGAACGGCAGCATCTGTCGTGGACTCTGCCGAGGCCTATATCCGCCTGCTGCACCCCGAGCGCCTGCAGCTGCGGGTCAGCGAAGTGATTGAAGAAACGCCGACGACCAAAACCCTGCGTCTGGTTGCTACCGATGGCTACCTGCCGCCGTTTCTGGCCGGCCAGTACATCGCCCTTTTCCTTGAAATCGGGGGCATTCGCACCAGCCGTCCCTACAGCATTTCCTCCCAGCCCAATCAGACCGGGTATTATGATATCACCGTGCGGCGGGTGGAAAACGGGCTGGTTTCCAATTACCTGCTCGACGAGATCAAACGGGGCGATACGCTGACCAGCTCGGGGCCGGCCGGCAATTTTTACTTCAATCCGTTGATCCACAAGCCGCACATGGTCTGCATCGCCGGCGGCAGCGGAATTACGCCGTTTATGAGCATGATCCGCGAAATCGTTGAACGCGGGCTGGACCGCACAGTATATCTTTTTTGCGGCAACAAGACGGCGGATGATGTTATCTTCGGCAGCGAGCTGGAGCGCATCGCCCAACGGTATGACAATATCCACTACATTCCGGTAATCGAAGCTCCGGCCGACGGCTATGAGGGAGCCTGCGGCTTTATTACACGTGACCTTATGCAAGAAGTGTTGAAGGACATCGAAGATAAATCCTTTTTTATCTGCGGACCCAGGGGGCTGTATGACTTTTGCCTGCCCCAGGTGGAAGCAATGGGGGTGCCCGGGCAAAAAATCAAACAGGAAATGTACGGCGCTCCGGCCGATATCCGGCAGTACCCCGGCTGGCCGGCGGACATCGGCCCACAGGCGGTCTTTACGATAAAAGTCAAGGGACACCAAGCGCTACAGGCCCGGGCGGATGAGCCGCTGCTGGCGGCGCTGGAAAAAAACGGAATCGGCTTGCCTTCCCTTTGCCGCTCGGGGGAGTGCAGCATGTGCCGGGTAAAAGTGCTGTCAGGCAAGGTGTTTCAGCCCGCCGGCGTGCCGGTGAGAAAATCCGACCGCCAGTTTGGCTACGTGCACGCGTGCATGTCCTATCCAATTGCAGACCTGGAAATTATAACATAGGCCAAAGGCAAAAAGGAAAAGGCAAAAGGAACCCTTTTCCCTATTCAAAAGACTGTGAGGTTGTGATGCCGGAAAATTATTTAACGGGTGAAAAAAAGGAAAACATTTACACCATCGCGTTAAACCGTCCTGAAAAGAGAAACGCGATCACCGTCGAGATGCTCATCCAGCTGTGCGAGATGGTGGAGACCCAGGCGCAGGACCCGGAAATCCGGGCGATTATCCTGAAAGGCGAAGGCAGCATTTTTTCGGCCGGCGTGGATTTCAATTCTCTGGGCGGGGCCGTTTTACCATTCATGGGCGATGCCGGCGCCGGCGGTGCACCCCTGCGGGCGCTGATTTATCAATTTCAGCAGTATATCAACCGCCTGGAAGCCGTGGAGCTGCCCATCATCTGCACCATGCACGGCCGGGTGCTGGGCCTGGGGCTGGAAATCGCCCTGGCCTGCGATATCCTGCTGATGGCCGACGACTGCCTGTGGGGCATGCCGGAGTTGAAGCTGGGAGTTGTTGCGGATCTGGGCGGAACCTCACGGCTGTCGCGGGTGCTAGGGACCTTGCGGGCCATGGAAGTTTTTATCACTGCCCGCAATTACACCGCCCGCCAGGCCCTTGAGTGGGGGCTGGTCAATTACCTGCATCCGGAGGCGGACCTCGTGCGCGAGGCCGAAAACCTGGCGCAGGAAATCTGCAGCACCGCTCCCCTGGCTGTCGGAGCGGCAAAAAAAATCATCAAGCGCGGCCGGGGGGTCGACCTGATGACCCAGCTGGACATGGAGGCCAACTTGAACAGCATCCTGCTGCGGACCGAGGATTTCCAGGAAGGCATTACGTCCATGATGGAAAGACGGCCCGCGCAATGGAAGAAGCGATAAGGGAGGGACTAAATTGTGGCCCAGGTAATTGCGGATCGAAGAGATATTGATTTTGTGCTTTACGAGCAGTTTAAAGTCGATGAACTCACAGACTGCGAAAAGTATGCGGAGTTTAACCGCAAAACATTTGACCTGATCATCAGCGAAGCGCGTACCCTGGCCGTCAAGGAGATATTGCCGACCTTTGCCGAAGGGGATCGCGAAGGGGCAACCTTTGAAAACGGAAAGGTGAAGGTCCCGCAATGTTTTCATCGTCCCTATAAGCTGATGCGCGAAGGCGAGTGGACGGCCATGATTGCCGACCCGGAGCTGGGCGGGCAGGGATTGCCGCGCTGCATCGCCCAGGCGGCTTCGGAATATTTTGTCGGCGCCAATTATGCCTTTACCCTCTATGCCGTTGTGGGGCATGCCGCCGGGGAGCTGATCGAATATTTCGGCACCGAAAAGCAAAAGCAGATGTTTTTAAAAAAGATGTACACCGGCCAATGGAGCGGCACCATGCAGCTGACCGAACCCCAGGCCGGCTCCGATGTGGGGGCGCTGACCACCACGGCGGTCAAAAATCCGGACGGGACTTACAGCCTGACAGGCAACAAGATTTTTATCACCGGCGGCGACCATGACCTGGCCGAAAACATCATCCATCCGGTGCTGGCCCGCATTGAGGGGGCGCCGAAGGGCACCCGGGGGATTTCACTGTTTATCGTTCCCAAGATCTGGGTCAACGACGACGGCAGCCTGGCAGAACCCAACGATATCGTTTGTACGGGAATCGAAGAAAAAATGGGCATTCACGGCAGTGCCACCTGCGCCATGGCCCTGGGCAGCAAGGGAAAATGCCGAGGGCTGCTGCTGGGTGAGGAAAACAAGGGCATGCGGGTGATGTTTCACATGATGAACGCCGCCCGCCTGGCGGTGGGAATCATCGGGATGATGTGCGGCTCGACGGCTTACATGTATGCCGCCAACTACGCCAAGGAGCGCTTGCAGGGCAAGGACCTGACCCGGGCGGCCGACCCGGAGGCCCCCCAGGTCCCGATTATCCGGCACCCGGACGTGCGCCGCATGCTGTTGTGGATGAAAAGCCATGTGGACGGCATGCGCAGCCTGGCATACTACATTGCCTGGATGTTTGACCGGCAGGTGTGCACGGACAGTGAAGAAGAAAAAGCGCACTGCCAGGGCCTGATCGATCTGCTCACCCCCGTGTTCAAATCCTACTGCTCGGACCGCGGATTCGATATCTGCGTGGAGGCGGTGCAGGTTTATGGCGGATACGGCTACACCCGGGAGTATCCCGTGGAACAGCTGCTGCGCGACTGCAAGATTGCCTCCATCTACGAGGGGACCAACGGCATCCAGGCCATGGATCTGCTGGGTCGCAAGCTGGGCATGCAAGGCGGCAAGGTCGTGCTTGGCTTCTTCCAGCAGATCCAGCAGACCACGGCCGAAGCCGCCAAAATCAAAGGCCTTGAAGCACCGGCAGCCAAAGTCGATGCGGCCGTCAAGCGGCTGGGAGAAGTCGCCATGCAGCTGGGCGCAGTCGCCCTGTCGCCGGACGTCAAGGTGGCCTTTGCCTTCGCCAAGCCGTTTCTGGATGTCGTCGGTGATGTATGCATGGCCTGGATGCTTCTGTGGCGGGCAAACACTGCGTCTTCGCAACTTGAAAAAGGGGCCAAACGCAAAGATGCTGCTTTCTATGAAGGCCAGCTGCAGACCGCAAAATACTTCATCAACGCCGTTTTGCCGACGACCATGGGCAGGATGGACGCCATCACCGCCAGTGATCCGGCAGTAATTGAAATTAAGGAAGAAGCTTTTGGAGGCTAAGCAAACGTAAGACGCTGCTATCCTCCGGCAGTTCCGATTCGGCTGCCGGGGTTGCGCTCCAGGCGGCCAGTATGCCGTGGAAATGCGCGGTAGTTTTCATGTTCCGTAAAGGTCTTTCGCTGCCTGGGGCAGTTCAAGTTCAATGAGTTTTTCCTTTGAGGGCTTGCCGGTTTCCCAGTCCCAGCCGCGGTAGCGGTAATATTCCTTGAGCATCGCATCCATATCGGGCCGGCTGCCGTCCGAGGCACCTTCCTGCAAAGGTTCCAGGCAAATCTTAGGCAGCCCGTCGTGTCGGCGGGTGACTCCCAACCGGTTGCTGATGGCCCGTTTGAGGTTTACCGACCGTTCGCCGGCCGCCAGCAGTTTTGCGGGGTCATAATCCCAGCCCGTAAGCGCATTGAGCATCTCGCACAGCTGAGTGACCTGAATCGGGGAGAACTTGCACAGTGCCAGGGCGTCGTACAGATCCTTGAGGCTTTGAAATTTGGCCGCGGACTCGGCCTTGCCCTCGGAGGCCATGCGCTCGGAGGGCAGGATGTTGTATTCGAGCACCATGTTGCCCAGATCGATGTTGTAGTAATCCCCCTTCAGGTGGCAGGCCCCCTGGGGTGCAGTGGCATAGGAGAGCGCCAGGCCATGAAAGGCCCTTGCGTCATGCATGGGCATTTCCAACCCCTTGATCTGGGCGGCTTCGCCCTCATCGCGGCCCAGTTCGCGGGCCATGGTCAGGGTTCCCCGGGACAGCAAAACGCCGATGCCTTCCTGGCGGATGATTTTGTTCACCAGCTGCACCACCGCCTCCCCGTCCCCCCAGTTCAGTTCCATTCCGACCTGCTGTGCATCCAGGATGCCCTGATCGTAGAGATAAAAGGCATAGGCGATGCAAACCCCGGCGGAGATGGTATCCAGGCCGTTGGCGTTGCACAGGTGATTGGCTTCCACAATGGCCTCCAGGTCGCTGTTCAGACACAGGGGGCCGAAAGCCATGACTGTTTCATATTCCGGCCCGTCCACATTGAGCCCCGGTTTGAAATCCAACAGCTCGCGGCCGCAGGCGATGGGACATCCCCGGCAGGCATAATTGGCCACCGTGTATTGCTGGCGCAATGTTTGCCCGGTAACCTTCTGGACTTCAAACACGCTTTTGGTGAAATATTTGGCCGGGGCATCTCCCAGTATCATGGCCATATCGGTATACATCAGGGTCCCGTATTCGCGAAAGGCCACCGAAACCAGATTGCCGTTGATGTCCTTGACGGCCTGTTTGGCAAGCCGGCCGACCATGCCGCTGTCAGCCGGCTGTGACCGCCGGTTGCCGCCGGCCGCCACGGCCTTCAGGTTCTTGGAACCCATGAGGGCCCCCAGGCCGCAGCGGCCTGCGGCCCGGCCCTTGTCGTTGACAATGCAGGCGTAACGGATTTGTTTTTCGCCGGCTGGCCCGATGCAGGCCACGCTGAGTTTGGCATGCTGGATTTCCTGCTTGATTTGCTTCTGAGTCGCGTAAGTGTCCAGGCCCCACAGGGCGGCAGCATCCCGGATTTCGGCCTGGCCGTCAGCGACGACCAGATAGACGGGTGTAGCGGCCTTGCCGGTGATGATGATGCCATCCCAGCCTGCGCCCTTGAGCCGGAAGGGAAACCCCCCGCCGCTGGTGGCTTCCCCCCAGTAGCCGGTCAACGGTGAAATGCCGGCCACCGCATAGCGGCTGACCATGGGCAGGGGGGAGCCGGTGAAAGGACCGGTGGCCATGACCAGCGGATTTTCGGGTGCCAGCGGATCGGTGTCCGGCGTTAGGCGATCATAGATCAAGGCAGCCGCCATGGTGGCGCCGCCGATATATTTTTTGCAGAAATCTTCAGAAAGCGGGAGATCCCGGGTGATCCGGTTGGTGAGATCGACTTCCAAAAATCGACCGTGATAACCTTGCATGGCTTTACCCTCCTGGTTAAAAATCAATGTCTTTGCCATCGTATGCGTAGCGCATGATTTGTTCGCACTGGGCGGTTGTAATGGGCCGTGGGCTGAGATAACAGCTGATATCGGCATAGGCCAGCTCGGCGAGCTTCGGCAGCCGGGCTTCAAAATCCTTGCGGGCGATCCCGAAATCTTTGAGTGCCAGCGGGATATTCAGCTCCGTCAGCAATTGCCGGGTTTTCGCCACCAGGTTGTCCAGTGCCTCCCGGGCATCGGCGGCTGGGATATCCAGAGCCTTGCAAAGGGTCAGGTGCTTGTCGGTCACCGGGGCGCAAAACTGCATGGAATGAGGGATAAAAAAGCCCACGCACAGACCGTGGTGCATGTGAAACACGGCTCCCAGGGAATGGCCCAGGCTGTGGGTGATATGGCAGCCGCTCATGCCGAAGGCAATGCCGGCGATGTTGGCGGCCATCATCATCCGGAAGCGGGCCTCGCGATCCTGCCCGTTTCTATAAGCCCGGGGCAGCCATTTAAAAACCATCTCGGTGGCCCGCAAGGCCAGTGGATCGGTGTAGTCATTGCCCGCGGGTGCGATGGCAGCATCCATGGCATGGGCCAGGACATCCACGCCGGTGCCGGCGGTCAGCTCCAGAGGCATGGACAGGGTAAACTCCGGTGAGAGGATGGCGACATCCGGTACCAACTCGTTATGGGCAATGGGAATCTTGCGATCAGTGGCGTCATCGTGGAACACGGCCGCTCCGGTGCACTCCGATCCCGTGCCGGCGGTGGTGGGCACCGCGGCCAGCATGGCTTTCTGGCGTAAATTGAGACTGTCCAGAGGCGAAACCATCCCCAGGTCTGTCAAATCGGGCCGTTCATACAAAATCCAGGCTCCCTTGGACAGGTCCATCACCGAACCACCGCCCACAGCCATGATCAGGTCCGGTTCGAATTGCGTGAGAACCTGGGCGCATTGGGTGACGTTGTCTATGGGGGCTTCCGGAAGGGTTTCAGCCCAGATCTGGGTTTCAAATCCCCCGGATTCGAGAAATTCGGTCACCTGCTTGGCGCTGGGCGCATTGAACGCGTCGGTGATCACAAAAGCCCTTTTCTTGCTGCAGCGGTTGGCCAGCGAATCCATGGTGGACGGTCCGATTACCGGGCCTTTGGGGATGACGTTGAAACCGGCGTAAATTTTCGGAGTGGTAAAAATGGTGGTCAATCCCCGGATGGATGATGAAAGGGCCAGTGGAACCAGCGCTTTTAGGGTTGGATCTTCAAACCAGTAGCTCATGGCTGTTCCTCCTTTCAGGTGCGGCTGCGCAGTTGTTTGCGTAAAATTTTACCAATGGGGCTTTTGGGCAGGGTATCGAGAAAATCCACGAATTTCGGGCACTTGTTTTTGGAAAGCTGCCGGCGGCAAAAATCAATGATTTCCTGCTGCCCGGCCGTGCTGCCCGGCTGCAGGACGACAAAAGCCTTGACCTCTTCTCCCATCACGGGATCCGGGACTCCGACGACCGCCGCTTCGGCGACCGCCGGATGGCGATAAAGCACCTCTTCCACGTCCCGGGGATAAACATTGAATCCTCCTCGAATAATGAGGTCCTTTTTCCTTTCAACGATGTACAGGTAGCCGTCTTCGTCCATGCGCGCCATGTCCCCGGTATGCAGCCAGCCGTTGCGAATTGTGCAGGCGGTTTCTTCGGGCATGCGGTAGTAGCCGGCACAGACGCCAGGTCCACTGACGATCAGCTCGCCAATTTCACCGGGGGGCAGATCGCTTTGCTTATCATCGACGATGCGCACACGGGTTTCGGGAATCGGCTGCCCCACCGAGCCCGGTTTGACCTCGCGGTCGAAGTAGGTCATGCTAACCACCGGCGAGGCTTCGGACAACCCATAGCCTTCCCGGATAGTGCATTTAAATTCATTTTGAAAGGCGTTATAAATTTCTGTGGGCAATGGGGCGGAACCGCTGGTAACTCCCTGCAGGCAGGACAGGTCGTATTTTCGTTTTACCGCTGCATCGGCCTGCAGCATGAGGGCGAACATGGCCGGCACGCCCGGAAAGTGGGTGATCCTGTACTTATCAATCAGACGCAATGCTTCTTCCACGTTGAAGCGCGACATCAGGATTGCCAGATTTCCATAGAGCAGCATGATATTCATGGTGGTGAAGCCAAAAGAGTGGGACAGCGGCAGCGCTGCCAGCCGGATGTCCGATCTTTTGGGATTGCCGGTCACGGCGCTGTTGACCGCGTTTGTGTACAGGTTTTTGTGAGTCAGCATGACCCCCTTGGGGGTGCCCGTGGTTCCGGATGTATATAAGATAACAGCCACGTCATTGTCCTGGATGGGGATTGCCGGGGTACTGCCCGCAGCAGTGTGGATCAGATCCCGAAAATTTAAAATTCCACCGCTCGCGTCCTGATCCACGGCAATGATGTGTTTTAGCCGGTTTGCACCCTTTGCGGCCGCAGTCACTAGGGCAAGCAACTGGGCACAGGTAATCACCTCCCGGGCCTCGGAATTGATCAGAATATGATTCAGTTCTTTGGCGGTCAACAGGGGCACGACCGGCACAATAATGCCGCCGGCTCTCAGTATGGCCTGATAGCTGATGAGAACTTCGGGGCAATTTGGCAACATCACCACGATTTTGTCCCCCGGCTTCACTCCCAGCCCCATGAGGGCGGATGCCATTTTTTTTGAGTCGTGGAGCAATTCCCGGTTGGTGTACGCCCTGGCATTGAAAATCAGGCATTCGTATTCACCGAATTTGCGATAATTGTTTTCTGCCAGTTGGATTAAATTCATAGGCACTCCCAAAATGGTATTGGACAGGTCAAATCCGATCAGGGGTTTTGGCCGCCTGTTTTTCGAGATCCCTGGCCCGATAAAATATACTTTTAGCGATAAAGCTGTCCGCCTTGCGTCCCATGGTTTCCAGCAACTGCGACTTGAGCAGGTGCATCCGTCGTTGTTGGTCATTGCCAATGTCGGCAGACAGCGCCATATCGACAAATTGCAATGCCATGGCGGCTTGATCTTTCTCCGCCAGCCGGCAGGCATGTTCCATGATCCGCTGGACTCCAACCAGTTTGGCTACCTCCCGGGCAAGGTCGGTCTTTTTCGGCGGAAACAGGTTTGACGGGTTGCCATCGTACCAGCCGGTGTACTGGCGTAAAATTCCATGCACCACAAAGGTCGGGCATCCATAGCGGGGGGCCAGAAATTCATCGTCCAGCATGTGCTCCGGCAACTCGACGTCATGCACAATGTCCTCGTACGGCATGCCGGCATTGAGCCGCTCGATCACCGCCCGCTGCAGGTACCGCAGGGCGGCTGCAATTTTAAGACACACCGTGCGAACCTTTTCACGGCCATCGATGACAGGGCCATGGCCGGGCACCAGGACCCGCGGGGTTTTGGCCACAATAGCTTCCAGCGCTTCGGCCCATTCAAGGGCGTAGCGCTGGACCTTGAAGGGGTTGCCGACATTGGGAAATGAATAAACAACAAAGTCCCCTGCAAAAACAGTCTCTTTTTCGGGCACCCACACCCACAGGTGATCATCGGTTTCACCCAGCCCGTGGAAGGCATGAAAATCGATGCCGCCGACAGTGGTGCTGATGCTCTGGTCAAAAATAACGTCCGGATTGTGCTCCGGCATGGGAAAAACCTGTTGCTGCCGGGCGACATTGAACTGGATGCGGTTGATTTGTTCGTGATAGGCGGCCAGCATCCGGTATTTTGCAAAGCGTTTCAGAACATTGCGATGGGCAATGACCCGCGGCGGCGGGCTTGAGTTGGCGGCGGCCTCTTTGAAGAGGTGCTTCAGGTGCACGGCGTGGTCCAGGTGGCCGTGGGTGACAAATACGGTATGGATCGGATCTTTTGAGATCCGGCGCAGTTCGGTCATCGTGTTTTTCAGAAACGAGCGCACCGGCATATCAATGACCACCAGTCCGTCGTCGGTTTGAACGACTCCCGTGTTGCCGAAGCCGGGAATTTTCCATACCCCGGGTGCCGGATTGACCGGACCTTCGTCATCAATGGTCAACTTGCCGAACTGAATTGTTTCCGTCATTTTGTGGTTTTCCTTTTGCAGATCCTAGCGATGTTCATGGCCCGTTGGCGGATTGGTATCAAGTCTTTGCGCCGGGACCGGTTACCTGAGTGTCAGCAGAATATCTTTTGGCGCTTTGGGTTTTTCGAAACAGTTGAAGAATTGGATCAAATTGTTCATGTCGCCGTCCACCTTGATTTTCCCCGACTTCAGCCCCTGCTCCCAGGAAGCCAATCCCAGCAAAATATCCGCCAGGTAGCTATTGTCGAGGGTAAGCGCGATATCCACCTTGTCAGGAAGCCGGGGATGAAACTGCGCGATGCCTCTGCGAATTTCGAGGGCACAGGCCGTCTCGACATCCGGAAAGTGAAACCCCATGATCATGCGCACATCCAGGGATTTTTCCGCTGCCAGGCGCAGTCCCATGGCCTCCACTTTTACTTCCGCCGGCAACGCCCGTGCAACGCCGATTCCACTGATTTTGCCGGAAAAATCGAACGGACCTCCCTCCAGTTCGAGGGCTGAGGACAGGTACCAGCATCTCCAGTTGGAGTTCAGCGTTTTAAACCCCAGCTGGCGCAAAGCCTGGGCTTTGATGCGCCGTGACTGCATGTCATTTTTGTCCACGCGGATGGTATAAGTGGCCAGTTCTGCAGCCCACTGGTAATCTCCGGCATCGAGCGCCTTCTGTGATTCAGCCACTACCCGATCCCTGCCTCCCATGAGCTGAACATGGCGGGCGGCCGACTCTACCGGCGCGACGGGATCCAGCGTGGTTGGATCGCCGGCGAACCATCCGATTTCTCCTGTATAAATTGCGCGCACACAGTGCTTCACGGTTCCGTAAAATTCACCGAGCCAGGGATGCCCGGCGAGATGCTCCGGCAATTTTACCAGATCCACCAGTTCATCGGGCGTGTAGCCCTGGTTCATATAGCGGATCGTCTGGTTATGGACAAACTGGATGGCATCCCGGTAGGCGGTCAGCACATCGGCCACATTTTGGCGGCCGGACACCGGGCGGCCATGGGAAGGGGCCATGAAGCGGGCGCCAAAGGTGCGCAGCACGTCGATGCTCTTGTACCACTGCTTGGGATCCCGGTAGCGCGTGCCGCGAATGGTGTGCAGGTTGGGAAAAGTTTCCCCCTGGATGACCTCGGCGGTGCAAAGTACTTCCAGATCCGGAAACCACACCGCAATTTCGTCATCGCATTCGCTGGGAACCCAGAAAATATGCATTTTTACCCCTGCGATTTCCAGATCCAGGATTTCTTTAACGGTAATGGTTGGCAGAATCAGCGAAGCTTCACGCATCAATACGTCCGGCCCGATTCCGTTGTTGACCCGTCCTTCAGGGCCGAGTTCCAGGTAATTGCCGAAGCTATAGGCACTTCTGACTCCTAAAATGGCACCGACGCCGCCGGTGGCACTGACAATGAAATTGGCCAACATGGTTTCATGGGCGATAATTTGACACCGGCCGGATTGTACTTCTTCCTCGGAGACAAAGCCCTTGACGCCCCAGACATGGTCCGCGTGATTGTGGGTGTGAATCACGGCTTTGACCGGTTTGTCGGTGATTTTGCGAAAATCTTCATTGATCTTGCGGCTTTTGCCGACGTCCTCGATGGGATCGATGATGATGATCCCGTCGGTGCCCACGATCATATGGGAGCTGGCAATTCCGTATCCGACAGCTAGAAAATAGTTGTCCGTGACTTTGTATATCTTCTGCTGCATCTTGCGGGAATGTTCCGTCAGCTGGGGGTGAATGGTTTCCGCGGGTTTGTCATAGGCACGATTGATGGTCATCAATGGTTGCTCCTTTTTCTGGCGCACATTTTTGGTTTTATCTGGCGGGTGACTTTTTGCCGCGCTGACCCTGGAACTTCAGCACGCTGGCAAGGCCGGAGGTTTCCTGCTGCGCCGCTTTACCCTGCATTTGCCGGGCGGCGGCCATAAAAATGCCCATGGCCATCGTGGACGTTTCAGCGCTTGCCCGGGCGGCATAAATCTGGGCGGTCTGCCGGCCCACCTCGAGATCCTTGCCGGAGCCGAGAAAGGCCCAGTCCGCCAGCTGGCAGGCCAGGCGAAACTTCTTTTCCCGGGCCAGCTGCCGGGCGCGCCCCACGAGCTTGTCGATGCCGCCGGCCAGCGCGATGATTTCAACGGCCAGATCTTTTTCCGGAGCCGGTTTGAGATGCGACGGCATGCCGTCGTACCATCCCCCATTCAGCCGCCAGATATTGCGGATAATGAATTCCGGCTCGTCATAGACGGCATGCAGGTACGGTTTTTCCAGCAGGCTGTCCGGCACTTTCACAGTATGTAAAATGCGGTCTAGGGAGGCTCCCTGGTTCATCAGGGCAATGGTTTGCTCATGCAGGGATTCAAGCAAAACCGCGGTATCTTCAAGGGCTTGGTTGATGCGATCCGCCCCGATGATGGGCCAGCCATGTCCGGGCAGCATAATTTGCGCATCCACCGCCTGCATTTCCCGCAATGCGCTGGTCCAGCCATGGCAGTAGCGCTGGACCTTTTGCGGGTTGCCGGCGTTCGGCACGCACCAGATAAAGAGATCCCCCGGGCACAGCACCCGCGTGTCGGGGAAAAAGACCCAGGTATGATCATCGGTTTCGCCCAGCGCGTGCCGCAGCCGGACCTGGATTCCGCCGACTGTGAAGTTCAGACGATCTCTGTAGGTGAGATCCGGATAGTAGAACTCGGCGGGGAAACTGACTTCGGCGGCACCACCCTCGAACTGGCGCGTGTTGATGGCGGCATTATAGCCGGCGGTCAGTCGGTAGCGGTCGAAGCGCTTCGGCAGGTCCTCGTGGGCAATGGCGCGCGGCAGCGGCCAGGCGTTGACTTCGGCCTCCGCCCGGTAATCTGTGACTCCGAAGCAATGATCAATGTGGCCGTGGGTAAAAACGGCTGTATGCAGGGGCAGTGTCGTGACGCTGCGGACTTTTTTAAATTTGTATTCATGGTCCATGGAAGCGGCCGGATCGATGATCACCAGGCCGTTGTCGGTTTCCCTGACGATTGTGTTGGCAAACCCCTTGATAAACCAAGTGCCAGCAGCGACACGCTCCACGCCGAAAGGGGCGCTGATGGGATGATGGGCGAAAGTGTCCGTGTCGCCATTCCACAAGGCTTCAGCAAATTCCAATATTTTTCCCATCGGTTTCTCTCCGTTTTTCAAATAGGGTCAGCATTAGATACGATACATTGAAAATACCTTGGCCGATGACAATTCAGATCATTTCCCCTCGGGGGGTGGCACCAGCAAAACAGGTATCCGGCTGTCTTTGAGTACCTTGAGGGCTACATTACCCCCGGCAGCCGATTCCAGGATATTCGGTGCGTCATAGCCCATCACGATCAGATCGCAGCGCTCAGCAGCTTTTAATATCTCTGGCACCACCTTGCCCCGGCTGACGATGATTTCGTCCCTTTGGCCGGTGGTTTTCCTCGAGTCGGCACGCACCGATTCAGAAAATACCCCTAATGCGTCCCGGATGAGTTCGGCCTGCCTTTTTTTCCCGATAAGTATCCGGCGGGTTTCCTGTTCGCTGATTCGGGTTAATTCACGCCATTTTTTTTCGCCCAGAAAAGCGACCATGCGCTTTTCAATGCCCCCGGGGGCTTCTTCCATCACATGTAAAATGATGATAGACGCCCCTAGGGGACCCGCCATGCGGCAGACATAATCAAATGCATGGCGGGCCGAAGGTGAAAGATCCGTGACAAACAGAATTTTTTCGATTTTGGATGCCATGGGTTATTGCCCCTGGGGGATGGGATATCCAAATTCCTGCATGGCCTTGATCGTCGCCGGATGGACATATTTCCGGGGGCTGCCGATAGGATAGGGTGTATCCGGGAAAAAGGCCAGAACGGCATGATAGCGGGCAAACTCCTTGCGGTATTGCTGCCGGACGCGGACGATTTCTTTGACGATATCATCCGGCAGGCTGGCATCGCCTTGCAGGCACATGGAACCCGCCCGGGCCCAGATGTCGCGGTGGATGATCTTGAGCGTGCCTTTTTTAATCAGGCCCGGAAACGTGATTACATTTTTTGAGAAGTCATAGGCTTTTTGAATCCATTCTTTTTCAACCGGCAGGAGGTAGATCTTTTTTCCGGAACTGAGAATCTCCATGGTCGGTGGAGACGGTGCCATGGCCTTTATCAGAAAAGTTCCGTTTTCGCTCGGCTCCAGCTTGGCACCGAAACTGAGCCGGGTCGCATCCAGCTTGCCGTTCAAAAAGGCATCCTTGCAGCCGATAGCTCCCAGCGGCGCCCATTTAATTTTATCGTAAATTCCCAAAGCTTTGCCGAAAAGGGGCTTGTCCAGCAGCACGCCTAAAAACACGCGGGCTCTCTGGTACGTTCCCACCCGCTTGCCGGCCAAGTCTTTGAGGCTTTTAATGCCGGGATCCTGGGTGCCGTAAAATCCGACCAACCCCTCGTGGGAGACAATCGCTCGTACCGTCGGCCAGGGCAATTTTTCAAAGGGCCACCTCCCGCTGGCCAGATAATCCAGGTTGCCGACACCGCCGGCCATCACCGTATGGGGAACTTCGCCGGTTTGCATTTTCTTGCGATTCTTGATGATATACTTATAACTATACATGGCACCCGGTGTTTCCTGATGTTTGATGTGTACCCAGGAGCCGGCTTTTTTAAACACCTGTTCATAAGCCGCCCCGACATTGTACATGTTGGTGCCGAAGGGGGTCGTCATCAGCACCACATCAACAGGCTTTTTACCGGCGGCCGCTGGAGTCATTGAGGGCTGGAAAACCAGAAGCAGCCCTAAAGTTAATGCGATGGTGAATGTCAGACGTTTCATGATTCTATCTCCTTTCCGTTGCTGGTAAATTGATGGGTTGTTCCTATCCCCAAGGCGTTTGAAGAAAATGGTGAATTTTAACTGCCGGCCATTTTTATATCGGCGCCTTTTTACGCCATTGGTTGACGAAAAATCCGCCTGCCAGCAGCACGGCGGCAAGAAAGAAAAGCACCTGCCCATAAAGGCCATACCAGACGGCGCAAAGGGTTGCCAGCAGCAGAATGCCCTGTTCGCGGAGAGAGGTCCGGGTAAAGCAGTACGTCTGGCAAAAACATGTCATGCAGGCCACTGCGATCACCAGCGCACATAGTGTAAAAACGGCCGGCAGCAGGGCCTGGCGTTGGGAAAAGATGATCGGATTTTTGACGGCAAAAAACGGAACCAGGTAAAAAGGACCCACCAGTTTAAAGCTTTCCCATGAAGTTCGCAGGTAGCTGGCCCCGGAGATCTGGCTGCCGACAATGGCCGCTCCGGCAATGGGGGGTGTGACGGCGGCCAGGATGGCATAATAAAAGACAAAAAAATGAGATACCAGTTTCGGCAGACCCAGGCCCTCCAGGATGGGGGCGGCCACAAAGGCCACGATGATGTAAGCGATCACCGTCGGCGTGGAAGAACTTAGGAGAATGGACAGCAGCGCGGTCAACACCAGGGTCGGCAGAAGATACCCCCCGCTGATACTGCCCACCATTAGGCTCAGTTTGGTGGCGGCTCCGGTGAAAGTCAGGCTTTTGACCAGCATGCCGATACAGGCCACGGCCACTCCGAAAGTGGAAGCCATGATCGTGCCGGTAATCAGACTTTGTGTCAGTTGCTTCAATCCGGGCCGGGTGGCCGTGCGCAGGCAGGAAACCGTCAGCAGGCTGAAAATACCCCAAAACGCCGCGTATCCAATTGAGTAGTGAAACAGCAGCACCGTTGTCAGCACGGTCATGGGTACTACGAACACCGGTGCGCCGCCGAGCAAAATTTTTCTATCTGCCATTTCTTCTCTTCTGGTAATTTTTTCCCGCAAAGCGATCAGCATCACGCCCAGCACAGCAATGGCATAATAAGTGAAGGCCGGAATCAAGGCTTTGAACATCAGTTGAGCATAGCTGACGCCCAAAAAGCTGGCCATAATAAAGACGGCGATGCCCATAATCGGGGGGGTTAACTGCCCCCCCGTGGAGGCCATGGCTTCAATGGCACCGGCGGTTTCAGCTCTAAACCCGGATTTTTTCATCATGGGGATGGTATAGGAACCGGTGATGGCCACGTTGGCGGCCGCCACCCCGTTGACCATCCCCACAAAGGAGCTTGAAAAGGTTGCTGTGTGTCCGGCGCCGCCCAGCAGGTGCTTGCCAACCAGTTTGCCGAATTCCATAAAAAACCGGGTCACGCCGGTGGCCTCAAAGATTGCACCGAAAAGGATCAGCAAAAACAGCATGTTGACGGACACATTGAGCAGCATTCCGTAAATGCCCTGAAAGCCGACACTTAAATTGGATATGATGTAGCCGAATTCAAAACGGGGATGGCTGAGAACACCTGGAACCAGGTGGCCCCAGAAGGCGTAGGCAAGCGCGATCAATACCAGAATCGGGAAAATGGCACCGAAGCTTTTCCAGGTTTGAAAAATAACGAGAGTGATCAGCACAATACCGACCACGACATCCATAGGCTCGGGGAAACCCGCCTCCATGTCAAGGCGTTCGTAATTTGCGGCCAGATAAACAATCGGAGCTATTGCTGCCAGCATTAAAAGAAGATAGAGGGTTTTTTTCCAGCCGCTGTCCGCGTTTTTGGCCCAGTTGATTAAAATGACTGCCAGGCAAAACCCGAGGTGGGTGTTCTGATTCATGATTTCGCCGAAAAGGGGATACCAGACAATCAGCAGGTGGTAGGCAACCATGGCAAGCACGGTGAGGGTGAGAAACCAGGAGATATACTGATTATAGCGATCCAGCGCTTCGGGTCTTTCGTCTGCCATCACACCCCTTTTCATTGGTGCTATGGATGTAAAGCCATCGTGCCGATGAGTTGCTCTGTGATTTTGGGCACGAATTTCAGCTCAAATTGAATGAAATTCATAATAATTAATTGTAAAATCTTAGTCAAGAAAAATCTTAAAAAATTTTAATATACTAATATTTTTAAAAAATTTACATATTATGACTGGCCGTTAACAATTATGCGCATTTTAATTTAATTCAATTATTGGGTTTACCCTTCTAATAGAATTGTGTTATAAGTCTTGGAAGGGCAGAAAAGGAAGGTTTGTAGTTCTTTAATTTTGATTAATATTGTGTTAACATCTTAAATTTAAATGAAAAACATATTTATTA
>CAZGNV010000061.1:0-27033 GCA_964527835.1 uncultured Desulfosarcinaceae bacterium | reverse complement strand
ACTTCGTTGGAAGTCATTTTCGAGCGACATCAACCCTTTTCGGAAAAAGAGCTGTTCAGGGTTGAGCGTTAAAAATTTCAAGTTGTTTTAGGAGCTTGCGACGAGTTCTTGAAATTTAGCGAAACCCTGAACAGCTCCCGAAAAGGCTTGCGGAGCGAGAAAATGTTACTTTTTACGGTTTCATCATGATATGACGCAATCGTAAAAATTGAACTTTTTGCGGCACCGTCATGATATGAGTCAGTGAAAACCGAAACGTTGCTATTTGAGAGGAGAGATTGAGATGAAGATTTTAGTGGGTTACGACGGAACGAATGTGTCCAAAGAGGCCTTGAACATTGCCAAGCAGCACGCCCTGGCTTTTGGCGCCACGGTGGATGTGATCACTTCCATGGAAAAGGGCACCGAAGCCCAGCGAGAGCAGATTGAACAGGCCGAGCGCGGCCTGGAGTGGGCGAAATCCCTGTTTGCCGACAATGGTGTTGCCTGCGCGACGCACCTGCTGATCCGGGGCCTTTCTCCGGGAGAGGACCTGGTGGCCTTCGCCGAGGAACAAAATGCCGATGAAATTGTTATCGGGGTCAAAAGAAGATCCAAAGTCGGCAAGCTGCTGATGGGATCCACGGCCCAGTATGTGATTCTCAAGGCCGGCTGCCCGGTGGTGTCCGTCAAATAATCCGGCCGCGGAACAAAGCATAAAAACCCCGGATCGCAAGCGCTGTCCGGGGTTTTTGCATATCCGGCCGCATTTACTTGACCATGCCTTCCCAGTCCTTGGTTTCAAACCAGTAGTGCTTGCGCTCGGCCAGCCAGCCGCCGGCGCGGGTGAAGCGAATCCAGTTGTTAAGGAAGTTGAGAGAATCAAAATCTCCCTTGCGCACGGCAAATCCGATGGGCTCCTTGGTAAAAGTTCCCTGGATGGGGATGAAAAGTCGATCCGGATATTTAATGGCCTGAAAGGCCGGCAGAGGCGCGGATGCCACGGCCGCATGGGCCCGGGCGTTGACCACTTCCTGGATGACCTGGGACTCATCGTCGAAAACGAGCTTTTTGGCCCGGGGCATGAATTTTTTAGCAGCCACGGCGGCCGTTGATCCCAGCCGGGCCGCGATCACCACATCAGGACGGTTGAAATCTTCCAGACGGCTAAATCCCGCCGCCAGCTTTTTATTGGCTACCAGCGCCTGTCCGGCATAATCGTAAGGGATGCTGAAATTGACCTTCAGGTTGCGGTCCGGCCGGACGCTCATGCCGCCGATGATGATGTCGAATTTCCCGGTCAGCAGCGATGGGATGATACCGGCCCACCGGGTGGGAACGAATTCCACCTTGACCCCCATGTCTTTGGCCAACTGGCGGGCTACGTCAATTTCAAAACCGACAAGCTTGCCGGTTTTATCTTTCATGGCCCAGGGCACAAAAGTCGACATGCCCACGATGAGCGTTCCGCGTTTGACGGCTTTTTCGATCATGCTTTCGCGAACCAGCTGCTGCTGGATATTTTCCGCTGCACCAGGACCTGCCAGCGTAAAGACCAGCATGGCCATGACAAGAACAGCAGTCCACGATTTAATGCACCTCATGGCGACCTCCTTTTGTTATATGTTCACACTTTATTCCCATGGTTAAAACCAAATATGGTGTGCCTGTAAAAGTCACTCGAAAATGACTTCTTACGAGGCCGTTAAATATATTTATACCCAAATAGTGCCTCTCGCAGTTTTTTTATAGACCGCATTTCGGCGGTTCGATCACATTTCAGTAGACTCCATGGCGATCAGTTGGTCAGGCTGTGGATCGGCGCGGGAATCAGGCCGCCGTGGCGGACAAATCGATTCGGACGTCCACCGCAGTTGACCGCTATGATGGTGGACTGTCCGAGAAGCCCTCCGAAATGGGCGCTGTCGCCGGCGCCTTTCCCGGGCACGGGGATCAGGCGAGCGGCGGTGGTTTTGTTGTTGATCACCCCGATGGCCATTTCATCAGCGATGATGGCGGCGATGTTTTCGGCGGTGGTGTCTCCTGGAATCGCCACCATGTCCAGTCCCACCGAACACACACTGGTGATGGCCTCCAGCTTGTCAAGACCGATGTATCCCCGGCGCGCGGCTTCAGCGATATTGAGATCTTCACTGACCGGAATGAAGGCCCCGCTCAGGCCTCCCACCCTGGAGCTGGCAAATGCACCGCCTTTTTTGACAGCATCATTGATCAGGGCCAGCGCGGCGGTGGTGCCCGGCACTCCGATGCTCATCAGACCAAGGCTTTGAAAGATCTCCCCCACACTGTCGCCCACGTTCGGAGTGGGCGCCAGGGAGAGATCCACCACTCCAAAGCGGATTTTCATGTTGTCGGCAACCTCCCGGCCGATCAGCTCACCGACCCGGGTGACCTTGTAGGCTGTTTTTTTGATCAACTCGGATATCTGTCCCAGATCTAAATTCGGATCGGCCTTCAGGGCGCGGTCGATGGCCTTTTTGACAACCCCGGGTCCACTGACCCCCACATTGATAACCGCATCGGCTTCCCCAATTCCCAGGTAAGCCCCGGCCATAAACGGGATGTCCGGCGGGATGTTGGCAAAAACACACAGCTTGGCACAGGCGATGCCATCCTTGTCCGCCGTCAGCTCGGCGGCCTGCTTGATGGTTTTGCCCATCTGCAGGACAGCATCCATGTTGATCCCGGCGCGGGTGGTGGCCACGTTAATCGAAGCGCATACTCTCTCGGTAGCAGTCAAGGCGTGGGGAATGGCCTCGATCAGGGCATGATCCCCCCGGGCAATGCCCTTTTCGACGAGGGCCGAAAAGCCGCCGATGAAGTCGACATTGACTTCGGCGGCCACTGTATCGAGGGTCCGGGCAATTGCCACCATTTGTGATGAGGACAGGGCCGCACCGACCACAGCCATGGGACTGACGGCAATCCGTTTGTTGACCACGGGGATGCCGTATTTTTCGCCGATAAGATCACAGACCGGCACCAGCTTCTCTGCAAAGTGGGTGATGCGCGTATGAATTTTATTTTTGACGTTTTCAAGGTCATGGCCGGCGCAATCCAGCAGATTAATGCCCAGGGTCACGGTGCGCACATCCAGATGTTCATTTTCAAGCATCTCCAGGGTGGAGATGATTTCCTGATCGGTCAGCATGGCGTGTCTTTCTATATCCGGTTGATGGCTTTGAATATATTGCGATGCTGGATGCTGATATCCAGCGCCAGGGACCGGGCCTTTTCTCTCAGGTCCCGGTTCAGGGACTGCCGGTCCACGGTTACGGGCACATCGACCTCGTAGATCATGATATTGGCGCCGGGGTCGTCTCCGCCCTTGAAAACAGCCTGCAGGTTGGTGATATTGACTCCGTAGCGGGCGATGACAGCGCTGATGCCGGCCACCAGCCCCTTGCGGTCCGGCCCCTTGGTCGTGATGACGAAGGGCTCGGTGGGATCGGTGGGCGCATTGGCTGCCGGCTCTGTGGAGACAGGCTCGATATGGGCGTGCAGACCCATGGGTTTCAATCTGGCGTTCAAGGCCTCGTGCAGCACTTCGAGGGAAACGTCCCCGGGGATGGAGACGATGAAGATGCCGGCAAATTCGGTTTGCAGGATGGTCTGGCTGACATTTTCGATGTTGCCGTTTTGTTCAAATAGAATCCCGGTCACAGCGGCGACGATTCCGGGACGATCCCGTCCCAAAACGGCGAGGATGATCTTGGTCATCGGGTTGATTTCCCCCACAGGCAGATTGTTCTGAAAAATAACATCTGCTTTTGTTTAATATCAAACCAGTGCTTCTGTCAACAGGCGTCATGGTTGGCCCGATTTGTCGCCTGGGTTCTCAGTAATCGACGTGAATTGGCCGGCGGATGGTGTTTTCTGGAAGCCGGTATGATACTCAGCAGCTGCCTATTTTCGCAGTGTCCCTTGTTTGGGATGCAGGGCACGGGACGGATTCAATTTAGCAGCAGATTGGGCCGCGTCCCAGACAAGGGACACGCAGCAAGGGCTTAATTTCATACCGGTTGGAAGAAAATATCATGCGCCGGACGATTCACACCTTCGATTGATTTCATCCTTTGTTATTGGCTAATATCGGCCCAATACCCAAGTGCAAAGCTTGAGTTATTCTTCATCCGACGATTTTTCCAATCTGTTCTTCAATATAGCGGCAGAATTCCCGGGCCTTTGCGGTGGTGACGGCGGGAATGCCTTCGGCCAGAGACTCAACTGTTTCTTCGTCGATATCGGTCATTTTGTTGACCAGGAAGCTGTCGACCTCACCGTCATCGAGCAGCAGGCCGCAGGCGCCCACGGCCCCCACAAACTGGTCATCGACAAAGATGGGGACCACCATTTTGACCAGGCCGGCATCGCATTCCTCAATGGCCGGCTGACGGGTGCGCATGGCCTGGGCGGCGATATTCATATGCGCCGGGGCGCAGATAAAGCTCTGGCCCTTGTCCGTGGCCTTGATCTCGGGACACAGCCGGTTGACCCATTGCTTGAAATCCGAAATGCGGTATCCGCTGGGGTCGAACACGTTGACATCCATTCCGGTCTGTCGGTGAATCTCCTCTTCCAAGGCCGTCCATTTTTCCAGCGGGGCGATGTCGGTCAGCTTCATTGATCTCCTCCCTCTTTTTGTCTGTTTTGCAGCCAGTCTGCCAGGCGGCGAAGGCCTTCGGCGGTTGAAACCGCCGGCGCATATCCCAGGTCCCGCCGGGCGGCGCTGATATCAAACCAGTGCGATTTGGCCACGGCATCGGCCAGAAAGCGGGTCATCGGGGGTTCTGCCGGGATGCGCAAGGTTCGATAAAAAAACTCTAAAACCAGACCGATCAGCCAGGCGCTGCGATGGGATACGGATCCGGTCACCGGCTGCAGCCCGGCAGCGCTTAAAATGGCATTGATCATGTCCCAGGCCGGGATCGGCTCTGCCTGGCTGATAAAATAAATCCGGCCGGAAAGCGCGGGATTTTGCGCCAGCCGGTCCGCGGCCAGAAGATGGGCCGCAGCCGCATTGTCAATGTAAGTTGTGTCCACTAGGTTTTTGCCGTCTCCGATACGCTTTAACCTGCCGGCCCGGGCAATTAAGCGCGGCACAAAATGCGGATCGCCCGGCCCCCATATCTGGTGGGGCCGCAGGCAGATCGTAAGCAGGCGCTTGCCGGCCGCCCGGACGACTTTCTGTTCGGCCAGCGCCTTGGTGCGCGGATAAAAGGCATTGAACCTGCCCGGGTAGGGGACGGATTCGTCCACGCCCTCCAGGTCGCGGCCGCCGAATACCACGCTGGGGGTGCTGGTATATACCAGACAGGAGACATCGCCCTTGAGGCAGCCGTCAATGATGTGCTGGGTTCCCATCACGTTGGTGCGGTAGTAGTTCCTGTATCTGCCCCAGGGAGGCGGCTTGGCGGCTGTGTGAAAAACCAGCTCCCGCCCCAGGCAGGCTTTTTCAACGACCCGGGCATCGGACAGGTCGCCCTGGATCTGCTCAACCCCCAGCCGCTCCAGGGCGGGATAGAAGTTGCGCGCCAGACTGCGGACCCGATCTCCCCGCTCGACCAGCCGGCGGACGATCACGCTGCCTAAAAATCCGCCGCCGCCGGTGACCAGGACTTTGCGGGCACCGCGGCCTGTGGCTCTCTGCGGGGGGGTCATTTCAGTTTCTTCTCCGCCCATAGGGCCAGTTTTTCCCGGAATATTTTTGAATTATGCCGGATGTCCACCGGAAATCCGCGGTGGAACAAAACCGTTTTAATCGCCCGGGTCAGCTCGTTGTCGGCGGCCATTTTGAGCACCTCGTTTGCAATGGTTTTTCTCTCCTGCTTTGAGGCCGGTTTTTTCAGCTCCAGGCAGATTACGGGGGTCTGGTTGGGCGCAGGTCCGATTCCCACCAGGGCGCTGCGAAATATCCGGGGGTGGTTGTTGAAAATTGCCTCGCACGGAATGGTAAAAAGTGTCTGCCTTTGCATGACGATCCGATGGCTTTTGCGGCCGCAAAACCACAGACGGCCTTTTTTATCCATCCAGCCCAGGTCCCCCATGCGGTGCCGGATGTCGCCGTTGTCGCTGATCTTGGCGAGTCGGTCGGCCTGGGGATTTTCAAAGTACTGCCGGGTGACCACGTCGCCTTTGACGGTGATTTCACCGATATCGCCCTGGCTGACCGGCAGATCGTCGGACCATTGCCGGATGGGCGCGTCGCTGATCTTAATGATGCGCACCTCAATGTTGTCAACCGGCCTCCCGACACAGACCCCGTAGCCCTGTTGGGTGCGCCGGCGCGTATCTGACAAAATCTCACGGCTGCCGATGGATGTCACCGGCATGGCTTCGGTGGCGCCGTAACCGGGATGGATCTGGGCGTCGCCGACCAGCAGGCAGGAAAACTGCTCGATGTTTTCCGGCGCAATGGGCGCCCCCGTGGTGATGACCCTTTTGAGCGACGGCAGCCTGATGCCATGCTGGCGGCCGAAGCGCCCGACGCGGTGCAGCAGGGCCGGCGAGGCCGGCAGGTTGGTCACGCCCTGGTCGGAGATGGCTTTGATTATTTTGCGCGGATCGACATGGGCCGGCCGGGTGGGGTCCATGTCCGGGATGACGGCCGTCATTCCCAGGGCCGGATCAAACAAGGCATACAGCGGGAAGGTGGGCAAATCGATTTCACCGGGCTGGATGTCGAAACGGGAGCGGATATGATGAATCTGGGCTTCAAAATTGCCGTGGGTATAGACAACGCCCTTGGCCGGACCCGTGCTGCCGGTGGTAAAAAGAATGGCGGCCATTTCGTCCCGGTGGGTTTTGACAGGCGCAAAGCGCTTTTCGGGCGTCTGGCGGATCTGGTTCAGTGTGTGCCCTCCCCAGAACCAGCGTCGCCCCACCGTGATCCAGGTTTTTACGGTTTTGAAGTTTTTTGGCATCAGGTTGCGGACCACATGGGCCGCCGGGATGCCGATAAAAGCTTGCGGTCGGCTTTGCTTGAAGCAGCCGACCATCCGCCGGATGCCCATGCCCGGATCAACGACCACCGGTATGGCGGCGCATTTGAACATGGCAAACACCAGGGCAAAAAACTCCAGGCTCGGTTTGACCATCAGGATGGTTCGCGTGCCGCGGGCGACTCCGGCCCGGACAAGGCCGCTGGCCAGCCGGTCGGAGTCCCGATCAAGCTGCTCAAAGGTCAGGTGCGCATAGGCCACGCGACCGTTGCGGTCCCTGCCGGCGGGATAGACCACCGCCCGCTGGTGCGGCCGGGCCGCCGCCGTGCGCGTCAGGTGCGCTGCCACATTGACGTAATCGTGGTTTTTGGGGTTTGAAGCGTTCATGCTGAAGTCCCAGGATGAAAATCACTTTCAGAAATTTCATCGACCTGGCCGCAGGCCTGCCGTTTCAGAAACTCCCGGGTCAGGGAGACAATTTTTTGGGGCACATCTTCCAGGACATAGTGGCCGGCGTCGCTGAAGCAGTGAACCTCGGCCCCGGGAAAGCGACGCTGCCATTCGTCGAGATAGCCGGTATCGAACACGAAATCATGCCGGCCCCAGCAGATCAGCATCGGCAGGCGGGCGAAAACGCCGCAATGGGCGTCAGCCTGCTTGACCAGTGCAAAGCTGGGATCCTTCGCGTCCAGGGGGATGTCCTGGACAAATTTCAGGGTTGCGATGCGGTTTTGCCAGCAATTGTAAGGCAGCTTGAGACCGGTTCGGACCTCCCGGGAGAGCTTTTGATGGGAGGCAAGATGAACCGCACCGGCGGCAAAAAGGTTAAAGCCCTGCACCGCCAGGGTGGCCAGCGGTCCTCCGTAGCGGACCAGGGCCAGCCGCAGGGGGATGGACCGCCCCCCGGGCGGCAGAAAGGCGGCGGTGTTCATGATAACGAAGCGGCCGATTTTTTCAGGATGTCTCAACGCGTAAAGCATGCCGATCATCCCGCCCCAGTCATGAAGGATCAGGGTGATCTTCTGCTGCAGGTCAAGCGCCTCGATGAGGCGGGCAAGATCGTCCACCCGGCTTTGCAGCCGGTAGTCATACTGCCGGGGGTGCGGTTTGTCGGAAAGGCCGCAGCCGATATGGTCCGGTACAATGGTGCGATACCCGTCCCGCAGTGCTTTGACCAGTTCGCGATAATAAAAAGACCAGGTGGGGTTGCCGTGCAGCATCACCACCGGCTCGCCCTGGCCTTCATCCAGATAGTGATACCTGAGGCCGTCGATATCCAGAAAATGGGAGGCAAAGGGATAAAGATGGCGCAGGTTTGATATATCAACAGGTTTAGGGCCCATTACCATTGCACCCCCAGCATCAGGCAATTCAGGCCGCTGCCGATGCCCAGAAAGCCCACCGCATCGCCGGGGACCAGAAATTCACGTTCGGCTGCGATGGCGGCGGTGATGGGCAAAGACACGGTGCCGATGTTGCCCAGATAGGCAAACGTGGTGAAATCTTTGGCTGCCGGAATGCCGATGGCATCCAGGATGCTGCGCTGGTGAGTGGCTCCCACCTGGTGGCAGATGATTTTGTCGGGCTGATCGTCTGTCCAGCCGAGTTCGCGGCGAAATGCCCGGAAGGTCTCAATTCCCAGGGCGACACCGTGCTTGAGCACCTGCACCGAATCGGTTTCCATGGTATGCAGCCCGCTGGCCGGAATTCCGGTATCGGGTCCCCAGACGCACAGACGGTGGTGCGCAGGGGCGCTGCGGGCGGTGGCGCCGACAATCCGGTGCCCGGATGGGGCCAGGGCCCTGTCGCTTATGAGCACCGCCACCGCCCCGGAACCACCGGTCAGGGTGGCAATGGTTTTTTTGAAAACTTCCATGTCCTTGCTCTTTAACAGACGATCGATGGTGATATCGACAATCTGCCGGGCCGACTCACAGGCAACCACCAGCGCGGCGCGAACCTGGCCCAGCTCGATGGCATTGGCGGCCTGCAGCATGCCCGTCAGCACACCCAGACAGGCGTTGGACACGTCATACACCTGGGTGTCCGGCGCCAGGTTCAGACCGTGGGCCACCGCACAGGCGGTCGCCGGCTCCAGGTTGTCGCGGCAAACGCCGCCGTATATGAGCAGACCGATATCGAGCGGGTCGATCCGGGAGGCCTGCAACGCCTTTTGCCCGGCCTTAACGGCGCCGGCGTGCATGGTGAAATCCTCATCCCAGAACCGGCGTTCCCGGATGCCGGTGATGGCCTCCAGCTGGCCTTTTTGAAAATGCAGCGCCTCGTAAACCGGCTGCAGGCGCTCTTCCAGGTCGTCGGAGGTCACCACGTTGGGCGGCAGCTCGTAGCCGAAGGCCTCGATGCATACTTTTGAAAACAGCATGGTCAGTCAGTCCTTATTTTGCCGGCACCAGCTGCAGGCCGAAATTTTCCATTTTATAGATATACAATCCATCCACCATCAGGTGGCCGTCCGCCAGGATTGTCGGCAATGGATGCTCCACCAGCCGGGTGACCACCGCCTCGACGGTTACCATCTTGTTGGCGGGAACAATCTGTCCGCGATAGATCCAGCTGTGGGCTGCCGGTGTTGCCAGCGCGAAGCGGTGGCTGTCCGCCAGTTCCGGCCAACGCTGGCCGGCCATGAATTTGAGCAGCTGAATGAATGACTCGATGCCCAGCGATCCCGGCCACACCGGATCCTGATGAAAATGGGCCTTGAAAAACCACTGCCGGGGATCCACGGTCTTGGTGCCGCGGATGAAGCCCAGGCCGGCGGGGCCGCCTTCCGGGATCCAGGTCTCAATCCGGTCGATCATGCGCAGGGCCCGGGCCGGCATGGCCATGGCGGGGGCGGTGTCAGGCGCGGTGTCCCCCGGAAAAAGCGGTGGATCATCCGCGAGCTCATAACTGCGGCCTGTTTTTAGCGCATCACCAGCGGGGGGGTAAACCGGTTTGTCGGCATCGCCCAGGCCCTGCTGCTGCGCCAGGGAGGCGGCCGTGAAAAAGCCGAAATAGGTAGTGCCGGCATAGCGTTTTTGATCCTGCTGCCAGACTTCGAAATCGAAATGTTCAATGATCATGTCGCCGGCCTCGGAGGCCCGGGTCAGCCGCGCCCGAGTGGTAAGGGTCCCGCAGTCCGGGAGCAGTTCTGCGGTCAGCTGGGCTTTGCCGCCGAGGTTTCTGAAGCGCAGGTCCTGCTGGCTTTTCAGGGCCGAGCCCATGTAGGCAGCCAGCCAGCCGCAGGGCTGCAAGGCGATTTCGAGAATGATGCTGATGGGCACCGCCGGCGTCCGGTCGGCCTTGAAGTACCAGGCATCCGGCACAACGTCGTATTCGGCCTGAATCCAGCCGTCGGGTTCGAGCTTCCAGGCAGCAGGCTCGACGTGGGTGATGCGGTCGATGCACAGGTAGGGCGGCGCCGGCAAGCGGGCGATAAAACGCCGTTCGTCAAAAGGTCGGTAGGCCTCACCAAAGGCTTTGGAAGGGCTGCCGGTGGCAAACTCGAGCAGGTGCCGGCGGTCAAAAGCATTGCGGCGGCGCTGCGGGGCGGCCGGCGTCCGGGACGGTTTGGATTTTTGCTGCCAGAATGCTTCGATTTCTTCTCTGGTGATGCCGGACATCTGCAGCGACATGTCCTTGAACCACACGATGTGATGACCGTCGGCAACCATGTGGGCATCGGCAATGGCATAGGGCTGGGGGGCGTATCCCAGTTCGCGGATTTGAATTTCATAGACAACCTTGCGGGTGTCGGGAGTCACGGGCCCCCTGCATTTCATGATGCTTTTGACGCCGATGACCGGTTCGTAGCAGACCCCCGCCTTTGGCGTCACCCAGCCCAGGCGCTGCAGGAAGACCCGCAGGCTGTGGGCGCAGCATTCGTACATCAGGGTGCCCGGCATGACCCGGTCATCCACGAAATGACAGGTCAAAAACCAGTCGTCCGGATGGACGTCGGCTTCGGCCCGGATCAAACCCAGGCCGTAACGGCCGCCGGCGGGCTGCAGTTCGAGGACGCGGTCGATGAGTTTCATCCGCCCGCCGGGGAGCTTCAGCGAATCGGCCAGGGTGACACCCTCAAAGGCTTCACCGAAGCAGAGAGCCAGCTCCCCGCGGCGCAAAACCTCAATCTGGGCATCCGTGTATTTTTCGGCCTGCTGCGGCACCAGGTTTTTCCAGTCGGCGGGCTTTTTGCCGTCAACCGGGGCAGTGTCGGTTTCGGAGAGGATAATCCCGCCGGAGTTGCGGACTTCCCGGGCGGTGAAAAAGCCGGCACAGCCGTTGGTCATCGTGATCAGCGGGGTGTCGCCGATAAAGCCTTTGAAGTTGAACAGAAACAGATGGGTTTCGCCCTGGCGGAAAAATTTTTCAATCTGGATTTCATAGCGGATGGTTTCCCCGGCAACCGGCAGGTGCCGGTGAAACTCGACGGTGGCATCCAGCAGGCGATAGGCGCGCTGTCCTTTTACCTCCCGGTCGATGCCCAGGAAGCTGCACAGGAAAAGATCCGCCTGGCCGGCTTCCACCGCAATGCAGACCGGTGCATGACCGCCGTCAAGGTACCACGCTCCGGCCAGCACGTCATGCTCGGTGACAATGCGCCCCGGTTCCAGCGAGCCCTTGCGCCCCTCCACCGACAGGATGCGGTCCACCAGCATCAGGGGTTCATCGGGCAGGCGCACCCGCACGGGGTAGGTGTCCACCTCGGCAAACTCGGGGCCCAGCACCCGGGCGACGGAACCCCGGGCGAACTCGAGGCAGTCCTGGCGGGAATAGGCCGGGGAAGGCGTTGCTGCAGGCTGAGCCCCGGGGGCCGGGAAAACCGCGCCGTCCTTGAGAGAACGCGCCAGCAGACGTGTCTGCAGATTCAGGGTCTCAGCGTAGGACCGGCTGAGATCCCGGGAAAGATCCAGGAATTTCTGGTGGGCGGCGGTGGTGGAGCGCGACAACCGATCCGCCGTGGCGATCAGGTGGGCAAAGGCCCCACCGGCATCCGATGCCGCTGGGCGGGCAGACGCTGCCGGCTGCTCCGGGGACGGTTGCTGCCGGACGACCGGGCGGGGACGGTCGGAGGAGGCAGAGGACAGCGAAAAAACGGAAGCGCCGCCTCCCACGGTCAGGCGGATGGACCCGGCAGGCTTGTCTTCAGGAATTGCCAGCGACTCCGGGGCATAGGCGCTGGGACCGTACAGTTTTTGCAGGTCGACCGGAACCCGTTCGGCAACCAGGGCTCCCAGCACCTTGAGGATGGTCAGCGGGTCGTCTTCACCCCGCACGCAGGCGGAAAGAGCCAGGTGCGGCCGGTGCTGCAAAATACGGTCAATCATGCGGGTGCAGGAGGAAGCCGGCCCCATTTCCACGAAAAGCCGCACGCCGTCGGCATAGGCCTGCTCGACGGTGGCGGTAAAATCAAAGCCGTGCAGGGCCTGGCTGACAATGGAGTCGGCCGCCGCCTCGCGGTTCAGGTCGTAAGCCCGTCCCAGGGCGCAGCTGTAAAATTGGATACCTTCGGGCTGGCGGGTGTCAAAAAGGTGCAGCCGGCGATAGGCATCGGCCACCGGCTGCAAGGCGTCGCAGTGCACCGTGACCACCCCGTCCAGGTAGATGGCCTCGCAGCCAAGATCTTTTATCGCCGCCGCAACTTCCCGGCGGCGGCCCCCGATGACGCACTCGTCGGGGGTGTTGACAATCAGCAGCCGGGCGCCGGGGTAAGCGCTGACAACCCGGCGCACGTCACCGGCCGGACGATTGACCACCGCAGCGCGCCAGGCGACTTCTTCATCCGGGGACAGCTGCCAGGCCCGGCGGGCCGAATGGCAGGGACCGGCCAGCTGAGTGGTGAACAGGTCGGTTTTTTGCATGCGTTCCAGCATCCGACCGCGCTCGGGCCAGGCGCCCATGGCAAAATAGCCGGCCGACTCCCCCAGGCTGTAGCCGATAACCGCCGAGGGGACAACGGCAAAATGTTTCATCAGCCAGGCGACCACGCTGCCGTGAACCACCTGGCCGAAAATCATGTGCAGGGGGTTGGATACAATTTTTTCATAGGCCGCCTTTTGCCAGCCCGGTTCCCAGGAAAGCCGCCTGGGGACGTAGCAGTCCGGCAGCAGCTGGGTTTCAAGCTGGCGGGTTTCGGCGTCCATGCGGCGCAGTATTTCCGGCCAGCAGGTGGCAAGCTGGCGGCCCATTCCCAGGTAATGGTTGCCGGAGCCGGGAAAGACAAATGCCAGCCGGCCGCCGGGACCCAGGGGGCGGGGGGCAAAATGAACAGCGCCGGATTCCGGCAGCATGCGGGGGGTGTTCGCCGCAGCCGCGGTCCGGGCCTGCCGGATGCGGTTGAGAAGGTCGTCTTTATCCTGGGCGACAATCGCGACGGCCCGGGCTTTGCCGGGGTCAATGCCGTTTTGTCGGAACCAGTCGCGGGCGACGGCCTCGATGTGCGCCGAGTCGGCCGGTCGGCCGGTTGCGGCGAATCGGGCCAGCGTGTCCAGGCCGGAGTCCAGTTGGGCTGTGCTGTCGGCTTCGACGACAAAAAGAGCGCCGGGATAAAAACCCAGGGGACGTTTGCGCTCTTGTTCAACGGCGGCGGAGAGCTGCGGCGAGTTTTCTTGCTGCCCTGGATAATCATATCCCTGCAGCGCGGCGTGCATGCAGTTTCCGTCGGGCGTCATTGAGGCCACCAGGGCCCTGCGGGGGCCGTCCTGCCGGTTTCGCGTCCAGTACTGCGGCCATCGCGGGAAGTGAAAGCGCTCACTTTGCCACAGGGCACTTGCGGGGATCGAAAAGCCGGTCAGGGGCGGCAGGATTTCATGGTACAGGCAAAGCGCGGTTTTGACTACGGAGGCCAGGGACGAAGCGGCGCCGGTGTGGCCGATGGCGGGTTTGGCCGATCCAATGGCGCAGGGCCGGCGGCGGTCCTTGAAAAATGCATTCAAGGCTTCGGCTTCCAGGAGGTCTTCAGACGGATGGCCGCTGCCGTGGGCTTCCACGAAGCTGATGTTTTCAGGGGCCATGCCGGCCTCCCGACAGCAGTGCTGCAGGGATTCGAGATAGGCAGTGGTGGAGGGTGCGCCGGCATGGATGTCTCCGCCGCCGGCAGCGCCGATGCCTTTAATGACAGCATAAATCCGGTTGCCGTCCGCCACGGCCTTTTCAAGGGGTTTGATCACCAAGGCCGCCGCCCCTTCCCCTGGCAGAAATCCGTCGCCCTGCCGGTCAAAAGGGGCAATCTTGCCATTGTTGGAAAACGGGCGCAGGCCGTTGGACAGAAGTGCCTGACGGACATCGCCGCAAAGGTCGACGGCACCGATTAAATAGGCCTCGGCCTCTTTTTGCTGCAGGGCGCGGACCCCGATTTCGAGGGCTTTCAAACCGGCGGCCGCTTCACAGGAAACCACAAAGCTCGCCGCCCCGAAGCAAAATTCCCGGGCGACGCGGCTGGCGACGATGCCCCCCAGGGCCCCGAGGGTACGGGTGGCGGTCAGCGGCGGACTGCAGGCATCCAGTACGGATCTCACCAGGGAGGCTGTCTGTTCGTCCCGGGGATCGAGCCCCAGGCGCTGGAGCCACCGGGGAAGCATTTCCTGCACCTGCCAGCGCAGGTGAAAATTGGCAGCTTCGTGGTCGAAGTCAATGGCGATGACGGCTCCCATCTGCGGACGCTCCTGGCGGCGGTCAAGGCCGGCGTTATCCATGGCCGCAGCGGCGATCTTGAGCATCAGCAGATGTTGGGGCAGGATATCCGGGATTTCACTGGGCGGAATGTGAAATTCACCCGCCGTGACGGCAACTGCATCCAGAAACGCCCCCTGCACAGACTCCGGTTGCAGATAGCGGCCGGCAAGGGGTTCACAGCCTTTCCAGCGCTGCGCCGGACGTTTTTTGATTGCGGAGCGTCCGCCAAAAACCAGGTGTTGAAAATCCTGCAGTCCGGCCAGGCCGCCAAAAGCGGCATCCATGCCGACAATGGCAATGTCGGAGGTCGGAAGTCGGAAGCCGGAGGTCGGAGGGGGAGAACAACTCGAAATGGATTGCTGCAAGCCGCTATGCGCTATGCGCTTTGCGCTTTGCGAATTCCATTGTTCCAGCAAAATGTGGGCGTTGATGCCGCCGAATCCAAAGGCGCTGACCGCCGCCCGGCGGGGGCGGACGCCTGGCGGTGAAGGCCATTCTTCGGCCCGGGAAGCCACGCGAAAGGGACTGTCTGGCAGCGGGCTGTCATGCGGTGCGCGGGTGAAGTTTAAAGACGGCGGCAAAATGTTGTGCTGCAGGGCCAGGATGGTTTTGATCATGCCGGCGGCCCCGGCAGCGGTCAACAGATGGCCGATCATGGATTTGACCGATCCAATGACGCACTGTTCCGGTGCCCAGCCGTCGGGTCCCCAGAGCTGCTGCAGGCTGCGCAGCTCGGTGCGGTCTCCCACGGGAGTTCCGGCCCCGTGGCATTCGATCAGGTCGATATCGGCCGGCGACCATTGACAGGATGCGTAGGCCCGGCGCATGGCACGCAACTGCCCCTCGCTGTCCGGAGCGAGCAGGTTGCCGCGCATGTCATTGGAAAGGCCCGCGGCCCGGATGACGGCAAGAACACGGTCTCCATGGGCCAGGGCATCCTCAAGGCGTTTGAGCACCACCAGCCCGGCGCCTTCACCGACCACCAGTCCATCGGCCCGGTGGTCAAAGGGGGCGCAGCGTCCGGAGGGCGACAGGGCCTTGAGCTGACTGAAGCCCACCTGGGTGAAAAGGCAGTCGGGACGGGAGACCCCCCCGGCCAGCATGGCATCGGCTCGGTGGGCGGCCAGTTCGTCACAGGCCAGCTTGACGGCAAAAAGCGATGAGGCGCAGGCCGCATCCAGGGTAAAGCTTGAACCGCCAAGACCCAGCGCCCGGGCCAGCAGTCCCGCCGGCAGGCCGGTGACCTGGCCGGCAAAATATTGGCGGCGGTCGAAAGCTTCAAAGGGGGGCAAAGACGCTGGGTGCCGGCCATCGGCGAACAGCGTCTGCTCGACCACCGGTCCCAGCACGCCGGCTGTAATGCGTGAAGCCGTGTCGGTGGGCAGGGCGATGGCCGCCAGAATCACACCGGTACGCCGGCGGTTGAACGCCTGGCCTTCAAAAGGAGCTATGGCTTGGCGGCCGACATGCAGGACCATGTGATACAGCGGATCGAGTCCGCGCAGCAGATCGGCGGGAACCTCAAACCCGGCGGGGTCAAAATTAAATGCCGCCACCAGCCCGGCCCGCCGGGAAATCACTTTGTCCGGGGCCCCATCCGGGTCGTAGATGCCCTCGGGGTTGACTGCCCACCGGCCGGACGGCACGTCGGCGATGGCGTCGACGCCGTTGAGTATGTTTTGCCAGTAGCTCTGCAGGTCAGCAGCCCCGGGAAACAGGCCGGCCATGGAGACGACAGCGATGGAAAATTCAGCGTTCATTAATACCGTTGTGGATGATTTGCACCGCAAAGGCGCTTTTAGAAATATCCGGCTGAGGACCGGATAAAAATTTTATATATATCGAAAAAATCAGATAGTTGCAATAAAAACAGAAAAAGTTTCGGGGATGATATGTTTAGGATTTAGAATTTTGGTCATTGAAATTTGCTTGTTGGTGCCTGGAATTTCAAGATACATAAAGCGGTTCGTATTTTCGGCTGCCTGATGTGGCAACCGGCTGCAAGGAATTTTTGCATGTCTTTGACTTCCGAAAGTTTTGCTGCCATCACTTGAATATCTTCATCCATATTAATTCGAACAAGTCAATTATAAAGTTATTTTGCTTGACAAAAATACTAGCAGTGAGTAATTATAATCTTATAGTAATTTTTTGTTTTCGTTTAAACGACAGTTTCCTGTCGCGAAATGCCCAAAAGCAAAACAGGCGGCTGCAGCTTAAGCGGGAATGGCTCTATTAATTATAGCAGGGAGGATTGAACAATGGCGGTTTTGAAGAAAGATCTGAATGCAGTAAAAAAAGAAATCAAGGCGCTGGAAAAGAAACTGGAGAAGCTGTTCAAAGCCTTGGAGAAAAAAGAACAAAAAGTGAAGGCCCGCATTACCCGCAAGGCGCCTGTAAAAAAAGCGGCCGCAGCGAAAAAGCCTGGCGCGAAAAAAGCGGAGAGCCCCCGAAAAAAACCGGCTGCCAAAGTGAAGACGGCCGCAAAAGCGGTACAGCTGACCGCCACTGACCAGATACTCAAGATCATCAAGCGCTCGAAAAAAGGTGTTGACGTGCCAACCCTGAAGAAAAAAACCGGCTTCAATGACAAAAAGGTGCGCAACGTCATTTTCAGAGCCGCCAAAGACGGCAAAATCAAAAAAGCTGGTCGCGGAATTTACGTGGGGGCGTAAAGAAGTCTGCCCTCTGAGGGAGGCGGATAAAACCTGCCGCGGCATGTACCGCAACCGGGTAAAGCAGGGTGAAGCAAGCCAAGCATCACCCTGTTGTATTTTGATGCACGTCACTGGAAAGATCGGAGACGCAGCCAGCGAAAGGAACGCTGGCCCTGGAGGGTCTCTTCACATTTTCGCGGCATGATCCCCAGCATTAGAGCGATGAGGTGGTAGGCGCAGCTTGGCGGCAGTGAAAATATGACGCGGCGGCCGGCGCGGATATATTTCAGTTCGCGCAGGATTGAACGATCTAAATGGCGGCTGTAAGTCTGGGCAGCGTCAGGGGGGTGATGAAAGGTTTGCATGGCCGCATGGGCTGCAAGCTGGGCGCTTTTGTGGGCGTAGTAGATGCCTTCCCCCAGCAGGGGGTCCGCCAGGCCGCCGGCGTCGCCCACCAGCAAAATGTTGTCATGTCCGGGACGGGTGAGAAAATTGCCGTAGGGCAGGGCACAACCCTTAAGCGGGCCCCGATTATCGGCGTTCAGGCCATGGGACTTCAAAAATGCGCCAAAACTGCTGCGCAGCAGTTTGCCGGATTTGGCGTTCAGGGTGCAAATGCCTAAAATCCGCGTGTTTTTTCCGGGAAAACACCAGGCATACCCCCAGTGGATATACCCGAAGTAAATGGTCGGCCAGGAGGGCAGTTGCGGTGACTGCCGGGGATCGGCAAAAATCTCCATGGCAGTGGCCAGGCCGTCGCCGACTTTTTCACGGATGAATTGTTTTTTGATCAGCGCCGTTCTTATTCTGCTCAGGGCGCCGTCAGCACCGAAAATAAACCGGGCGCAATACTGATTTCCACTGCTGATGATCACCTTGCCTGCCGGGGGGTCGATGGTGAGGACTTTCTGCCCGGCGACAAACTCAGCCCCGGCCTGCCGGGCGCGCTGCAGCCAGAAATGATCGTAAATGCGGCGCTGCACGAAATGGAAGGGAAACCGCAGGCGGCCTTGCGTAAAGGCACCGGTATGGCTTGTGACGCGATAGCGCGAACTGCTGCCGCTGATGATATTCGCAGCTTGCAGTTCCGCCGGCGACAATTTAAAAATGGCCTGCAGCAGGTTTATGGTCTTCCAGGTCAGCAGCCCCCCGCAGAGCTTGCTTCTGGGAAAGGTGTGCTTGTCCAGCATAAGGACTTTAAACCCCTTTGAAGCCAGAATATAGGCAACCGTGGAACCCGCAGGCCCCGCCCCGACCACGATGGCATCATAGCTGTTCTTGGGGTTCATAAACGCCTGTCTCACTGGTGTCTATTGCTACTTGCAACATTAAGGTTGACAGCATCCTGCCCGCACCGTATTTTCTTTTGAATTGACATTTCCGACCAGAGAGTGCTCAATTGACCAATTCATACCATACCGAACAGATCGAAACCCTGTCAAAAGAAAAACTTTTACCTGGCCGGATCGACCGGTATTGTTCGATGAGCTGGAGGCTTTTTTTCTTCAAGCCGGCTGCCAATCCCCCCTGATGTATCTGCACACCAGCCCCGGGCTGCTGCGAGTCAAACAAAAGGCCGCGGATGCGCGCAACCGCTGAAAATACCTTCTATTTGATTTTCAATCATCTCCCGATTCCTTGCCCCCTTGAATCCCTGAACGGCTCCCGAAAAAGCTTGCGGAGCGAGAAAATTCAACTTTTTACGATTTCATCAATTAAATTTATATCTAAATAAATAATTATAATTTAATTTAAGAATTTATAAAAAAAATACTTGCAACAAATAAAAATTTATTGTAAGAATTAAAGCATGGGAACCAAAAAGACATTTTCCACCAGAATCGACGCCGAACTTCTAAAATCCCTGAAGCATCTTGCCGTTGATACGGACAAGTCCATCGGCAAGCTGCTGGAAGAAGCCATCAGCGATCTTATCCGCAAATACAAAAAAAAGAAAAGGGGGTGATGCTGCCCGCGGTTGGATTAACTTTGCCCTGATTTGCGGTTTTCCAACAGGGCGCAAGCATTGGGAGGTTTGATATGTCTTTAGCCAGCAACCGCCGTTATCTGGAAGAAGATTGCATGTATCCCGGCGCCGGCGATCGTCAGGAGGGCATTACGATTGAATGTATCTGTCCGAAATGCGGCACAGCCCACCGCATGAAACTGCTCTGGAGCGGGCGCGGTACGCCGAAAAAATACTGTCCTCCATGCAAGAACTATGTCGCCACCATTGAACCGATTGATTTCTGCGGCCTGTCCGCGGAGATTCACAAGGGAATTGAAAAGGTCGTTTGAACCGGCCTGCGGACGCATTGTCCCGGGTTTAAAGCATTTCTAAGCCGAGGCCCGATAACGGGCTTTAAACGCCCTGTTCAGGGATTCATCCATTATTGCTTCGTAGCCTGTCAGCTGGGCGATAACCCCTTCATTGGCATCCAGGAAAGTAAAATCGCCACGCATTTTGCGCTCTGTCGCCTCACGCACCTCGAGCACGCAGATAACTTCGCCGTCGGGGAATTGATGACGGTATTGCCGGTAGCAAAGAGCATAGCTTGGCAGGGACACCACTGATTTTTCTTCAAAACACCACAGGGAGGCCATCTGAAAGGCGCCGTCGAGGGCCAGGGGATCAGCGATCCAGCGGTTTCTCAACGGCGTGGCAAGCCACTGTCCCGGTACCGGTGCGCAACGCACATGGGCCACCATGCCGCGCGCTGAACAGCTGACAATTCGCCGCAGGGCATGCAGTTGGGGGCCGTGGAATAAAATTTGATCGTAAACCTCCTCAATTTTACGAGTCGCTATCTGGGACAGCAGGGCCTTGGAAAACTTAAAATCAGGCACCGGCACCGGCTGATCGGTTAAAACGGCGCTGGTTTGCGCATATAGCACTTCGCGACCATTTTCCCTTGCACCGCGCAGCTGCATTTGCACTTCATAGACAGCTCCTTTTTTGCGGGGTTTGCCGGCAAAAAGACAGATGCGCTCAGTCTGGTTTTCAAGCCGGATGCCTTTTAAAATGCGGATTTCATCAAGTCCGTGAAAAGTCAGGCCCGGATTTTCATGCAGGGCCGCGTGGGCGAACCATTCGGTCATCAGTGCCAGGGGAACCACCGGTTTGCCATCGATGACATGGGACGTCAGCACCGGATACTGATCGATGCTGATTTCACGTTCAAAGGCCGATGTCAGTTTTGACTGGGCGGGCAATGATGAAAGCCGATCGGAAGGATTTGAACGCGTTGGTTTTTTGGCGGTCGCAGAATCAACGCTGATTCCGGCTCCGATGACCATTTCAACCGGATGGCTACTGTCGCCTTGCATTTCACGCAGCATGCAGTCCGCTCCGTCATCGGCAGCAATCAGCTCGATGCCGCGGCGCTGGAATTCACGTTTCAACGCTGCGGTCACCATGCCGCCGTCCCAGGGGCCCCAGTTGATGGCGATGGTCCGGCAGTCCGGCCGGTTGACAGCTTCCAAGCGCGCGATTTTATTGAGCGCCTCGTTTGCCATGGCATAATCCACCTGCCCTTTGTTGCCCAGGCGGGCGGCCACTGATGAAAATGCGACGATGTATTTCAGCGGATCTTTTGCGCAGGCCTGCAGCAGGTTTAAAAAACCCATGACCTTGGTGTCAAAAACATTTGCGAACTGTTCAACGGTTTTTTCAATGATCAGGCGGTCTTGCAGCACCCCGGCGGCGTGGATAACGGCGCTGACGGGGCCAAGGTCGGTTCGAACCGCGGCGAGCACCGCCTGGACAGCCTGCGCATCGCGCACATCCACCGAATGATACTGAACGGCCGACGCACCGCAAGCTTTTAATTTTTTTAACGCCGCGGCAATTTCGCAATTGGCCATGTAGGCCCTGAATGCGGTTTCGATCCGGGCCGGGGAAGCAGCCGCACCGCCGAAGTCATGCTCCAAAATGGCTTTTTTCACGGTGGCCTCGTCTTGCAGCGGTGACAGCCAGGCGGGTTCGGCAACAGGCTGCGGCGAGCGGCCCAGCAGTACAAGGTTGGCCCGGGTGTGGGCGGCCAGTGCCAGCGCAGCCGAAGCGGCAATGCCTCGGGCGCCGCCGCTGATCACCACGACATCATCGGCAGACAGGGCCAGGGAACCCGATGGAAAGGAGGCGTCTTCCAGAGCCAGAGTCCAGCGCCGGGCACCGTGAAGGCCGATTTCAACCGGACCGGGGGTTAAAATTTCGCTGACAAGACTGCGGGCTGTTGCATCCATCTTTTGCAGTTCAGGTGCAATATCGATGGCATGGCAGCAAACCGAGGGCCATTCGATGGCAGCTGTCTTGGCCAGGCCCGCCAGAGCCCCTTGCAGGGGGTGGTCGCAGGTGGGCCCGTTGAAGCCGAAAGCCCCATCGATGCGGGTGACGGTGGCCAACAGGGCCGGGCCCTGTCGGGTCGCAGCGGTCAGGCTTGGGGCGAGCTGTTTGGTGAGGGCAAAGGCCGTTTTCAGGTCCTGGAGCATTTGCGTGGATTCTGGATTGGCAACGATCACCAGTCCGGCGGCTTTTTCAGCTTGCTGCGGGTTTATGACGGCGTCAAGGCGGATCCCCTCTGCCTGAACGCCCCGTTTGGAAAAGGCGGCAATGATCTGGGTGGCCAAACCGGAGTCCTCTTCGGTCACGTAGATCACCTTGTCATCCCCGATCTTCAGCGGAGCGTCATCGGCCACCGGGGCGGGCACCACCGAAACGATCCGCCGGGAAACTGGCGGCAGGTTTTGCGCTGGCTGGATTGACGAGCCGGGATTGGGGGACGTTGCCCGGGTCCGGGCCTGGCAGGTTGCGTTCGGGGAGTCGCATTTTTCTGTTTTGGCCACCGCAGCGTCGGAATTTGAGGCCACCGCAGGTGCCGCCAGAAATTCGGCAATCTGCCCGAGGGTTTTCAGGCTGCCCATGATGTCCGGCGAAACCGGCGGCAGGTGGGGCAGCTGCTCTTCGAGGCTCGAGAGGATTTCCACGCGTTTGATGGAGTCGATGCCCAGGTCCGCTTCGATGTCCATGTCCAGGCCGAGCATCTCCAGGGGATATCCGGTCAGGCGGCTGACGACCTCCAGCAGGCTGGCACTGATATCACTTAACCCTGCCTGGCACGGGGAGCATTGATGGTCGTCGATGATTTTTTCCCCGGGAGCTGCATCCGGCGCCGCTGAAATTTTATTCTCCGGCGGATCATCCGAGGCCGCCAGAAATTCGGCAATCTGCCCGAGGGTTTTCAGGCTGCCCATGATGTCCGGCGAAACCGGCGGCAGGTGGGGCAGCTGCTCTTCGAGGCTCGAGAGGATTTCCACGCGTTTGATGGAGTCGATGCCCAGGTCCGCTTCGATGTCCATGTCCAGGCCGAGCATCTCCAGAGGATATCCGGTCAGGCGGCTGACGACCTCCAGCAGGGCAGTAGCGATTTGAGCCTGCTGTCCGGCAGCGCTGCCCCCCGAATGTGCCGCAGGGGGAGCGGATGATAGACCACGATTGTTCGCATATCCATTGGCCGGGGTTTCGGAATTGCTGCTGTCAAAGGGCCCGGAGGGCAGGGCAGACACTGGCCCGGCGGCATCTGGAACCGGCGCCGGCGCATTTGCGGGCGGGACCGGGGCTGCGGCCGGTGGCAATCCAATGGTTTCCTCCGGTCGCCTCTGAACGGATGGGTCGTCCAGCGCAGACGGCACCGGCGCCTGTGGCGCCTGCGGTGCAATGCCAAGGGTGTCTTCAGCCAGACGCTGGGTGTTTCTCATAATTTCCTGCAGGGCCCGGTTGGCTTCAGCCTGGGATTCGAGGAATTTCTCGTGCGCCCGGGTTGTCTGCAATTGAAGCTGCTGCATGGACTTCAGTCCTTCGGCAACTACGCTGAAGGCATCCATGATAACATCTGATTTCTTCATATGCTCCTGATCCGTGCTGTTCTGGGGTTTGATGTCGTTTCGGGGTTTATCTTCGGAAGTCGGGGCAGGGGACAGATCCGGTTTTTGCTGACGGTAGTTGGCACCGCTCAGCGGGATTTTCATTTTCGGTTCTCGCAGGTTGGAAACGTCCCGGCCCCACCGATCCAGGGCCACGGTGTAACCCAGCGAAGCCAGCCGGCAGAGCAGTGCGGCAAGATCCTGCATGCCGCCGCCGGCTTTTCCCCCCGAGGCATCCAGGGCGACAGCCTCAAACTGCCGTTTTTGCAGGATATCACCAATCAGGCGGGTCAGTATGGAGCGGGGGCCGACTTCCACGAAGGTGCGGATTCCCGCCTGGTAAAGATTTTCGATTTCGCGGGCAAACTCGACCGGGCAGGCCAGATGCTCGCCCAGCCGGCGGCGAATTTCACCCGGATTGCGGCAATAAGCGTCTGCCCCGCTGTTGGAATAAACATCAACGGCCGTCGGCTGGAAGTCAACCTGCGACAGCGCCAGGGCAAAGGGTTTTACGGCGCCCTTGACCTGGGGACTGTGAAAAGCCGCTGAAACCGGCAGCCGGACGCAGCGGATATCGTTCTTGCGGCAGACGGCTTCAAAAGCGGCAATCTGTGATGCCGGCCCGGATAAAACACCTTGGCCGGGGCTGTTGTGGTTGGCCAGAACCACGTCGCCGGCCGCAGAAGCCAAAAGCGCCTGAATTTTTTCCAGGGGAGCATAAACCGCCAGCATGGCACCGGCCGGCCGGTGGCCATCGGTACTGACATCGGCCATGAGGCGGCCGCGGGCCACGGCCAGATCCAGAAACGCTGTTTCCTCCATCCAGCCGGCGGCACAAAGGGCCGTCAGCTCCCCGAAGCTGTGGCCGCAGGTTGCCGCGGGGGTAACTTTGAACTGTTGCAGCACCTGGAACATGGCCAGGCTGACGGCCCCGATGGCCGGCTGGGCCACTTCAGTGCGGCGCAGCATCTGCTCGTGTTCGGCGTGCTGCCCGCCGGCTGCGGCAGGCAAAGGAAAAATCAGGTCACTGAGCCGCCGGGAAGATCCAAACTTGCGGTTGGCTTCTTCGAGCACTTCCATGGCCCGGGGGAAAAGGCAGATCAAATCCCTGCCCATGTCCGGGTACTGGCTGCCCTGGCCGGGAAAAACCAGCGCCAGTTTGCCCGGCGCGGGTCCGCTGCCGCCATAAATATTTTCCAAATTAAAGCGGCCGACCCCTGACTGCTGATCCAGGGCCTCAAGGGCTTCCTCCAGCAGTCGGCGGCTGTTTTCAGCGTCATCACACACCAGCAACAGTCGGTTTGGGTCCCGGCTGGCAAAGCGTTGCCGCGATTCAGCTGCCAGGGCGGCAAGTTTATCAGCGGACAGATTACGGCTGGCGGCGGCTTTCGCTTCACGCACCTGTTCGATCAGCGCCGATGCGTCCTGGGCGGAAAAAGCCAGAATTTCCGGCGTTCCGATCCAGGAGGTTTCTGTTTTTCGGGGTTCATATTCTTCGAGCACCGCATGAAAATTGCTGCCGCCGAAGCCAAAAGCGCTTACGCCGGCCCGCCGGGGATGGTCAGCGCTGGAAAACCAGGGACGCGCGGAGCGGTTGAGGTAAAAGGGGCTGTCTTCGATTTTAAGCGCCGGATCCGGTTTGTCCGCCTTCAGGGTGGGAGGCAACACCTTGTGATAAAGCCCCAAGGCGGCTTTAATCAGACCGGCGGCGCCGGAAGCGGCCTTGGTGTGACCGATCATTGATTTGACCGAACCCAGGGCACAGCGGGAAGCGGAACCCTGTGGCCGGCCGAAAACCTGGCACAGGGCTTCTATTTCAACCTTGTCGCCGACCCGGGTGCCGGTGCCATGGGCCTCGACCAGCTCCACGGTTGCGGGATCCACCCCGGCATTCTCATAGGCCGCCTTCAGGGCCTGGATCTGTCCTTCAACCCGGGGTGAATAGATGCTCTGGGATCTGCCATCGCTGGAAGACCCCAGCGAGCGGATGACCGCGTAAATCCGGTTGCCGTCGAGTTCGGCTTCTGCAAGTCTTTTGAGCACCAAAATTCCGATGCCTTCGCCGAGCACGGTTCCATCGGCGTCTTTCGAAAAAGGGCGGGCATCGCCGGTGGGAGACAAGGTGCCCGTTTTGGCAAAACACATGTGCATGAAAATATCGTTGATGGTGTCCACCCCACCGGTGACCACCAGGTCGCTGCGGCCGGAAACGAGCTCCAGCACGGCGAGATGAATGGCGCTCATGGAACTGGCGCAGGCGGCATCCACCACGCAGTTGGTGCCCTTGAGATCCAGCCGGTTGCATATTCTGCCGGCAACCACATTGCCGAGAAGTCCCGGAAATGAATTTTCCTGCCAGGCAACATAGGATTCGGAAATCCGGGTGATGACCTCCCGGGCTTTATCCGCCGGGATGGCAGCCTGCTCCAGCGCCCGGCGCCAGATGGGGTGGCCGAGCCTGGAACCGAGCGGGATGACAAGCTCCTGGGTGCCGGTCACCCCTAGAATGACCGAGGTCCGATCACGATTAAAATCGCTTGAGCCGTCAAAGCGGCAGTCATCCAGGGCCATTTTGGCGGCCAGCAGCCCCAGCAACTGGGAGGTGTCGGTGGCCTCCAGGGACGAAGGGGGAATGCCGAATTCCGAAGGATCGAAGTCTACCGGTGAAATAAAGCCGCCCCTTTTGCAGTACACGTGATCCGGCGTTTTGGGGTCCGGGTCAAAGTAGTCGGATGGCGACCAGTGTGAATCGGGCACATCGGTGATGGCATCCCGGCCGAGATACAGCAGGTCCCAATATTTTTGGAGCCCGGTTGACTTCGGGTAGATGCAGCCCATTCCGATGATGGCCACCGTCTGGTGATCATGCATGTTCTGGCGGTCCTTGTTCTCCATAACAAAAAAAGCCGAATGCCGTTTTCTTGTTGAATGCCGGCAAGCAAACACAAAAGAAAAAAACTGCGGGTTGTTGGGTGAAAGCTCTTTCCTGGCTGGCTTTTTCGGGAAAAACCAAACGGAAGTTCTTTAATTTACCTGGAATATTGAGTTTGCGCCTCAAACGTCGCGGTCGCGACCGGTTTTTTGCAGCCGTCGCTTTGAACCGGAAACCTTTCGACCGGGTTTGAATCTATAGATATAGTGCAATTTATAGAAAAATTCAAGGGTTGAAAAAAATAATTACTTGTTATACTGATATACCAACATAACAATATATTTCTTTTGGATCCAATCATGATAAGATTTTATACCAACCGTGAGCTGGCCCAAAAATTCCACATTAACCTGGCCCGCTGGAAGCGCTGGTCCCGCGAATTTCTGCCGCCGGACCCCCTGGGGGGACTGCAGTCGGGTTATGCCCGCCAGTACAACCCCAATGAGGCTTTTATCCTTTATCTTGGCGGCTACCTTGTGGGGAAAATGAAATTCAGCATCCCCGAGGCCCGCCAGGTGATCAAAACAGTCCATCCATGGTTGCAGCAGCACGGCTTTTTACTCGATTTTGAAGGCACTGTCAAAAAGGACCCTCGGGACAATGCGATATTCAGAGCCTGGCAGTTGGTCATCGTTGCCCGGCATCGGGAATCAGGAACCCGGGCGGCACTGACCTGTCTGGCCCGGGGCGTGGAAGCAGCGGTTGGTCACCAGGATTTCAATGGACGCCGGCAGTGCTATGTGGAATTTTCCATCGGCCCGGAAAAAGACGAATGTGACCTGGAAGATGTTGCCAGCTACCGGGTGTTGAATATAAGCATGCTGCACCGCAAATTTTTAGATGCATTGAAAGCTTGATGAACTCGTAAAAAGTCCGAAAAGCTTCTATCTATTTGAAAAAATTTTAA
>CAZGNV010000060.1:0-27764 GCA_964527835.1 uncultured Desulfosarcinaceae bacterium | reverse complement strand
TTGCCGGTACATACTTGCTGCACAATGTCTATAAACTTATGGACCCCTTAGTAAGTCTTTTATCCTATGCGCTGCTGACGGCTCTGACAACCTCAGACAAACAGCTCATTTTTGGCGGCAAAGTAGCCCTGCCGTTCATCCAGACAACCGTACCCTCGCTTTTATTCTTTTTGCTCACGCCGCTGATGGCACTGGGGCTGCTGGTTTATTTCCAGATTTACCTGCGCAAGGTAAACGAGCTGATTCAATACTCAATTGACAAATGCCGCGCAGCAAATCTTGAAAAACAAGAATGTGTTGTCCATGGTAAACGCCGGTGCCACCTGTACGATGTCTGCAGTGATTTTCAAAATCGCCTTTATCCCTGGATGGTTATCTTCAGCCGTTACTCTGACAGGAAAACAGGTGAATTCTTAATAAAATTATTCGCAAACCTTCAAAGATTATTCGTAATTATTTCTCTGTGGTGGTTGACGCCCATCGTGCTGATGGTCTTTTCTCTGGTAATAATAAAAAGGCACGAAAATATCTTCTCTAACTTGCTGCTGCTGATCGCCTTCATAGGAACCCTTACCGAAATTTTTTTCTGGCTCAGCAGCAAACAGCTGAATCCTGAAAACGCGCATAAAAGTGCCAATGCACTCACTTCCACCGCTGTAAATTCAGACGAAAAGAAACTCTTGACCCGGGACGGGCATCTAAAGCAATTTCTGTCCACCCTGAACGAAGCAAAAAGGCATCGAGGCTGCATTGCGCTGACACTATTTTTCATCGTTTTCGCCGTCATGCATATAACCACGATCTATAAGGTGCAAGAGGGGATATTATGGTCGCAGGATGGCAATTGGGGCGAAGACGTCGATTTTGTCACAAAAAAATTGAGGGGGTTTTTCTTCGTAGATCTCAGCCCCAGGAAAATCATTGGCGACTCGAATGGCGTTCAACGATCGGCAAAGCTAGAATCGATAAATCTTGAACATGCCCGTCTGGAGGGCGCAAATTTAGCCTTCGCCGTCTTGACACGGGCCGTCCTCAGGCATTCAAGGCTTGTGAAGATCAACCTGGAAGGGGCCGACCTGAATTATGCCGCCATGGAAGAGGCGAACCTTAATTCCGCAATACTTGTCAATGCCAGCCTGGTCGGGGCCAGCCTCCATGAGGCAAGATTAAAACACGCCGACCTTGCAGGCGCAAATCTGCAGGGGGCAAACCTTTTCTTGGCCAACTTAACAGGGGCTGATCTCGGTTATGCCAACCTCAGCAAAGCGAAGCTTAGACAATCTACTCTTCGGAATGCCAACTTGAGGGGGAGCAACCTGCGGGAAGCTGTTTTAGAGGACGCCGACCTAAAGCAGACCGGACTAGATTACGCCGATCTGCTGTTTGCTGATTTGCGCTCCGTAAATGAAATCACTCCAAATCAGATCAAGAAAGCAAGAAATTGGAAACTGGCCTTCTACGACACGGAGCTTTGCGTTGAATTAGGTTTGGGAAAAGACCATAACACAGAAGTGAAAGAAAAAATATTCATTGACTACGATCTTCAAGAAGCCTATTTCGCAGACGCCGATCTCAGCGGGGCCAACCTGTTAAAGGCCAAGTTGCAAAAAGCCGATTTTACCGGAGCAATACTCATTGCAACAAATTTTCATAAAGCCAACCTTGAAGGCGCGAAGCTCAACGGTGCTGACCTCACCCGTGCCCAGCTGCAAAAATCGATCCTGCGCCAAGCCGATCTGCGCCAGGCGAACCTCAAACAAGCCGTCTTGAAAGGGGCCGACTTGGGGTCTGCCGACTTGCGTCAGGTCAAAAACATCGAGGTGGGTCAGATCCTTTCAACAGTGAACTGGAAGCTGGCTTCATATGACGAAGACCTTATAACAGCGTTAGGACTTCCTCCTGATCACAACCAGCGCATCTTGGAAAAACACTCCAGGTTTTAACGCCGGCCGCCTTTCAGCCGCGTTCAGGGCACAAAAACATTGCCCCGGTTGATGAGAAAGTCGGGATCCACCGCCGCCTTGCAGCGTTTGAGTTCTTCAATGGCACTTTGGCCGTAGAGTTTGAGAAAATCCTTGCGCTTGCGCTTGCCGGTGCCGTGCTCGCCGGAATATACACCGCCCAGCTCGGTGGCCCGGATGACAATCAGGTCATAAAGTTCGGTGGCCCGGGAAAGTTTTTCCTGCTCCGGCAAAAGGGTAAAATGCAGGTGGCAGTCGCCGAAGTGGCCGAAGGACAGGTAATCAATGCCTTCGCTTTTGAGCAGCCTGTGGACATCGGCAAGAAAGATCGCAAAATTTTCGGGCGGCACCACGGCGTCGGTCATGATCGTGTAGGTGCCGTGGCGCTGCACGACTTCCAGGGCGTTGGCCGGCATTGAATGCCGGGCCTCCAGGAACACCCGGCGTTGGGGCTCGCTGTCCAGCAAAAGAATTCCTTCCGGATCAATGCCGCAGTCGGCTGCCAGCAGGCGTTCAAACCAGGTCGCGGCCTCTTCGTCCCGGGACTTGCCTTTTAAAGGAATCTGCAAATACAGCGCCACCTGGTTGTCCCCGTAAAAAAGCCGCTTTTCGTGGTCCATGAACCGGCGACAATTCACGCCGAAATATTCAAAGGCGTTCAAGACACTGAAGTTGCCTGCCAGCAGCCCGCCCAGGTGATCATAGAATTCGAGCGCCTGCTCTTCAGCGGGCAGCGAAAAAAACAACTCCAGGTGGTCTTCCGGTGGGGTCGCCAGTTTCAGCGTGCAGGCCGTGATCAATCCAAAAAGCCCCTCGCTGCCGACGATCAGGTCGATGAGGTCCATACGGCCATCCGGGGAAGAAAAAGGACCGCTGGCATTTTTGATGGACGGGCGGCTGTAGGTGGGAACCGGCCAGTCGCGCTGCTGGTTCTTTTCGGACAGGACGAATTTCCCGTTTTGCGAAATGTACTGGCCGCGCGCAGCACTGATTTTCATGCCGTTGGGAAGTAAAAAATCCAGGGCCTGCACCCACGGCCGGGTGGCTCCCGCCTCGCCCGGGGTAAATCCCGAGGCATTGCAGCACAGCGTGCCTCCCACCCAGGCATCCTTGCGGCTGGTGGGATCCACCGGGTAGTAAAGTCGTCCACCGCTCTGGGCCAGCACGCTATTGCGCATTTCTTCAAGGACGATGCCCACGGGGGTGCTGACGACTTTTTGATTGACATCCACTGTCACCGGCGGCGATGCCAGGTTGGCGGTTGAAACCACAATCCCCCCTTGGGCCGTGGCACTGCCGGTCAGGTTCGAGCGTCCGGCCGAAAAGGTGATCTCAATGCCGGCCGCCCTGGCAGCATGCAGGATGATCGCCGCCTGGCGCTCAGATTCCGGCCGGCACAGAGCATCGGCCCGGGCGGGCAGGTTGGAGCTGTCAGAGGCGAACCCCTCGACGATTTGCGGATCTAATACCAGGGGCAGGGAAAATTCGCGCTGCAGAAAATCGGCGATCAGCGCAATGTGTTCAATGCCGGGATGCCGGCTGCAAAAATCATCAATCAATTGATATTCTGCACCGGCAAGGACTGCCTGCGGGCAAATAATATGGCTGTTCATGGCGTTGACCCCGTTTGGCGGACTTTGGTTGTTTGCAGGTGGCGGTGGGAAGGCTCCCGGCAGCTTGCTGCCGGGAGCTTCAATCTGCAGCTGCAGCTTCGGTTTTAAAAATCCAGATTTGCAGGTTCGTAGTATTCTCTGGGTTTTTTGCAGGACGGGCATTTGGCCGGCGGCTCGGTGCCCTCATGGATGTAGCCGCAGACGCTGCATTTCCACTTGATGGGCTGCTCGCGTTTGAAGACCGTGCCGGCTTCCACCATCTCCAGCAGCTTCTTGTAACGCTCCCGGTGATGGGCCTCAATTTTGAGCACCTGCTTAAACGCCATGGCCGCTTCCTTCTCTCCTTCTTCTTCAGCCTCTTTGGCAAAGGTGGGATACATGCTCTGCACTTCGTAATCTTCCCCGCCCCAGGCCTCTTTCAGATTTTTGGCCGTGTCCCCGATGCCGTTCAGCAGCTTGAGGTGGTCTTTGGCATGCTGCATTTCATTGGCGGCGGTTTCTTCAAAAATTTTGGCAATGTAGTGATACCCTTCGGCCCGGGCAACCTCGGCAAAAAAGGTGTATTTGTTTCTGGCCTGGGATTCACCGGCAAATGCGGCTTGTAAATTTTCAGTGGTCTTGCTCATGGGTTGAATCTCCTTTCTTTGTTTATGATTTGGAAATATAAATAGGAATCATTCCTATTTGTCAAGCAAAAATCTCATGGCAGCATGCAAAACCGCCTGCCCCCCCGTCATTCGTTGTCTGGGGATGGAAATCATATATCCGGCCACTGGTCATTCCAGGGACGCGCCTGTTCAAAGGCCTGGGCGGCCTGGAGCACCCGATGGTCATGATATTTGGGACCAATGATCTGCAGTCCCACCGGAAGCCCCCCAACCGTCATCCCGGCCCGGACCGTGGCTGCCGGATGACCGGAAAGGTTGAAGGGATAGGTAAATGCCACGGCTTCAAGCAATGAAATCGGCTGGCCGTCAATCTCGGCCGGCGGCGGGCCCTCGGCGGCAAACGCCTCGGTGGGCATGGTGGGCGTCAGCATCAGGTCAAAACGGGCAAAAAAATCTGCCAGCACACTGTTGAGCTGCTGACGGACGGCCTGAATCCTTATGAAGTCATCGACATCCAGCTCTTTTGCCAGCTCCAGCGAACCCACCAGCGCTCTTCCCATCTCGGCCCGGATCGCATCCAGCTTTTCGTGGATGAGGGCATAAAGCTCGTAAACCATCAGCTTGGACCAGGCATCTTCCACATCGGGCAGTTTGCCCGGCCAACGCTGGACGGAGTGCCCCATGTCTTCAAAAGCCGCTGCGGCCTGCCGCACAATGACCGCAACCTCTTTTTGCACCCGGGCATATCCCAGGTCGGGACTGAAGCCGATTTTTAATCCTGCCGGCAGTTGATTGACGCATTGCGTGTAGGATACATCTGAAGGGGGCAAAGAATCCGGGTCCGCCGGATGGTAGCCGGCCGCGCAATCCAGGTAAATTGCTGCATCGCTGACGGTGCGGCACAAAGGCCCTAAGTGCCAGGTGCGGGACATGTGCAGTGCCGGCAGCGGTCCCATGGGAATCCTGCCATAGGTGGGTTTGAACCCGAAACAGCCGCAATAACTGGCGGGGATGCGGATCGAGCCGCCGGCATCCGAACCGGTGGCCAGGGCAGCCATGCCTGCGGCGATGGCGGCTGCCGAACCCCCGCTGGAGCCTCCCGGTGTGCGCCGGAGATTCCAGGGATTGCGGGTGACTCCGTAAAGCCGGTTTTTGGTGAAACCGGTAAAGCCGAACTCCGGGGTGTTGGTTTTGCCCACGACGATGGCCCCGGCCGCCTTGAGCCGGGCCACCTGGATGGAGTCTTGCCGGACCCGATTGTCTTTGAAGGGAATGGACCCGAAACTGGTCACCATCCCTTGCGTATCCTCCATATCCTTGACGGCCAGGGGAAGGCCTGCCAACGGTCCGGTATTTTTGCCGGCGGCAATGGCGGCAGCCAGTTTTTTTGCTTCTGCCAGCGCCTCTTCAGCCCTCAGGGCCACAAAGGCGTTGATGTGCGGGTTGACCGCCTCGATCCTGCGCAGGGTTGCTTCCATTAATTCCACCGGCGACAGCTGCCGGCTGCGGATCAATCCGGCCAGCTCCAGCGCAGACTTTGTGAGCAAAGATTGCATTGGAACTCCTGTTTTACAAAAATTGGACTAAACGTGATAGACACCGGCAATCGCGGCAATTAAAGCTTCTGCAATCAAGCCAGCCGCGGATCGCACGCTGGCCACCCCCACTGTGCCTTGAAGCAGTCGATTCACAATATAACAGCCGCCTGCCGAGGGCAAGCATTAAGTCAGCTGCTGCAGAGGCGGCCTGCTGCAACCAGCAGATGTGAGTTGATTATTTTCGCATTTACGATTATGTTATTTGCCAGGACAATAACTGGTTCAGTTAGGAGCAGGGGAAAATGAAGATTGTCGGCAAGGAGCGCAGAAAAAGCCCGCGCATCAGGTGCAAAGCGTCCATTTTGCATAACACCAATCCACCGGATTTTTTTTACCGGGGCACCATGTACAATTTCAGCCAGGGTGGCCTGTACTTCGAATCGGACGAAGACCTGGTGGAGGGGGATACGATCAGCGTGTCCATTAAACAGCCTCCCCGGCAGTTCGTGATCAATACCGATCAGGATCTTGAAGTCAGGATCATGTGGTGCCGGCAATTGGCGGATTCTTCCTATCAGATCGGCTATGGTGCAAAACTTATCTAAGGAAGGGCCAACATGAAAGTTCATGCCAATGGGATTGATATCAGCTATGAGTTTGCCGGCCCCCCGGACGCCCCGGTGGTAATGCTCAGCCACTCGCTGACCTCCAGCCGGCGCATGTGGGACCCCCAGATGGAGGCGCTGCAGTCCCGCTTCCGGGTGCTGCGCTATGACACCCGCGGCCACGGGCAAAGCGATGCCCCGCCGGGAGCATACAGCCTTGAGCTGCTGGCCGCCGATGCCGTCGGGCTGCTGGACACGCTGGACATCGAGGCGGTGCATTTCGTGGGGCTTTCCATGGGCGGCATGATCGCTCAGTGCCTGGCCCTGGATCATGGGCAGCGGCTCAAAAGCATTGCCTTGTGCGATACGGCCGCTGAAATGCCGGCTGAGACCCAGCCCATATGGCAGGCGCGCATCGATGCCGCCCGTGAAAACGGCATGCAGCCCCAGGTCGATGAAACCCTGCAGCGCTGGTTTTCGCCGCAGTATCTGCAGCGCAACGGCCCGGGGGTGGATCTGATTCGCCGTCAGATTCTGGCCACGCCGGTGGCCGGCTATATCGGCTGCAGTGAAGCCATCCGCCGCCTGGACTATCTGGACCGACTGGCGGACATCCAGCTTCCCTGCCTGATCATGGTCGGTGAAGATGACCCCGGCACCCCGGTGGCCGCCTCGCAGGCCATGCATGAGCGCATTGCCGGCTCAAAGCTGGTGGTGCTGCCGTCGGCCCGGCATCTGTCCAATATCGAACAGGCAGACGCCTTCAATGAAGCCTTGATCGACTTTTTGCTCAACTGCTGACCCCGCCCCGGCTGGGATGAAGTGTGCTGCAGCAGATCGCTGGTCCAAGCCATTGCCGGGCGGCGGCGGAAAACTTAAAAGTTTCAACGCAACCGGTGAGACGGCCTTCAGGTCGGATCTTTCATCCGAATGGCGGCTGCAAACCGATGGGCGTCCATGCCTTCATAGGCCGACTGGCACCGGGAATATTCTGCCAGCTTCAATGAGGCCTGTCCATCGACTTCCATGTGCGTGACCACCTTCACAAACATGCCGACCCACAACCCACCCGTGTAGCGGGCTGCACCTCCGGTGGGCAGGATGTGATTGGGGCCGGCAATCTTGTCGGCATAAACCTCGGCGGTCTGCTCGCCGATAAACAAAGAGCCGTAATGCTTCAACAGGGCACCACCTGCCTGGGATGGGCGCAATGAATCTCCAGATGCTCCGGTGCGTATTGATTGGCATAGCGCGCCGCATCGGTGATGTCATCGACCACCGCCACCACCCCCTTGTTTTCCCACGACTCACGGGCCACTTCTTCGGTGGTGCGCTGCTTTAACTGCTGTTCAATTTCTGCCAGGGCCTTGCGGGCCAGTGACTCGGAAGTCGTCACCAGGGCCCCGCGGGCGTTGGGGTCATGCTCGCACTGGGCGAGCAGGTCAGCGGCAATGTAGTCGGCCCGGGCGGTCTCGTCGGCAATGATCAGACACTCACTGGGGCCTGCCAGAAAATCGATTCCCACCGATCCGAAAACCTGGCGTTTGGCTTCCATCACATACTGATTGCCCGGACCGACAATCAGATCCACGGGTGCCATGGATTCGGTTCCATAGGCCAGCGCCCCAATGGCCTGGGCTCCGCCGAGGCAGTAGATTTCATCGACTTGCATCTGATGCAGGGTGTAGAGAATCCCCGGGTTGATGGCTCCGGTTTTCCCCGGGGGGCTGCAAACCACAATTCTGCGCACGCCGGCCACTTTGGCCGGAATCACCGACATCACCGCCGAAGTCAGGCAGGGATAGCGACCGGCGGGAACATAGCAGCCGCAGGAATCCACCGGAACAATGCGCTGCCCCATGCGCATCCCGGGCCGGATCTCTTTTTCGAATTCCACCAGGCTGTCCCTTTGCGCCTGCGCAAAGGCGCGCACCTGCTCAATGGCAAAATCAAGCTCCTCGATTATCTCGGCCGGCAGTTGATCCGCAGCCCGGCCGGCCTGCTCACGGCTGATGCGAAATGAATCCGGCTCAAAGTTGTCAAATGCTTTCTCGTAATGTCGCACAGCGCGATCGCCGTTGTCTCTGACATTGGCCAGGATGGATTTCACGGTTTGCTGAACCTGCTGCACATCCGCCGCGGCAACCGGAACCGCCGCTTTTATTTCCCGGTAGAACATGAAAGCTTCCTTTCTGCTGGTGTTTTTGCATTGCAGCGGCAAGGGCTCTGGCCAAGGCACATCCGGCAGCGGTCGTCACCACACTGCTGGCAGCTGAAGCAGTCCCGGCAGGGATGCTTTTTTAAAGCGGCCGGTTGTTTTTCCGGAACGTAGACCCTGCCCCTTAATCCGGAAACCTTTTCAAAACCCATGGCCGACTCCTGGCACAGCGCACGGTTTCACGTGCGCCGGCGGCATTGTTTGCGGTCGTAACGGGTATACATGACCATCTGGGGGTCAATGTGTAAATAGCCGGCAGACTTGCGGGAAGGCGTGTTGTCCGTGAGCGTTTGAACCGCGTCACCGAAAAACGACTTGATGATTGCCGAAAGCTGATTGCGCAGCACCGAGTAGGAATAATGGCGCGCGGCGATCTGGTAGTTGGTCTGCACCATTTTTTTGCGGCGCCTGGTTGAATACAGAATATCCACGACATTCTGGACGGTCTTTTTGGACAGAAAGCCGTCCATCACCGCCAGGTCGAAACCCAGCGGTTCGATGTCCCGCACAAAGGTGGCATAGCGGTTGATCAAAATCGGCTTCCTGAAATAAACAGCCTCCAGAAATGCATTGCCGAAACCTTCATAGAGACTGGGATAGGTGATAAAGTCGGCATAGGGGTAAACATCCCACAGGGAGTATTGTGTCTGTCCGCCGTCATCCTTGTTCAGCGGATCGCCGATGCGCAGCGAAACCAGCCGCAGATCCACCCCGTGTTCACAGGCATGCTCCTTGAGCCACTCGGCATATTCCATGCCCTCGTCGCCGGCTTCATGGGAGATGACCAGTTTGTTGCGGGCGTCTTTGAGCTCCCGCACCAGTTCGATGGCAAATTCGATGCCCTTGCGCTGCACGATGCGGGTGGGCTGCAAAATCATCCGGTCGGTGGGCTCCAGGCCGATGGATTCCCGGAAAATACGGGTGGTTTTCGAGCTTATCCGCGGCGGGTGCTCAAAATCCAGCACGTTGGGAATGATGGTCGAGGCAATGCCGGTGCGCAGCGCCAGCTGTTCCTGGGCTTCGGAATTGATCACAACGTGACAGATGTTGGTCAGGTTGGGCGGGAAGGCCATGCGGATGTAATCCCCGATGGCATTGACCGCGAAACGCACCCGTTCCCAGAAAAAATCATGGTGATGGGCAATGGTGGGGATCTGGGTTTCCGCGATGGTTTCGGTCAGTGCCAGCCCGAGGGGCACATGCAGTGGAATGGTCAGGGCATTTTCCGCCACCAGCATATCCAGTTCAAACTGGCGGATAAATTCATGCAGCCGGGTTTTGAGCAGTGAGCGCATTTCATGGATGGCCCGGGTGACCGGCTGGCTGCGCCCGGTGCGGCCGAAAACCTGCTGGTTGATTTCCTGGGCTTGGGGGTGCTGAAAATGGGCCTCGGGTACCAGCAGGCTCCTTTCTGGATCACGATTGATCTGGCCGGCGAACCAGAAACAGCGATGCCCGTTTTGCTGCAGGACATCCGCCCATTTGCTCGATTCCAGGGAAACGCCGTCGGTTCCCGCAAACCGGGTGGATATAAAACCGATATTTATCGCCATGATATTATCATCGTTGAGGCAATCGTAAAAAGTCGTTTTCGAGCGACATCAACCCTTTTAATTTGCCTGGTGGTTGTTGATTGACAAAATCCATTTAAACCCAAGCGCTTATGGCCCTTGGGCCGTGCACCTTGCATCCTGCACCTTATCTTAACCACTGTTTGGAGCCGGAACAACCCGGCGGGTTACAAAATAAAGTGCGGCCGGCCGCCCCTGGACAACAGGTTTTCCAGCATCCCGGCCACCGCCACGCACTCCAGCCCGAAAGGCAGATATCCCGCATAGCCCAGCAGCGGCATTTCAAAAACCTGGAAGCGGTGCACCAGCGGCACGCTGTACTGCCATTTGGCCAAGCTGAAATAGTTCCACATCTCCCAGAATATGCCGCAAACAAGTGCTGCCACGGCAGCTGCCACCGCACCGCTCCAATCACCTTCAGCCATTGTCGAAAAAACATGGCGCTGCCCCATGAGGCTCTGCAGGCAGACGATAATCAAAAGCGGGGCAACCCATACCAGGGAAAACAAAAGATTCGGCCACACACCGATACCGGCCAGGCCGGCAGCTGACGCCACCAGCACCCCTGCGGCCAGCAGGCGGGGCTTTGAGCATTTGCAGTGGGAAAAATCGGCATAGCCATGCCGGATCAGAGCTGTTGAAAGCAGCCACTGGCGGGTGCTCAAGACCGCGGGCAGCACCGTGGAAAAACACAGGGTGGCATACCAGAAATATTCCCAGCTGCTAAAGGCAACCCCGGTGTAATGCCAGTTTTGCACAAAACGGTTCAGGTATTCAAAAAACCACCAGAACAGCGCACTGAGTGGAAAAAGCAACAGGAAAAACCCGGGCCGATCCGTCATCAGGCAGCGGCCGGTTCGCTGCCGGCACAGGGCATTGATCACGACAATATAGGACAGCCACAGCGGGCTGAAGGTATGGGGCTGAAAAGCGGCAAACCAGGAAAAACGGGTCCAGGCCAGGATCCAGGCCGCAATGCCGGTGCCCACTCCCACCCAGCCCCACCACGGGAACCCATGGGTTGACCGGACGTCCTGCGGAGGGGAGGCCTGGCGGGCGGCCCGCACACCGCCGACGGCCACCGGTATCACCACCGCCAGGATGAAAACCGCAAATCCGGCAAAAGCCGCCCAGGAAAACGGGGCATGGGAAACATACCGCGTGCGGGGAGGAAATTGCAGGTAGAGATCCGCCGGCTGGCCGGCTGCCATCACCCCCAGCAGGGGCAGGCTCAGCAGCATACCCGCCAGAGTTAAAATCTGAAATAAAAACGGTTTGATGCCGAGCATGGGAGTGTTTGATTTTGGATGCACACCCGGCCGCTTTCCGGCCGGTGTGCATCCGCTGTAAACAGCAAATTTGAAAGCAATCTAGTGCCAGCCTGATCCGCTAAGCTGAAGCCACACCCTGGCTTTCCTGCGGCAGTTCGCAGGTTTCGGCGGCCTTGCGGGTTTCCACATAATGGGCGGCGGCCAGGGCCGCTGTACACCCGTCGCCGGCAGCCAGGACAATCTGCTTGGCATATTTTTCCCGCAGATCCCCGATGGCATATATGCCGGGATGGTTGGTTTCGCACTTCTCATCAGTCACCACGTAGCCATCGGCGTTCATTTTGGTCCCGGCAGGAACCAGCTGATTGTTGGGTTCAAAGCCGATGAAAATAAAAACACCGTCGGTGGCCAGTTCACGCTGCTCTCCGGTCTGGGTGTCTTTCAGATCCACCGCACACACGCCGCTGATATCGGCCTTGATGGCGGTGACCACCGAATTCCATAGAATCTCGACGTTGCACTCCGCCTTGATGCGCTGCTGAAGCAGGGCGCCGGCCCGCAGGGCATCGCGCCGGTGAACGATGTACACCTGTTTGGCCAGCTTGGCAAGATACAGGGATTCTTCAACAGCCGTATCCCCTCCGCCGACGACCACCACGGTTTTGTCACGAAAGAAAAATCCGTCGCACACCGCGCAGTAGGAAACCCCCTGGCCGTATAGTTGATCTTCGCCGGGAATGTTGAGTTTGCGCGGATACCCGCCGGTGGCCAGGATGACCGCATAGGCACCCAGTGTGCTTCCGTCGGCAAGTTTGACCCGGTGAAAATCGTGGCCGGGTTCCACTTCGGCCACCTCGGCCGAACGGATCTCCAGGCCGTAGGACTGGGCATGCCGGGCAAATTTCTGGGCCAGCTCGGCACCGCTGATGTGTTCATCTCCGGGCCAGTTTTCCACCGCATCGGAGTTGTTTATCTGCCCGCCGGGGGGGCCCTTTTCAATCAACAGGGTTTTTAATGTCGCCCGCATGGCATAAATGCCGGCGGTCAGCCCCCCTGGTCCACCGCCAATGATAATTAAATCGTACAGTTCAGTTTCCGACATCCTGCGCCTCCTTTGCCATTATTTGATCGTTAATTATAATGACCGAATTTGGATCCGACAAGGCTTGATCCACATATTTTTAAAAAAAAGCGATTTATATTTAAATTGAAATCCGGCCCGCTTTGTAGTACCCGATACAGGCGACGGTTAATAAACCACCCGTGCCGGCGGGTGAAACTGGCGGGAAAATGCATGCTTAGCCTCGAATCCTTTTACAAGCGCTACGAAACCGAAACCACGCAGCTGACGGTTAACGGCCGCAACTATCGAATTTTGCTGCCCAAAAACCTGACCGCCTTTATCGATCCCCGGGACATCCTGCACGAATTTCCCCTGTGGGCCAAAATCTGGCCGGCATCCTGGGTGCTGGCCGATTACCTGGCTGCGATTGCCCCGCAACCCCATCACAGATTGCTGGAAATCGGGGGCGGAGCCGGGCTGGTGAGCATTGTCGCTGCGTGCAGCGGTCATCGCATGACCATGACCGAATACAATTCCGACGCCCTGCTGTTTGCCCGCGCCAATGCAATTCTCAACGGATGCCCGCAGCTGCCCCTGGTCAAGCTGGACTGGCACCATCCCGGGCTCAAGGGACGCTTCGATTTGATTGTCGGTGCAGAGGTGGCCTATAAAGAGGAAGATATTGCCTCGCTGCTCAAACTGTTCAGCGCCCATGTCCATCCCGCCGGTGAGGTGCTGCTGGCCGCCGAAATGCGGCGCATCAGCCGAAATTTTTACCGACAGCTGGAAAAAAGGTTCGACATTCGGGTGCATAAAAAAACCCTGCGCAGCCCTGAAGAACAAATCCGGATTTTCCTGTTCCGTATGCAGCCAAAACCGTAGGCACCCCGGAGCCTAACCCCCCATGCCCGCAGCGTCCTTGCCGCTGCAAAAGCCCGCTCCCCTGTTTAAAGTTTTTTCAAAAACCGACGATACTATCTGTATCAGTGGTCATACCTTCCATCACCAATGGATCATTAAATAAGCAGATAAGGGTTATCCATCATGAACACCATGAATACGGCGCGACATGCGGGCGCGACATCAGCAATGGAAAACGGCAATGGCCCCATCGTCAGGCTTTTGTTGCAGGAAAAAGTCCTGACGGCCCGGCAGGTTGAATATGCTACCCGGGTTCGCAACAAGCTGGAGACGCCCCGTCCTTTGCTCAATGTTTTAAAAGAGCTCAAGCTGGTCGATGATGACCAGATTAAAAAGACGGTCAAGGACAGCCACATGCCCATGTGCATCGGCAGCATCCTGGTGGAAATGGGTTATGTCAAAGCCGATGATCTTCAACGGGCGTTTGCCATCCAGGCGGACGAAAAAAAAAGGCGCCGGATTGGAGAAATCCTTCTGGAACAAGGTTTCATTGATGAACAGCTGCTGCTGGAAGTTCTGTCAGTTCAGCTCGGGTTTGCACAGGTTGAACCGGAGTTTGCCGAAATCGATCCAAAGCTGTTTTCCAGGGCACCGACCCGGTGGTACGAAACCCATGATGTGATTCCAATTCAAAAACAGGCCGACGGTATCCTGATCGCCTTTTGCGACCCTTTGGACAAACAGGACCTTGAAGCCGTCAAGCAGGTTTTCGGAGGTAAATTCATCGCCGCTGTTGCGCGCAAAAATGCCGTCAAACAGGCGATCACCAAATGCCAGAGTCGCGATCTTAACAAGGATATTTCAGCTTCGGATGAAAACGCCATCATCCGGCTGGCAGATGAACTTCTGTTGGCTGCCGTCCAGCGAGATGCCAGCGACATTCACATCGAACCGTTAAAAGACTGCATGCGGGTGCGTTTCCGCCAGGATGGGGTGCTGATTCACTTCCAGGACTTTCCGGCAGAAATATTGCCGGCACTCACCAACCGGATCAAGGTGCTGTGCGAGGTCGACATCACCGAAAAGCGCCGTCACCAGGGAGGGCGCTTTTATTTTGACTACCCCGGCGGCCATGTTGATCTGCGGGTATCCTTTTACGTCACCGTGAATGGCGAAAAAATCGTCCTGCGGCTGTTAAACCGCAAGAGCGTGCTGCTGGACATCAAGGATATCGGGCTGCCCGCTAAAATCCAGCAGCGGTTCATCGAAGACGCACTTTGCCTGCCCAGCGGCATCATCTTAATTACCGGACCCACCGGCTCCGGCAAAACCACTACGGTCTACAGCTGCATCAATCACATCAATGACCCCCTGACCAGCATCATCACGGCCGAAGAACCGGTAGAGTATGTCATCGACGGCATTGCCCAGTGCTCCATCAACCCCAAGATCAATTTGACATTTGAAGAAACCCTCAGGCACATCGTCCGACAGGACCCGGATGTGATTGTAATCGGAGAAATCCGGGACCAGTTCTCGGCCGAAATCGCTGTTCAGGCTGCCCTGACCGGCCACAAAGTGCTGACAACTTTTCATACCGAGGACAGCATCGGCGGGCTGGTACGGCTGCTCAACATGAACATCGAGGCCTTTCTGATCGCCTCCTCGGTGGTCAGCATTATGGCCCAGCGGCTGCTGCGAAGAATATGTCCCCACTGCGCCGCCCCTTATCAGCCCACGGCAGCCGATCTTCAGCGCATCGGATATTCTGCCCAGGATATTCGCAATGCCCACTTTCAGAAGGCAAGCGGGTGCGGCCATTGCCAGCATACGGGCCACAAGGGGCGCGTTGGCGTTTTTGAGCTGTTGATCCTCAACGAGCAGGTGCGCAATGCCATCATCAGTCAAAAACCCAGCCATGAAATTCGAGCAATCAGCATCGAGTCCACCGGGTTGATCACCCTGCTTGAAGATGGTCTGGTGAAAGCCGCCGCCGGGAAAACCTCCATTGATGAAGTGCTGCGCAGCCTGCCGCGACTACAGCAACCCCGGCCGTTATCACAATTGCAACAATTACTGGAAGGGTCACAATGAGCCAGGACAAATCCTTTATCGAAATTGTCGACCGGCATCTGAAGTCCAGCAATGTCCGGCTTCCCGTGTTCAATGCCACCGCAATGCGCATTCAGCAGGAAATTGCAAAAAAAGAGCCGGACCTGAACCTGATCGAAAAGCTGATTGTCAGTGATCAGTCCCTGACCGCCAAGCTGCTCAGCGTTTCCAATTCCTCCTTCTACAAGGGGCTGCAGCAGATCTCCACGGTGCGCAGCGCCATTGTCCGACTGGGGATCAATGAAGTTTCAAACATCGTGATGCTGGTGACCCACGAGGCGAATTATCACTCCAAAGATCCCTTTGTGCATGGTGTAATGCGCAAACTGTGGCGGCATTCGGTGGGCTGTGCCATGGGTTCGAACTGGCTGGCCAAACAATGCAATTTGCACGGCCTGGCCCATGAAGCCTTTTTTGCCGGCCTGCTGCATGATGTGGGCATGCTTTTCATCTTAACCGTGATTGATGGGCTGAAAAAATCCGAAGAATTAACGGTCCAGCCCTCAGATGCCCTGCTCGTTGAAGCCATGAACGTGCTGCATGCCCACCACGGCCACGCATTGATGTGCCGCTGGAACCTGCCCGAAAAATACAGCCGGATCGCCCGTGATCATCACGCCGAGCAGTTCGATGTGAATGATCAGCTGCTGGTGCTGGTAAGACTGGCAGACAAGGCATGCTGTAAACTGGGCATCGGTCTGGACAGCGACCCGTCCGTTGTGCTGGTGACGGCACCTGAAGCCGGGGTGCTGCGCATATCGGAAGTGGATCTGGCCCGGATGGAAATCATGCTGGAAGACTCCCGCGTTTTCGAAGCCGGTGGATGAAGCTGCCTGCAGTCACGCCGTGCCCTGACAAAGCGTTCGGGCCCGGGCGAATAAAAAAGGGCGCTGGTTTCAACAATGGTGAAGCTTACTCCCGGGCCCCGGACTCCATGAGAATCTTGAAAAGCTGCACATCCCGCTTTTTGAGGGCATAGGCCAGGGCGGTCATCTTGTGCCGATCCCTGGCGTTCACATCAGCCCCGCTGGCAATCAACAGCCGGGCAATTTCGCCGCGCTCGCCGGGAGCCATCACGGCATACATCAAGGCCGTGCGGCCGTCTTTTGTCCTGCGGTTGACATCGGCGCCTTTGGCAAGCAACACCCCCGCAATGCCCGCTTCGCCCTTGGCGGCGGCCACCATCAGCGGTGTTTCACCGTTGGAAAATCCGCTTAAATCCTGGAAGTTCACGTCAGCCCCCCTTGAAATCAGCAGCCGGACAACATTCTCATGGTCCTCGATGACCGCCTCCATCAAGGCGCTGTGCCCGGCGTTGTTGACCAGGGTGACATCCGCACCCGCGTTGAGCAGGATTTGAACCACATCGTAATGGCCGTTCATGCAGGCCTCGTGCAGGGCGGTGGATTTCCACTGGGAGACGGCATTGACCTCCGCCCCCCGGGACAGCAGCAGCTTCACAACGACCGCATGGCCATTCTGGGAGGCATTCATCAGGGCAGTGCGCCGGGCAAGGTCCCGGGCATTGATATCCGCCCCGTGACGCAGCAGCAGCGATACCAGATCCAGGTGCCCCTGCTCGGCCGCGCTCATCAAGGCGGTTTCGCCAAACTCGTTTTTGACGTTGACATCCATGCCAATGGCCAGAAACCTATCCACCACGTCGACTGCTCCCTTGTCCACATAGGTAAACAAAGCCTCGACGGTATACGGGATATTTTCCTGGGCCAAGTCCTTGCGAGCCGCCTCGGGACTGATCGCCGCTGCCGGCTGCCCTGTCAGCATGATGATGACCAAAACTGTCCATATCCAGCATCTCATTGGAAAACCCCGCTTTCTGACTTTAGAAAAAAGATATTTAAAATATCAGTATAGAAAACCGGCAGTTGCATGTCAAAAGAAAATTACGCGACCCGCCCCGGTCAGATGGAAGCAAATACCAGCCCGCAAACAACCTTGGGCCAGAAATAAGTGGATTTTTGCGGCAACACGCCACCACTGAGGCACACCCTTTTCACATCTTCGATGGAAATTTCATTGGTGATCAGCGCCAGCTGAACTTCGCCGGCGGCCACTTTTGCCAGGCAGACCGCAAAATTTCTTTCGTACTCGATACACGGCGAGCTGCGCTGGTCGCGGCCCCGGATGCCCAGCGCCTCCTGGATGATAAAATAATGCATCACCGTCAGATCCAGTTTCTTGACTTCCTGGGGAAAATTCCAGTTCACGTGGCCGAGCATGCCCGGTTTCAGACGCAGCTGAAAGGCACGCCGGGCAAAAATGAGGCCAAAGGTGCTTTTTTTGCCCGCAATAATTTCATTGATAAAATTCGGATCCGGCACGGCGGTGATGGTAAAATAACGTTCAAGCTTTTTGATGATCCCGGTTTCATCAAAGCCTGACAGGTTTTTGATGAGCCGATGGGTCGGCAGAATCTTCAAATCATTGGCCTGGGTGTTGGTCAGCCACATCAAATGATAATTGTACGCTTCGGTGCCGCTATGCGCGGCGTTGGCGGCCATGCGCCGCCGCATATAGGCCAGGGATCCTGCATACCGATGGTGGCCGTCGGCTAAAATCACCTGCTTTTCCGCCATCAACTCCACGAAACGCCGGATGATTGCCGGCTTGCGGATGACCGCAAGGACGTCCCGGATGCCCTGGTAATCTTCAGCCTCGCACAGCGGGGAACGCATGCTTTCATCCATGTACGGTTCGAGTTCAAACGCTTCATCGGTATACAGGCCGTGGGTGGGGCTGGCATTCAAACCGGTGGCCGCCAGCAGTTCAACCTGCTCGTCAACCGATGCGGGCATGGTGTTTTCATGGCGCAGAATGACCCTCTGATCCCAGTCGTACAGCCGGATCTTGCATACGAACCCCCGCCGGCAATACGGCCGGGGATTGCCGGGCAGTTGAAAATGCTGGTAGTAGACGTAGATGCCGGCAACGGGGTCCTGAACCAGACTGCCGCTGTCACGCCACTGCTTCAGGGTGGCAGCGGCATTTTCAGCCGGGCGTGGACCGCGGGGAATCGACAGATGGATGCTGTTGTATGGATTGTCGTAAAGCGCGGCTTTCTGCCTGGCAGAGGCCACATCAAAAAGCGGCGATGTCAAAGCATTGATGTTTGTCAGCAGTTGGCGATTGTAGCGCCAGGCCCTGAAAGGTTTGATCTCTGCCATTTTTGCCTGCTGCCCCGCCGGAGTGCAAAAGTTGATGCCGGCAAAGCCGGCCGTCACCGCCGTTCGTACCATCCCCGGAAGTGAGAGTCAATTTGAAAGTCAACACCGCTTTTTTTCCTGCGCCCATCGGCAACCCCAGCGTTCTTTTCGTCAAGATTTTGTGAAAACAGCCGATATAACGGACAATGGGCCGGCAGCGAACCTGCAGGCCCCAAACAGCCCGGGGGGAGCCGGTGTCATCTGCCATTAATTCATTTGAATCATATAGCAATTTCAAGAAGATATGGGTTGTTGCCGACGTGCGTCGTTCAGAAGTTGCTCCTGGCCCGGCCAGCGATGGCGACGCCCACAAACCGGCCAGGCAATACCGGTTGTCTGATATCGGCCGTTACCTGCTCAACCCGAATACCATCGAGATCAAAAAACGGCTCATCGGCTGTGAAGTCCATCACAAACTCAATGGTTTCCAAAAAATCGGCAAAGCCCTGCGCCGGATGCTGCCGGGTTTTGCGGGGCGGCGGCAAAATGGTCCTTTCCCGGCACCGGAGGTGATGGTATCGCGCTTTAAACTTCAAATCCCCCCCCTGAAAGACAGCGGCCTGCGCGAACATATCTCCCAGATTTGCGATCAGCTGCGCGTCCACGATTCCATCGGCCGTCGACTGGCCCGGCTGGAACCCCGCCGGGTGTTTGAGCTGGTTGGAATCTGCGAAGATATCGGCGGCAGTTATTCCTATTTAAAGCTGCAGGGCAGCATCGAAGAAAAAATCAAGTACCTGACCAACTATGTCGCCAAAGACGTGGGGGTCATCCTCAGCAAGGCCTATGTCGGCGACGGTCTGTTTGAACTCAGGGGCTATGATTTTCAATCCTATGAAGAGCAGCGGTCCTGGCAACTGGTTGCCGGCGACGGGGCGGTCGATGCCAAAATCTGTGTGCTGCGTGACGAAAACCACCTTGAATACCAGCTTGAAGATCCTCTTTTGATCAAACTGCTCCAGCTGCTGGAACACTGCCTGCAGGCCGATGAAGACATGAAGCAGGCCTTCGGTTTATGTATCGAAGGCCGTGCCCAGCCGATCAAACTTTTTTTCAACAAGAAACTTGAAATCGACTACAACCATAGCCCCCTGCCGTCGGTATACCGGCAGGTGTTCAACACCCTGAATGTGTCTGCCAATCAGAAAAAGCGGGTCAAATCCCTGTTGAACTATCTGCAGATCGGCGTATCGCTCACTTATGTTCCCTTTGACGACGAACATGATGAGCGCATGTTCACCCACATCACGGTGCTGCACGACATCCGGGCGCTGGAGCCGCTGCGCAAATATCTGCCCGAAGTGTATGCCCAGATGCGCCGACGAACCTTTCGCTCGGAGGCTGGAAGATTTTACCTGCTGGACTCCATCAACGGTTATAGCAATGGCTAGTGATTACAAGGAAAACGACCACCGCTGGATCCGGGAACTGCTGGCCTATCCCGCCAATCTGGAAGACCGCCTAGGCAGTTTTGCAGACACGTCCCAGGTCCCTCTGCCCGCAGATCCCATCAACCGGGTCATTTTCCAGGATCGCGCCAAAAAGGCCATTCGCAAAATTGCGCAGAACAAGGGCCATATCCTCATGGTGGGCCGGCCGGGCACCGGCAAGTCCATGCTGGCCAACATGTTCAACAAGGTCCTGGAAAGATCCCTTGGTGATTACCTGCGGCCGCGTGACTGCATCGTCGCCTATCCCGGCAAGGACCGCAATCACATCCGCATTGCCTATGAAAATCCGGCCCGCATGGACAAGGTGCTTGCCGAGCTGAACACGGCCATCGAAAGTGCGCGCAACAGCATGGACGAATTCAGCCTGGCCGACCAGATCCGGGCCGCACGCCGGGTACGGATTGGTCTGATGCTGGCCACCGGTATCGGGGCGGCGGCCGGCGTTTTTTTCCCGCCGGCATTTATCGCCGCCGGGCTTGCCGGCATGGGATCTATCTTCATGTATCTCCAGGAAAACAACCACCGGGTCCAGGAAAAAATTCAAAGGGAAACCAATGCCGGCACCAGAAACGATGTCAAGTACCTGCAGGATCAGGTCCCCGAAATATTATACGATCCCCGGCAGGACCGGGACCTGATGGCCCGGGTGTCCGAGCCCAGCGCCCGCAACATGAAAGGCGGATTCCGGCATGATCCCTACCAGTCGGGCAACCTGCACACCCCCTCGCACAAGCGCGCCTACCTGGGGGCCCATGCAAAATCTCCCATCATCTACATTGACGAGCTCAAGACCCTGGTCAAGGTCGGCTACATGGCGGACCTGCTGGAAATCATGCAAAACAAGCGCTATATCCTCGAAGGCGGCAAGAGCACGGGCAGCGGCGCGGCCGACCGCTCCGAGGACCACCTGAAAGCCGACAACATCATCGTGGCCTGCTGCAACCATGACACCCTGGCCTATCTCCAGCAGGAAGGCGACGGTGCCTTTCTCAGCCGCATCGAAGACAAGGGCGAAGTCATCCAGATGGAAAGCGCGGTTCCCGAAACCCGCGAGAACGTCCGACAGGTGGCCCAGTATGTCAAGCAGGAGATCAACAACCTGGCCAGGGAATTCGAGGCCGCCTGGGGCGATGTGATTGAAAAGGAAGGCCACGAAAGTGTGCGCAAAAGAAGCGAGCACATCTACGGCCGCAGCCTGCCCGAAGATTTCAAGCTGACCGTGCGCGAGTTTTCCAAAAATGCGGTGCTGGAAATCGTCAAGGAGCTGCGCTGCCGCGCAGCGGACGGAAAACTGAGCGGCATTTTGCGCCCCATCAACGGAATCGTCAAAACCGCTGAATTCGAGGCCATGTTCGAAAATGCGCCGCTGGTGGAACCCCGGCACGTGCGCCGGGCCCTGGAAGAGCACCTTAGCCTGGAAGGCAGCATTTCCCTGGAGGTCGGAGAACATAAGAAATATCTCAAGAAGTATATCGGGTCCATGACCGACTCCATCGGGTACGTGGTCGGCCTGGCCGTGATCCACTCCGCCTCCAGCGGGCAGATGTACGGCCAACCCCTGCCGATCCACGGCCAGATCAACGTCGGCAATGCCGACAAAGTGGTGGCTCCCGGCAAAATCGGCGACATTGCCAAGGCCGCCGCGCAAAACGTCCGGGCTTCCATCAAAAAAGTGCTCAACAATATCGGTGCGCCTTACGTGGGCTACGAAATGTACGTGGACTACATCCAGGCCCACGGCGGGGTGGAAGGCGACAGCGCCTCGGTGGCCATGGACATCGCCCTGGTATCGGACTTCATCCGCCAGCCTGTCAATCAGCGTTACGGGGTGACCGGGTCGCTGACCGGCGATATCATCCTGGCCGTGGGCGGGGTGACGGAAAAACTGCGCTGCATCATGGACCCCGTGCTGGGAATGGCAGGCGCCTGCATCCCCTGGCTGAACAAGTATGACGTCGAACCGCTGCTGATCAACTGCCACAGTGAATATATCCAGCAGGACAACATCCCGGGCATCCGCATTTACCGCGGCCCTGACCGCACAGATCCCTTTGACATCTACTTTTGCAAGACCAAATACAACGCCTACCGAATTCTCATGGGACTTGACAAACAGGAGCTGGAACGGCGCATGGCCGAGCGCAGCCGCCAGGATCTTCAATTTATGCGCCATCACCGGGAAGCCATCGCAGAAGCGCCGGCACCCCCTTCAGCCGTGCCCGCCGCCTGCAACGCTTCAATATCCGAAAAGCGCAAATAAGACTTTCCCGCCAACTGTCGCGCCGCCGGCAAAGCGCAAATTTTTGACAAACCCTCGCTAAATTCTTATTATTGCAACTAACTGCGAAAGCTTTCCGGGATGGGAGGTACCGATCAAGCGGCCCTGGCAGCCGCAGACGCTGATCGCGCCGCAGCCGCTATGCGAGCTTGACTGCATCGGCGTCAATGCTCTGAAAAAAAGAACCTTGCAAGAGAAAAGTTAAGATGAAAAACAAAGTTTTGATCTTCCGGGCGGCAATGCTGCTTGCCCTGGCAGTCAGCATTGCGGGCTGCCAGAACATGGCCAATCTGAAGTGGGTGCCTGCCAACATGGAACCGGAATTGAGAGAAAACTGGACCGACTATATCGTCTACAAAAGAGGCGGTGGCAAGAGCACTACCGCCCTGTTGTTTCAAATCAAAAATGGCGGCAAAATTTTGCTGCCCAGCAACTGGGTGCAGATCAAAACCGCCGAGCAGCTGGCGGCGACCACACTTTGGAGTGCCACCAGTTCCGCTGAAATCCTGGGGCAAAACAAGAAGCTTTTCGGCTACATTGTCTATCGCAGCCCTGATAACGTCAGCATCAAAATCATCGATGCCAACACGGTCAAGCTGTCTTACTTCTACGTGCGCACCTCCAACGGCCGCTAATTCGTATCAAACGAGCGGTGGTCCGTTTCACTTCAAGACCAAGCTTGCGATTCCTCTCACCACCAGCTGTGGAAAATCTCTTTCCAGAAAGGTATGGATAAATCTTCGCCGCCACCGGGCGCTCTGGCCAGCGTCGTTTTGCCGACTTGGCGCGCTGCTGTTATTTTTTTGCCGGCCAGTAAGAGCAAATGCCAATATCGCAGCAACTTTCCTTGACAGAACCATTTTTAGGTGCTATTAAGAATGCTATTAAGAATACTTAAAAAGGGGTGTTTGTCATGCTTACCAGAATTCATGCCGACTATACGGTCAGCATCACCGAGCTGAAAAAAAATCCGCAGGCACTCATCGACAATGCCCACGGGGAAGCGATTGCGCTGCTCAACCGCAACAAACCGACCGCTTATATCGTTCCGGCCGAAACCTACGAAAAATTGATGGATCTGGCTGAAGATATCGAACTCGGACGGATCATTGAAGAGCGCAAGACTGAAAAAGCAGACGCCATTGAGGTAAGCCTCGATGAGTTATAAGCTTCTGTTTTTGCCAAGTGCCCTGAAAGAATGGCGCAAACTGGCACCGGAAATAAGGACGCAATTCAAGAAACTGCTGACCCGCAGGCTTGAAAATCCGCATGTCGATAGCGCCAGAGTCAGGGGGTATCAGCATCACTACAAGATCAAACTGCGCTCAACCGGCTACCGGCTTGTTTACGAGGTTGCAGAAAAAACGATCACCATATACGTGATTTGCGTTGGCAGAAGAGACACGATTTATAAAATACTAAAAAAGCGCAAGTCAAAAACAGACCCGCATTGAAAAACCAATCGGTCAGTACCACAGGTTTTATTGTATGCTTGGTGGACATTTGGGGGATTGACAGACGACCGGCGGCTCACGTTAAAAATCATCAAACAGCTGGCGCTGGCGGTCATCGGATTTTGCCGGGGACTTTTTTTTCGGTGTGGATGTTGGAGGCCTGTCTCCGAAACGCGAGGGACGGATTGAGTCCTTGGGGTCGGCTTCATTGCCGGGGGCATCCAGGGTGAAACCGGGTACCAGAAAGCCCTCTTCGGTTTCGTAAAGGCGAAACATCTGTGCAATCTCCGGCACACTGAACTCCTCGGACACGACATGCAGGTTGCAGGCTGTGCGGATCTGGGAAGCCTTCTGGGTGACGGTGCTCTTTTTGGTGTTAAAAAACGCGTTCAGTTCATCCGGGGTTATGTGAGCATCGTTGGCGGGATCGAACAAAAAGTTCAGCCCGGCGGGCCGAGTTGACCTCCACCCGCAACTGTCGCTCGTCGATCTCGATGCGGCCGAGAACGATGTCACCGCCAAACCGGTCCTGTTTGGATCCCTTGCGGCTCCAGGGGATGGTCACCCGGCGGATGCGTCCCTCGCCATCCAGTTGCGCCTCAGCTCGCAGTTCTTTTTCGGTTTCCACCACACACAGGGCTTTCAATTTCTCGAAGACCTGTTCCGGGGAATCGATTTCGTAGTGCAGGGTGCGAAACTCCAGCGGGTCTCCATCGGTGTTTTGCAGCTGCGGCGGTGCCGTCAGGGCATCGAAAATCGCAAGATACAGGTCGCGCAGCTCCACGGCGTGTTCATACAGGGTATCGGTGGTGATGGGGTCGTTTTGCTCGAGCAGCCAGGCGCGCAACCGGATCACCTCCGTCTTCAGCCGGGGCGGAATCAGGATGGACCCGCAGCCGATCACCATGGCCACCGCATCGATCTGCACCACGCGGCCAAACACCAGATCCCCCCGATGGGCATCACGCGAACCCATTTTTTCAATCACATCAATCGGTTCACCACCCCGCAGGACATCCTGCAGGAGATAGCCCTGCCCGGGTCGGGGGTCAATGACTTCGTAAAAGCTGTAAGGCTGGAAGTTGCAACTTGGGCCGTTGCTGTGTTATCCAATAACCGACGTGTGTCCTGCTTGTCAATAAAGTCCAAAATTTCCAAAATTAAAAGCTTTATGATCATCAAATCCGCCGAATTTGTCACCAGCGCCACCAAGCCCTCTCAGTACCCCCCGGCGGATCTGCCGGAGATCGCCTTTGCCGGGCGCTCCAACGTGGGCAAATCCAGTTTGATCAACACCCTGGTCAACCGCAAGCGCCTGGTGAAGACCAGTTCCACTCCGGGGCGCACCCAGCTGATCAATTTTTTCAACATCAACCAGAACCTGGTGTTTGTGGACCTGCCCGGCTACGGGTATGCCAAAGTCCCGGCCGCGGTGCAGAAAAAATGGGGCCCCATGATCGAAACCTACCTGTCCACCCGCAGCACCTTAAAAGCGGTGGTGCTGATCATGGACATCCGGCGCACCCCCGGCGCCCGGGAGACGGACCTTTTTGCCTGGCTGGACTATCACGGCATCGCACCCATCCGGGTGCTGACCAAAACCGACAAGCTTTCCAAAACCAAACTGGCGCAACAGCATGCCGCCGTCGCGGCGGCCCTGGGGATTGAAAAAAAAGCGCTGCTTTTGTTTTCCGCCAAAACCCGGCGCGGGAGGGATCAGCTGTGGGATGCCATTTTGGCCCTCGCAAACCGTCAGAACCCCAGTGACTCGAGCGCCAGTAGATTCAGCTGAATATCAAAAAAATTCCAGCAAGCCACACTCAAGAAAAGCTTGTAAACAATTCAAGATGTGCTTACAATGTAATATATAAAAATACAATGGAGGCAACGTATGAGCACCGCCCTATCCGTGAGAATCCCGGACGATCTCGCTAAAAAACTGGCTGAAATTGCACAAGAAACCGAAAGGCCCAAATCGTTTCATGTTCAGAAGGCACTCGAGTCTTATCTGATCGAACTGGCTGATCTGCAGGTGGCCTATGATCGATTGCATGATACCACTGATCCGGCCATCTCCATTGAAGAAATGAGAAAAGAACTTGAGCTATAAAATCGCTTTCAAAAAATCGGTGATCCGCGACCTGAAGAAGATAGACAAAGCGCAGGCAGAACGAATTTTGAACCAAATTGAAATGGTGCTTTCAGAAAAAGCACAAAAATTTCCCGTATTATCTGGCAAGTTTTCCGGGTTGCGAAAGTTTCGGGTCGGCGAATATCGCGTTATTTATTCGATCATCGAAAACACAGTCCTGATTTTGAGAATCAGCCATCGGCGGGAGGCATATCGGCAATGACCGCCAGCGGCAAACCTGATACCGATTTCAAATCCGGCTTTGTGGCCCTGGCCGGCGCACCCAACGCAGGCAAATCCACCCTGCTCAACCGTCTGCTGGGCCAGAAGATCTCCATTACCTCCAAAAAACCGCAGACCACGCGCAACCGGATTCTGGGGGTTTTTCATGCCCCCGGACTGCAGATCGTTTTTTTCGACACCCCGGGGGTGTTTCCGGCCAAAGACCGGCTCAACATCCGCATGGTGGATGCCGCCCTTGCCGCCTGGGGCGATGCCGACCTAATCCTGGTGCTGGTGGATGCCGCCAGCCCCCTGCCCGAGGCTGAGCGCTTCCTGGTCAAAAGCCTGGGCAAACAGGCCCGGCCCGTCATTTTGGCGCTGAATAAAATCGACCTGGTTGAAAAGTCCGCCCTGCTGGCGCTGATTGACCGCTGGTCCAGGGCCCATGATTTCAAGGCGGTGGTGCCGATATCCGCCCGCCACGGCACCCAGGTCGATGAGCTGGTCGAGGCCATGACCGCGGTGCTGCCCTGCGGTCCGCCCTATTTCCCGCCCGACACCCTTACGGATGTGGCCGAGCGCTTTATCGCCGCCGAGCTGATCCGTGAACAGGTTTTTCGGCTGACCGGTGAGGAAATTCCCTATGCGACCGCGGTCACCGTGGATGCCTTCAGCGAAAAAAAAGACGGCCGGCTGGTAAAAATCGAGGCCACCATTCACCTGGAGCGCAGTTCCCAGAAGGGAATTGTCATCGGCCGGCAGGGCGCCAAGCTCAAGCAGATCGGCACCCGCGCCCGGGAGCAGATCGAACGCCTGCTGGGTGTCAAAGTGTACTTGAAGCTGTTTGTGAGGGTCCAGAAAAACTGGCGCAAAGACACCCGGGCGATTCGAAAATTCGGTTACTGACCGGCGGCTGGTTGCCGCAAAGAAAGGGGAGACGCCATGTCAGAACAGACGCAAAAACAATGTGCCAACGAACCGGACCGCGAACCGGCAGGCATGCTGGTGCTCAGAACCCAGGCCATGCCCAAGGATGCCAACCCCAACGGGGATATCTTCGGCGGCTGGGTGATGTGCCAGATGGATATCGGCGGCGGCCTGCTGGCCATGGAAGTCGCCCGCGGCCGGGTGGTGACCATCACCGTGGACAAGATGACCTTTGTGCGGCCGATCCGCATTGGCGACACCATCTGCGTTTACGGTGACGTGCTGCACATCGGCAACTCATCGATGGACATCAAACTGGAAGTGTGGGCCAAGGACCTGGCCGAAGAATTCGATCAACAGCGCCACCTGGTCACCGAGGCCGTCTTTCGCTACGTGGCCATCGGTGAGGACCGCCGTCCCCGCCGCATCCCCGAAAATGCCCGCTATCCGCGATCGGCCGATTAATTCTGAATTTTTTTCCCTTCTATTCAGCCAGCACCCTTCTTATCAATTTAATTCGAGCAAGCAGCGCTTTTCTCAAGATCCTTTCAGAAAACCGATCGGATAATAAATTAAATTGCCAATCTACCCATCAATAAACGACGGGCCTATCCCGCAAAAAAAGGCTAATTTAGCAAAAGTTATTTACCGCGATT
>CAZGNV010000059.1:0-30634 GCA_964527835.1 uncultured Desulfosarcinaceae bacterium | reverse complement strand
AAGCAGTTTGTCAGATCCGGACAATCGCAGCCTTTTTTTGCGGGATAGGCCCGACTAAAGACACCCTCTTGAGGATATCCCATTGGGTGAGTTCAAAGGATAGAATTTTTTTATGCCTTGTTGTTTATGCAACGTTGAGGTTAGTCCATGTGCGCATCTTCGATGCGAATCAGAACCGGCTCCTTGCTGACGACTTTCAGCTGCCGGATTTCAGCCAGGGCCAGTTTGACATCGGCTTCTTTTACCCGGTGGGTGATCATGACCACCGGAACCGCACCATTGGTCTTGCGTCCCTTCTGATGCACGTACTGGATGCTGATGTTGTATTTTCCCAGGATGCCGGAGATCTTGGACAGCACGCCGGGTTGATCCAGGGCGGAAAAGCGAAAATAGTAATTGGATATCAGTTCATCCATGGGAAGCACCGGTATCCTGCGGATGCTGTCGCGCTGAAAGGCCAGGGGGGGGACCCGCCGGGCAGTGGCGCACAGCAGATTGCGCGCAATGTCCACGATGTCGCTGACCACCGCACTGGCAGTGGGCATCATGCCGGCACCATGGCCGTAAAGCAGAATTTCGCCGACCGCATCCCCGGTGACGGTAATGGCGTTCAGGGTGCCGTTGACATTGGAAAGCAGGTTGCCCAGCGGGATCATGGTGGGGTGCACCCGGGCTTCCACCATGCCGTTGGTCATCTTGCTGATGGCCAGCAGCTTGATGCGATAGCCGAACTGACCGGCGAATTCGATGTCCAGGGGGGTGATGCCTGAAATGCCTTCAATATAGACGTCGTCGAGGTTGATTTCCATGCCGTAGGCCAGGGCACCCAGGATCGCTGTTTTATGGGCGGTATCGAAGCCTTCCACGTCCAGGGTGGGGTCCGCTTCGGCATAGCCCTCCTGCTGGGCTTCGGCCAGGGCCGCTTCAAAGGAAATTCCCGCATCGGTGATCCTGGATAGAATGTAATTGCAGGTGCCGTTTAAAATGCCGTTTATGGCCTGGATATGGTTTCCGGCCAGGGACTCGCGCACGGTTTTGATAATCGGCATGCAACCGCCCACGGCGGCCTCAAAAGCCAGATCGACACCTTTGCGGGCGGCCTCGGTGAACAGTTCATTGCCCCGGGCTGCCAGCAGGGCCTTATTGGCGGTAACCACATGCTTGCCGTTTTCAATGGCCTGGCGGATGAACTGCATGGCAACCCCTTCGCCGCCGATCATCTCCAAGATGATGTCGACTTGCGGATCGTCGAGCACCTGGCGGGCGTCGGTGGTGAAGACCCCTTCGGCAAAGGAAATTCCCCGGTCAGCTTCAGCATCGATGTCGGCGATCCATTTCAGATTCAGATTGGCCCCCACCCGGGCGCTGAGCAGGTCATTGTTTTCCATCAGCAGTTTGGCCACACCGGTGCCCACCGTACCACAACCCAGCAGGCCGATATTGATTGTTTTCATTGCGTTGACTGCTCCTTTTCAAGGTGCTCCAGCCGGCTACATGATTTTGCGGATTCCGCGCACCGCCTGGTTGATGCGCAGATTGTTTTCAATCATGGCAAAGCGCACGTAATCATCACCGTATTCACCAAAGCCCAGGCCCGGGGAGACCGCCACCTGGGCTTCATTGATTAAAAATTTGGAAAATTCAACGGAACCCATCCGGCGAAACTGCTCCGGAATTTTAGCCCACACAAACATGGTCCCTTTCGGGCTGGGTATGTCCCAGCCGACGCGCTTCAAGCCGGAGATGAGCGCATCGCGGCGCTGCTGGTAGGTCCGGCAGGTTTGCTCAACACAATCATAGGGGCCGTTCAGGGCGATGATCGCCGCGATTTGAATCGGTTGGAAAATCCCATAATCCAGGTAGCTTTTGATGCGCCGCAATGCCGCGATGGCTTCCCGGTTGCCGACGCAAAATCCCACCCGCCAGCCCGGCATGCTGTAGCTCTTGGAAAGCGAGAAGAATTCCACGCCCACATCCCTGGCTCCTTTGGCCTGCAGCATGCTGGGGGCCTGGTAGCCGTCGAAAACCAGATCCGCATAGGCGAAATCGTGGATGAGCATGATCTGGTGCTCTCTGGCATAGTCGACAATTTTTTGGAAAAACTCCAGTTCCACAACCTCGGTGGTTGGATTGTGGGGATGGCTGATGATGACGACCTTCGGTCGCGGCCATGTCTGCTTGGTGGCACTGAGCAGGTTTTCAAAAAAATCCTGCCCGGGTCCCACTGGGATGCCCCGCACATCTCCGCCGGCGATTATCGCCGAATAGGGATGAATCGGATAGGTCGGGTTGGGGACAAAAACCACGTCTCCCGGTCGAATGGTGACAAGGATCAGATGCGAGAGCCCTTCTTTTACCCCGATGGTGACGATGGCCTCCTGGTCCGGGTCAATGCTGACTCCGAAGCGGCGCTGATACCAGTCGGCAATGGCAAGGCGCAGTTTCGTGATTCCCATTGACGCCGAATAGCGATGATTATGGGGTTTTTGAGCAGCCTCGACCAGTTTGTCGACGATGTGTTGGGGGGTGCCCAGATCCGGATTCCCCATTCCGAGATCAATGATGTCCTGTCCGGCCCGGCGGGCTTGCATTTTTATCTCGTTGACGGTGGCGAACACATAGGGCGGCAGCCGGTCCAGCCTGGCAAATCCAGTCATCGCAACAACTCCTTTTTCCATCCCCGCAGCTTTGATGGTTTCCCAAAAAGCCCCTTTTCGGATGTCATCAGCTTCGACTGTTAAGGGGCTCCCCAGCTTTTTGGAATCATACAATCCTCTTGCGGCGAAGTCAAAAAAATTGTTTTGACTTTTAAGCCCGTTCAGTTTAATTTTCAAGGGTTTTCTGACCCAGCAACCTGTTTTGGGAGATAGATATGAGCGATGCATTTACCTATGCCAAGGCCGGTGTCGATATTGACAAGGCCAACAAGCTGGTTTGCACCATCAGCGAGATTGCCAGAAAAACACCGCGCTCCGGTGTCATCGGCGATATCGGCGGGTTTGGCGGACTTTATTCCCTGAACCTTGCCAATCTGGACCGGCCGGTTCTGGTCAGTTCAACCGACGGTGTGGGGACCAAGCTGAAAATCGCTTTTATGCTGGACAAACATGACACCGTGGGCATTGACCTGGTGGCCATGTGCGTCAATGACATCATCGTCCAGGGCGCCAAGCCGCTTTTTTTTCTTGACTACCTTTCAATGGGCAGACTGGAAGAGCAGCGGGCGGCCAGCATCATCAGCGGCATCGGCAGCGGCTGTCAGCAGGCCGGATGTGCGCTGCTGGGCGGCGAAACAGCGGAAATGCCGGGCTTTTACCCGGACAACGAATATGATCTGGCCGGTTTTGGCGTCGGCATCGTCGACAACGGCAAAATCATCGACGGTACCGATATCCGTGTCGGCCACCGGCTGATCGGGATTGCTTCCAGCGGATTGCACAGCAACGGATATTCGCTGGTGCGCAAAATCTGTTTCGAGCATCTGAAGCTGAAAGTGGAGGACTACATCCCCGAACTGGGCAAAACCCTCGGTGAAGAGCTGTTGACGCCCACCCGGATTTATGCCCGGCTCGTATTGCGAATTGTCAAGGAATTGCCGGTCCATGGCCTGGCCCACATTACCGGAGGCGGCCTGGCCGAAAATATCCTGCGCATTGTGCCCCAGGCCTGCAATATCCTGATTCAGCGCGAAAGCTGGGATATTCCGCCTGTTTTTTCATTCCTGCAGCAGGCAGCCAAGATTTCCGAGCCGGAGATGATGCGCACTTTCAATAATGGCATCGGTATGGTCGCCATTGTTCCCGCCGAAGTCACTGCCGACGTTTTACAGCAACTGGAGGCCATGAACGAAAAGGCCTTTTTGATCGGCGAAATTCTTGATTGCCGGGATGCCCAAAACCGGATCATCTGGGAGTAGTCCGACATGTTGTTATGTAATTTGGGTCTGTTGGCTGAACAGATGTGGCTGCTGTAGTCCTTGAACCCTGAACCTGGGACCGATCCGTTTTGATTATTCTGGGCATTGAAACTTCCTGTGATGAAACCGCCGCCGCGGTCGTGGCCGACGGCACCCGGGTTCTTTCTTCGGTCGTCGCTTCCCAGGTTGAGGTGCATCGCGCCTACGGGGGAGTGGTCCCCGAGCTGGCCTCGCGCAAGCATATCGAAGCCATTGTGCCGGTGAGCGCCCAGGCACTGGACAAGGCCGGCATTTCCCTGGAAGCCGTGGACGCCCTGGCTGTTACCCGCGGTCCGGGACTGGTGGGCGCTTTGCTGGTGGGATTTTCTTTTGCCAAAGCCTGTGCCTTTTCCCTGGACAAACCCTGGGTAGGGGTCAATCACCTCGAAGGCCATGTGCACTCGGTTTTTCTGGAAGGCAACCCACCGCCGTTTCCTTTTGTCGCTTTGCTGGCGTCCGGCGGGCATACGGGAATTTACCATGTCACGGCTCCCATGGCAGCCGAGCTGATGGGACAGACGCGCGATGATGCAGCCGGTGAGGCCTTTGACAAAGTTTCCAAGATGCTGGGCCTTGGATATCCGGGAGGGGCGGTTATCGAGCGGATCTCAAAAAACGGGGATCCGGAGGCCATTCGGTTTCCGCGCTCCTACCTGGACCGGTCCGGATTTGATTTCAGTTTCAGCGGAATCAAAACCGCCGTGCAGCGCTACATTACGAAACTCTCCGGGGACTGCCAGCAGCGCATGCCTGATATTGCCGCCGGATTTCAAGAGGCGGTTGTAGAAGTCCTTGTCAACAAGGCAGTTGAGGCCGCCAGACAAACAGGCTGCGGCCACATCGCGCTGGTGGGCGGGGTGGCAGCCAACGGACGGCTGCGAGAAAAACTGCGCCGGGAGGCCGCCGGCCATGATCTGATGGTGCATATCCCCTCAATCACTTATTGCGGGGACAATGCCGCCATGATCGCCGCCGCAGGGTATCACTACCTGCAAGCCGGGATGGTGGCGGAGCTGAAGGATGACGTGTTTTCAAGGTCTACCTGATATATTTGCTTTTCGCTGCCATAATTCTTGCCACCGACTCTATCCCGCGGGTTTTCAACCCGGGATCGTCTCCCAGAGTCTTAAGAATCTCCACAAAGGCAATTTCAATGTTCGGCCCTGTATGGCAAACGAGGGCCATGTCGACATCGGCTGCCAGAATCCGGCCCATGGCAGTGCGGATATCATGATGGTGGCGGATGGCCCCCATATCCAGATCGTCGGTCAATACAAGGCCGTCAAAGCCCAGCTGACGGCGCAAAAGATCCCTTGCGATGCGCGTTGAGAGGCTGGCCGGCCAGCGGGGGTCAAGCTGTGGATAGACGACATGCGACAGCATGACCGCGCAAACGCCACCGGTGATGGCGGCTTTAAAGGGGATGAGATCAAATCGTTCAAGATCGGATAGACCCACGTCACAGACCGGCAGCTCCACGTGGGAATCAAGCGCCGTGCGTCCGATTCCCGGAAAGTGTTTGGCGACTGCCAGGATCCGGTTTTTTTGCAAATGCTCGATAACGGCCACTCCCAGCTGTGCCACCCGGTGAGGATCGCCGCCGAAGGCCCGGCCGGCCATGATGCTGTTGACTTCGTCCGGGGCGACATCCACGACCGGCGCCATGTTCATATTGATGCCCACTTCGGCCAGCTCGGTGGCCGTGACCTCGGCAAAATGCACGGCGTCACGTTCGCTTTTAACGGCGGGGTTGCCGGCAAACTCGGTGAAGGCAGGCGCTTTGAGCCTGACGACCTGGCCCCCCTCCTGGTCAACGGCGATAAACAGCGGGGGCTGTCCGCAGGAGCGGGCGAATTGCTGGGCTTCGAGGCAAAGCTGCCGGATCTGTTGAGGCGTCTGCAGGTTTTGGCTGAAAAGGATCAGCCCTCCGATTTTCAGCTGCCCGATCAGGGATTTAAGCTCAGCGTTGATCCGGGTTCCGGTGAAACCGGCCATCAGCCGCTGTCCGGCCAGTTGCTGATCTGAAAATGCCGCAGGGTCCATAGGCATCATCATACGCTACCGCAGCGGTTAAGGTCAATACGCTTCCACAGGCAACGGACAACTGACGACTGACAACGGACCGATAAATCAGTTCGACAGCAGGTTGATCATGGAGTAGAGCTGTCCCGGGTTCTGACTGGAAAACGCCACCATTTCCTCGATGAGCGAGTCGACTTTTTGTTTGGGCAGCGGTTTGGAAAACAGGTATCCCTGGGCGAGCTGGCAATGCATCTCCAGCAAAATGGCGCGCTGCTCGATGGTTTCGACGCCCTCGGCCACCACAACCATGTCAAGCCTGTGGGCCAGGGAGATGATGGCCTCCACGATGTTGCGGTTTCCGTCCGGCCCGCTTTGGATCTGGGACACGAAGCTGCGGTCCACCTTGAGGGTGTCGATGGGCAGCCGCTGCAGGTAGCTCAGGGAAGAATAACCGGTGCCGAAATCATCGATGACAATTTTCAGGCCGTAATCCCGCAGGCGATGGACCATGCGAATGGTTTCCTCCACATCTTCCATCAAGGCGGTTTCGGTGATCTCTATTTTCAGGTGCTCCGGCGCCAGGCTGGTTTCATTGAGAATGGTCTTGATATCATCCAGCAGACTGGGCAGCAGGAAATGCTTGCTGGAAATGTTGACATTCATTGTCAGTTGCTGAAGGTCGTTGGTCTGATTTTGCCACTGCCTTAAATCGCTGCAGGCCTGTTTGACCATCAGGCGGGTGATGGGAATGATCAATCCGGTTTCTTCGGCAATCTGGATAAAGGAGTCCGGAAAAATCAACCCCAGCTGGGGATGGTTCCAGCGAATCAGGGCCTCAAATCCGACCACTGCGGCTGATTGCAGGGAAACAATGGGCTGGTAGTGGATAATGAACTCATCTCTGTGAATGGCTTTTCGCAAATCGGTTTCCCGCTGCAGCAGGTGCTGGGCCTTTTCGTGGAGCTTTTTATCAAAGACTTTAAACTGGGCCCGGCCTTTTTCCTTGGCATGATACATGGCCGCATCGGCATCGCGAATGACGTCTTCAGGCAACTCGTAGTCCCCGGTGTCCACGACGACCCCAAAGCTGGCCGGTGCAAAAACCTCCTTGCCGTTTACCATAAACGGGCGTTTGAGTTCCTGCTGCAACCGTTCGGCAACCTGGCTGGCATATTTGCCGTCTTCAATGTCTTCGAGCAGAATAACGAATTCATCGCCGCCCAATCGGGCCAGGGTGTCTATTTCCCGCAGGGAATCCTGAATCCTGGCGGCAAAGGCGATCAGCAGATTGTCGCCGACGCTGTGGCCGAGACTGTCGTTGACCAGCTTGAAGCGGTCGATATCCAGGTATAGCACGGCAAAATGATATTCATCGCGACGTTTTCTGCGTTTGATGGCCATGCCCAGATGTTCCATGAACAGGGCACGATTGGGAAGATTGGTCAGGGCGTCATGAAAAGCCTGGTGATAAATTTGCTGTTCGGCCTCTTTTAGCTCGGTAATATCGGTCAACGAAACAACGCTTTTGTCCGTTCCCGGAATGGCGGCCATGTTGATCAGGATGTATTTTTCCTCATGATTATTATTAATAAATTTACACTCCATATTTTCTTCTTTACCTAAAAACCCCTCGTTGCTGAGAATTTTGCGGCGGTTTTTTTCATCCAGAAAATCAAGCAGTGTTTTTTTAAACTCGATTTGCTGGCGTTCATACCCGCAAAATTCCAGAAAGACCGAATTGGCCAGGGAAATCGTCATGTCATTTTCTATGATCAGGGTGGCCGCGCCGCTGTTTTCAAATATGGTGCGATATTTGATTTCGGATTCACGCAGTTCCCGGGTGCGTTGCTTGACTTTCTGCTCCAGGGTTTCATTGGCTACGCGCAAATCCGCCTTGGAGCGGTTAACGCTGTTGATCAGCACTTGGGTAAAAAAACTGATAAGTAGTATCATGCCGACCGTAAAATACAGCCCGAGGTCCTGTCCGGCCGACATTGTCTGTTCAAAATAGTAGTATAAAAAGGATGCCGCGCTGCCAATAATTACCAGGGCAACTTTATCCAATGATATCGGTTTCATTTTAGCCATATGGCACCTCAACTGTTTGATTGTCGCCATCCAACTCCCGCCATGACGGGACACTTGGAGACCAGCGATAAGGGCACAGACATCCTTATTGTTTGGATGTATAGCTATATCGGCCATTTCAGCCAAAACTTGAATCTGAAACAGGACCAGGCGGAGTTGAGGCAAAAAAAAGCAGGGTTAAAATTAACCCTGCTTTAGTTGCCCGGAAAGACCCAGTGAGTGCATTCCAGGGGGTTCAGTTCCGGCGAGTCACCACCCCGCTGGGTGTAGAGTCTTCCGGTTCTGAATGGGCAAGCATACCTGCCAGCTATTGGATGGCAGATACCGGGATCGTGCTGTCAATCATTTTCCGACCCCATTCCTACAAAAAAGAGGGCTTCCCTGAATGCCGTTATTCTCATGCGGTGCCTTCTCAATTTTTTATTTTGGAAGTCCGACAGAAAAGATGCACGCACATCCGCGAAGCCGGTTCTTTTAAACTTGATCGAAAGATCTGTTTTTTTGATATTCAAATTGCGTGCCAAACTACTAAAAAACTTTATTCTTTAAAAAATACAGATAGATACACTGATAGGCATTCAACAAGGATGCGAATCTGATGACAAAAAGCGTCAAAATTCCGACTTCAAAATTGTCACTCAGCCTTGGTTGCGGCATAACAGCGCCGCTCCATAAAACTCTGGCTGGATTCGTCCCAGACAGCCTCGTTTTCATGGATGAATCGCGGAGGCCCCTCCCACGCCCCGCAGGCTTGCACCACGGTTTCTCCAAGATTGAACTTGCGGCCGCAGGCAGCACATCCTTCAGCGTTGAGCGTATTGATCTTCTCCAGATCGATGATAAACGTGGGTCTTGATTTTCGTGTTCTGGCCATTTTAAAGCCTTTCCTTTTCTTTCATTTGACGTTCGACGTTGGACGTTCAATGTTCGATGTTCGTCCTTTCAGTATTCGAAGGTCATTCTGAAACCAAGCTAAGGGTCGCCCGCCTTCATGTCAAGGCAGCCGGGCGCTGGTTGCATTATTTGCCCCTGAGCTGGTATTTTCTGACGGCGCGGTTGTGCTCCTTGAGGTTGGTCGAGAAATGGTGGGTGCGATCCTTTTTGGCAACAAAGTAAATATAGGCTGAATCCTTCGGGTAAAGGGCGGCCTGCAAGGCCGCGCGTCCCGGATTGGCAATCGGTCCGGGAGGAAGTCCCCTGATTTTGTATGTGTTGTAAGGCGTGCGGGTGGCCAGATGCTTGCGGGTCAGATTGCCGTCAAAACTTTTGATGCCGTAAATTACCGTGGGGTCGGATTCCAGACGCATTCTTTTTTTCAGGCGGTTATGAAAAACCGATGAGATCAGGGCGCGCTCGCCAGGCGCGCCGGTTTCCTTTTCAATGATCGATGCCAGGGTGACCACCTGGTGAACCGTCAATCCGAGCTGGGCGGCCCGCTTTTCCCATTCGGAAGTGAAGACGGACCGGAAACGGTTGACCATGGTGATGATGATTTTTTCGATACTGACATTTTTCGGGAAAAGATAAGTATCGGGAAAGAGATAGCCTTCAAAGGTTTCGGCGCTCAGGCCATTTTGGCGCACCAGGACCGGGTCGGTGGCGGCACGGATAAAATCATGCCGGCTGCCAAGACCCGCTTTTTCAACCAACCCGGCAATCTGGTAGAGGGTGTAGCCTTCGGGAACTGTCAGTTTATGCAGCCTGACCGCACCGTTGATCATGATTTCAAGAATGCCGGCGGGGGACATGGCCGCAGACAACAGGTATTCACCCGCCTTGACGCGTTTGTCGTAGCCCTTGAGTCTGGCGAAAACGATAAACCTTGTCGGGCTGGTGATAATGCCGCGGCGTTGGAGGATATCGGCCGTGGCTTTGAGGCTCTGGCCCTTGCGAATCGTCACCACCATTTTGGCGGGCCGGTTCGGCAGGGTCGGTCGATTTGCCCAGCTCCACAGCTGGTAGCCAATAATCCCCGCCGTTGCGCAGATTATCACCAGCAGGGCCGTAATCGTCAGCAGCAGCTTTTTTTTCAACTTGGAAGACACTCCGTTGTACCGGCTTTATAAATTTGACGAAATCGCAAAAAATCAATTTTGAGCGGCATCAACCCTTTTACGCCTGTATTAAGCATAAAAAAAAGAGCGGCAGTTGTCAAAGCGGGAATGGCTGGATGACTGCAATTTTTTCCAAACGGGCATGGCTTTCAACCGGGCTGGCCGTGCAGTGCCTGGGGGTTTTGCTTGACATTGGGCACTTAAATGAATACCCTGCACTCTGCTGAAAACAGTACCCCAGCGAAGGATGATCAAATGGCCAAGCCGAAGTTAAAACAACACCACATCAACCGGGAATGGTGCAAAGGCTGCGCAGTCTGCGTTGAGTTCTGTCCCAAAAACGTACTGGAGATCGATGACGAGGAAAAAGTCGTGGCCGTGCGCCCGCAGGATTGCATCTGTTGCAGGCAGTGCGAATTGAGATGCCCGGATTTTGCAATTGAAATTGAAACCCAATGACAGGTTGTTACCATGAGTGAGAACATCAGATTTGTTCAGGGCAATGAGGCCTGTGTGGAAGGGGCATTGTATGCGGGGCTTGATTTTTTTGCCGGCTATCCCATTACTCCTTCCACCGAAATTGCCGAACTGCTGGCGGCGCGGCTGCCGCGCAAAGGCGGCCGGTTCATTCAAATGGAAGATGAGATTTCGTCGCTGTGCGCAATTATCGGAGCATCCCTGACCGGCAGCAAAGTCATGACAGCCACCAGCGGACCCGGCTTTTCCCTGATGCAGGAAGCGCTCGGCTATGCGGTGATGGCCGAGATTCCCTGTGTCATTGTCGATGTTCAGCGGGGAGGGCCTTCCACCGGAATTCCGACCCATGGCAGCCAGGGGGATGTCAACCAGGCCCGCTGGGGGACCCATGGCGACCATTCCATTATTGCCATGACCGCTTCCAACCACCAGGATGTCTTCACGGTGACGGTGGAAGCCTTTAACATGGCCGAAACCTACCGCACCCCGGTGATCCTGCTGTTCGATGAAGTGGTGGCCCACATGCGCGAACGGCTCGTGATCCCCGGGACGGGCGAAATTCCCCTGGTGGACCGGCTGCGAACATCGGTCAAGGAGGGGGTGGATTATCACCCTTATCTGCCCAGAGAAGACGGGCGTCTGCCCATGTCGGATTTCGGCGGAGTTCACCGCTACAACGTGACCGGTCTGGTCCACGACATGTGGGGGTTTCCTTCCGCTGAACCGCGGGTGGCCCATGAGCTGCTGCGGCACCTGGTGGACAAGCTGGAAAATCGCGCCAACCTGATTGCGCGCTACAAGGAATATTACCTTGAAGATGCGGAGCATCTGCTGATTTCCTACGGGTCCGCCGCCCGTTCCGCCCGCCATGTGGTGGACAACCGGCGCCAGCGGGGGGAAAGACTCGGTCTGCTGGAACTGCAGACGCTGTGGCCTTTTCCTACCGACATCGTGCGCGAAAAATGCAGGGGAGCCAAATCGATTATTGTGGTTGAACTCAACATGGGCCAAGTCCTGCAGTCCGTGAAGCTGGCGGTGGAACATCCGGAAAATGTGTTTCTGGCCAACCGCATCGACGGGGTTTTCATCACCCCCCAGGACATCCTCAATATTTTGCGGCTGATCCGGGGAAAGGGGGTTTGACCAATGGCAGTTAAAGATTACCTGAGGGATCGATTTTTTCCACACCTGTGGTGCTCCGGATGCGGCCATGGAACGATACTCAACGGATTGCTGCAGGCCATCGAAAAATTGGGAATGAGCAAAAACGAGATCGTCATGGTGTCCGGCATCGGGTGCTCCGCCCGAATTACGGGCTACGTGGATTTTCACACCCTGCATACCATTCACGGCCGGGCGCTGGCCTTCGCCACCGGGGTGAAATTGAGCCGTCCTGAACTGAATCTCATCGTTCCCATGGGAGACGGCGATGCCCTGGCCATCGGGGGCAACCATTTTATTCATGCCGCCCGCCGCAATATTGATATAACGGCCATTGTGATGAACAATCGCATCTACGGCATGACCGGAGGGCAGTTCTCACCCCTTTCAGGTCCCGGCATCATGGCCACCACGGCGCCTTTTTCCAATATCGACAGTGATTTTGACATCGTTGAACTGTCCCGGGCCGCCGGGGCCACCTTCGTGGCCCGTACCACCACCTACCATATCCAGCAGATGGCCACTATCTTCCGCCAGGCCATTTTGCATGAGGGCTTTTCGGTGGTGGAGATTTTAACCCAGTGCCCGACTTACTTCGGACGCAAGAACAAGGCCGGTGATGCTCCGGACATGGTCCGGTGGTTCAAGGACAACACCACCACCATCGGCTCCAAGGCCAAAAAGGAAAACCCGGCGTTGATCGAACGCGGTATTTTTGTGCAGGAGGAAAAACCGGAGTACTGCACCGAGTATGAAAAAATCGTGAATCGGGCGATGAAAGGCAGCTGACTATGGAAAGATGCAGGATGGTATTTTCAGGTTCCGGCGGCCAGGGCGTGATCACCGCAACCATTATTCTGGCAGAAGCCGCCGTTCTTTACGAGAATCTGAATGCAATTCAATCCCAGTCCTACGGAGCGGAGGCCCGCGGGGGCGCCACGCGCTCGGATGTGATCATTTCGGACGCGACGATTCATTATCCCAAAGTCATTCAACCCAACGTGCTGGTCTGCCTCACCCAGCAGGCCTACAACAAGTTTTTCGGCATCATTCGACCCGGCGGCCTGCTGATTACCGACACCCGCTACGTGAAAACCGAGCGCAAGGTGGATGCCCGGCAGCTGGAGCTGCCCATGTACCAGAGTGTCATGGACAAGATCGGCAAACCCATTGTCTTCAATATCTGCGTGCTCGGGGTGGTGCTCAGCCTGACCGAACTGGTGAATCCCGGCTCCATCATGAAGGTCCTCGAGGACCGCATACCGCGTGATTTTCTGGACATCAACCGCCAGGCGCTGGAGCTGGGCAGATCCCTGGGAACGGAATATAAAACCTAGCCTGATTTATATCCACCGATGCTGCGGGCAACTACGAGACGCCTCCCCATTCCAGCTACCACAACCGGTCGGCATGTTCCCGGGGCAGACCGGCCGCAATTATTTTTTCGGCTGCCGCGGCGATATCATAGGATACACAGCGCAGTTCTATGGTGCTCGAAGGCGCATCCCAGATAACGTATTTTGCCTCACAGCTGCCGTCTCTGGGCTGTCCAACGCTGCCGATATTGATGATATACTTGTTTTTGGTCTCCAGCCGGGTGATGCCTCGGGGCAGGCGGTGGGACACTGCTTCCTGCTCACTGTATACCAGCAGCTCCAGGGTGTGGGTGTGTCCGATAAAGCAGATCGGCTGCTGCATTTGTTCAAAAACCATTTTTTTTTCGGCATCAGACACCTGAAACGTGTAGGTCAGGCAGGAATCCGGTGGAAACCCATGGACAAACAGACAGTTGCCGGAGCTGCGCCATGGCTTTAGGCGGGCAATGTAATCGATGGATGCCTGGCTGAGCATATCGCGGGTCATGAGGAGGGACTTGCGGGCCAGGGAGTTGAACCAGCCCAGGTAGCCGCTGTCATTGACGGCCAGTTCATGATTTCCCAGGATGGAGGGGATGTTGCGGGCCCGGATTTCCTGGAGCACGCGTTCGGGTTCGGCGCCGTAACCGATATTGTCGCCAAGGCAGATAATCGCATCCACCCGGCAAGTGTCGATATCGCTCAACACAGCTTGCAGGGCTTCCAGGTTGCCGTGGATATCGGATATAACCGCCAGTCGCATGGTGCAAAATGATCCTTAATGTTCTTTACGCAACCTTGAGGTCATCGGAGCAGGTTGATATACAGGGTGATCAACCGGGTCCCGAAAAAAAGATAGACGATGCTGCCGATGGCCAGAAAAGGACCGAAAGGCACGGCCAGTTTCATTCCCTGGCGGGACCGCGCCATAACGGCTAGCCCTGCAAGGGTGCCCAGCAGTGAAGACGCAAAAATTGTAAACAGCACCCCCTGCCAGCCGACAACGGCGCCGATCATCGCCAGCAGTTTGATATCGCCGCCTCCCATACCCTCCTTATGGGTAATCAGATGATAGATCCAGGCGACCAGAAAGAGGCTGCCTCCGCCAACCAGAATGCCCAGCAGTGATTGGCTCCAGGTGATTCGCGGCAGGACGAAGCTGGCGACAAAAAAAAGCGGGATGCCCCAAAGGGTAATGACGTCCGGAATGATGCGATGATCCAGGTCAATAAAGGTGACTGCCAGCAGGGCGGCGAAAAACAGGTAATAGATGGGCGTTTCGATGGTCAGGCCGAACTTGAGATAGGTCGCCAGGGCAAACAGACCGCCGAGCAGTTCCACGATGGGGTAGCGCAAGGGGATCGCGGCCGCGCAATGCCGGCAGCGGCCCTTGAGCCACAGATAGCTCAGCACCGGGATGTTGTCGTAAAAACGGATCGCTGTGCCGCAATGGGGACACGTGGATCCGGGATGGACGAGGGATTTCGAATTCGGAAGCCGATAGATGCAGACATTCAAAAAACTTCCGATGCACAGGCCCATGATGAAGATGAAAATTTCGATCAAATAAACAAATGCGTCCAGTTGCAAGTTGATGTCTCCAGGTAGCTCCTTTTTTCCGGTTACGCGGCGCAAGCCAATGAAACCATAATCTATTTTTGCATGTTTGTTAAAAAAAGCAAAGAAATATTGTCAAAAAAAATAAATGTATTATGTTTAAAGATTAGTCCTGTCAGCCGATAGGGTAATTCCAATTAGGATATAACCACATGGCCGAAGCCGATAGAGATGATTTGATCAGCATCATCGCCGATGATGAACGCGAAGCCCGGATTCCCGGGATTCTGCCCATGATGCCGGTACGCGACATCGTCGTTTTTGCCGACATGCTGTTGCCGCTTTTCGTGGGCCGGGAAAAATCAATGCGGGCGGTGGAAGAAGCCGTTGAGAAAGAAGGCTTTTTGTTTATGGCCACCCAGAAAGATCCGGCCATTGAAAACCCCCATGCCGACGAAATATTTCGCACCGGTACGGTGGGCCGTGTTTTGCGAATGATGCGGCTGCCCGACGGCGGCATCAAGATCCTGGTACAGGGATTCAGTCGGGCCCGGATCGTCAATTATGTCCGCAAACGCTCGCTGTACCGGGTAAAGGTCGAACTGCTGGCCGAGCAGACGGTTGAAAAGCTCAACCTGGAGATCGAAGCCCTGATGCGCAACGTGCAGGAACAGTGCGAGAAAATCCTGACCCTGCGCGGGGAGATGACCGGCGAGATTGCCACGGTGCTGCAAAGCGTGGAGGAGCCGGGAAAACTGGCGGACCTGGTGGCCTCGAATTTGAGGCTTAAAATCGAGGATTCCCAGCAACTGCTCGAGCTTACCGATCCGCTGGAGCGTTTGCGCCGGGTCAATGACCTGCTGTCCCATGAAGCCGAGTTGTCCGTCATGCAGGCCAAGATTCAATCCGAAGTCAAAGACGAAATATCCAAGAATCAGCGGGATTATTTTCTGCGCGAGCAGGTGCGCGCCATTTACCGCGAGCTGGGCGAACAGGATGACAAGGCCCTGGAGCAGGAAGAATACGAAAAGAAAATCAAACGGGCGCGAATGCCGAAAGATGCCCGGGACGAAGCCCATCGCCAGCTCAAGCGGCTGGAACAGATGCACCCGGAATCGGCTGAATCCACCGTGGTTCGCACTTATCTCGACTGGCTGGTGGAGATGCCGTGGAGCAAATCATCCAAGGACAGAATCGACATTAAAAAAGCCAAGGCCGTCCTCGACCGGGATCACTACGGCCTGGAGCGGGTCAAGGACCGCATCCTGGAATATTTGAGCGTGCGCAAGCTTAATGCCGCTATGAAGGGCCCGATTCTTTGTTTTGTCGGCCCCCCGGGGGTCGGCAAAACCTCGCTGGGCCAGTCAATCGCCCGGGCGCTGAAACGCAAGTTCGTGCGCATCTCCCTGGGAGGGATACGCGATGAAGCCGAAATACGCGGACACCGCCGCACCTATATCGGTGCGCTGCCGGGCCGCATTTTGCAGGGCTTGAAGCAATGCGGCACGAACAACCCGGTGTTCATGATGGATGAAATCGATAAGCTGGGCGCGGATTTCAGGGGGGATCCTTCATCGGCCCTGCTGGAGGCCCTGGACCCCGAACAGAACACCGATTTTTCGGATCACTTTCTAAACATTCCCTTTGACCTGTCAAAAGTGCTTTTTATCCTGACAGCCAATGTCACCGACAGCATCCCGTCGGCCCTGCTGGACCGCATGGAGGTCATCACGCTTTCCGGATACACTGAAGAAGAGAAAGTCACCATTGCTTACAAGCACCTGCTGGCCCGACAGATCAGGGAAAACGGGCTTAAACCACGCCAGCTGTCCATCAGTCCGGGTGCGATGCGGCAAATTATCAGTGAATACACTTTTGAAGCCGGTTTGCGCAACCTGGAGCGTGAAATCGGAACCATCTGCCGCAAGGCGGCCCGGCAGATTGCCGAGGGCGGCAAAAAGACTTTTCAGGTCACCCGGGGCAATCTGCACAAATTTCTCGGTGTGCCGCGCTATATTTCCGAGATGGACCAGGAAAAAAGCCAGGTGGGGCTGGCCACCGGCCTGGCCTGGACCCAGGCCGGCGGAGAAGTGCTTTACGTTGAGGCCTCCTTGATTGACGGCAAAGGGGAGTTGATCGTTACCGGCCAGCTCGGGGATGTGATGCAGGAATCCGCCCGGGCCGCATTGACTTATGCCCGCGCGAGCCTCAAAGCCGATGAAATCAAAGGGCCCAATTTCGAGAACCTGGACATTCACATTCACGTGCCGGCCGGCGCAATTCCCAAAGACGGGCCCTCGGCCGGCATTGCCATGGCCACGGCCCTGGTTTCAGCGATGTCCGGCAAACCGATCCGCAATGATGTGGCCATGACCGGCGAGGTGACCCTCAGGGGCCGGGTTCTGCCCATCGGCGGTCTGAAGGAAAAAGCGCTGGGCGCCCTGCGGGCCGGAATCCGCACGGTGATTTTTCCCGAAAAAAATAAAAAAGATCTGGCAGAGATTCCAGCGGTCATCAAACGACGGCTGCGTTTCATTCCGGTGGGGCATATGTCGCAGGTGCTGGAGCATTCCCTGGACAAGGAAAAATAACGCGCTTGTATACCCGCATAACCTGAATCGGTCGATTATGAAGCTGCTTGCCATCGACACAACCACGGATAGCTGCAGCGTGGCCATCACCGAAGATGACGCCTTGTGCGCCGAGCTGACCGCCGTGCCCGGCCGGACCCATTCGACTCACCTGATGCGTTTTGTGGCGATGGTCCTGGAGGCTGCGGGGTTGAAACTGACGGATCTGGATGGATTCGCCGTCAGCATCGGACCGGGATCATTTACGGGGGTCAGAATCGGCATCAGCACCGTCAAGGGGATGGCTTTTTCGCTGGACAAACCGGTGGTGGGCGTCTCAAGTCTGGCGGCACTGGCCTGGCAGTGCAGCGCAAGTGCCGGGCTGATCTGTCCGATGATCGATGCCCGCAAAAAGCAGGTGTATTGCGGCCGCTATCGGCGCAACAATGACGAATTGAGACTGGAAAAAGCCGAAGCGGTGGTTGCCCCGCAAGAAGCACTGGGCGATATCAGTGAGCCCTGCCTTTTTGTCGGTACGGGCGCCCGGCTGTATCATGACACCATAAGGGACAGCCTGGGGCCGCTGGCGAATTTTGCGCTGGAAGGGCAGCACCACCTGCAGGCCTCGGCGGTGGCGTTTTCAAGCCGACAGCGGTTTGCCCTTGGGCAGTACGATGACATCGCCATGCTGACGCCCAACTATATCCGCAAGTCGGATGCCGAACGCAACCGGGCTGGCGCAATATAGTCCGTCTGAAGCATGAAAAAGGCGTTTGAGATATCCTTGACATTCAGGAGTGATCCTGATAGCAGGAAAGTTTTTAGCTGTTGGTGTTAAAACCATATCGGCGGTGAAAATCAAATGCAAAAATTCAGATGGTCGGACTCCCCCCGCGCCACGGCTTTTCCCATTGCAGCGGCCGGCTACCCCTTGATCGGTGCGGCGGCGTTTACCACTGCCGTGCTGGCGTTGCTGGGGCTGACCACCCTGGCCTTGATTGCGCTGGTGGTGACTTTCAGTTTCTGCGCTTTTTTCCGGGATCCGGACCGCGTAATACCGGACAGTCCGGGTGCGGTGGTCTCGCCGGCTGACGGAAAAGTCATTTTCGCTCGGGTGGTGGACAGCAGTGCCTTTTATGATGGGCCGGCCTTGAAGATCAGTATTTTCATGACGGTTTTCAACGTGCACGTCAACCGCATGGCCCATGAAGGCCGCATTAAAGAGGTCCGCTATTATCCGGGAAAATTTTTTTCCGCCAACCTGGAAAAGGCCTCCCTGGAAAATGAACACAATGCCGTGTTTGTCGAGATGGAAGACGGCCGCCGGTTGTGCGTGGTCCAGGTGGCGGGGTTGATCGCCCGACGCATCATCTGCTACGCCCAGCCGGGCGATAACATGTTGCGGGGGCAGCGTTTCGGACTGATCTGCTTCGGCTCCCGGCTGGATGTCTATCTGCCGGCCGACACCCGGCTGGAGGTGCGCGTTGGCGAGAAAGTAAGGGCGGGAACCTCCATTCTGGGGCAGCTAACCTAGTGTCCGCCAGGAATGACGCAGTCGTAAAAAGTCAATTTTGAGCGACATCAACCCTTTTCGGGAAAAGAGCTGTGAAGGGTTGAGCGTTAAAAATCCCAAGCTGTTTGAGGAGCTGGCGACGAGTCCTTGGGATTTAGCGAAACCCTGAACAGCTCCCGAAAAGGCTTGCGGAGCGAAAAATTGAACTTTTTGCGGGACCATCAGGAATTGCGGCCTCGTAAAAAGTCGAATAAATTTTGCTGCAAGGGGGATTGTGACTGATGGCTGAGAAAAAATTCAACGTTGCCGTGGCCGGCGCCACGGGTGCGGTGGGCAACCAGATGATCCAATGTCTGGAAGAGGCGGATTTTCCGGTCAAGTCGGTGGTTTTTCTGGCCTCCGCACGCTCGGTGGGCCGGCAGCTGCGTTTTAAAGGCGATTTGGTGAGCGTGCAGGAACTTAAAGAGGACTCCTTCAAGGGCATCGATATCGCCCTGTTTTCCGCCGGCGGCAGCACCAGTGAAAGGTTCGCCCCTTACGCCGCCAAAGATGGCTGTGTGGTCGTCGACAATTCCAGCGCCTGGCGCATGGACCCGGACGTCCCGCTGGTGGTGCCGGAGGTCAATCCCGGAGCCGTGGCCGGATACACAAAAAAAGGAATCATTGCCAACCCCAACTGTTCAACGATCCAGATGGTCGTGGCGCTGAACCCCATCCACCGCCAGTGGGGCCTGAAACGCATCGTGGTATCTACCTACCAGGCCGTTTCCGGCACGGGCAAAAAGGCTGTCGATGAACTGCTGGACCAGAGCCGGGCGATGTTGAATTTTCTGGATTATGAAACCCGGGTGTATCCCCATCGGATCGCCTTTAACTGCCTGCCCCACATCGATGTTTTTCTGGAAAACGGCTACACCAAAGAAGAAATGAAGATGGTCAATGAGACCCGCAAGATCCTGGAAGACGATTCCATCATGGTGACGGCCACCACCGTGCGGGTGCCGGTTTTTTACGGCCACAGCGAATCGGTGAACGTCGAAACCCACCGGCCGGTTTCGGCCCGGGAGGTCAGGGCTCTGCTGGAAGAATCGCCGGGAATCAGGGTCATGGATGAACCGGCCAACAATGTCTATCCGCTGGCGACGGATGCCGCCGGTCAGGATTTGACCCTGGTGGGCCGCATCCGCGATGACGAGTCCGTTGCCAACGGGATCAACCTGTGGATTGTGGCTGATAATATTCGCAAGGGGGCGGCCACCAACACGGTGCAGATTGCCCGGGTGCTGGCCGATGAATACCTTTAAGGAGTATCGAGTTGCAACGCGTTCCGGTAACCAAAGAGGGCTACGAGACGCTGAAAAAAGAGCTTGAAACGCTCAAGCGTGTCGCGCGTCCTGAAAACATAAAAGCCATTGAAGAGGCCCGTGCCCACGGGGATCTGAGCGAAAACGCGGAATTTGCCGCCGCCAAGGATCGCCAGGGGTTCATCGAAGGGCGCATTGGAGAGCTGGAGTTCAAGCTGGCCAATGCGGACATAATCGACGCGGAAAATTTGTCCAAAGACCGGGTGGTATTCGGCTGCCGGGTGCTGCTGGAAAACCTGGACACCGGCGAAGAGGTGACCTATCAGCTGGTGGGACCGGATGAGTCCGATATTTCCCGTGGGCGCATCTCCATCAGCTCACCGCTGGGCAAAGCCCTGCTGGGCAAAGAACCCGGCGCCGAGCTGACCGTCCAGGTGCCCGGCGGCAAGCGGGTGTATGAACTGGTAGAGATTTTATGAAGTTAATCAAATAATCAAATAGACAGCATTGCGGGAGGTTTTCCTGTGGCCCGGATTACAATTGAAGACTGTTTAAAAAAAGTGCCGAACCGGTTTTTTCTGGTCAACATGGTGGCCAAACGGGTACGCCAGATCCGTGAGGGATCCGACTACCTTGTCAGCTCACCGAAAAACGAAGACATCGTTGTTTCCCTGCGGGAGATTGCTGCCGGAAAAATTGTCGCCAAAACCGAAAGCTCCCAGGAAGAATGAGCGCCGCTTGTCGATCAAGCAACACTCATACAAAGCTTTGAACCGGGCCATGGGAAAGGCCCTGCACCGCTATGACATGATCGCCGACGGCGATCGGATCCTGGTGGGAGTTTCCGGCGGGGCGGACAGCCTCAGCCTGCTGTGGCTGCTGGCCGAACGACGGGCGCGCGTCCCCATTGACTACCAGCTGTTTGCCGTTTACATCGACCCGGGCTTTGAAGGCGGTTTCGCCTCCCGGCTTGAAGCATACTGTCAAAGTCTGGGCTTTGGCCTGCGGGTGGAATATACCGATTACGGCGTGCTGGCCCACAGTCCGGTGAATCGGGAAAACCCGTGTTTTCTGTGCTCCCGGCTGCGCCGCAAGCGGCTGTTCGAAATTGCTGCTGAACTGGATTGCGGCAAGCTGGCCCTGGGACACAACCGCGACGATTTGATTGAAACGCTTTTTTTAAACATGTGTTATGCGGGGGAGATCAGCACTATGCTGCCAATGCAGGCTTTTTTTAAGCAGCGGTTTTTTCTGATCCGCCCCCTGGTATTTGCCGATGAAGGCTTGATTCGACGGTTTGCCGCCGACCGGGGGTTTCCCGGGTTCGAAAATCCATGCCCGACCTCAAAGACCTCCAAGCGAGGGGAAATCAAGCAGTTGTTGAACCGGCTGTACCGCAGCAATAAAAAGATCAAGGGAAATATCTTTCGGGCCATGAGCCGCGTGCGCCCCGAATACCTGTTAAAGCCATGATAGACATTCAAAGCCAGCCGGACGACCGCAATATCCCCATTGACAAGGTGGGCATCAAGAATCTGCGCTATCCGGTCACCGTGCGTGACCGCCGCGACGGTTTCCAGCAAACCGTGGCGACCATCAACATGTACGTGGACCTGCCCCACAACAACAAGGGCACCCACATGAGCCGTTTCGTGGAACTGCTTCACCTGCTGCGCCCCGAGGTTTCACTGAAAAAATTTGCCGAACTGCTCGAAAACATGAAGCAGCACCTGCATGCCGCCTCGGCCCACCTGGAGATGACCTTTGCCTATTTCATCGAGAAAAAAGCGCCGGTCAGCGAATCGCCGGGGCTGATGGACTACACCTGCCGGATCATCGGCAGTTCTGATTCCAACGGCAAGGTGGACCTGATCTCGGAGGTGATCGTCCCGATTTCATCGGTGTGCCCCTGTTCCATGGAAATCAGCGACAACGGCGCGCACAACCAGCGCGGCGAGGTGCGGTTGAGCACCCGCTTCAAAAAATTCATCTGGCTCGAGGACATGATCGAACTGGTGGAAGAGGCGGCCTCCTGTGATGTGTATTCGGTGCTCAAACGCGTGGATGAAAAGTTTGTCACCGAAAAAGCCTTTGGCAATCCGAAGTTCGTCGAAGATATCGTGCGCGACATCGCCCAGAGATTATACTCCGATGACAACATCACCTGGTTTTCGGTCAGTGCCGAGAATTTCGAATCCATTCATAATCACAGTGCTTACGCGATCATCACCTCCGGGTAAGTAACAAGACGCTGTAAAATGTCCATCTGCGGCGTTATGCTCGCCTTTCGTCATTCCACCGTACTGTTCGTACGCTTCATTCCTCAAGACTCGCATGCCTTGCATATGAACATTTTACAACGTCTTTGATATCTCCTGTAAACGATAATTCAGATTCGCAAGACTTCTTTCAATCTCTTCCATAGGATTGCAATAGACACCTCCTTCCTCAAAATTCGTAGCGCCTTGCATATGAGCTTTTTAGAAAGCCCTCGGGGTCTCACTTTATTTAATGATTTTCAGCAGGCGGGTGATGACGGGTTTGGTGGATTTGCCGGGGGTGTTGCGCATGATGACGTAGCGGTACAGCCCGTCGCTGCCGGTAATGTAGCCCGCCCGCGTGTGGATGCCGTGCAGGGTGCCGGTTTTGTAATACTGCCGTCCCTGGCGGCGCATCAATGTGCGGTGGGGTTCGAAGCGGGCCAGCACCCGCTGCATCTGCACGGCCGACACCCGGTTGGCCCTGGAAATGCCGGAACCCTCAACGATGCGCATGTCGTTGATGCCCAGCACCCCGGCGGCATACTGGCGGGCGGCGGCGACCCCCTTGTCCAGGCTTCCCGGCGGTCCGAAGGCCTGGACGCCGGCGCTGATCAGCAGCTGGTTGGTGGTAAAGTTGTTGGAATACTCCAGCAGCCTGGAAATAATCTGTGGCAGGCTGAAACGGGAAAGATGGCGGTAAATCAATCTGTCCCGATCCTGGTTTACCCGGCCTGGCTTGACGTTGCCGCTGGATTGAATCCCATGCCGATGGAGAAAATATGCGAACAACTTGCCCGCGTAGATGATGATGTCATTGTCCCGGTGGGACAAGACAATCCGGCCGCCTTTCGGTTTCAGACGATTTATCCTGGCAGCGGCCCAGGGCAGCAGGGGCGTCTGGGGTTCGGCGCTGGCATAGCCGGATTCAGTGCGCTTGAAAAAAACCGTGTTGAAATTGACGCAAAGGGCCCCGTTGGGGGCATCGTAGGGCTGGGTGGAGGTGCTGACGCCGGGAATGGTCAGGGGACGCTGAAAATAAGATCCGTCTACGATGATGTCGCCGATTTTGGCGGGCGATCCGATACGGCCGGCCAGGGTGGCGCAAATCTCGTCGATTACCTCGGATATCAGCAGCGGATCGCCGAAGCCTTTTATCAGCAGATTCCCGTTGCCGTCGCGATAAAACTCCGTGGCAAAGCGGTAGTCGGATCCCAGGTAGTGCAGGGCCACCAGGCTGGTAAACAGCTTCAGGATGGAGGCCGGAATCAATTTGCGGCTGTCGTTTTTCGAAACCAGCACCCGCCCGGCCGGACCTTCAACGCGCAGGGAGTCTTCGGGCCCGATCAATGAAGTCAGGGTGCCAAATTTATTGTCGGCAGGTACAGCCGACGTCGCGATCAGCAGCAATAGCAGAAGCGTCGCAGCCAGCTTTGCAGCCGCTTTGGCGGACCCTGTCAACCGGTCATTGGCACAGTGAGACGGCCGACCGGAAGAATCTTTATTTCTCCCTTCCGCCTTCCGCATTCCACCTTCCGCCTTCCGCCTTCCCACTTCCGCCTTCCGCCTTCCCACTTCCGCATTCACCCCCCCTGCTTTCAAGAATCAGGGTGACCGGGCCGTCATTGACCAGCGACACCTGCATCAGGGCCTGGAAGCGGCCGGTTGCAACCTCGATGCCTAGTTTGCGGGCCTGTTCGGCAAAATACTCATACAGCGTCGAAGCCGTATCCGGATCGGCGGCAGCCACAAAGGAAGGGCGCCGTCCTTTGCGGCAATCCCCGAGCAGGGTGAACTGCGAGACCACCAGCATCTGTCCGCCGGTATCGAGCAGCGAAAGATTCATCTTCCCGTTGTCATCTTCAAAAATTCTCAAATGGGCGATTTTGTTGACCAGGTAGTCGGCATCGCTGCGGCGGTCTTCTTTTGCCACCCCCAGCAGCACCAGCAGCCCCCTGCCGATGCGACCGACGATCTCATCGCCTGTTTTTACCCAACTTTCCCGGACTCTTTGGACGACTGCGCGCATGGTCTCGTTAAATGGCTAATTTGGAGGTTGAGTCATTTGTCGTGTAAATTTAACCCGGCTAAGAAATGCACTGCATAAAGGAGTGCCTAAAGTGCCCTTAAATGCCTAAAGTGCCTAAAGTTGTGGCGTCGCTTTGCTCCGTCTTTTTATCAGTCATTGAAGCTCGCAGTATGACAGGCTAGAAACCAGAACAATAAAGTGCCGATTAGCGTGAGTTTCCGATTTCGTAAAATTGGCAAAATACCTTAACTTTAGGCACTTTAGTGCACTTTAGGCATTTAAGGCACTCCTTTAACTATTTTACCTTATTGTTGAGCAGCTCTGCAAATGGATTATGAAAGGGGGTTTTCTTTTTGTCGGGGTCTCTTTTTCGACGCACTGTCGGAGGTTTTCTTTTTTTTGACGCCGGCGCGGGTTTTTCCTGGAGCGGGCCGGGCGAAGGCTTCATGGAAAGGGCGATGCGGTTGCGCTCCAGGTCCACATCCATGACCGTAGCCATTACTTTTTGCCCGACTTTGACCACGTCGGACGGGTTTTTGACAAACCGATCGGCCAGTTGACTGATATGCACCAGTCCATCCTGGTGAACCCCCACATCCACAAAAGCTCCGAAAGCGGTCACGTTGGTCACGATTCCAGGCAGCTTCATGCCGGACTTGAGATCCGAAATTTTTTCCACATCATCGGCGAAACTGAAAGCCTCGAACTGCGAGCGCGGATCACGGCCCGGGCGGGCCAGTTCCGCCAGAATGTCATTTAAAGTCGGCAGTCCCACCTGCCGGGTCACATAGCGCTGAATGTCAATTTGATCTCTTAACGCCTGGTCGCGCATCAGATCGCTCACTGTGCAGCCCAGATCGCAGGCCATGGCCGATACGATGGGATAGCTTTCAGGATGCACCGCACTGGCATCCAGCGGGTTTTCGCTGTCCGCAATTCGCAAAAACCCCGCGCATTGCTCATAAGCCCTGGGGCCCAGGCGGGGCACCTGCTGCAGCTGAGTGCGGCAGGCAAACGGGCCGTTTTGGTCCCGGTAGGCCACGATGTTGCGGGCCAGGCCGGGGCCCAGTCCCGAAACATAGGCCAGCAGCTGCACGCTGGCATTGTTGACATCCACGCCCACGGCATTCACGCAGCTGACCACGACATCATCCAGGGACTGTTTCAGCGCCGCCTGATCGACATCATGCTGGTACTGTCCAACTCCAATGGATTTCGGATCGATTTTTACCAGCTCCGAAAGCGGATCGATCAGCCGTCGGCCAATGGACACCGCCCCGCGGACGGTGAGGTCCAGATCGGGAAATTCCTCCCGTGCGGCCGCCGAGGCGGAATATATCGATGCACCGCTTTCATTGACCGCAACCACTTGAATCGAGTCTCCCAGCTCGAGTTCGCGGATGAAGGCCTCGGTTTGCCGGCCCGCCGTCCCGTTGCCCACCGCAATGGCCTCGATTTGAAAACGCTGGACCAGTTCACGGATTTTATCGGCGGCCTGCTGGCGCTGGTTCTGTGAAGTATGCACAAAGATGGTGTCGTGGTGTACCACTGCGGCCTGGCGGTTGAGACAAACCAGCTTGCAGCCCGTGCGGTAGCCCGGATCGATCCCCATGACCCGCCGGGCGCCCAGGGGAGGGGCCAGGAGCAGTTGGCGCAGGTTGTCGGAAAATACCCGGATGGCTTCGGCATCGGCTCTTTTCTTGGTGGCCAGCCGGACCTCGGTTTCCAGCGAACGCGACAGCAGGCGCCGGTAGCTTTGCTCCAGGGCGAGCTGCACCTGGTCACTGTCCGGGCCATCACCGGTGATAAAAAGCTTTTGGAGAATTTCAATGGCCGCATCTTCCGGCGGGAGTATGGAAAGGTTCAGAATATCTTCCTTTTCCCCCCGCCGCATGGCCAGGATGCGATGGGAAGGCGCACTGGCGGCCGGTTCCTGCCAGTCAAAGTAATCGCGATACTTGGCCCCCTCGGTTTCCTTGCCGGCAACGACCCGGCTGTGGATGACAGCGCTCGAGAAAAACAGGCGGCGCAGTTGGCTGCGGGCCCGGGAATCCTCATTGATCCATTCGGCCATGATATCGCGGGCGCCGGCCAGGGCGTCCTCGATGGTTGCGATTTCTTTTTGCGGGTTAAGGTAATCCGCAGCGATCTGTTGCGGCTGGCTGCCGTCCTGCTCGAACAGGATGCGGGCAAGCGGCTCCAGTCCCCGCGAGCGGGCGAGCATGGCCCGTGTTTTTCGTTTCGGACGATAGGGCAGGTAGAGGTCTTCGAGCGCTGTCATGGTTCGAGCGCCCAGGACATTCTGGTGCAGCTCATCGGTCAGGTGTCCGTGCTCCTGCAGCGATTTGAGGATCGCCCCTTTGCGCTGGTCCAGTTCTGCCAGCTGCTGCAGCCGATCCCGGATGGCCGCAATGGCCACCTCATCCAGACTGCCGGTGAGCTCTTTGCGGTAGCGGGCGATAAAGGGAACCGTCGCACCGTCTTCCAGCAGTCCGGCCGTTGCTTGTATCCGGGCGGCGTCCAGCTCAAGTTCGGCGGATATGGCCGCAATGTGGGCGTCGTTCATCTGATGTTCCCTTTGCAAAGTGATTAAAAAAACGAACTGTTCATATAGGTGGGAACACTGTCAAAGTCAAGACAAACTGCTGCCTTCCAGCTTTGGCTTTGAACCTTGAACCCTGTATTTTATCTATTTTCTTGAAGAAATTGTTGTTTTGGGTTATAAATTCATAAGGGACTCTTGCGCTGTGCGGGTGAGTTGGGTGCCGACTGTTTTTTTGAAGGACGGCCCGATGAAATTCAGAAAATTGTTAGGGGACAAATTGTTGAAAAAGCGCAACCTGTATTACAAACTCAATTTGATATTCGGGCTGTTTTTTTTCTTTCCAGTGGTGGGGTTCATCTTTTTTGGCATCCGCTATAACATGCTGGAAGATGAGTATATTCCCTTCTTTTTTCTCGGAGTTCTGGTTTTTGCTTTTCTCGGATTCAACATCCTCAAGCATCTGTTTGACAAGATTGCCAACATCTCCGAACAAATGTCGGCCAATTATATCACCGAACTGTCCAACGAAGAGATTCAATCCGGCACCGATGAACTGCACGCCATTGTCAGCTCTTTTACCGCCATTGAAAAACAGTTTTCCAGCACCTTTCGCCAGCTCGAGAAAAAATCGTCCGAGATTTCAATCCTAAAGGAGCTTTCGGAGCTGTGCTACGTGACCTTTGACCCGGAAGAAATCCTTTACGTCACCCTGGAACGGGCGTTGCTGCTGACCGGATCGGATATGGGGTCGATTTTAACCCTTGACCGGGATGAGCCCAAATCTTTCATCGTCAAAGCCACCGTGGGACTGGGCAAATATGTCAAGTCCGGGGATCGGATTGATTTCGATACCAGCATTGCCAAGTATGCCGTCATCAACAAATCCCCCCTGGTGATCGAGGACATTGAACAGGACAAGCGTTTCGGCCGCACCAATCTCAGCCATTACGGGACCAAATCTTTTGTATGCATGCCGATCAAGACCAGCAAGGAAATTATCGGGGTACTGACCATTTCATCGCGCAGCAACAATCGCATTTACACCCAGAGTGAGATCGAAGTGCTCACCCCGCTTTTAAGCAATGCCGCTTTTACCTATGAGAACCTGAGACTATTGAAGGAAAATGAACGCGGTGCGGCCTATCACCGGTTCATTGAAAAAATATTCAAACTGTTTAATTCCAGTTTTCGCGACAGTGAACTGATTCACGCCGTGCTCAGTGAAATTCAGAGCCTGGTGAGCTATGACCTGGCCCTGGTGATGACCCGGCACGGGAACAAACCCGGCAGCGTGCGGATTTCCGATATTCTCAGCAACGGACCGTCAGCGTTGATCGCGGGAAAAAGCTATCCTTATGGCGGATCGGTGATTGAAGAAGTCTTTAACCAGGAAACCACCCTGATTGTGGATCATGGCCGTCCGGGCTCCAGCATGCTGGATCGGATTTTATTTCAGGAGCACGGCTGCCGGTCATGCCTGTTGGCCCCCCTCAAGGCCGACGGCCGGGTGTATGGCGTACTGATCCTGGCAACCCGGGAGCCCGACGTCTTTAGTGATGTCCAGGAGCTTCTGAAATGGATTGCCGGTGGGCTTTCGCTGGTGATCGAGCGCAACCGGCTTTCAGCGGCGGTGGTCAAACGCAACCTGGAACTGGACACCATTCGCCAGATCGGCAGCGCCCTGGCCTCGTCGACCTTCGATATCAGCAAGGTGCTCAAGTACACCATGGACATGATCCGGGAAGTCATGAACGTGGAGGCCGGATCACTGTTGTTTGTCAAGGGCAACGAGCTTGAAATTGCCGTGGCCTTCAACATCAAAATAAAAACCATGAAAAAGTTCCGCCTCAAGCTGGGGCAGGGCATCGCGGGCTATGTGGCCGCCCGCGGTGAGGCCATCGTCGTCAACGATACCGAAAAGTCATCGCATTTTTTTCCGGTCATCGACGAAGCCTCCGGGTTTAAGACCCGTTCGGCGCTTTGTGTCCCCATGATTTCCCAGGGGCGTGTGATCGGAGTCATTGAAGTGCTCAACAAGACCGGCGGTGATTTCAGCCTCGATGACAAGGATCTGCTGCAGGCCATTGCCACCTCGGTTTGCATCGCCCTTGAAAATGCCCGCCTATACAAGGAAACCCTTTCGATGGCCCAGCATGAGCGGGATGTGCGCCGGATGTTTCAGAAATTTGTCCCCAAGGAAGTCGTGGACAAAATTATCCACGGCTCGGAAAACGGGACCCCCATCGTTGAGGAGATTCGGACCATCACCCTGCTGAATATCGACATCCGGGGGTTTTCCGACCTGTCCAAGAAAATCGGCTCCCAGAAAACCGTTGCGCTGTTGAACAGCTTTTTCTCGGTCATGGGCGGGGTGGTGTTCAAACATTCCGGAATTGTTGACAAATACCTGGGCGACGGATTTCTGGCGATTTTCGGTGCGCCGGTCTCAAGCACCCGGGATGCGGACAATGCCATTGGCGCGGCGTTTGAAATGAAGAACTGCCTGCCGGCGCTCAATAAATACCTGGAGAAAAAATTCGGTGCCGGGGTAAAGATGGGCATCAGCATCCATACCGGAGAGGTCGTGGTTGGCAATATCGGCTTTGAAAAGAAGATGGACTATACGGTCATCGGAGATCCGGTCAACACGGTTTTCAGACTGCAAAATCTGACCAAGCCATTTCCCGACTCAATTCTGGTCAGCGATCAGACCCTGCGCGCTGCCCGGTCGCGGCTGGAAGTCGCAGTGGTCGCGCCTGGCGACGATTTTACAAATGAATTCGACGAGATGAAAGTCTATCGGCTGTTGGAGCGCCGGATGGAGAAGCCCCGGACGGCCCTGGCGAACTGATCTTGCGCCGGACTTCCCGCCTGAAAAAATCTGCAGTGTGTCCTTGACAAAGGGTGCCGTTAAAATTAGTTTCTATTCTCATAGAATCCTTGTGGAGGCATGCATGGCAACGACAACCGCAGCGAGCCTGAAAGGCCAGTTTTTAACGGCCATGCCCGGGCTGGCTGATCCGAATTTTTCCCAGACCGTCACCTGTATCTGCGAGCATAACGAAAACGGTGCCATGGGAATCATTATCAATCGCGTTCAGGCATCGGTGAGTGGGCAGGATGTTTTTGAAGAACTGGGGATCGATTTCGCACCCGGTGCCCAGTCGATTCCCATTCATATCGGCGGTCCGGTTCACCTCGGTGAAATTTTTATCCTCCATGGCCCGCCGCTGGAATGGGAGGCCAGTCTGCTCATTACGCCGTCGGTTGCCATGAGCAACACCCGCGATATCCTGGAGGCCATCGCCATGAAAAAGGGGCCGCCGTCATTTATGATCTCGCTGGGGTGTGCCGGGTGGGGGCCCGGGCAGCTGGAAGCTGAAATCAGAGAGAACGCCTGGTTGACGTCACCGATTTTCGATGACAATATTTTCAAGTTGCCGGTTGAACTGCGCTGGGAAGAGGCGGTCAAAAGGATGGGGATTAACCCGACGCTGCTGTCGGATACAGCCGGTCATGCCTGAGGGGGCGGCTTGGCCGGTTCAGCCCTTGGCCCTGGCTTTCGCCTTGGGTTTCTTTTTTTTCAGGCAGACTTTATCTTTGCGGACGAAAGCGCACAGTTTCGGATTGTAGTACTCCTTGCAGTTGAGCGGGTTGTAAAGTGGACATTCGGGGTGCTTTTCGGACATGTATTTCGTGTTTCCTTCCTGGAATTGCCATCCTGCCTGGATATAACAATATCTAAC